>JAFZWQ010000048.1 GCA_017617235.1 Bacteroidaceae bacterium | reverse complement strand
CCTTCATGACCGTACAGCAGATGATTGAGAAGGGTTGGATTCTGGCTGGTCACGATATCTCTGCAGGTGGTCTGATCACTACTCTGCTCGAGATGTGCTTTGCTAACACCAAGGGCGGTATGCACATCAACCTGCACGACATCTGCAAGGATGGCGACATTGTAAAAGCTCTGTTCGCTGAGAATCCTGGTGTGGTTATCGAGGTAAGCGACCAATACAAGGAGGAGTTCAAGGACTTCATGGAGGAGCAGGGCGTAGGCTACGCTAAGATTGGTTATCCTGTAGAGGATGCCCGCACCATCGAGGTTATTTATCCTAGAAATTCTAGAGATTCTAGTACCTCTAGTCTATCCTTCGACATCGACGTTCTGCGTGATGTTTGGTATAAGACTTCATATCTCCTGGACCGCAAGCAGAGCTTCAATGGCAAGGCTAAGGAGCGCTTTGAGAACTACAAGAAGCAGCCTCTGGAGATGAAGTTCAACAAGGACTTCACTGGTAAGTTGGCACAGTATGGTATCTCTGCCGATCGTCGCGAGAAGACTGGCGTGAAGGCCGCTATCATTCGTGAGAAGGGTACTAATGGTGAGCGCGAGATGGCTTACTGCTTGTATCTGGCAGGCTTCGATGTGAAGGACGTGATGATGACCGACCTGATTTCTGGTCGCGAGACCCTCGAGGACATCAATATGATTGTGTTCTGTGGTGGATTCTCTAACTCCGACGTACTTGGTTCTGCTAAGGGTTGGGCTGGTGCCTTCCTCTTCAACCCCAAGGCTAAGGAGGCCCTCGATAAGTTCTATGCCCGCAAGGACACCCTTTCACTGGGTATCTGTAACGGTTGTCAGCTGATGGTTGAGCTTGGACTCACAGGCGCTAAGGGTGCTAAGATGTTGCACAACGACTCTCACAAGTTCGAGAGTGAGTTCATCTGCTTGAGCATTCCTCAGAACAACTCTGTGATGTTCGGAAGCCTGAGCGGAAATAAACTCGGCCTTTGGGTGGCTCACGGAGAGGGTAAGTTCTCATTGCCTGAGGCAGAGAGTGCCTACAACGTGATTGCTAAGTACAACTACGCTGGTTATCCCGCTAATCCCAACGGCTCTGACTACAACGTAGCAGGTATCTGCTCTGCTGATGGTCGTCATCTCTGCATGATGCCTCACCTGGAGCGTGCCGTATTCCCCTGGCAGAACGCATGGTATCCCGCTGATCGCCGCAACGACGAGGTGACACCTTGGATTGAGGCCTTCGTCAACGCAAGAAAGTGGGTTGAAGCACATGTTGCCCATTAGGCCTATTGGTCCCATTAGCCCTATGAATATCTATTGGAATTTGTTTAGTACATTCTTCCGCATCGGCCTGTTCACCATTGGTGGCGGATATGCCATGATTCCGCTTATCGAAGCGAAAGTGGTGGACGAGAAGAAATGGATTGGGCGCGAGGAACTGCTCGACCTGATAGCTGTGGCACAGTCATGCCCAGGCATCTTCGCCATCAACATCGGCATCTTCATTGGCTACAAGCTGAGGGGGAAATGGGGAGCTGTGGTGACCACGTTAGGTACGGCCCTACCCTCCTTCCTCATCATTCTGGCTATCGCACTGGTGTTCCAACAATTCCGCGAAAACATTTATGTTGAACGCATATTCCGAGGCATACGTCCCGCTGTAGTGGCGCTGATTGCTGCTCCCGTCTTCAAGATGGCACAGATGGCAAAAATCAGTCGCTACAACATTTGGATTCCCGTAGCTGCAACAGCTCTGATATGGTTGCTAGGCTTCAGCCCAATCTATGTGATACTGTTGGCAGGTGCAGGCGGATACGTTTACGGACAAATCAAGGAGGATAAGTTATGATAGCCACATTGTTTCTACTATTCTGGACATTCTTCCAGATTGGCCTCTTCGGATTCGGTGGGGGGTACGCCATGATTTCGATGATTCAGGGCGAGGTAGTGAGTCATTACCATTGGATGACGATGGGACAGTTTACGGACATCGTAGCTGTCAGTCAGATGACCCCCGGCCCCATCGGCATTAACTCGGCAACCTATGTGGGATACACGGCTATTACGAACGCCGGACATGCCTGGTATTGGGGTGTGTTGGGCAGTGCCGTATCCACCTTCGCCGTAGTACTGCCCTCGTTCATACTGATGATTCTGATTAGCCGCTTCCTGATGAAATACAAGAACCATCCCGTGGTGGAAAATGTGTTTTCGGGACTCCGACCTGCCGTTGTAGGTTTGCTGGCAGCCGCTTCGCTGTGCCTGATGACACCTGAGAACTTCTCTACGCCCAGCGAATGTCCCTGGCAGTTCTGGATAAGTGTGGGACTTTTCTTCTTCGCCTTCATCTCGACGAAGGTCTATAAAATAAGTCCCATCCACGTCATTTTACTTTGCGGCGTGGCGGGACTCATATTGTTCTGACGTTAGCGACGCATCCTTACAGGTTGTGCCATACTATGGCACAGTCGGAAACGACGCAACGCTCTTACTTGCGGTTATCGACGTTATCGCCTTCGGTTTCCTGAAGGTCTTCGGCAAAGTCTGTAATACCGTTCTCAATCAGGATGTTGTACCACTGGATGAGTTTCTTGACATCCGAGGCATGCACACGGTCGCGGTCGAACGTAGGAAGCACCTCTCCCATAAAGTCGAAGAGCTGGTCCTTGGTGGCCGTCTTGATATCAATGGATGATACGACAGCACCCTTTTCGCGTTCCTTAATGTTGGTAAGCACCTGACGCAAGGGCACTTCCTCCTCGTCGGTATACATAGCGATGTCTGCCAGCGAGATGATGCGGTCGGTGCCGAATGCAGGCTGACGCTTGTGACTGGCATCCAACGTCTCTACGATGAGACTGCGGTTGCCACGAGATACGAGTTTGTAAAGTCCTGGTTTGCCGGAAATGGCTAAAATCGTTTTCAGCATAATGTATTATTTTAGAATTTAATGATTTAGTGATTTAAGTATTTCGTTGAGTTGGGAACGGATGTCGGTTTGACCGTCGTTTACGAGACAGAAATCGGCAAGTCCACGTGCCTGTTCTGTTTGCTGCAAGGCGATGCGTCTGCGTATTTCCTCTTCGGAAAGGCCGTCGCGTTCCTGAACCCGTTGGATGCGCACCTCCAATGGGGCATCCACGAAAAGGACGCTATCGACTTCCGTATCGAAATGGCTCTCGTACAGAATGGCACTTTCCACCACCAGCAGTTTCCTGTCGCTGCGCAACTCGACCCACTTTCGGAAATCACGTTTCACAGCCGGATGAACGATGGCATTCACCTTTGCTGCATTCTCTTCCGAAGCAAAGAGATAATGGGCCAGCATCGATTTGTCCAACTCGCCGTCTTTGTCATAGAGTCCTGGAAGCAAGCCTGTTAGCTGTTGCATCACCTCGTAATCTGTATAGGTGATGATGCGTGCATTGATATCGCAATTGTATACGGGAACATCAAACTCCTGCTCCAGCATGCGGCAGACATACGACTTGCCGCTTCCAATACCACCCGTAATGCCCAATCGAACCATCGTCTATTCTTCGTCACTAACCGTTTCCACCAAATAGTCGAGTTCGCTAGGTTCGATTCTCACGTTGGTCACCCCTTCGGGAATCGTCTTCAGACGGACGGGAATCTTTGAGGCACCCTTTTCCCTCAGAGCGAGGACATCTTCGTAAGTGATGACGGAAACGAAATTCTTGTGCGACACATCCTTGCTGCGAGCATAACCCACCGTGTAAGTAATCTTCACCGTCGAAGGGAAGGTACGCAACTGTTTGTCTGCAGGGAAATTCAAGGAAACCACAGGCACCACTACGGTATCCTCCATATAGACATCGACCGTTGCCATGAGCGTAACCTTCGAGGGTTCTATCTTTGCACCTCGAATGGGTTTCAGGTCGACCTCCACGCTGGTGTTCTCCTGCAAATCCTTCAGGTTGACAGGCATTGTGCAAACAGCCGTCAGCGTGTCCAATACCTGTGATGTAGCGAATACACGCACGTCAGAAGGTTGGGTATGCAGGTCGAGGAGATAGAAACGCGGATTTGTCTCGACTTTGCCCACAACAGCAACGGGAACGGTGGAATGCCGCCCGTGATTGAAGAAGAATTCCAGGGTGTCGGGCTTTATGCCTTGTATGCGCGAAGTGGAAAAGAGATGCGACTGAGCTGCCTTCTGCACATCAGATTGCAGGATACGCACCATACCGCTACTTGCACCATTGCTGTAGTCCTCGAAGGATATCTGTATGGGCTTCACCTTGTGCCGCCAATAGCGGAAGAGTGAGGTGCCCTTGTCCTTGACAATAACGTTGATTTGTTCGGGCAGCGGCGACGTAATTACCACATCGTCAGGCACATCCACCAGTTCCAATGGTATCTCGACCTCCGCCTCGAAGGTTTCGTCGAGTGCCTGCAACAGCCAGAATCCAGATGACAGAAACAAGAAGAAGAGGAAAATGAAGAATTCCTGACTCATGGCTCCAAGCAGGAATCCCTTGATTCTCTTCCACATGCTCTTCATCCGATACTGGTCTGCCTTCATGTCAAAGGAGAATTAAGCCTTGTCGTTTACAGGGGCAGTAGCATAAACCGAGTTGCGGTCAACCTTCACCCTAACATCGTGGGCAATTTCCACCATCAGGGTGTTGTCAGTATCATCGATGGACTTAACCGTACCATACAGACCACCGGCGGTTACAATAGAACTTCCCACCGTAATGGAATTGCGGAAGTTCTGTATCTCCTTCTGCTTCTTCTGCTGGGGACGAATCATAAAGAACCACATGATGGCAAAGATGATAACCATCATGATGATGAAAGACATGCCACCTTGTTGACCATTAGCAGTAGCCTGAAGTAGAATAAACATTGTGTTCATAATCATATTATTTTATTGAATTTATTACATTTTCTCAATTTTGTTCTCAGCGATGAGTCGCTTTGCAATGGTGTCGAGCATACCGTTGATATAGCTTCCGCTTCGTGGTGTGCTGTACATCTTAGCGATTTCCACATATTCGTTAATCGACACGCTCAGAGGAATCTCGGGGAACGAGGTGATTTCGGCCAGTGCCACCTGCATGATGAGCAAGTCCATGAGGGCTATGCGCTCCATATCCCAGTTGCGTGTCTGTCCCTTAATCAGTGTGCGGAAAGTTTCTTCGTTGTTGATGGCTGTACGGAAAAGAACCTTTGCAAAACGCAGGTCCTCTTCGTCTTTGAATTCCGGCAGCAACTGCTGACTTTCCTCACCCTCTCCAAATTGGCGTATGGTCTTCAGGACGAACGTGTCCACAATCGTCTTGTCGTCGTTCCAATACAGGCTACGTTCCTCCAGCAGCTCATCCAATTCATCATTGTTACACAGCAGGTTACGGTATATCTTGCGCCACACCTCGCGGTCGTCCTCGTAACTGTTTCCGGCCTTGCGAATGTATTCCTGATAAAACTCCTGTTCGGTAATTTTTTTATACAATTGACGCAAAAACTCCTCATCGTCGCTCCAGATGGTGTTCTCTTTCTCCTGGAACGCACGCAGCTGTTCGTTTTTACTCAGTTGTTCAATGAATTGGTTGTCTACGAACTTGGTGGGAATATCCTCCTTCACGTGTAGGCGTCTTGCCCTGCTCTGCTGCATCTCGACTGTGCGACGTGCGATGTGCGTAATGCTGACCATGAGCAAAAGCAAAGTGTGGTACAACTCATAGGCCTTGTCCAGGCTGAATAGGAATTCTTTTTCTGCAGTTTCCAACGTTTTTCCTTCATTATTATAGTAGGCGTAAACGAGTTGAACTACCTTAATTCGAATCAGTTCGCGGTTAATCATATTTCAAAGAATGCTTGATGCTTATCGTTTTGTGGCACAAAATTAGGCATTTTATGCTAAAGAATTGCAATTTATGCCCATTTTTTTTGGTAGTTATGAAAAATAGATGCAATTTTGAAGCCGATTAGCGTAATATTTATCACTAACAGTTATGGAAGACTTTAAGAAAACAGATGAGAGTAAGGAACGGGACATCGTTTTTTCCCGTACGATTAAGGCCGGAAAACGCATTTATTACGTCGATGTAAAGCGTAACCGCAAGGATGAATTGTACTTGGCAATTACCGAGAGCAAGAAAGTGGTGGAAAGCAACGATCCCATCAACCCGAAAGTTAATTTCGAGAAGCACAAGATATTCCTTTATAGAGAGGATTTCGAGAAGTTCAAGTCCTGCATGGCTGAAGCTATCGATTTCATCGAACAGGAGCAGGGAAAATCCGAGCCTCGTCCCGAAATCGAGGATGCAGAAATCAAAATCGACTTGGACTTTTAATATAGCGACGAGTTAGGAGTCAAAAAATTGCAAATAAATTTGCTTTTTTACTCACTTATTCGTACCTTTGCACCCGCTTTTGGAGCACATCTCCCTGTGTGATGGCGAATTAAGCACGAGAAAACTTAATTTAGAGTAACACAACTAAAAAAAACGAACAATGAAAAGTATTGACATCAAAGGTACTGCTCGTACCGAGACTGGCAAGAAAGCAACCAAGCAACTCCGCAAGGAGGGCGTAGTACCCTGCAACCTGTATGGCGAGGCCCGTGGCGAAAACGGTCTGCCCGTAGCTCAGAGCTTCTCTGTAACAGCTGCCGGTCTGCGTAACCTGGTTTACACCCCTGAGATTTACAGCGTAAACCTCGACATCGATGGCAAGAAGTACACCGCTGTTATGCGCGAGCTTCAGTTCCACCCCGTAACCGACCAGCTGCTGCACGTAGATTTCTACGAGGTAACAGAGAAGAAGCCCATCGTGATGGAAGTTCCCATCAAGCTGAATGGTCTGGCAGAGGGTGTTCGTGCCGGTGGTAAGCTGGCCGCCAACGTACGTAAGTTGAAGGTACGTGCTCCCTACACTCAGATTCCCGAGCGTCTGGACATCGACGTTACGAACCTCGGTTTGGGTAAGACCATCAAGGCTGGCGAACTTTCGTTCGAAGGTCTGGAACTGGTTACTCCCGCCAGCGTTGTCGTATGTCAGGTTAAGATGACACGTAGCGCCATGAGTGCTGCTGCCAAGGCTGCCGAATAATGTTTAGCTTCCTACGCCGGATTTTCGTTCGGACAAAAGAAGAGCAAACAATGAAGCACCTGATTGTAGGTTTGGGTAACATCGGACCAGAGTACGTAGGAACCCGCCACAACATTGGATTCAGAATATTGGATGCCCTCGCAAAGGCGTCCAATATTTCTTTTCAGGACCGTCGATATGGTTTCGTTGCCCACATGCGGGTAAAGAACCAGGAGTTGGTCCTGCTGAAGCCCTCCACCTACATGAATCTATCGGGAAATGCTGTACGTTACTGGCTGAACGAGGAAAAGATACCTCTGGAGAATATGCTTGTACTGGTCGATGACCTCAGTTTGCCCGTAGGCACCATCCGCATCCGACAGGGAGGCAGCGATGCTGGTCACAACGGCCTGAAGCACATTGCACAGGTATTGGGAACACAGGCCTACAACCGTCTGAAGTTTGGCATCGGCAACGAATACCCACGTGGTGGTCAGATAGACTTTGTGCTAGGGACCTTCAGTCCTGAGGACGAGAAACTGGTCGACGAACGCGTACCTGCGGCCTGCGAAGCAATCAAGGCCTACGCCCTAAGCGGCATCGCATTCGCCATGAACCACTATAATGGAAAATGATTAAGGGTTAACGGTTATCCATTAAGCAAAAGAAAACGGGAGGCTTTCGTCTCCCGTTTTCTTTTTATTCCCAGTAGAGGATTTGTTTGTTGATGTCCCACTTGTGGTCCTTGGGGAAGTCGTCGCCTTCCCAAGCCTTCTTCGAGGTCCATTTCTCAGGAGCATCTGTCCAGAAGGGGTCGTTGGCAGGCAGGCCCAGAGGCATGAAGGCCAGCGAGGTCATGTAGAGCGAGCCGTTGTTGGTGTACCAGTCGGCCACATTGGGATGACTGCCTACGAAGCCGATGGTCAGGTAACCATCCTCCGTAAAGTTCGTCTTTCCCTTACCTTCGAACATGCGCTTCATGACGGCTGTGATTCCTGCACGAACCTGTCCGTTGTGCAGTTCGCCAGGCAACTGTTTCATCCAAGCCAGCTGAGCCAACGGCTGCAGAACAGCCAGACGATAAGGAATCGAGCGACCCACAACGGGGAATGTACCCTCTGGCGAGATGAAACGCTCGAGGATTACGCTGTACTTCTGCATGCGCTTCACCACCTCCTTCAGACGATTGTTGGCACCATTACGGTTATCGCCCTTCGAGCGCACAAGGTACGTATTGTTACCCTGCTTGGCAGCCACCATCTGCAGGATTTCGGTGTACATGGGCTGGATAACGAAAGCGTTGTAATAGTCGAAGGCGAACGAGGGACCGTCGCTGTACAGGCCATCACCAATGTACCATTCCTCGGCTTTTGAAAGAGCCATCTTGATGCGGAAGGCATCGTATCCGCCATTCACATACATCAGGAAAGCCTCCTCCATGCCTACGAACAGCAGCCAGTTGGTATAAGGAGGGTCGTAACGACGCAATCCCTGTATCTCCTTGATGTAGCGTTGTTTCGTAACATCATCCAGAGGTTCCCACAGGGCCTTGTATCCACGGAACAGGCTCTCCACCACGTAGGCACCATCCACCAGCGTCTGTCCGCCACTCGTCCATCCCAGATAGTCGGGACTGTTGGGGTCAACGGCATTGGCATAGGCCTTCAGCGCCCATTCGCGCAGTTGTTTGCGCATCTTGCCTTCCTCGCTATCGTCGTCGGGCAAAGTGAGCCAGGGAGCAATGCCAGCCATCAGTCGGCCGAAGCATTCCATATAGGCCACCTTCTTGTCGCGATTGTCCCAGGTGGGGGACAATTCCAGTTTCATATTCTTCTGCAGGGTGCCGTTGGCCATGTTCTCCAGCACGGGAGCCGCCATTGTGTAAGCCAACTTTGCCCAGTAGGCACGATCCTCGACACCTGTTCCCAGCGGGTCTTTCTCCACCACCGGCTTCTTTTTTCCTGCGAAGCCTACGAGGGGCACACATACCAGGGAAATCAATAATAAAATCTTCTTCATGGTATTGAATTACATTTTACATTTCACATGTTACATCGCAAACCTACTCCGTCATCATTCCTTCGATGGTGAGGCGGACGATTTCCGTTTTGGCATTCGAGCGTACAACGATGGACTTCGAGAAACGACCAGGATACTTGCCCTTGCCATTATAAGTTACATCGATGGTTCCCTTCTCGCCCGGCTTCACGGGGTCTTTGGTATAGGTAGGAACGGTGCATCCGCATGAGGCAAACGCCTGGTTGATGACCAGCGGAGCCGTACCCACGTTGGTAAATACGAACGAACATTTCTGCACCCCTTGCTTCTCGGAGAAGGTGCCCATGTCGATGCGAAGTGTATCGAACTGAATCTCTGCCTGTTTCTCGGCTGCAGCGGTGTTGACAACGTTGGCTGCCTGTGCGGTGCGCATCTGGAAGCCCATAGCGAGGGTCAGCATAGCAACAGCCGCAACGATAAGTGTTTTCTTCTTCATAGTCGTCTCTATAAATAGTCAATAATGTCTTGCAAATATACTCAATATATTTGAAACCACAAAGCCCAGAAGGTTTAATCTGCCCCATGCAGGCACAAAAGGGGAAAGCCTTAACATTGTTTAAGAACATTTTTGTAGCTTTGCACACGATATGACAAACGACGAACGCCTACACCCGCTGCCTGCGGAAGCCTTGCAACACGAAGCACCGCTGCAGATGACATATCCCTTTTGCTACGAGCCGCATCCACTGGTCCGACTGGCCGCTGGAGAGGTGGTGACGGAAGTGAAGAAGCATCCCGAATGGGCACGCGAGATAGAAGATGGGAAGATGCTGGGTGTGCTGGTGGTGGAGGGCGGAAAGTTCCTGGCAGCCTTCTCAGGTACCCTTTGCGGACGGAGCACCCTGCCCTACTTCGTGCCCCCCGTCTTCGACCTGCACGGCACCTATTTCGAAGAAGAGGAACGACGCATATCTGCTTTGAACCACGAGTTGCAAGCGACGGATTCCGCCACCATCGAGGCAGAGCGCGAACGTCGCAGTCAGGCCTTGCAGCAATGGTTGTTCCGTCAGTTCCGCCTGCTGAATGCACGAGGCGAGGAACGCCCGCTACTGGATATCTTCGCGCCCAAGGTTCCCCCATCGGGTGCTGGCGAATGCTGTGCCCCTAAACTGCTGCAATACGCCTACCGCAATGGTCTGAAGCCCTTGTGCATGGGCGAGTTCTGGATGGGTCGTTCACCACGTGGCGAGGTGCGCGAGGAGGGACACTTCTACCCTGCCTGCCAACACAAATGCAAACCCATACTGACGTGGATGATGCAGGGGTTGGATGTCGAGGAGAATCCGTTGATGAAGGACTATGACCAAGTGATGAGTCAATTGCGAATCCTGCACGAAGACCCGTCGTTCGTGGTGGTTGACAAGCCATCGGGCATGCTCTCCGTACCTGGCAAGGACGATGTGCCCAGCCTTCTGGACATCATGCGCCAGCGTTATCCCCAAGCCGAAGGGCCTATGATTGTGCACCGTCTGGATATGGACACCAGCGGACTGATGGTGGTGGCTCTGACGGACGAGGCCTACCACACGCTGCAACAGCAGTTCATCCGCCACACCATACGCAAACGCTATACGGCCTTGCTGGAAAAGCCCATGACGGTGGGCGAAAAGGGCACGATAGACCTGTTGATTTGTCCCAACCCCTACGACCGTCCGCGACAAATCGTGAACGAAGAGTATGGCAAGCGCAGCATCACGCATTACGAGGTGGCTGGCAACGAGGACGGACACGCCCGCATCCACCTGTGGCCCGATACCGGACGCACCCACCAGCTGCGACTGCATATGGCTGCACGGGAGGGGGTGAACAATCCCATCGTGGGCGACCGCCTATACGGAAGAGCAGCCAACCGACTGATGCTCTTCGCGGACGAGCTGGAATTCCAGCATCCCACATCAGGCGACTGGCTGCGCTTCAGCCTTTAGTCGTATTTCCCTATTTACTTTTTCTTGCTTTTCTTGACGGGCTTGGTGGACATGTAGAAGTCGAGTGTGCCGCCAGCCATGATGTCGTCGTAGGTGACGTAGGTCTCTGTGAGCGGTTTGCCGTTCAGGCGTACCTCCTTCACGTAGATGGCCTTGTCGCTGTTGCCGTGACTGCGGATGGTGAATGTCTTGTTGTCCTTCACGGGAATCACAGCCTCCTCCACAACGGGGCTACCCAACTGGTACTTGCCGCCACAGGGTTCTACCTGATACAGGCCCATAGCTGACAGGATGTACCAAGCCGACATCTGGCCAACGTCCTCGTTTCCGCACAGTCCTGCGGGCTGGTCGGTATAGAGTTCGCTCATGACCTGACGCACGCGCTGCTGCGTCTTCCAGGGCTGACCCACGTAGTTATAGATGTACAGGATGTGGTGACTGGGTTCGTTGCCGTGGGCATACTGTCCGATGAGTCCAGTGATGTCGGGCTGTGCACCTTCGCCCAGGTCGGCATCAGCCTCGAACAGGGCATCCAGACGGTCGATGAAGGCTTGCTGCGAGGGGAAGCAGCTAACCAGTCCTGGGATGTCGTGTGGCACGAGCCATGTGTACTGCCAGGGGTTACCTTCCGTGTAGTCGCGTGTCTGGTGGCAGGGGTTGAAGTTGGGTTCGTCGCGGAACTTGCCAGCCTTCGACAGGGCGCGCATGCATTGTTTCTCGGGGTCGAACATCTTCTTGTAACCCTTGCAGCGTGTCAGGAAGTAGGTGCTGTCCTTGTCGCCCACCTTGGCGGCAGCCTTACCACACGACCAGTCGGCCAGATAGTATTCGAGGGTCTTGGCAACAACCTCGCCCGATGACTGGTCCCAGGGGATGTATCCGTAATTCTTCATGTGGTCGAGCTGACGGTTGTCCTTCAAGAGGCTGGCCTTCATGGCGTCAACAGCCTCCTGGTAGTCGAATCCCTCGACACCTTTCAGCACCATATCAGCCAACACGGGCACAGCGGGACAGCCCACCATGCAGTATGTTTCGTTGGACATCAGGTGCCAAACGGGCAGTTCGCCCTGTTCCTTATAGATATGCAGCATGGTTTGTGCATAGTCACGCAGTTCATCGCGCAGGATGAGTGTGGCCAGGGGATGTGCAGCACGATAGGTGTCCCAGAGGCTCCAGATGGTGTAGTTCTGGAAGCCGGCATCGCGATACACGCGTCCGTCGCTGCCCATATAGTCGCCATTGCAGTCGCCCCATACCACAGGTGCATAGAGGAAGTGGTACATGGCGGTGTAGAAGATGCGACGCTCGCGGTCGGTGCGGAAGGTGGCCTTGATGCGAGAGAGTTCTACGTCCCAGTTCTCGAGTGCACGCTCACGAACGGCATCGAAGTCCCACTGGGGCATCTCGACGTTTATGTTCTGCAGGGCGTTCATCTCATTCACAGGCGACAGACCGACTTTCACCATCACGTCGTCACCAGGTCCTACCTCGAAGGTGGCCTGTGCATAGGGGTTGTCGATGGATGGCGACAGGAAGTTGTGTATGGGTTTCGAGAACTGCATGTAGAAATATACCTGCTGACGGTTGGCCCATCCGTGACTGAGACGGTATCCGGCCACCGTGTATTCGTTGAGCTGGTAAACGCGTGCCTGCTGCAGTTCGTCGCTCACGGCATCCTTCAGGTTGATGATGATACGTGCGTTGTTCGAGCCGCGTGGGAAGGTGTACTTGTGCAGGGCGACGCGCTTGGTAGCTGTCATTTCGCACTTGATGTTACCACGATCCAGAATTACGGAATAGTAGCCCGGACGCACGCTCTCGCGCTCGTGGCTGTAGGTCGAGGAAACGCCTTCGCGGCTGAGTTCCACTTCCTGCAGGGTGGGCATCAGGGTGATGTCGCCCAGGTCTGCACAACCTGTTCCACTCAGGTGCATGTGGCTGAAGCCGATGATGCGCTCACCCGTCTGGTGATATCCCGAGCACCAGTCCCAACCCTCTTCGAGCTGGGTAGGACCAACGTTCACCATACCCTGTGGCACATTGGCTCCAACAAAAACATGCCCATGATCGCCTGAGCCAATCATGGGGTCTACATAATCCGTCAGTCGCTGGGCAGTGGCGGTAATTGCTAAAGCAAATAAAACACTAATTGATGCGATTCGTTTCATATTTTTAACGATATTAAGGTAAATTGCATACAAAGATATGAAAATATTTTGTATCTTTGTCGGCAGATAAAGTTAAAAAATATGAAACCTAGAGCGACCTACATTGCTTTTGATGCCGATGCTGTACAGGACACCGTGAACAGCAACTGGCACACCTTCCAGCAACTGGAAGAATGGCAGAAAAACCATCCCGACCGCTTTAATTTCGTGAATATGCACGAGATACATTTCTCGTCGGAACACGACGACTTGCTGGAAACCACCACAAAGAGCCGTTTCCTGAAGCTGATGGCCGAGGCCGATAACCTGCTGGTTGTGGCCAGCCCCGTGCTGAACACGGAGAGCCACATCCTGAACTGGCAGATTTCGCGCTGTGTGAACCGTTTCCACCTGCCTGTCATCATCGCCTATGCGGGTTTGGACGAATTGGACCAGGAGAGCATCCAGAAGTTCTGGACGTGGTTGCCGAACAAACCTCGCAAGTACATCGGTCTGGACAGCGCGCGCATGGCGCACATACCCCTTACGCGCGATAAATTGGAACGCGCGCTAGGAACGTTCTCCGTCAGCGAGCAGTTCTACCCCTGGGATTCAACAACGATTTTTTGACCCCCTACCCCCCTTAAGGGGGAACATAACTTTAGCCATTAGCCATTAGCCTTTAGCCATTAGCCATTTTACATTAGCCATTAGACATCGTGGAATTAATTGAGTTTTTAGATAAGTCACCAGTGAACTTCCTGGCAGTCGATACGCTGGCCAAGGCGCTGCAGGAAGCTGGTTTCCAGCGACTGGATGCTGCGAAGCCGATGCCCCGTCTCGAGGCTGGTCAGCAGCTGTTTGTCACGAAAAACGATTCGTCGCTCTACGCCTTCCGCGTGGGCAGCAAACCGCTGGCGGAGGCTGGTTTCCACATCATCTGTGCACATGCCGACAGCCCCACGTTCCGCATCAAGCCTCAAGGCGAAATCCGTTGCGAGGGAGGACTGGTGAAACTGAACACAGAGGTCTATGGAGGCCCCATCCTTTCGACATGGATGGACCGTCCGCTGTCGCTGGCTGGGCGCGTCATCCTCAGGGGCACCGACGCCCTGCACCCCACTACCCGACTGCTGCACGTCCGCAGGCCCCTGCTCGTCATCCCCAATCTGGCCATTCACTTCAATCGTCAGGTGAACGACGGGGTGAAACTGAGCAAGCAGAAGGACATGCTGCCCATCTTGGGTATAGTTAAAGAACAGCTAGAGGGAGGCATGCTCATAAACCTGATAGCCAGCGAATTAAAAGTTCAAGAAAGCGAGATTCTAGACTTCGATCTGTACCTCTACGACGCCACTCCCGCCTGTCGTGTAGGACTGGATGGCGAGTTCATCAGCAGCGGACGACTGGACGATCTGTCGATGGTGCACGCAGGCTTGGAGGCCCTGCTGGCAGCCAACAAACAGCCCGAAGTTACGCAGGTGCTGGCCATCTTCGACAACGAGGAGACGGGCAGTCAGACGAAACAGGGCGCAGGCAGTCCCTTCCTATCGAGCATGCTGCAGCGCATGGTGCTGGCACAGGGAGGCACACAGGACGACTGGTTCCGTGCCATCGAGCAAGCCTTCATGGTCAGTGCCGACAATGCCCACGCCTGGCACCCCAACTACAGCGATAAATACGACCCCACGAACCATCCGCAGATGGGCGGAGGGCCTGTCATCAAGATAAATGCCGCACAGAAATATGCCACCGATGCACAATCGGCTGCCGTGTTTGCCGAGGTGTGTCGCGAAGCAGGCGTTCCCTGCCAATATTTCGTGAACCACAGCGATGTGGCGGGAGGTAGCACGCTGGGCAACATTCTGGCTTCGAGCCTACCCCTGCGCGGAGTGGACATGGGCAACCCCATCTGGGCCATGCATTCGTGCCGCGAGACGGGTTCCGTGCGCGACCACGCCCTGTGCATCCGTGCCTTCACCCAGTTCCTCAACTAAGCCCCCCTATCCCCCTTTAGGGGGAACAAAACTTTCAATCTTCAATTTTCAATCTTCAATTTTCAATTTTTTCCATCTGTGTACTACATCAAGAAAACCTTCGAAATATCTGCCAGCCACCAACTCCGGCTGTCCTACGAAAGCAAGTGCCAACAGTTGCACGGGCACAACTGGCTGGTGACCATACATTGCAAGTCGCGCGAACTGAATGCCGACGGCATGGTGGTGGACTTCACCCACCTGAAACGCCTCATCCGCGACCGGCTCGACCATACGAACCTGAACGAGATGCTCCCCTTCAACCCCACAGCCGAGAACATCGCACGCTGGATTTGCGACCAGATTCCGCAGGCCTATCGCGTGGACGTGGTGGAGAGCCAGAACAACGAAGCATCGTACGAACGCGATGAGGATTAACGAAATCTTCTGCTCCATACAGGGCGAGGGACGCTACACAGGCACACCCGCCGTGTTCATCCGCACCAGCGGCTGCAACCTGCATTGCGCCTTCTGCGACACCCGTCACCAGGAAGGCTGGGAAATGACGGTGGAGGAAATCGTCGTAGCCGCAGCCTCGTACAAACCCCGCCACGCCGTCATCACAGGCGGCGAGCCCTCGCTGCAGCGCGACCTGCCGCAACTAGTCGATGCCCTGCACGAAGTAGGCTTCTACGTACAGATAGAAACCAACGGCACGCACCTGCTGCCCCACACCATCGACTGGGTAACCTGCTCGCCCAAGGTGCTGGCGGAGACTGTCGTCCTCGAGCCCCACGAACTGAAGGCCGTTTTCCAGGGACAGGACATGCAACCCATCGAACAGATGTTCCACCCCCAGGTATGGAGCCTGCAACCCTGCGACACAGGCGATGTCCAACGCAACGCCACCATCCTCCAGGCCGCCATCCAATACACCCTCAGCCACCCCCAGTGGCACCTCAGCCTCCAAACCCACAAACTCATCGGCGTCCAATAACCCCCTCCCCCGGAAAAACTGTAAACTGTTTACATTTTGCACATAAAAAAAGACCCAGAGGCGATGTCCCTGGGTCTTTCTTGCAGGAGATAATAAATGTTGTGATTATTGACAGGGATTTCTATTGGCTCCATATTTGGGAGGGAGCGATATAATCAATTTTTAGAGAGTATATGATCTTTCCAGACAGGTTTGGATTTCTGGCAGATGTCGTAGTCGCCACTCAAGAAATCTATCTACAAAATCCATATAATATATAATAAAGAAACAGGTGTGCCGTTTGTTTGGCACACCTGTGAGACTGTTGCCAATCTACTACTTTGTTAATCTTTATTCCGATAAGTAGTTCCTGCAATGGTGATTGATATCGGCTTTGAATGCGAATTATTCCAGTAAACGCTACCTTTGTAAACAGTATTGCCATTCTCATCAAGTAATCTAATTTCATCCCCAGAATACGTATAGGTGCATGTGACAACTAATCTGTCTCCGTCATACATTTCACATTTACTATTAGTATAGCAGTAGAGTTCTCGACCATCATTACTTCTAAATCTTTGAGTACCCCGAAAAACAAGGTTGGATTGACTTTCCAGTTCCGTAGTAGATGGTGTTGAGTTGCAATCATTCTTTGTGAATGAAGAGAAAAGCATAGCTCCAACGAATAAAGCTACCATAAAAATAATGTTTTTTTTCATTTTTTTTGGACGGTTATATACCATCGTCCCATCGGTTTTACATGAATAAAGATTTAAGGGTTCTTACATGGATTTGTTATAAGTATGCACATAAAAAGAGCGTGGAACCTATTCGCCTTTCCTATCTCAAGATGTACATATCAATCTTTTTGGTGTGTTTCATAAGCTTTTATTTAGGTTGTTAATAATAATGTCTAGGCAGGCAGCAAAAAGGAAAGGACACATGAATGACGTGGCCACTCTTATGCACTTACCTGAGAGGCAGACCTAGGAATTGGAACCCCCATCTAACGTATAAGAATGCAACCACGCCATATGCGTGGTGCATAGCTTTTATTGTTAGATTAAAGGGGAGCCTCTCTTCGGCTTTTCCCTCTGCTCTTAAATCGAACTATTCCAAAATGATTTCTTAGGTCTTTTCGGTAAGTGCGAAATAATAAGCTAATGCATCTGCGGACCGGGATTTCTCCCCCGATACCGCAGCAAATTTAGACAATCGTTTTCAAACTTCCAAATATTTATTCAATATTTTGATATATCCGGCCTCTTTTTGTTTTTATGCATAAAAAACGGCCTCTCTAATTGGAGAGACCGCTTTTTCAAATGACCTTTTTTGAATGATCAGATAGTGGAGACGAGTTTTTGATACTGGCCGCGTTTCAGTTTTTGGGCTTGACAATGATCTACCATCTGTTTGCATTTGGCTGAGGCTGTAACATTGCTGGTGAATCCCCAGATGTCCATTACATCGGCTGTGGTGAAGATTTCGGGCAGACGCTTGAAGTTCTGTGAGGTCTTGTCGTAGGTGATGCGTGGCTGAACTGTCTGGTATTCTTTGTTGAAGTAGTCCTGCCACAACAGTCCGAAGAGTGCATCCTCGCAGGTGAGTAATACGTCGAACATGAGTGTGGCAAATTCCAGATGTTGCTTGGTTACTTTCGCAGTCATGGTGTGGCGAAACTGTTCCCACGATTTCTGCGTGGAAATGACCTGTGGAATACAGATGGCCATCAGCTTGTCCTGCATACGCATACACATGGTTACGGTGATTTCATCGCCTTGGTTGTTGGCTTCCTCTGCCTTGAGCGCCACTATATGATATATGTGGTCTACCAACTTCTTAAGTCCCTTGATTTCACCTTGTAGTGCGTCGAATCTGCGTCCCCACATACGCATCTCGTTCATGCCGCGTTCAGAACGGGGCTTGCTGCGCAGGGGGCGCATCTTGAACTGTCCCTTTGGCATTATGAAGCATGACATACGGGTGGACATGCCATCGCCGATATTGCCTGCGTGAACGAACTTGCTCAATGAGGAACCTGTGCCCGTAGCTACCAAATTGTAGAAGACGGGTATGATGGCATTCACACTTTCCGTGTTTGAATAGTCGACACCATTCAACTCATTGTGGAAACTGTGTAGCATCAAATCACGCTTCTCCTGAAAACTTCCTCGTGCATTGACGATGGAGAGCAGCTCTGAGGCAAATGTGTACAGGTGGTGATAAAAGGATGTTCCGTCGGGCATTTCTATTGCGCTATTCTCCATGCGGCGATAGAGCACAGCATTCGAGGTCTTTACAGGACAGTAGCGCACCATGTCATCTGGACGTTTCAGTGCATCTTTTTTCTGTTCCTTCTGCGATGTGCTGCGCTCTTGCAACCCCTCTTTATATTCGCGTTCTGCAATGCGCCCGGTCTTGTCTGCTTCGCGCATTACATTCATGATGGCATCGTCCTGTTCTACGGCAAAACCTTTTCCGGATGCAGGGTCGCCAATTGCCAGAAATATGCCGTTCAGTCGATGCTGTATCCCCTGCCAGTCGGTATACCAGCAATTGGTGAGTAGGGTATCGTACATGCCGCCAGAGGTGATGATTCCACCAGGATAGATGAGTGGATTGTCGATATAGCTGATGGCGGACTTGTAACAACCCAGTTTCATTTTCTTCAGGCTTTCAGCCCACTTTTCGTAGGGCAGTTGGTTCTTGCTGATACCCGATTCTACGTCCACACCGGCTTCCCTGAGTGCGTGATACATTCGAGGAGGAATGCGTTTCTCCTCTTTGTAGGCGAGAGCCGACTTTACGGTCTGCGCGACATTCTCACCACGTTCCCTGACGATGTCGTTGACCCATGATTGGGCACGCAAAACTCCTTCGATTAATTCTGGATCACTGTCGCAGATATAACGTAACTCGTCTGCCAGACAGAGCGACGTTTTGTGGCGTTCGCCCTCCTGTGGCAATTCGCGACCAACCCAGCAATCCACAATCTTCTGCATGGGAACACCCTTATATGTGTGTTCTGAAATCCGGAATGTGTGAACTGCCAAACTCCCTGGTTTTGCATCTGTACCATTTACTTTCGAACCTGCACTTTCCCCTCTGCGATAGGCTTCACCAAACAGGCTGTCGTACTGGCTCCCATCACAGTTGAACATGCCATCGCCATCGTAATAGAGGATGTCGCCAGCCAATTCCGATGGAACGAAGGATGCTCGCGATGAATCCTTACCGCTCTCGTCTACAGGGAGCCCCAGCTCACGTCCCATCATGCGCACGTTCTCTATCAGATTGCCCCATTCGGGACGTGCCTTGAAAACCACTTTAACACCTTCTTCGGACGATGTAATGAACACCAGATAGATGCCCAGCTCCTTCAGATGTTCAGGTGTCCATCGAGTGAAGATTTGTGCTGGCTTTTCCGTCAGGTGATCGGCATCCAAAACGGCCAGTCCGTTCAGATGCGAGCTTGGCTGACAGCGCCAAGCGCCCTTCTGGCCAAACTTGTTAACAGACTCGCTGAAGTGGTCGGCAACGAAGATGATGGCAGGCAGCGACTCTTTCACTTTCTGTGCCTCCTGCATCTTGTCAGCCTGGCGAAGCTGGCGGATGTCCAGTATCTTCTTCCAGACTTCAGGTTGGTTGAACACTGCTTCCAATTGTTCGGAAGTTTCGATGTACTCTACTTGACTGTAGAGATTTTTTTGAAAACTTACTTTCATGTTTTTATTTGTGTTAAGTTATTACTGAACGGAGCTGTTCTGACCCCGCTGAGCAGTTTGCTCAACACAAATTTCAGCATATATAATAGGGTATAGAAAATTTTCAGCCGAGTGCCCAAACATCGGCTGAGACTATCATTCGAGCGTTCAGTTTTTCATTTGAACGTTCAGCAGAGCGGGGCTTTTAGAGCCCTAGAAGTGTTAGTTTTATGTGAACTTCCTGAGCTATTTTGTACATACGGTCGAAGGCATTTATCTTTCGTGAACCTTCGCCCCAAGGCTTCTTCCCATCCCATTTTGAGAATGGGAAACGGTAGATTTCCTGTGTGATGTTACTCAGGGTGTCCAAATCGAGTTCGGCATTAACCTGGTTCAGATTGAGGCTGCTAATGAGGTGTATAAATTCTTTGTAGCGATTCTCCTGCTGATTATTTATCTTTTTGTCCACAAAGATACGGAATATGGCCCACCAATGGTTCTTCTGGCAGAACAGAGGTTTTCCCTTTTCATCCTTCATCGCCATCAGGTTGTCCAGGACAGTTTTCAGTTGTGACAGGAATACGGCTCGTTCGGCACGCAGCTGTTCCTCGGTTTTTCCCTCTTGCAAGTGATTAGCTTCTTCTATACGATATGGACTATATGGATGCAGTCCTTTGCGTTCCAATGCATCGTGAAGATAATCGCGCAGGTCATCGTCGTGGGTGTATCCAGCATGGAACAATGCCGAAAGAGCCCAACTCTTTGTCTCCTCCGAACTGTCGGCATCCTCCAACAGACCCAGCACCAGATGGAGTGACATGCGATGATTCCGCACTATGAAAACATCATTTTGATTCATCTGGACGTTCTAAATAATCATTCAACTCAGTATTCAATCGGTCTGTAATGTATGCCATTTGCTTGTCAATGGAGGTAAAATGGAACTCATAGTGCGGATTTATCTGCAAAAGGGCCCTTGCCTGATTGACAAATTCAAAGAAGATTTCATCGTCGTCAAGGGGATTTATAAGTTTTTCATCCTCGATTTTGCCATATTCCACCATAAATAATGGCTGAACTAGGAGACTTTGAAGATAAATATCATCCCGAATCCTCATATTACTTAGTATTATTTCCTGATGATTCTCCTTAGCGGTGTCGTCCCATACAAGTTCTATATCATGTTCCTTCAACATCTGGAACATTCCCTGAAGATCGTAGGCTTCACCGTAATGTGCCATGCGGCTTATCATAACCATATGCAACCGTAAACTGCTAATCTTACGCTCCTTAACAGAACAAAGCATCAAACAGTCCTTTGTTTCAAACTCTGTCCAAATGTCACCATCGGCAGTCTCTTGTACAAGATGAAGCTCTAAAGCATCTTTGGTGTCTTCTGCATACCCCACCCCCTTCAAATGCCTTACTACGGGGTGTTCATGGCATTTGATACCATATCCACCGCCTTTCGTGGGTGCCTCCTCAACGATAGATAATATACCTATCTGCTCAGCAATTAAATCCTCGCCCGGAGCCATGATGATGTTGTGCGGCTCTGCCAGCGGAATGTAGTGCGAATTAATGATGTTCATATATGCGTGCGTACGAATTATTAGATTGGTATGTTTCTGCAAATATACGACATTTACACAATACAGCCAAACAAAGTTAAGAAGTTAAGAAGTTAAGATATTAAGAATTTCATTACATTTAATTATAATATACTATATTTTTAGAATGTGCACTAAAAATATTAACTTCTTAATTTATTAACTTCTTAATTTCTCCTCTCACGCCTTCCAGTCTGGAACCCGTGACGAAGCATGCGTCCCAACGCTACCGTCCGAGCGTCCCAACGCTACCGCCCGAGCGTTACAACGCTAGGCGGGTAGGGATAGTATCGCTCCGTGGGTAGGGATAGTATCGCTTGGCTTGTCACACAATTGTGTGTCAAGCCAAGGCACGCGTCCCTCCGCAGGTCTGCGTGGTATCGCTCCAACGGTAGAATAGTGTCGCCCCTCCCCACAACTGTAAACAATGTAAACAGTTTACAGTTTTCTCCGCGGGAGGGGGAGGATACTTTTCTGGCATTTTGTCTGTTCGAAAGGTCGTATATCAAGCAATCTCAGAATAATTTTCTCTGTTTCCCTTTTCATTTCTAATTATATTTCGTACATTTGCCCCAAATATATGAATATATGGAGAAGAACGAACGTGTAAAATACTGGCTTGACATTGCAGCAGAAGACCTTGATACTACCGAATAAAATACATTCTCGAACAGACGAAACAGATTCACCAATGGATACTCCAAAAACTTTAACACAGGAAGAAGCCCTGGATCTCGTCCGCGAATATAAGCGCGTGATTGCACCACGTTTCAATGGTAAGGCCAAGGTGTATTTGTATGGTTCCTACAGTAAAGGTTATGCCAACCCCTGGAGTGACATAGATGTGGCAGTTATTGTACCAGAAATAAAGGGCGAATGGCTGACGGTTTCCACAGACATCAGTCTAGATGCCATTAAGCTGAATTCTCTCATCGAGCCCGTTCTCATGGAGGAAGACGAACCCTCTCCCCTGTACCGCGACATCATGCGTACTGGCATCGCTGTGTAAATGCCTTTTAACCTTTGAACTTTTTAAACAACCATAAACTATTAACCTAATAACAATATTCGCCTATGGGCTAAGATAAAATAAAAGGGAATATAGAAAGAAGCGTCCGCTTAAGTTCTTGTTCTTCGAAATTTCGCCAAAATTAAGAACAATCCAAGAGTAAAAACACGGATGCTCACGCGAAAGCGTGGGCTTTTGCTCGTTGAAGGATTGTTGGGTGTTTGGCGATACCTCGAAGAATGTAGACGAAGTAACAAGTCCACGTTTTTCTTTTTTGTCTTTCGCTAAACATTAACTTTTTATTAACTTATAAAACCTAAACTATGAAAAATTTAATTGTTACATTGCTATGTGCGATGTCTATTCTACCTCAGTTCTGCAGGGCAGAAAAAATTACTTATGGTGAATTCATTACGTATGATGGAAAAGTAGATGGAAATGGGCTTCCATATGGTAAAGGCAAAATTGAAACTACTTATGGAACCAGTAATCCGAACGCTCTCTCTTCTAAAGAAAAGGATGTTTTAGAAGGCATTTTTGAAAATGGCACCGTCAAGGATGCTAAGTTGTTGTTGCATAGATATAATGGCCCAATGTGGATTAATACTGCAAAGTACAAAGGCATCATCGAGTATTCCATTGCGAAAGATGGTTCCTCTATCACATACAAACTGACGGATGGCAAATTCGAGACAAATAGATTAACAACTTTTGTAATTCAACCTGAATTCCCATTTACTTTAACTCGGACACCACATAAAGTCGGGTGTGACATGGATGCAAGCAATCTCTATACGCCAAATAATAATGTGTCTATTAAAGTGGAGGATATAAATAGCAGTTATTTCTTTCCTCTTCAATTATCTGATTTGGGCGACATAAAACAGATAACACAAGTTAACTCATATAGATTGGACTCTGATTTCAAAGAGTACTCAAATGGTACCGATTATATTGTACAGATAGAGAATGGAGGTATTCTATCCAAAACAAAAGATGGAGTCAATTATAATTTATCCAACAAAGATTATTTCTATGCATCTTCTAATTCATCCTCTACATATAAATTTCGTAAAACGTATCCAGAAGGATTACTATCTTACGAGGGTGGCTCATGCTATCATTTTGAAGGTTCCAATGGTGAAAAAGGAATAATCACTGTAAACTCACAGGATGATAGTAATAAAATCTATGGGGTAGTTATGAAATCTGGCAGTCTTAAAGAAACGGGATTTACGATATTAAAGGGCCAGATTGCAGAATTAACAGAAAAAGCTTATGCTGGTGATGCGCAATCCCAATATGAATTGGGCTTGGCTTATCTCAATGGGAATGGAATAGATAAAGATCAAAATATAGGAGAGAATTGGATACGAATTGCTGCTAAAAAAGGAAATTCTGATGCAATCGCTAAATTGGAAGCGGACGAAGCAGAAAAGCGCGCAAAGGAAAAAGAAATGAATGATGCGAAAAAACAATCAGAAGGAACAAGCGCACAAAAAGATGCTACAATAGATGCTGCAATAAAACTAACAAACGGCGGTATGTTCCTTGATAAAAACTATGTAATTACAAAACCATTGACTGTTCTATCAATGGAAGGCAAAAACTACAACATTGATCCTTCAAAGAATAAAGCGACATTGGAAATAATTAATTTTAAGGGAAATGGTAATACTGTGATTATGACTATAGATCTTGGAACGGAGGGGGTATTTACATTCTCTTGGTCCGGGAAAAATGTTCATGTCGTCCCAGCATATGTCAATGGGCCTGGTATGTTATCTGTAATGCGAGGTGATAAAGTCTGTGGAGTGCTTGGGACAACTGATGGGATATGGCTGGCTGCGATACCAACAACTAAAGATACATATTGTATATCTGATTTCAAAAAAGGTATGTCTCGCGCGGAAGTTGAAAAAGCCTTAAGTGGATTGGGAGTCAGCCAATTCAAGTTAACACGTAACGAAGGAAATCTGCAAATCTACTCGTTGTTCTGGATTGATATGAAAAAACGATATAATGCCTTAGGCACAGATTATAGTTATTCGATGACAAACGATAAGAAGTACGGAGATTTCTATTTCGATGCACGAGGCAAGTTGGTTAAATGGCTTTTGTTCTTCTAGCCTAACAGATAGGTGTTATATTGAGCCATACAATTAGCGAGCGTTTGATGCCAAAAATTATTTTGTGGTAACATAACATATTAAAAATAACACATAATCAAATTATCATGAAAAAGAACATTATTATTTGGGGCTTAATTAGTCTAGTCTCTGTTTTTGTAATTTCGGCTTGTAAAGGCGGACAGAACGTAAAGGAAGAAGAAGTCGTAGAAGAAATCGACTATACGGCTCTTGTCGAACAGGAACTACCCTCAGTGGAGGACTTTGTGAAGACTGTTGATGTATTCCAAAAAGGCACTAGTGACTTGCTACCCACGGGTAAAGTGTGGGACAACGGTGAGCAGAGCATCCGTGAGCTTCTGGAACCGTTAAACTTCACTGTGGAGCGCGACACAGAGCGTTTCTTTATCTCTGCCTCTAAGAACTGCCAATTCATAACGAAGTGCGAGAACTACATCTATTCCTATGCCATCGACTCGGTGAAAACAGAGGGGTTAGCAGCAGCCTGCTATTTCGAAAGCATGGGCGATTTTTATGTAAAAGGCGAGATCCTGCTTGCCGACACGTGTGTCTATGACGCGTATGTTGAAAGAATAAAGGCAACAGGCTATGAACCGACCGTTAATGATTTTGCAGATACAGAAGACGAGGAGAAATATGTTTTGGGGGACTACTATTTCAAATGTAGTCGCCAACAAAAAAGAATATCTCTTCACTATGAACAGGTATTCTAAATATCCCCAATCAATAAACAATTAACTTAAATTGCTTGACATTATGAAACGTAATTATTTATTTCTCATAGCTTTTATTGTATTGATAAGTCTTTTATCATCTTGTAATTCGAAAAAGAGCGAGGTCAAAAAATTTGTATTAACATTTTCTGAAGCGGTTGCCCAGCATGATACACTATCCATCAACAATTTGTATCCCCTTGCTTCGACTTGCGATTCGCTATGCTCTTTTTCTGAGAAAGATGGAATCAGTATAGAGGAATCTGATACCCCAGATAAGTTTATTGCAAAAATAGGTGACAAGGAACTCACCATAGTATTTGCAGAAGATGGTACTATGTCGATTACTGACTCTCGTAATATCCTTAATTATCCTCAAAGCCAAATATCCTTTGGTTTGGCAACAGGCTGGATAGAGAAGGGAATGAGTGATGCAGAGATGGCAGAACGATTTGCCGACGAAGGTTTCGTCAGCTATTTGAGCGAGTCCTTATCAAAAGAACTGGCAAACAATCTTCGTGTATCAGGTTGGGAATATTCTATGCATCCAATGGAAATGTCTGCAATGGGAGATCGGCTAAAGCATGTACCTCTGCAATTCATTGTTGTAAATAATACACCATATGATATTGCTGCAGAAGATTATGTCATTGAAATTGTTGTCAACTACCTAAGAGTTGCAGGAGTAGGCGATCAGAAGATGGAAGTAAACGGAGAATCGTTGAGTGCAAACAGCAAAACAAAAGTTAAGTACAACTTAAAACCTGTTTATGGTGATCCCAATTTATTCCAAGATATTGTTCGCCACGAAATAGTGCTCAAGGCACCAGCTGCTGAAATTTTGCAAAAATACTTTATTCCAAAGGGTGGAGAATACCAGACTTATCTGTATAGCAAAAATAAAAAATAAATTCCACCTTCCTTCTAAACAGAAAAGACCCAGAGACAGCCTCTGGGTCTTTCTGTATTTGCAAATGTAAACAATGTAAACAGTTTACAGTTTTCCGCGGGAGGGGGAGAAGGCTTTAGGATATACCTTATTTTGTTTTCCACTCTAAGATGAAGCTGTAGTGGTGGGGGTGGTTGCCGTCGATGGTGTATTGCGGCAGGGTGCGTGCTCCCCAGGTGTCAACACCGCCTACGCCATGCACGTTGAGGTCGATGTTCAGATTGACGAACTTGCCACGCTGTATCTCGTGGGGATGAGCAGCCTTCTCGAGGTCTTCCTCACCATAGTTCCACGCACGGATGCAGAGGGGCTGGAGACCTTCGATGCGAAGGGTCTGCTTTCCATTAGCGATATTGAACCAACGGACATCTGTTCTGCAACTGTTGTCCTGCGGATGGATATATTCCGTTTCGTATTCAGAGAGCGGCATCTTATACTGCCCCAAGAACGCGCTACGCTTGCGGTCGGGATAGTTCTCCCAAGGTCCACGACCATAGTACTCGATATTGGTAAAGTTGGCAGGGATGCGCATACGCATACCGAACTTAGGCATGATGGGACGATCGGTAGCTGTTGGTTGGTAATCCACATCGACAAGAATCTGACGCTCGTTGATGACGGTATATTTCACCGTCACGTCCTTGACTTCCCTCCACACGGCAGTGCGCTGTGCGAACTGAGCGGCATGCTGGTTGTCGTTCTCGGGCTTCCAGAAGTAGGGCTCGAGGGGAGCAACGAGCATCTCCTTACCATCGACAATCCACGAGGTGAGGTTGTTGCCCTCGATGGTGATGTTTGATGTCTGACGGCTGAGGGATGATGGCTGAGGGAATGCGTAGGGCTGGAGCACAAATTGCTCGCTGGCCACAGCAAAACCTTTCTTTGCCCAGGGCTTATCCTCACGAAAACGAGCAGAGACGTTCAGCAGACGTTCGCCATCGATGGCGACGGTGTCGTAGGTGATGTCGTACTCGCTGGGCTCCGTGAAGCTGTCGTGGTTGATGATGCGAATACGTCCATCAGCTTCTCTGACGAACTGCAGAGGCTGATAGACATGCTGCACCTCGTAATAATGCGGATGAGGCGTGCGGTCGGGCGCAATCAGACCATTGATGCAGAACGCTCCGTCGTTGGGCTTATCGCCAAAGTCGCCACCGTAAAGGTAATCCGAACTTTGAACTTTCAACTTTGAACTTTCAACTGGACGAAGTCCCTGGTCCACCCAGTCCCAGATGGCCGCACCGCAAATGCTGGAGTCGGCATAGATCACGTCCCAATATTCCTGGAAGTTACCCATCGAGTTACCCATCGCATGAGCATATTCGCGCATCATGAAGGGGCGGTCGGAAACCTTCTGAGCCTCTGTCCTTAATTTCTCAGGTGTCAGATAACCATCGTCATAGATGTCGCTCTGACTGCGGTCTGTGTCGCAGAAGGGTAAGGCGATGGAGTCGAGAGCCACAACGGCCTCGCGCATAGCCTTAAGGTTAGGACCTACCCCACCCTCGTTGCCGAGGCTCCAGAAGATGACGCTGGGGTGGTTCTTGTCGCGCTGCACCAGACTGACAGCACGGTCCACATGGGCCTCCTTCCATTCAGGGTCTTCGCCCATCACCTTGTTAGCATAACCATAGCCGTGCGATTCCTGATTGGCCTCGTCCATCACATAGATACCCCAACGGTCGCAGAGCTCATAGAGGTATTCGCGGTCGGGATAGTGCGAGGTGCGCAGGAAGTTGATGTTGGCCTGCTTCATCAGCGCGATGTCCTTTTCGTAGGTGGCATCATCCACGTAGCGACCCGTCACGGGATGGTGGTCGTGACGGTTCACACCACGCAGTTTCACGTTCTTTCCGTTGATTTTGAAGACCTCGCCCACACACTCCACGCGCTTCACGCCCAGGTGATTCTCGAAGTGCTCATCGTTCTTGGTGTCCTTCTTGCCAAGTAGTTTGACGGTATAGGGATAGAGCCAGGGCTTTTCAGATGACCATAGATATGGTGCACTGTCGTAGTGGAAACTGAGTTCAACGGTCGTTGTATCGCCTGCACGAAGCTTGGGAATACGGCAGTTGGTGACATTACGATGGTGAGGGTTGACATTGACGCCATGAAGTTCTGGACAAGCAATCTCTAGTTGAGTCAGCACGTCCTTGGCAGTCTTCTTGCCTGTATTGCAGACCGAAATCCTGGCCTTGACAGTGAACTTTGAAAAGTCCTTATCGGGGATGGCCTCTACCTTATAGTCGGCGATATGCACCAAGGGACGCACCCAGAGCTGCACCTCGCGGAAGATTCCGCTGAGTCGCCACATGTCCTGATCTTCCAGATAACTACCATCGCTCCATCGATACACCTCGACAGCGAGCTTATTCTTGCCTTCGCGGACGTATTTCGTCACGTCAAACTCAGCGGGCGACATCGAGTTCTGACTGTAGCCCACCTTCTGACCATTCACCCAGACATACATCGCAGAATGGACGCCACCAAAGTGCAGAATCAGGTTCTTCGAGAGCATCTCCTTGGTGACATCGACAAACGTCACATACGAGCCCACAGGATTGCGGTGGTCGTAAGCATACCAGTCCTTCGCAGGCTCGCCCATCACGTTGGGACGGTCGCGATGGAAGGGGTATGTCATATTGGTATAAATAGGTTTGCCGAAACCCTGCAACTGCCAGTTGCCAGGCACCTTGATGTCATCCCACCCGCTCACGTCATAGTCCTCACGATAGAAATCGGCAGGGCGCGAGTCGGGGTCTTTACTCCAATGAAACTTCCATTGTCCGTCGAGACTCACAATCTCCTTGCACTCCTTCCATTTCGAAGGCAGTTGCAACGTGGCGTGATACGGCAGTTTGTTGATACCCAATACATGTGGATTCTCCCAATCGTTCTGTCCATGTGCTGTTACGGCCAGAAGAGAGGCTAAAATAACGAGGATTTTTTTCATTCAGAAGGGTTATTTCAGAATGTAGTTCAGGAAGTCGCCGATGCGTTCGAGCCAGGTGTAACTGCCTGTGCCAGGGGAAGCTGTGCGCTGGAAGCAATGATTGCGTGTGGCCAGCGTGTGGAGTTCGCTCTGGATGCCCATGCTGCGCATCTTCTCCCACGTCTTCACAGAACCCATGGAGGCATAGACATCGGCATCGCCATGCACAAACAGCATGGGGGCAGTCTTCAGGTCGAAACTGAAATCGGGCACCAGCACAGCATCGTCCGGCGTTCCGTTCTGCGTGTTGGGGTCGCTAGCTCCATCCGTCAGCGCATAGGCTGGATAGATACCTATTCCCCACTGCACGTTACAGGGCTGTTTATCGATATCGTCGATAGGCAGATAAGACTGGTGCAGTGACGAGGTGACACCCATCAACGTAAGGTGTCCGCCTGCCGAGCTGCCCATGATGCCAATCTGATTGGGGTCGAGACCCAACGATTCGGCCTTGCTGCGCACGATGCGGATGGCACGCTGAAGGTCCTGCCAGGCAGTAGTGTGCTTGGCCAGATTCTTGGGCCGAGGGGTGCGATAGCGCATGGTGACAACCGTCATGCCACGCTCGTTCAGATAACGACGGGCAGGAGCCACCTCGAAGCCATCGGGACCGTTGCCATTATAGCTGCCGCCAGAATATATAATCTGGATGGCCTTGGTCTTCAGTTCCTTGGGGAAATGCCATTCGATATAGGGTTTGCACTGGTGGTCCTGAGCATCCGGCATACGACCTTCAGGCCATACATCCTCCGTAACCTTCTCGCGACGGGCATCGTCGCCGGCATAGCGCTTCATGATTTCCTCCTCAGGCTGAAGCGAGCCCATGAAGCCCATCTGCGTCATGAACTCGATGCCACGTTCCAGTCCAAAGGCGCCATGTCCCTTGCCAGGATACAGATGCAGTTCGGCTGGCACCTTGCGCTTACGCAATTCGCGATAGACCAACGTGGAGCCGTTGGGGGTGTAGGGGTCGTTGCCACCATGATGCAGGCTGATGGGACAGGTCTTCTCGTCGAACTTGAAGACATCCGACAGGCGCACATCGACGCCATAACCCTGACGCAAGGCTGGTGTGCCCGTCTCGCCATCCGTAGTGGCATAAGCAGGGGCATTCACCAGGGCCCAGTTGATGTGACAGGGAACGGTATCCAATTTATCGACAGGCGCATAGGCTGGCGTCTGCGAACTGGTAGCCAGCAGCAGAGCCAGATGTGAGCCGGCAGACATGGAGATGACGCCAATGCGTTCAGGGTCGAAGCCACGTTTACGGGCTTCGCTACGCACCATACGCACAGCACGCTGTCCATCCTCCCAAGCCGTCTGCCAAATGGGCAGGCCCGTGGGACGAGGGGTGCGATAGACGAAATTCACGCACTGGAAACCCAGCTGGGTGAACCGTTCGCGCCATTGTTTAATGAGGCTTACATCGCAGCAGCACTGATAGCTGCCACCAGAGATAAGAATCATGCAGCCGTTTTTCTTGACATCGGCAGCAGGGGCATCGAACCATTCCAGATAGGCTATGCGATGTTTGTCGGCCTTGAAGTCCTTCTGGCCGGCTTCGTCCGTCATGGCAGCTATCTGGTGAGCCTGTGCATCGGGCATCTTACCCTTCGGCCAGATGGTTTCGCGTTTCCAGGCAAAGGTGCTCAGGGAACAGCATACGCACAGGAACAGGAGGAAGTGTCTGGTTTTCATTCTTTAGGCAGGTCGATGGCCAAGGCGAGTTCGTCGAGCTGACTCTGGTCGATGGGACCTGGAGCATCGAGCATAACGTCGCGACCCGAATTGTTCTTGGGGAAAGCGATACAATCGCGGATGCTGTCGAGCTGTGCAAAGAGGCTGACGAAGCGGTCGAGACCATAGGCCAGACCGCCATGAGGGGGTGCTCCGTACTTGAAGGCATTCATCAGGAAGCCAAACTTCTGCTGGGCCTGTTCAGGGGTAAAGCCCAGAATCTCGAATATCTTCTGCTGCAGTTTGGCATCGTGGATACGGATGCTACCGCCACCTACCTCAACACCATTGATGACCATATCGTAGGCATTGGCACGCACGCTGGCTGGGTCAGTATCCAAGAGGGGAATATCCTCAGGCTTGGGCGATGTGAAGGGATGGTGCATAGCCATGAGGCGCTGCTCCTCGTCGCTCCACTCGTACATGGGGAAGTCGATGACCCACAAGCAAGAGAACTTGTCCTTGGGACGCAGACCCATGCGGCTACCCATCTCCAGACGCAGTTCGCACAACTGTTTGCGAGCCTTCAAGGTATCTGGACCAGAGATGATGAGGATGAGGTCGCCAGGTTTGGCGTTCATGGCCTGCTTCAGGTTCTCGAGTACCTCAGGGCTGTAGAACTTATCGACACTGGACTTCAGCACTCCATCCTCGCCTACTCTTGCATACACAAGGCCCTTGGCGCCAATCTGCGGACGACGTACAAAGTCTGTAAGCTGGTCGAGTTGCTTGCGGGTATAGACAGCCTGTCCCTCGCAACAGATACCACCAATGTATTCGGCCTCGTTGAATACGCCAAACTCGCCTGTTCCCTTCAGTACGTCCATCAGTTCCACAAACTTCATGTCGAATCGAGTATCGGGTTTGTCGGAGCCGTAGTATTTCATAGCATCGGCCCACGTCATGCGAGGCAGTGTGGGAATGTCGATGCCCAAGATGCTCTTGAAAAGATGACGGCTCATACCCTCGAACATTTGCAGGATGTCTTCCTGTTCGATGAACGACATTTCACAGTCTATCTGGGTAAACTCGGGCTGACGGTCGGCACGCAGGTCTTCGTCGCGGAAGCACTTCACAATCTGGAAGTAACGGTCCATGCCAGCCACCATAAGGAGCTGCTTCAGCGTCTGGGGGCTCTGCGGCAGGGCGTAGAATTGACCCGGATTCATGCGCGAGGGAACCACGAAGTCGCGAGCACCTTCGGGGGTGGAGTTCACCAGCACAGGGGTCTCAATTTCGAGGAAGCCCTGCTCGTCGAGATAGCGACGTACCTCGAAGGCGAACTTATGGCGCAGTTCCAGATTCTTGCGGACACAGGGACGACGAAGGTCCAAATATCGATACTTCATGCGTAAATCATCGCCGCCGTCACTCTGTTCCTCGATGGTGAATGGAGGTGTCTGTGCCTCGTTCAATACGTTCAGCTGGCGAACGATAATCTCAATGTCGCCCGTAGGCAGGTTGGCATTCTTGCTGTGACGTTCGTTCACATCGCCCACAATCTGGATGACCCACTCGCGGCCCATCTTGTTGGCACGATCGCACAAGGCGGCATCGGTCTGTTCATCGAATACTAACTGGGTGATGCCATAACGGTCGCGCAGGTCGACAAAAGTCATGCCGCCCATCTTGCGTGTACGCTGCACCCATCCACTCAGGGTTACGCTCTCTCCTACATTGGCCAGCCGAAGCTCGCCACAGGTCTTTGTTCTATACATTATTATGATTTTATGATTTAACGTTTTTCGAATTACGAGTTACTGATTTTGATATATTGCACGCAAATTTATTAAATTCTGACGATGTGGCAAAATCATTTACCTAAAAACTCCAAAAGTTCGCGCGGATGATGGATGAATGTAGTAGCGCCAGCCTCGACGAGCTGCTCTCTGTCGCGAAATCCCCACAGCACACTGATGCAGGGCAGACCCGAAATACGGGCCGTCTCCACATCCACCTCGCTGTCGCCAACATACACGGCCTCATCCTTATTCACGCCCAACTCGCGCAGGGCCAAACGCACCATATCGGGAGCAGGTTTGCGACGAACGCCCTCGCGTTCTCCAATGGCGACATCCACCACATCGCGGAAATAGGTGTGGTAAAGTTCATCCACACCTGCCTGCAGCTTGTTGCTTACGATAGCGGTCTTGTAACCTTGGGAATGTACGTCGCAAAGCATTTCGGCAACACCTTCATAGAGGCAAGTTGTGTCCTGACAATGTTCAAGATAATACGTTTGAAATATACTAAAGCATTGCTCGAAGTCTCTATTGTTAATACACTCAGGAACAGCGCGTTCTATAAGCTTTCTAACACCATTGCCGACGAAGCAACGGACCTCCGCCAGCGACCTTTCCGGCCAACCCATTTGACGAAGGGCATAGTTGGTGCTGTCGCAAAGGTCCTGCAACGTATCAGTCAACGTTCCGTCCAAATCAAAAATGACAGCGCGGATAGGGTTCGTTGGCCTTATATGTCTCATAGGGCTTATTAGGCTCATAAAGCTTACAGACCTCATGAAACATATTCCATCATGCGGCTAAGATACTTACCAATGATGTCAAACTCGAGATTCACCACGCTCCCCACCTGGATATTGTGGAAGTTGGTATTCTCGTAGGTATAAGGAATAATGCAGACTTCGAACTCATCGCTGGTAGGTCGACATACGGTCAGACTGACACCATTTACCGTCACACTACCCTTATCTACCGTGACATACCCACGACGGGCCATATCGCGCGAAACGTCGTAACGGAAGCGGAAAACAAAGCTACCCTGCTGATCCTCGACACTGACGCAACGAGCAGTGGTGTCAACATGTCCCTGTACAATATGTCCGTCGAGACGTCCGTTCATCATCATCGAACGTTCCACATTCACCTCATCGCCCACCTTCAGCAGACCCAGATTACTGCGCTCCAAAGTCTCACGCATAGCAGTTACAGTATAAGTTTCATCAGTAAGTCGTACTACTGTGAGACACACTCCATTATGAGAAACACTTTGGTCGATTTTTAACTCACTGACAAAAGGACAAGTCAAAGTAAAATGCAGGTTGTCCAACTCCTTTTCTATGGCCACCACACGGGCCGTGCTTTCTACGATTCCTGAAAACATATCCGTTATTTTTTACAATTTTCAGTCGCAAAGATAATGCTTTTATCCTTAACCATTGTTAAAAGAAAGATGAAATTTTGGTAAATCGCTCACTTATTCGTACCTTTGAACTGCGTTCTAAGATACTTTCGCTCTGATTTACTCAAATAAATTTGGTAAATCGCTCACTTATTCGTACCTTTGCCGCGCAAAAAGAAAATCGATACATTAAAAATGTACGTAACAATGAGGAAACAAACCATTATGCTGTTCGCAGCGACCTGTTTTACGGTCTTTGCTCCGACAAAGGCACAAGAGCAATGGACACTGAACCGCTGCCTGGAACACGCACGAGAGAACAACATCCAAATCCAGAAAAGTCGCATCAGCGAAGAAGAGGGAAAAATTACCTTGTGGCAAAACAAGGGAGCTCTTTTCCCCAGCCTGAGCTTCTCGGGCAACGAAAGCGTAGGAGTACGTCCGTTCCAGCAAAGCACAGCAATGGTGCATGGCGACCAGGTAACGATGACCTCGAACAAATTCACAGAACAGGGTTCCTATGGTCTGAATGCCAATTGGACGGTTTGGAACGGAGGCATCAACCACAAGAACATCAAGGCACAGGAACTGCAGAACCAAATTACGGAACTGAGCACACAGCAAAGCGAGCTTTCCATTCAGGAACAGATTGCCCAACTGTATGTGCAGATTATGTATAGTGCAGAAGCCAAAAAAGTCAACGAACAACTGGCAGAGACAGCCAAGAGCCAATATGAACGTGGACAGCAGATGCTGAAACACGGACAAATGTCGAAAGCCGACGTTGCCCAGTTGGAAGCACAATGGCGCAGTGCCGAATACGACATCGTGAACAGCGAGACACAGGTACTGAACTTCAAGCGACAGCTGAAAAGCCTGCTGGAATTGCCTCTCGACACTCCCTTCGACGTAACAGGAACGGCACCCAGCGATGAACAGGTGCTGGTACCCATCCCATCGGCACAAAGCATTTACGAACAGGCTCTGAAGTCGCGTCCTGAGATTCGCAGCGCAGAATTGAGCATAGATGCCGCCGACATGAACATAGACATTGCCAAGCGCGGATACTATCCCACCATAGGCCTCAGCGCCAGCGCCGGTGACAGTCACTATAGTGCAAGCAACGACAACTTCGGCAAACAGATGAAGACGAACCTGAACATGAGCGCTGGCGTAAACCTGAGCGTTCCCATCTTCGACAACCGCAGAAACAAAAGTTCGCTGGAAAAAGCAAAACTGCAGAAGGTGAACAGTCAACTCGACCTGCAGGACAAGAAGAATACACTGGCCAGCACCATCGAAAATTACTGGCTGAATGCCAACAGTAACCAGCAGCGCTACCTGTCGGCTCGCACAAAGGTGCAGAGCGCACAAACCAGCTACGAACTTCTGGATGCTCAATTCAAGAACGGACTGAAGAACATCGTGGAGCTGCGTCAAGGACACGATAACCTGGTGAGTGCAAAGCAAGACGAGCTGCAAAGTAAATATACTACCCTGCTGAACATGCAACTGCTGAAATTCTATAGCGGGGAGAACATAAACCTGTAAAATTTGAAAATTTAAAGATATGAAACTAATGAAGAATCTTTGTGTTCTCTGCCTTCTCGGCATCCTCTGTGTGGGCTGTAAGAAAAAGGTGGAATACACCTACTCTACCGCAATGGTGGAAAAACAGGACATCACCACCAGTGTAACGGCTACAGGTACTATTGAACCTGTTACCAGCGTCGATGTAGGTACACAGGTCAGCGGTATCGTAAGTAAACTCTACGTTGATTACAACAGCGTTGTGAAAGCCGGACAGGTTATTGCAGAGCTGGACCGCACGAACCTGCTCTCGACACTGGCCAGCGCACAGGCAAACCTGAAGAGCGCACAAAGCGATTTGGATTACCAAAAGACCAACTACGAACGCTACAAGGCGCTGTACGACCAGGGACTAATTTCGGCAAACGATTTCGAGCAGGCACGACTGTCCTATGTACGAGCCCAGCAGACCGTTGCCCAGCAACAGGAAAGTGTGAAGCGTGCACAGACAGACCTGGGATATGCCACCATCACCTCGCCCATCGACGGTGTGGTACTGTCGAAGGAAGTGGAAGAAGGACAGACGGTGGCTTCGAGCTTCAACACCCCCACCCTGTTCAAGATTGCCAAGGACCTGACAGACATGCGAGTAATTGCAGATGTTGACGAAGCCGACATAGGCGAAGTCAAGGAAGGACAGCGCGTAGCATTCACCGTTGACGCCTATCCCAACGACACGTTCGAGGGAAGTGTTACCCAGGTGCGCCAGCAAGCAACCACAGAAAGTAACGTGGTAACGTATCAGGTAGTCATCAGCGCACCTAACCAAGATTTGAAGCTGAAGCCCGGCCTGACGGCAAACGTCACCATTTTCACAATGGAAGTTAGAGACGTACTGGCTGTTACTGCCAAAGCGCTGCGTTTCAAACCCAGCGAGGCCATGCTGAACGAGGGTGAAACCATTACCGACGTGGAAGCCAAGCAGAAGTTGTGGGTAAAGGAAGGTCCAAGCCTGAAAGCTATCGCAGTAGAAACAGGTATGACCAACGGCACGCTGACACAAATCGTCAGTGGAATTTCGGCTGGTACGGAAGTGCTGACCGATGTGCAGAACGGGATGATGGACGAAGAACCCGAGCTGGCCAACAGCAACCCATTCATGCCTCGTCCCAAGAACAGAAACAACGATAAAAGCAAGAAGTAAAGTTTAACGTCTAAGGGAATGGCTGAAGAAAGGAAAATCGTCATCGAACTGCAGAACGTACGTCGCGAATTCCACGTAGGAAGCGAGGTCGTAAAGGCCTTGCGTGGCGTAAGCTTCAAAATATATGAAGGTGAGTTTGTGACCATCATGGGAACATCCGGCTCTGGTAAGTCGACCCTGCTGAACCAACTGGGCTGTCTGGACACTCCCACTTCGGGCGAATACATTCTGGATGGTGTGCCCGTAAAAAAGATGCGTCGTCGCGAACGTGCCGTATTGCGCAACCGCAAAATCGGCTTCATTTTTCAGAACTATAACCTGCTGGCCAAAACCACAGCTGTGGAGAATGTGGAATTGCCCCTGATGTACAACAGCGCCTATTCTGCCAAACAACGTCGCGAGGCAGCCATTGAAGCGCTGAAGGCTGTGGGACTGGGCGACCGTCTGGAGCACAAGTCGAACCAGATGTCGGGCGGACAGATGCAACGTGTGGCCATTGCCCGTGCTTTGGTCAACAACCCTGCCGTCATCCTGGCCGATGAGGCAACAGGTAACCTGGACACGCGCACCAGTTTCGAGATTCTGGTACTCTTCCAAGAGTTGCACCGCCAGGGGCGCACCATTATCTTCGTTACCCATAATCCAGAGATAGCCCAATACAGCAGTCGCAACATCGTGCTGCGCGACGGAAAGATACGTGAGGACGTGGAGAATCACAACATACTCTCTGCTGCAGATGCGCTGGCCGCTCTGCCCAAACAAGAAGATTGATTATGAATTTTGCGAACCTACTGAAAGTGGCCATAACGGCCATCATGAGCAATAAATCCAGGACCCTGCTTTCCACACTGGGTATCATCATTGGTGTGGCTGCCGTCATCACCATGATGGCCATCGGACAGGGTTCGAAGGACAGCATCCGCAAGGAGCTATCAAAGATGGGCACCAACCTGATTAATATCCGCCCGGGCGGCGATATGCGTGGTGGTGTGCGCCTCGACCCATCGGCAATGCAAACGTTGAAGATGGCAGATGTCGAAGCCATCCAGAACGAAGCAAAACTGATTACCCACATCAGTCCTGAGGTAACAGCCAGCGGACAGGTTATCTATGGTGCCAAGAACACCAACACCACCGTCTATGGCGAAAGTACGGAGTACCTGAGCATCAAACTGTGGGAAATAAAAGACGGCGACTGCTTCACGGAGGAGGACATCAAGAAAAGTTCGAAAGTATGCGTAGTGGGTACAACTATCGTCGAGGAGTTGTTTGGCGACAAGAACTACGATGCTGTGGGCAAGACCATACGTTTCAAGAGCATCCCCTTCCGCATCGTGGGAATCCTGAAGTCGAAAGGCTACAACTCGTGGGGAATGGACCAGGACAATGTGATGATTGCCCCATATACCACCGTCATGAAGCGCATAGCGGCACAGACTTTCTTCAGCAACATCAACGTGAGTGCCGTAAAGGAAGAACTTAGCGATGATGCCATCGAGGAACTGACAACCATCTTGCGTCGCACCCATAAGATAAAAGAAGGAGGAGACGATGACTTTACCATCCGTTCGCAACAAGAGATGATGGAAACAATGTCCAGCACCATGACCACCCTGCAGACCGTTCTGGTAGTGGCTGCCGCATTCTCGCTGCTAGTTGCAGGTATAGGCATCATGAACATTATGCTGGTTTCCGTAACGGAGCGTACCAAGGAAATAGGCCTGCGCATGTCCGTCGGAGCACGAGGCATAGACATCAGTCGTCAGTTCCTTTTGGAAAGTATCATGATTAGTTTATCGGGCGGTGTCATTGGTGTCGGTCTGGGTTATCTACTCAGCGGACTGGCCCAAATGATAGGATTTCCGGCTACAGTGCCCCTGTGGAGTGTACTGGTAAGTTTCGGAGTTTGTGCCCTTATCGGCCTGCTGTTTGGATACATTCCTGCCCACAAGGCTGCCACAATGGATCCCATCGAGGCTCTACGATATGAATGATTGGAAGTTCAGAGTTGAAAGTTCAAAGTTAAGATAAATATGAAAAAGTTATTGCTTTGCATGATGCTGATTGCCGCTATTGGCGCAACCGCAAAAGAGAAGAAAGACGACTCGAAATACCTGAAGGGTGCAGTACCTGAGGTTAACGGAATGGTTACATTCTCAAAATCGTTCTCCGTTCCTGGCAAAACAGAAGCCGAACTTCGCGACGTGATGAACGATTTCGTAAACAAGCTGGTGGAAAATTCCATCCCAGCCCCAGGCAATTATGCCCGCATGATGGAAGAAGAAGGGTCGAACGATATTACGGCTCGTGTCTGCGAATGGCTAGTGTTTACCAAGAAAGTCTTCAATCTGGACCGTGCGCGTTTCCGTTATCAAATCAAGGTGAGTGTAACAGGTCAGCACATCACCATGACCGTCGACCACATCTCTTATTACTACAACGAGGATATGGAGACCAACAATGGGGAAATCTTCAAGGCAGAAGAGTGGATTAGCGACAAAGAGGCCCTGAACAAGAAGCAGACCAAGCTCTACCCCATCAGCGGCAAGTTCCGCCGTAAGACCGTTGACCGCATGGAGGAATTATTCGACACCGCAATGGATACTTTCGAGGTGGAAGAGCCCAAGAAAGTGGAGCCCGTAAAACCCAAGCGTAAAACGGTAGTAGAGGAATGACGGATACAGAACGCAGGACAAAGGCCGAGGATTATTACCAAAAGGGAAATGCCTATCGCAAGCAGAGCGATTGGCAGCATGCTCTTGAATGCTATAATCATGCCATAGAACTCGACCCCACGTCGCCTGCAGTTCGAGCGAAAGAGATGCTCGACAACATCCTGAATTACTATTGCAAGGAAATGTTTAACCCATAATATAGGAAGTTTTTAAGGAAAAAGATTATGAGAGGAGCTATCGTAGTAGATAAAGAAAGGTGCAAGGGATGTAACCTGTGCGCCGTAGCCTGTCCTCTGAACATTATTAGATTAACCCAGAAAACCGTAAACAAACGTGGTTACGCCTATGCCGAACAAGTCGTGGAAGGCATGTGCACGGGCTGTACCTGCTGTGCTCAAGTTTGCCCAGACGGCTGTATAACGGTTTATCGCAAAAGGTAAAAAGATGGAGGAAAACAATGAAATACTGTTAATGAAGGGTAACGAGGCCATTGCCCATGCCGCCATCCGCTGTGGATGCGACGGATATTTCGGCTATCCCATTACCCCTCAGAGTGAAGTCCTGGAGACGCTGGCTAAGGAAGAACCTTGGAAAACAACCGGCATGATAGTCGTCCAGGCTGAGAGTGAGGTATCCGCCATTAACATGCTTTACGGCGGAGGTGCTGTAGGAAAGCGTGTGATGGTGTCTTCGTCGAGCCCAGGTGTGGCACTGATGCAGGAGGGCATCACCTATATGGCAGGTGCCGAGTTGCCAGGTCTGATTGTCAATGTACAGCGTGGCGGCCCTGGTTTGGGAACTATTCAACCCAGTCAGGGCGACTATTTCCAAAGTACACGCGGTGGTGGTAATGGCGACTACAATGTCATCGTATTGGCTCCGGCCAGTGTACAGGAGATGGCCGATTTCGTAGATCTGGCCTTCACGCTGGCCTTCCGCTATCGCAACCCTGTTCTGATGCTGAGCGATGGTGTTATCGGCCAGATGATGGAAAAAGTGGTTCTTCCACCTTTCAAACCTCGTCGCACTAACGAGGAAATCCGTCAGGAATGTCCTTGGGCAGCCATTGGAAAACGTCAGAAGGGAAAGAGTATTGTAACTTCGCTCGAACTGGAACCCAAGGAGATGGAGAAACACAACCTACATCTTCAAGCCAAATACAAGGAGATACGCGAGAAGGAGGTTCGCTTCGAAGAATACAAGACCGACGATGCCGAATACCTGATAGTTGCCTTTGGCTCAGCCGCCCGCATCGCCCAGAAGGCTATTGAGTTATGCCGTGCCGAAGGAATTCGGGTTGGAATGTTGCGCCCCATCACCCTGTGGCCCTATCCCGCAGATGAGATTGCCCGTCTGAGTCATCAGGTAAAGGGGATCCTCAGTGTGGAAATCAATGCTGGCCAGATGATCGAGGACATCCGCTTAGCTGTAGAAGGTCGCGTTCCCGTTGAGCACTACGGCCGCATGGGCGGTATGGTGCCTGGTCCTGATGAAATCGTGACAGCACTGAAGGAGAAAATCATCAATCGATAACCCTATATTCTACAGAAATGGAAGATGCGAATCAAATGCTTGCCGAGCAACAGAAAGAACTGGAGCGCATACGTGGCAAACGTGGCGGAAAGACGAACACCGACGGATTGCGCAAGGTGCTGAACGTATTGTTCCTCGTGATAGCCTGTGTGGGACTCTTCGTCTACTTCATGTATCCAGAGAAACATCTGTATGGCATGTTTATCATCGCCATCGGCATGTTGCTGAAAATTGTAGAATTATTCATCCGACTAATGTTCTAATAAGAAATGACGAACCAAGAAATCATACAACCCGAGAACCTCGTATACAAGAAGCCCAACCTGCTCAACGACAAGCATATGCACTACTGCCCTGGTTGCAGTCACAGTGTGGTGCACAAACTCATTGCAGAGGTTATCGAGGAAATGGGAATGGAGGATAATGCCGTTGGTATTTCCCCCGTGGGCTGTGCCGTGTTTGCGTACAGCTATATCGACATAGACTGGATAGAAGCTGCCCACGGACGTGCACCAGCCATAGCCTGTGCTACCAAGCGCCTGTGGCCCGAGAATCTGGTCTTTACCTATCAAGGCGATGGTGATTTGGCCTGTATCGGTACGGCCGAAACCATACATTCCCTGAATCGTGGCGACAATATCACCATCATATTCGTCAACAATGCCATCTATGGTATGACGGGCGGACAGATGGCTCCCACCACACTGATGGGCATGAAAACCGTTACATGCCCCTATGGCCGCCAGGCCGACCTACACGGATACCCCCTGAAGATGACGGAGATTGCCGCCACACTGGAAGGAACATGTTACGTTACCCGACAGGCTGTACACAATGTGGCACACATCCGTCGTGCCAAAGCTGCGTTGCGCAAGGCCTTCGAGTATTCTATGCAGGGCAAGGGCAGCTGTCTGGTGGAATTCGTGGCCACCTGTTCCTCTGGCTGGAAGATGACGCCCGAGGCCGCCAACCAATGGATGGAGGATCATATGTTCCCCTTCTACAAACTTGGCGACTTGAAAGACAAGGGCAGTAATTGAAATTTGATAATTCTTGAATGAATCAAGCGACAAAGTCGATTAGAAAATTGATAAATGAAAAGCGAAATCATTATAGCAGGTTTTGGAGGCCAGGGCGTGCTCTCAATGGGTAAAATTCTGGCATATGCAGGATTATTCGAGGGGAAGGAAGTAACGTGGATGCCCGCCTATGGGCCTGAACAGCGTGGCGGAACAGCCAACGTAACCGTTATTGTTAGTGATGAGCCTATCTCCTCCCCCATCCTCAGTTCATACGATGTGGCTGTGGTGTTGAATCAGCCCTCGTTGGACAAGTTCGAAGAGAAAATCAAACCAGGCGGTATACTTATCTATGACCCCTATGGCATCAGTACGCCACCCCAGCGCACCGACATCAGTGTATATTGCATCAACGCAATGGATGCAGCCGCCGAAATGTCGAATGTCAAGAGTTTCAACATGATTGTGTTGGGCGGATTGTTGGAGGTTTGCCCCATTGTGGGAACCAAAGAGGTGCTGAAGGCTCTGCACAAGACGCTGCCCCAGCGCCACCATCATCTGATTCCCCAGAACGAGGAGGCACTGCGCCGCGGACACGAAGTCATTACTAAGGAACGTTAAACGAATTAGAATGAACCGACGATTAGTCCTGTTGCTCATGCTTGTGCTCTGCCTCATCGAGGTCAGGGCTCAGGACTATTCGCAAACGGACAACGACGGATACTCATCGTATAACAAGAACAAGGACAAACGAACCAGCTGGGGACGCGACACCACGGAGAATAAACTCGAGGATGTTCCCATCGGTGTGCACCAATGGACTGTCGACGAACGACTGGGAAACATCATCGAGGCCGAGAATCTGGACACAGCCGTCCACATGTTCCAATACTTCAACGAGACAACAGGCTACAACGGCGAATACAGCATCTTGGGCAATCTGGGTTCACCCCGATTGAGCCGAATATATATGCATCGCTCTGATGTCAGCCTGATTCAGTTCCTGAACCCCTTCAGTTTCTTCATCGGTGGCATTCAGGACTTCCGTTTCTCCAACACACTCAGCCCGCTTACCAACCTGGCTTACCATAGTGTAGGCAACAAGCAGAACGGGCAGGAACGTGTGCGTGCTTATTTTGCCTCAAACATCAACAAGGTATCGGGTATAGGCATGAAGTTCGACTATCTCTATGGTCGAGGGTACTATAACTCGCAAGCCAACAGCCAGTTCGGCGGAACACTCTTCGGATACTATCTGGGCGACCGATACAATCTACATGCCTACGTTAACCTCAACCATTTCAAGATGGCAGAGAATGGAGGCATCGAGAATGACGCCTACATCCGCAATCCTCAGAGTTTCCCCCGCCGCTATGGCTCGAAGGACATTCCCACGCTGCTCACAGAAACGTGGAATCGCAACCAGAACCAGAATGCCTTCTTGACCCACCGCTACAATCTTGGATTCCATCGAGAGATAGAGATTGCCGACAGTCTGAAGCCCAAGATGCCAAACGATACGGAATTGCTGATGCAACTGTCCGACAGTCTGCGCGAATTGGCAAAGGCCGACACGCTCAGACGCACGTTACTGCTGGATTCATTACGCACGAAATGGACTGCGGAACAAATCATCCCCACGGAATTCGTGCCCGTATCCAGCATCATACACACTCTGAACATCGAAAACCTGCGCCACACTTATTACTCGTATAACACACCATCGTCGTACTATACCAATCTGTACTATGGCGATCTGACCAGTGTAACAGACGTTACAAAGGACCTCATCGTGCGGAACACCGTTGCACTGGCCATGCGCGAAGGTTTCAACAAATGGGCCCAGATGGGCATTGCCCTCTTCGCCACCCATAAACTGGAAACCTACACCCTCCCCTCGCTCGATGCTGCAGGTATCGTAGGCAACACACGCTATACCGAACATAATTTATACGTCGGAGGTGAGATTAACCGCACACAGGGCAAACTCATTCACTACAACGTGAATGGCGAGATTTCCGTAGCAGGTGCCGATGTTGGCGAATTCGAAGTTGACGGTATTGCTGACCTCGACCTTAAGTTGGGCAAACGCGACACCTTGGAAATCGAGGCACACGCCTTTGTCAAGGACCTTGCTCCCAACATCTATTTCTATAAATACCACAGCCAGTTTCTCTGGTGGGACAATCCGAACTTCTCAAAGGAATTCAAGACACGTATCGAGGGTTCCCTGCGGCTGCCCCGCATTGGCACCAACCTGACAGTGGGACTCGAGAACGTAAAGAACTACACCTACTACGCCATGCAGAACACCTACACCGGTAGCGACCCTACCAGCATACTGCCTACCGACTACAGCCACGATGTAGTCGCACGCCAGCATGGTGGCAACATTCAGGTGTTCTCCGTCCGCCTCTGCCAAGACCTGGCCTTTGGTCCCTTCCATTGGGACAACGACGTAACGTACCAAACCACCAGCAACGCAACTGTGCTGCCCCTGCCCAAGCTCACCCTCTACAGTAATCTATATCTACATTTCCGCATCGCCAAGGTGCTGAATGTGGAAGTGGGCGGCGATGTACGCTACTTCACCAAATACTACGCCCCCGATTACAGTCCTGCCATTCAGCAGTTTGCTGTTCAGGACACCAGCCAGCCCCTTGTAAAGATTGGTAATTATCCCATCGTCAATGCCTACGTCAATCTCCATATCAAACACTGCCGCCTCTATCTGGCCATGAACCATCTGAACGCAGGCAGCGGCCGAATGTTCTGGGTGCCCCACTATCCCATCGATCCGCGCACCTTCCACTTCGGTGTCTCCTGGAACTTCTTCAATTAACTCTACCAAAAAGTTGCCATCCACTACGGCTTTGGAAAAGCGTTACATCTTTATCCCACAGTCGCGGACATTAAGCAGTAAAAAACATAAAATGAAAGGATCAAGTAATCACGAAGTGCTTGCGTAGTGCAGAAGAGTAAGAAAAGGGCGCTATTCCTTTGGGGAATAGCGTTTTTTTTGTAATTTAGCAGGCAAATTAAGGTAAGAAAGGTAACAAACGCGAATTGACACAAACAAAGAAAAACATAAAACCACCAATGAAAAGAAATAAGTATCAATGGATGTTAGCGGCCCTGATGATATGGGGTCTGGTGTCGTTGAACTCTTGTAAGAACGACGAGATTCCCATTGTTCCGGAACAACCCGAACCGGTATATTCCACACTGAAGGAAGCGCTGCAGAAAATCGACCACATTACCCTGATTCGGGAGAATCCGGACACGGTGACGATGGAAGCCAAGGAAATGGGCCAATTTGATTACAAGGAACAATACAGCATGCTGTTCCTGCAGGACCTGAACCACGACGACGAGGCAGGCGACGCGTTCCTGCAGAAGATATGGATTCTGTTCAGGGGATTCGACCGACCCACCATCATGGTGACATGCGGATACGAACTGCGCAGTCTACGCGATGCAGGCGACCTGGGCATTAACCTGGAAGCCAACGTGGTGTGCGTGGAGCATCGCAACTACGGGGATTCGTTCAACAAGGACAACGGGCAGTGGAAATACCAGACCGTGGCCCAGGCATCGGCCGACCTGCATGCCATTTACGAGACGCTGAAGCCCATTTTCAAGGGCAAGTGGCTGAGTGCCGGCACCAGCAAGAGCGGAGAGACTGCCGTAGACTACGTCTATTACTATCCACAGGACATGGAGATGGCAGTGGCCTTCTGCTCGCCTTTCGCCACGAGCCTCGACGACAAACGATTCGGAGAGTATTTATTCAACGAGGTGGGTACAGAGGAAGAGCGCAATCTGATGAAAACGGCCATTCGCAACGTTCTGCAGGATGGCGAGGAAGGTATGTACAAGACCATCCGTGAACAAATGGAAGCAGAGAACAAAAAGAAACTGGAGTTCTCGGAATTTGTCTTTAACCTGTTTGACACCTTCTTCCAGGTGTTCCAGTACACGCCAACCCTTGGAGGACGAAGGGACGAACTGGAGGTGCTGGCGACAAACGAGGATTCGCTGGCGGTAAGGGTACGCGAGACAATCGATGGGAACCAGGATGAAGCGTTTCGTTCCTACTTCGTGGAATGCGCCCTGGAATTAGGCTTCAATAACAACGGCTACGAGTATTTCTCGGACCTGTTGGAAGGCACCAGTTTCGACCCCGCCGATGTGCTGCTGCAGTCATCAGTGGAAGCGGACCGCTGGACGGTGGACAAATACGATGGTACGCTGTACAAAGACATTGTGGACAATTTCTTCCTGAACACCACCTGTCCGCTGCTGCTGTACTATTCCCACGACGACCCATGGACTGCCGGCCAGCCGCCTGTGGTGGGCCCCAATGTGAAGAAGGTGATAAATCCCATAGGTGTGCACAGTCCGACACTGAACAACCCGCAGTACTGTCCCGTGGAAATAAAAGACGAAGTGATGGATTTCATCACGAAGTACATTTTTTAAAGTAAAAGTAAAAGGGAGTTAAAGGGAAGTTTATAGGTTATCACCTATCACCTAACAATGCGAGGAGTTCCTGAACAAGACGGGGCACGGCATAACTACCGAGCTCCGTTTCTTGTATCCACGAACCATCGATACTGGGCCGATTGTCAGTTTCCAACAGATAGAGGTCGGCATGCAATCGCTGGTGAGTAAGCTGGTGGCGATGGTCGCTGCAGAGCCGAGTCATCCGTCCCAAGTGCCCCACCATTTCCTCGACCTCGCGAGGCGAAAGGGGATGAGTGCTTTCGAACAGAGGCATCTGATAAAGCCCCTGCCAAATGTCACCTGCACCACGCCGCTGCAGCAGAGTTTCTCCTCCACAACGCACATAAACATAGGTAAAGAAGCGGTCGCGCACGCGCGTGAAATGTTCCTTGCAGGGCAACTTATCGACATTGCCGTTGGCCAAAGCCTGACACCCGTCAGCCAAGGGACACGCTGCACACTGGGGAACACGGGGTGTGCATTGGAGAGCTCCGAAATCCATAATGGCCTGGTTGTAGTCGGCAGAACGCGAGGGAACCAACATCTCCTGCGCCAAGGCGGCAAAGAGTTTGCGACCTGCTGTAGAGTCAATGGGGGTGTCGATGCCAAAATAGCGCGATAGTACACGATAAACATTACCGTCCACCACAGCATGGGGAAGGCCATAAGCTAGCGAGGCGATGGCGGCTGCCGTATAGTCCCCTACCCCCTTCAGACTGCGGATACCCTCGTAATCCGTAGGGAAACCACCCAACACCACCACTTGACGGGCCGCAGCATACAGGTTGCGGGCACGGCTGTAGTAACCAAGGCCCTGCCACTGAGACAGCACCTGATCCTCGGAAGCCGCAGCCAGCGATTCTACATTGGGAAAACGACGAATAAAACGCAAAAAATAGTCGTAGCCCTGTGCCACACGGGTTTGTTGCAAGATAATCTCGCTGACCCAAATGCGATAGGGGTCACGCGTCTGTCGCCAAGGCAGTTCGCGACCATGCTGGGCGTACCAATCCAACAGGCGAAGGGAGAAATCAGAGGTGTTCATAGGGACAAAGTTACAAATAATTGAGAATTGATAATGGATAATAGATAGTTTTTCTAACTTTGAACTACGTTCTAAGGTACTCTCGTTCGAAAAACTGCAAATAAATTTGCGTTTTTGCTCACTTATTCGTACCTTTGCAGCCGAAAAGCGTAAAAACGATTATTAACTAATAAAAAACATTAAGTTATGCCAAGCGGAAAGAAGAAGAAGAGACACAAGATGTCGACTCACAAGCGTAAGAAGAGACTGCGTAAGAACAGACACAAGAGCAAGTAAAATAGTGAGTAAAGCGAGTGGAGAGTTCTCTTCACTCGCTCACTATAAAATAAGGAGTAATGACCAGCGAAGTATTCATTAGCGCTACCCCCAAGAAAATATCCATCGCACTGACCGAAGACAAGCGGTTGATGGAATTTCAGGAGGAAGAACAGTCTGCGGCCTTTAGCGTAGGAAACATCTACCTGGCGAAAGTGCGCAAACTGATGCCCGGGCTCAACGCTTGTTTCGTAAGTGCAGGCTACGAGCGCGATGCGTTTCTGCATTACCTCGATCTCGGTACTCAATTTCTCTCTTACAAGAAGTACCTCAAGCAGGTACGAAGCGGAAAGAAAGGTATTCCCCAAATCTCCAAGGCACACATAGAAGAAGAACTGCCCAAGGAAGGAAGCATACAGGACACACTGCAACAGGGCCAGGAAGTGCTGGTACAGGTTACCAAAGAGCCCATATCGACAAAGGGACCACGCATGACGTGCGAAATTTCGTTTCCTGGCCGCTATCTGGTGCTGATGCCCTTCCAGGACAAGGTGTCCGTATCGTCGAAAATCAAGTCGGGAGCCGAACGCGCCCGTCTGAAGCAGGTGATACAGAGCATAAAGCCCAAGAACTTCGGTGTGATTGTGCGCACCGTAGCCGAAAACAAGCGTGTGGCCGAACTGGACACAGAAATGAAAGTTCTGGTGGGACGTTGGGAAGAAACCATGCAACGAGTAGCAGCTGCCAAGGAACTGCCCACACTGGTTTACGAAGAAACAAGTCGGACGGTTGGCATGTTGCGCGACCTCTTCAACCCCTCGTACGAAAACATTTATGTCGACAACGAGGCTGTTTTCCATGAAGTAAAGGACTATGTGACACTGATTGCACCCGAAAGAGCGGGAATAGTGAAACTATACAATGGAAAGCTGCCCATTTTCGACAATTTTGACATCACACGCCAAATAAAGTCGTCGTTCGGAAAGGTGGTTTCCTTTAAACGGGGTGCTTATCTGATTATCGAGCATACCGAAGCACTACACGTAGTAGACGTGAACAGCGGAAACCGCGCAAGGAACAACAACGGACAAGAAGCCAACGCGCTGGAAGTGAACCTGGGAGCGGCCGATGAACTGGCCCGCCAACTGCGCCTTCGCGATATGGGCGGAATCATCGTTGTGGACTTTATAGACATGGCGTTGGCAGAAGACAGGCAGAAGTTGTACGAACGCATGTGCGAGAACATGAAACAAGACCGTGCACGCCACAACATACTGCCACTGAGCAAATTCGGGTTGATGCAGATTACGCGCCAACGCGTGCGCCCCGCCACAGAGGTGAATGTGGACGAAACTTGTCCCACCTGTCATGGAAAGGGCACCATCAAGAGCAGTTTCATGTTCACAGAAACATTGGAAAGCAAGATAGACCTGCTCGTAAACAAACTGAACACGAAGTCTTTCACCTTGCACGTACATCCTTATGTAATGGCCTACATCAACCAAGGCATATGGTCCATACGGCGTCAATGGCAAATGAAATACGGCTTCGGCGTGAAAGTCATCCCCAACCAGCGGCTCGCATTCTTGGAATACGAATTCTACGACCGCAAGGGAGAAGAGATTGACATGAAAGAAGAAATCGAGATTAAGTAATGAACCCTTAACAGCCTCCCCATTTCCATTTACGAGTGGGGAGGCTATTCTACAAACCCGACACAAAGGATGCGACAAATCATCACCATACTGCTTTGCCTGACGCTGATTGCACCTTCCACGCAAGCGGCCAGGAGGAAGAATGCTTTGTCGCCCATCACCCAACCAACCGTTCAGGAACCCGACGCACTGATGGAACCGCTGAAGCCACAGCGGGCACTGGAACAGTTGTCAGAACTAAACCTACGCCGCCGTCGCACCCTGGGCAAACGCGGAATCGACGTTTCGCACTACCAAAGTCGCATCAACTGGAAAGCTGTAGCCGAAGACAACGATGTAAATTATGTGTACATCAAGGTTACGGAAAATGCAGGACTGGTGGACAATATGTTTCAAACCAACCTGCGCGAAGCACGAAAAGTGGGCATTCCCGTAGGATGCTACCATTTCTTCAGCCCCACAGCATCGCCGCTTGCGCAGCTGAAAAACCTGACATCGGCTGTTCCCCACCTCGGCGACCACGACCTTATCCCCATGATTGACGTGGAGGTAAAGGGAAAAAGGACGTCAGATGCAGAATTGCGTAGCCGACTGAAGCAATTCCTGAAAGGCGTGGAGGACTATTATGGCGTGAAGCCCCTCATCTATACCGGACAGAACTTCTTCAACAAATACCTTAGCGGATATTTCGACGACTATTTGTTCATGATTGCCAAATACAGTGAGGGAATGCCCGAACTGGAAGGTAATCCCAAATTCGCTCTGTGGCAGTTCAGCGCCAGCGGACGCGTGAAAGGCATAAGCGGCAATGTAGACCAAAGTTGCTTTGTTGACAACTATGGCCTACGCGACATTCTCATTAAAAAGAAGAAATAGTTTTAATCCACTCCCAAGTACTCGGCCTTGAAGTTACGGCCACGAATGGAGGGGAACTGACTGCGAGGATCCACATCGCCACGAGAGCGCAGGTGGTCGACTACGCGATTGTAACTGTCCTGAATGCTGGTAGCCTTCAACTTAGCCTCGAAATCCGTATCGACATACTGGAATTTATTCGTACCCTCGATAGCCACCACACGCTTGAACCGCATCGTGCACAGATACCATCCAGGATTCTCACCATCTTTTCCACGAACCACAGGGGCCGGTTCCATCATAGGTTCTTCCTCTGTTTCAGCGGCTGGTACAGGCACGCTTTCTGCAGCATAGGCCTTGAATTCCTCCATCGTATTTGCAGTAGTCTTGATGACGATGAAATAAACTTTTGACCCCACCTTGAAGCGTTTGGGATAGGGGTTGTCCCCTTCGGCGTATTTCACCAATTCGTTACGAAGAGAATCGTCTAACTGAATCTCTGAAATACTGGAAAGGAATTCTATTGCCTGATCTGCATTTTCGACCAGCACTTCTTCGTTAAAGAAACGGAGGTATAAATTCATAAAAAAGAGGTCTTTGATTCAAATTGCATGCAAAGATACAAT
>JAFZWQ010000047.1 GCA_017617235.1 Bacteroidaceae bacterium | reverse complement strand
GATAGCCAAACGTTCGATGCCAGCGAGCTGACAGAGAAAGGTTATACCGTTGAAATTAAAGCTAAGGCCGATAATGCCGCCAAACAAGTTCTGCCCTATGCTGTAACCAACGGCGGACTCGGATTCAAGAGTTATATCAAGGACACCAGCATGGGCATGTTGAACTCAAGAGACGTATTCGTAAGCGAGAAGGGCATTTCGAATCCCGCTAACGGAGGTACGTTCTACAATACGGACGGACAGTACCACACCTATCGGTACGCAGTGACCAGAGATCGCCGTGTATTCGTTTACCGTGATGGACTTCCTGTTGATACTTTCCGCGTGGCAGACCTCGCACTGCAACCCGAATGGAGCACCGGAAGCGACTATATATCGAAGAATCTAATGAAGAATGGTGACTTTGAGGGAGAATGGGACTTCTCGCAGAGCCAGAACATTACGAAGTTCATCGAGGGATGGGATGTATACCCGTATGACCAGTACAACTCATATCAGGACATCGTTAACGAGGAACGTTCGAACGAAGTCGACCAGAACAACCACGTGCTGGAAATACACAGATATATGTGGAACGACGGATGGGCCGATGCCGAAATCTCACAGATTGTAGATGTAGCCCCCAACGACATTTACACATTCTCAGCTCTGGCGAAGGGAGGAATCCGGTCGAACGGCAACCAATTGGGAAGTATCCGAATACAGGACCTGCAGAACGACGATAACAAGGTGACTCTAACCGTCAACAGCGATTCTTATAAAACCTACTCTGTAGACTTCGAGACCAAGGCCAACACCAAGCAAATCCGTATATGGTTCAATTTGGGCCGTGCAGCTTGGGGCGCTAGCGTCAGTGCCTTCAAGATTGACAATGCCCGTCTGATTGGCACACATCGCTCCGTTACTCCGCAAATTGGTTTCGAAAATATTGGTGCCGACATTGAATACTTCAACTTCGATGCTTCAGGCGCCTATGCTCCAACCCTACCTGGACTGACTGTAGAGGATATTAACGATGCTATCCGCACGGCTACAGACACGCAAGATAAGTTACGCGGACGCATCAATGGAGGCTTGTTGACCTTGACAGGAGCAGAAGAACACTCACGTGTTGTTATATATCAGACTAACGGTACGCAAGTGGCCGCATTGAACGATTACAGTCATGGAACGGAAATCGGCTTACCTGGTCGCGGAATATACATTGTAGCTATTCTGAAGAACGGGCGTAAGCAAGTATTGAAGATTGCCTATTAATAAGAGGAATACAAAATGATTAAGACTAAAATACTTCTCTCCCTGATGTTAGGGTTGGCCATCACCTCGATGGCAGGCCAAAGCATCAAACCGGGAAGCACGTGGAACGATACCAACGGTTCGGCAATCAACGCCCACGGAGGATGTGTAGTATACCATGACGGTTATTACTACTGGTTCGGAGAACAGCGTAATACGAACAAAAGTGATGGTATCAGCTGTTACCGTTCGAAAGATTTCTACTCCTGGACAAAGATGAGTCGGGCTGTATCACCCACAGGAAACAAGACCGATGAGAACCGAGATATTGCCAGCGGACGTACCCTGGAACGCCCTAAGGTCATTTATAATAAACGAACCGGCAAGTGGGTGATGTGGATTCATTGGGAGAACGGAGATGACTATGGTCAGGCAAAGGTTGCAGTATGCACTGCAGACAAAGTGGAAGGGCCATACACATTGGTGGACGTATTCCGTCCCAACGGATGTGATTCGCGCGACCAGACCCTATTCCTCAATACCGACGGACAGGCCTACCATGTGTATTCGACCAACATGAACTCGAACACCAACTGCGAGCGGCTGAACGAGGACTTTCTGACGCCGCTTTCGGACTATGTCGTGCAACTAAAAGGACGTCGTTATGAAGCAGCCTCCATATTTAAAGCTGGGGATACCTATTACGGACTTTTCTCGGGTTGCACGGGTTGGAATCCGAATCCAGGTCGTTACATGTGGACATACGACCTTATGGGTGAAACGTGGCAAGCCCCTGCCGACTTCAAGGCCAGCGACGGGAGCACTGGTATAAACTTCTGTGTCGACAATAATAAAAACACGACTTACCAAAGTCAGAGCAATTTCGTTTTCGCAGTTCCTAGAAAGGACAAGTGTTTTGTTTACATGGGCGACCGCTGGAACTCCTCTAACATACAAAGTTCGAAACACATTTGGCTACCCCTAAGCGTCCGTTCTGGATATCCCACAGTACGATGGTATGATGAATGGAATCTATCGGTATTTGACGAGATGTACCGTATGAAGCGAATGAAGGAACTTACTGATGGCAGCGAGTTCTATCTATTGGAGAAGTATTCAAACCGTCTTGTATCACGCCCTAAAGTTTCACTCTCCATCGAGAATGACGGAAACTCGAACCTCTGTTTTATCCTACACGAAACGACAAAGCCCTATGTTTACAAGATTGAAGAGAAGACTACAGGTAAATACATGGAATCAGTTTATGGCACAACCCGTTGGCAGGAAGAGACCGACCGACTCAGTCAGGAGTGGATGTTATGGTTGGAAGAAGACGGGTATTACCGCATAGAGAACATGGAGGACAAGACGTGTCTCTCTGTATCCGGAAATACCACAGAAGCAGGAACCACACTTTATCTGTCGGAGGCGGATGCTAACGTGCACCAAAGTTTTGGACTTTATTTCGACTCGCAGGCGCATCCTGAATATCCAGAAGCAGACATGTATAGCAAAAATTATCGCACGAATAATCGCATAGCCATGCAGGAACAATCAGTAGCAGTGGGTGTCGAGGTGATAAAGGAAAATACAGAAAAGACTATTTATAGTCTCGATGGTTACAAGGTAAATAATTATCGGCTTAAGCCTGGCATTTATATTGAAAAACAAGGTAGGAATACACGCAAGATTGTAATCAGATAAAAGACATGAAGGAACGGTTATCATACACCCTGTTATTTGTCGTCATTTCTATGGGAGTGATGATGGGACTGATACGCCCGTATCTTATAGAAACGGCTCAGTTAACTCCCTTTCTCACGACACGGGTCTTTGCCCAAGAAATGATAACTCGACACACATGGGGTATTGTATATTATGCCGCATCCTTCATGCAAAGTTGCCTTGCCAGACCCTGGCTTGGAGCCTCGCTCCTGACAACTATGCTCGTTGCTATTGCATATGTCACACGCTGGGCTACGAACCTATCCGACAAGTGCTTCGGAATTTGCTGGATAGTGCCTTTCCTGTTGATTACCCGATACGCCCAAATGGGTTATATGGTTTATGTCAACAAGGAAATTGCCATAGCTTTCGCCTGGCCACTCTTCACATTACTCTCCCTGATAGTTGCAGGACTTCTGATTAAAGGCCTTCGATATTTTTTCCGAAACAACAAACCTCAACATCAAATGTCCAAGGCTTTAAGTCGTACGCTCATATTCCTTTCATTTATTGCATTCACAGGATCGGCCTACCTGTTCTGGAATCAGACATACAAAGACCAGAACTTTTTAAATAGTTTGCAGATGAAACAAGCAGGTGAACAAGGGAACTGGGAGCAAATCATTCGACTCGCTCGTGAAAATCATCAAGAGCCCACCCGCCTGCAAGTTTGCCTAAACCGTCTTGCTCTTTACAAGACTGGTAAGATGGGCGAACAACTATTTGCATTTCCCGATGGATCTGCCACTTACAATGCCCCCGAACAGCAACAATGGCTTCGTTTGATGGGAGCTCAACTGCTTTATTACAATTACGGGAAAACAGGATTTGCCTATCGATGGGCGATGGAAGACATGGTGGAATACGGTATGCGGCCTATGTACCTACGCACACTATACCGCGTAGCTTTATTAAATGGTGAGACCATGTTGGCCAAGAAATACCATCAAGCCTTGTGCCATACCTTGTTCTACAAAGAGGAAACGAACGATATAGAACGTGAAGCCCAAACTATACGCCCCTTGATGAACTATACCGACCAACTGGACGGTGATAACGGGCTTGTCGAGTTTTACCTCCTGCAAAGTTTTACCCTAACTAAGGGCGGAAGCCGCGAGATGGTGGAGCTATCGCTCATGTGCAGCCTCATTACCAAACAACTTGAAGGCTTTTGGCCGCGTTTTATGGCATTACTGCCTGGTTGGCAAGGAATTATACCTATTCATTATCAAGAAGCAGCTCTCATGGTAGCACAACTGCAAGGCGGCATCGATATCAACACATTACCTATAGACCCACAGGTGCGCCAACGTTTCGAACGATTGGTAGAAGTTTCTGCACAAATGGGCGACTCTGCTAATAATGCATATAACTTAAAGAGCGAGTTCGGTAATACATACTGGTATTATTACTTTTTTGTCGAAGGATTGAAAACAACCTAATATTGAAGATTAAAATTGAAAAATTACATATTATTCATCACAGCATTGCTCTTAGCAGCTTGCAAGCCTTCGGTTCCTGAACAAGCCGAAGCAACAGGACGTATACCTCTAATATTGCCAGACAACAGCGGAGCGACCCTACCACCCAACATTGCTCCGCTATGCTTCGAGATTCTGGAAGAGGGGGATGCCTATGTCACACGCTTGAGCACAAAAAAAGGCGAGGAATTAATCGTGGATGGATGTTCGCTCGACATCAGTATTGAAGACTGGCGACGCCTGATGACCGCTGCTGTGGGCGATACCTTATGGACCGATGTCTATGTACACAAAGAAGGCAAATGGAAAAGCTATAATCGTATAGCAAATCCGATTGTCGCTGACAGCATCGACCCATACATTACATACCGCCTTATACGCCCCTCCTATGTCATGTATGAAGAACTTACATTAGTAGAGCGAAATACCAGCAACTTCGATGAGCGTATTATCTATGATAATATGCCTATGAGCAAAGGCGACAAGGGGCAGTGTATCAATTGTCACGTGCCTCAGCAACAGGGACAAAGCGGACGCTCGCAATTTCATGTCCGTCAAGCCTTTGGGGGAACTGTGCTTATCGACGGAAGCAACATTCGAAAAGTGAATCTGAAGACAGATTCCACATTGTCGGCCGGAGTATATCCTGCTTGGCATCCCACTCTTAACCTCATTGCCTATTCTGTCAATGAGACAGGACAGGCATTCCATACCCTCGACCCACAGAAGATAGAAGTCATAGACTATGCCAGCGATCTCATTCTATACGATGCTGAGAACAACGAGGTTACGAGTATCGAACGTACGGCGAACGATTTCGAGAGTTTCCCAACCTGGAGTCCAGACGGGCGTACCCTCTATTATATTTCGGCACATCATGAACCTACAGGCGAAGACATCGATGCTGACCTCGAACAAAACTATCAATCGCTTCATTATAATCTTTACGCACGTGATTTCGATACATCTACCAAGAAGTTCGGGCCACGCCGACTGATATTCGATGCAGAATCGATAGGCAAGAGCGCATCCACACCTCGTGTTTCGCCAGATGGACACTGGCTACTCTTTTCTTTAGCCGATTATGGACAGTTCCACATATGGCACAAAAGTGCAGACCTGTGGATAATGCCCATAGATTCAGATGATGAACCTTATATGCTCTCCTCTGCCAATTCCCCGGAGAGCGATAGCTATCACTCTTGGTCATCGAATGGACGGTGGATTCTCTTTTCCTCACGACGTATGGACGGCAACTACACTCGTCTTTACATTAGTTACTTCGACTCTTCAGGACATGCACATGTTCCAGTTCTACTACCGCAACAGCAACCAAGGCTTTATGATCAGTTGTTCCGAAGTTTCAATGCTGCGGAATGGATGATAAGGCCCATTGCCTGCAATAAAAAAAAATTGGAAAACTGCGTCCGGGGAAATGCCCAACAGGCTCGATATGCAGGTCCGGCCTTACTCACGCCAGAGGAAGACCAAACTACGTCTAATGCTAAAATAACTAAACAAAATTATCATAATATCTATGAAAACAACTAATCTACTTCTCTCGGCAGTGATTACGCTCATGAGCATAATCATGTCCAACAGTATGAAAGCACAAAACGTGATACCACAGATGGGTGACAAAATAGAAACGTCCGACGGAATATATGTCGTGGCTGGTGATAATCTAATTCCCAATCCTACATTCGATGAGGGATTTGCCAACTGGGAAACAGGTGGTAATCAAGAACTCTCAGAGGAAAACTTCGAGATAGTATCTGAAGGCGGTGCGGACGGCGGTGCCTACCTGCTGGCAAAAGGAAGTGGAGGCAGTAGCAGTGCTGCCGCCATCAAGAAAGGTTGGGCTGTAGAGGAAGGGAAAACCTATCTCTTCTCTATCTGGGCCAAACGTGGAGCATCGGCAATGAATTCTAATACCCAATATAGTAGGCTTTTTGCCTCGGATTCCGAAACTGGCACCAATACACAACTGGCAACCCTTAATTACACAGCCGACACTTGGGTGCAGACCAAAGTGGTGTTCAAAGCCGAACGTCCCTATGTCGTGCTGAACATCGGGTGGGTAAATAACAATACCAGTATTGATGCCTGCTTCCTTGGCATACTGGAAGCTAGCACAGAACTGGCTACTGCCCTCTTGGAACAAACTATAGAAGAGGCACAGACCCTGTTGTCTACAACAGAGGAAGGCACCGAACGTGGACAATATACAGCAGAAGTTCGAGCCACCTTACAGGCAGCTATCAATGCGGCTGACCAAGTGATGAAAACTGCTACCACACAAGAACAAATTAATTCTGCCACTGATACGTTGAAAGCTGCCATCTCGAAGTACAGGGCCAGTGCCAATGCACCTTTCGAAGTAGGTAAGAAATATAATATCATCCACAATTCGGGGTATTACATGACAACAACAGGTGGTACAGTCAAGGTGGTAAGTGCCGATGTTGATGACAAAGGACAGGTCTTCACATTCTTGCCCGCTCCCGATGGAGCTTCAGCAGATGGTTTCAACTTAAAGGCTGAAGATGGGACTTTTGTCACTCGAAGTGGTTCATGGGATACGAAAGCAAACTCCAGCGTTGACCTGACCACAGCCAATGCAATCTTCCAGATTGTAGATAAAGATACCTATATCCAACTCAAGAACATGGGTAGCGGATCAGTGTTGGGAACGGATAACAACAACGACGGTTCTACAGTCTATAGCAATAAGAACGGAACTGACAACCGCTACCGATGGACGCTGAAAGAATTCATACCCAAAGAGGATCGTGACGCCGAATATAACTTCCGCGAGTTACTGAGCAAGGCACAAAAAACTTTGGGTGAAATCCATGAGGAAAGTGTAGGCACGGGCCCATTTATGTACCCTCGTGAAGCGTATGAAACCTTTGCTGCCGCAATAGCTGAAGCAGAAGCGGTTACTTCGGATTGGGAAAGTGCTTTAGTTGCCCTACAGGCAGCCATGGATAGTTGGACTGCTGTGAAGCCCAATAGTCCAGACTTTGAAAAAAACTACATTATCACCCAACAAGCAGGCGGGAATCGCCTTTCTTACACCGAAGGACAGACGTTGGCAACCGTAAGCACGCCATCGGGTAGTGACACACAAATGTGGAAGTTCACACAGCCCGAAGGGACTGATTACTACGGATTGAAGAATGTTGGTTCAAACAAGTTTGTAGCAAAAAGTGCCAACAGTAATTGGGATACATCGTGGGCCAATGATGATAATGATGCTTTGGCCCAATGGAATATATCAGTATTATCGGATGGCAAATATGTACTGCAGAACGTATCAGGTAAGGGCTATTTAGGCAGTGACGCTACATCGGACGGTAGTTTACTATATTGCGACAAGTCGAATAGCGCAACAAACTCGAAGTGGATTATAGAAGAGTATTCGGCTACTTCCGCTCTAGAAAAGCTCATTGCGGAAGCAAAGAAACTTGCAGAAGAAGTAGGTGTGGGTACGAACTATTACGAAGTACCCCAATCAGCAATGGATGCTCTGTTGGCTGCTATTTCTGCTGCTGAGACCGCTTTACCCGGCATCACCACCTTCGAGGAGGGAACAGCCGAATCAGAAAAATTACAAGCTGCCATCCAGACTTTTAACGCGTCGTTCAATCCCCTACCCGAGTTCGAAGAGGGACAGACCTACATTGTTGTCCACTATGGAGGCAATCTGTTAACAGCAACAGAAAGTGGCAACGCCTCAATTACCGTCCTTGCTGAGGAAGGTGCTACTGAACAGCAAATCGTGATGTTGGAAAAGGTTGCGGGAACGCCCATGACCTATAACTTCCGTTCTGTCGGTTTAGGCACCTACTTGGCACGTACTGGAGAATATAATACCTTATGGCAGGACAATGCCGACGAGCAAACAGCTATCAATGTCGTTAAACTCCATGGACGCTGGTTGGGACTACTCTTCACATCCAACAATAAATACGCAGGAACCGATGCTTCGGGAAACGGGCAATTGATTTACAGCGACAAGGCAGGGAAAGGTAACAACTTCTCTTATTGGTCCATCGAGCCTTATGTCACCGTTGTTCTAGATCGTGAAGCCTTTAACGCAGCTCTGGCAAAAGCCAATGAACTACTAAGCTCCATGCAACCAGGCTACTTGACAGGACAATACTTCCAAGAGGATATCAATGCTTTCCGCCAACTCATTGCCACTACTCGTTCTAATGCCAATAAGGCCAAGGACCAAGAGACACTGGATGTCATTACGGCCCAATTGCTTTTGGACATTGAGGCAGCTCGTGCTAAGGCTCATGACCACGACTACATGAATCACAGCGAACTTACGGCTGCCATCACAGCCGCAGAGAAGGTCCTTGCCTCGGCTGTAGCCGGAGACCTCAACGGGCAGTATCCAGCCGAAGCCATTCAAGCATACCAAACAGCTTTAACAAGTGCAAAAACTGTGAATGAGACAGCTGACGACCAATTGACTCAGGCAATAATAGACCAAGCTACATCAGCATTGAAGGAGGCAGCACAAGCCTTTGCAGCAGCAGTTGTAAAGATCAACTACACAGCGCTGAACGCACAAATCGCAGCTGCACAACAGGCGCTGAAAGATGCCGAAGCCGAAAAGGGGGACGGTCCAGGCAAGATTCCACAGTCTGCCTTTGATGCATTACAGGCTGAGGTAACTAAAGCACAAGCTATGGTAAAGGGCAACACACACAACCAACTTGGTGTGGACGAAGAAACCGAAACCCTGACTAAGGCCATCGAGACCTTCAAGGCCAGTCGCATAGGAAACGATTATTCCTTGCTGGAGGAATATGTAAAGCAAGCAGAAGAGTTAATTCAAGCATACGAGAATGGCGAAATAACCTGTGACGAGGAGGACATCGAAGCCTTACGCACTTCATTAGCCAATAACTCGGTCTACCTTAACTCCACGAATCAGGATGAAATAGACCGTGCTGCCAAACTCATGCGTCGCGATGTATTACTTTTCCTAAGCATCGTCACGGTCATCAATGACATTGCAAATGATGAAAACCTGAATTATAAATGGTACGATCTCAATGGCCGTTGTCTCTCTCGTCCTATCAAAGGGATTAACATTCTACGTATGACCAACGGAAAAGAAATCATCACTCGTCGTGTCATGATTAAATAAGAAAGTGAAGACAAACGCTCTGCAAAGACACTTAATCCTGCATGTGTTGCTCCTCATCGCTACGTCGATACAGGCGCAGCACATGCAGCATCGTATCGTGTTGGAACGAGCTAGAGCCAACGACTTTTTACCTGCCGAAGAAATCAACTGTTTGTATCAAGAGAACAAGGGATTTATCTGGGCAGGTACGAAAAACGGTCTCCTTCGATACGATGGTTACCGGATAAAACAATTCCGCAACACGCCATCGCAACCTCATATGTTAGTTTCCAACGATGTACGTACCTTAAGCCAGGACAACAAAGGTAATCTATGGGTCGGAACCCGTAAGGGTATCAGCATTCTAAACTTGGAAACTGGACAAAGCCAGGAGATACATTTTAAAGACTTCAGCAACTCTGATGCAGTCAATAGTATTCTTTTTACACATTCGGGCAACATTTGGATAGGAACCGAGGGAGGTCTGTATGGCCAATGCAAGGGACAAGATGACAGTATAACCCTCTATTGCGACAAACGCTTAAATTCCAAGGTTCCTCATTGCTCCGTAACGGCTCTCCTTGAAGACAGTAAAGGCTATGTATGGATAGGGACTTGGGACAAAGGCCTCTTCCGCTATAATCCACGAGACGGGATGTTCTATGAAATGCCCCGTTTCAACGATCTTAATTCGGCCCAGACATTATTCGAAGATGCGATGGGACGACTATGGGTAGGAACTTGGGGAAAAGGATTATACTGTATCGTTAATCCCCACGAAACCCAACGAGTATTGCAATTCACACATTATGGCATACACTCGTCCAACTACCCTTTGCTCTCCAATATTATTTGGAACATTTGCAAAGACCAAAATAACAACCTTTTATGGATAGGGACCGACAAGGGACTGTGCTTTGTTCCTTTGTACAATGATACCCTCAGGAGCTTGCCGGAAATTGTGGAACCACAGCCCGACTACCTTTCGCGTGGAGTCAAATCTATTTTCAGCGACAGGAGTGGACGCATGTGGATGTATGCCTATGAACACGGCATTGTATCGGCATGCACACGTCCTTCCCATTTTAATATTAGGCAACTATCAGCTGAACAAAGGGCTTCAGACCACATTTCATGTATATCTTATGACATGCAAGATAGGTTACTTGTCGGAACCAGCCATTCTGGCCTTCTTTTGCCAGATATGGATGATAAAAATATTCCCATTCCATCGAGGATTAATACAATTCTCCCTTTATCAGGTGATTCTATTCTTTTAGGTACAATCAGGGACGGCATCTTCATACTGCACGAAGGGAAAATCATCAGCCAACTCAACCGCAGTAACACCCCTTGGTTAGCCGACAACTGCATATACAGTATCAACCGCGACACAAAAGGTCGCCTTTTCATAGGGACATGGAAAGGTCTGAGCATCCTACTGTCTGATGGCAAAGGCTACCATCTGGAAGGAAAGAATATTCGTCCGCTAGAAACTGCACAAGTATCCTCTATTGTTTGCGAAAACAATCATTCTATATGGCTAGGAACTCGAGAACAAGGGATAATACACCTTACAGGCGATATTAGCCGACCTTCGTCATTAAGACTGAAACAATACACCACGTTGCATGGGACAGACTTTCAAACTCTAAATATATACCGACTGATTTCCGACCATCAAGGACGACTATGGGCCTGTTCGCAAGAAGCGGGTCTGATGCTCTACGCCCCCAACCACGATGGATTCATGAATGTTGGGGCAGACTATGGTATTCCAAGCGATGATATGTATAGTATCGAAGAGACTGTTGACGGACGCCTATGGATATCCTCACGCCATAATCTTATCAGTCTTACTGTAGATAATGAAGGGAATGTTTCCGGGTTGCGTTTCTTTGATCGTAAAGACGTCATCGACGGCGACCACTTCGGAGCAGCATTCTCCGCCATTTCTACCAAAGGACAGATATGTTTCGCCGGACAGTATACTTATACCGTTTTCCACGATACGGACATTCCTGAACCAGCAACAGACCAACGGGCCGTCATCACCGACATTAAGATACACGGCACCTCTGAAATGCCATTGTCTGAGAAGGGTATCATCCTGCAACCTTCACAACGTGACCTCATTATAGAATTCTCGTCACTTGACTTCGACAACATCGATGGTGTGCGCTATGCCTACATACTCGACGGACTCGACCGCGAATGGCACTATACCGACGTTGGCGTGAGTCAGGTCAGTTACAGTCAACTTCCACCCGGAACCTACACCTTTCGCCTGCGATGCACCAACGAGGGAGGCAGTTGGAGTCGCGAAGAACAGACGCTCGTCATTCGTGTGCTGGCTCCCCTGTGGCAAAGATGGTATGCCTGGCTTTTCTACATTCTGGCTGGACTTTCCATTATTATCTTCATCATCCGTTACCTAAGTGAACGTGAACTCCATAGGCAAGAACTACAACTGGCCCGTATGGAACGGCAAAACGCTTTGAACCTGCTCGAGGAATATAAGCAAAAGACCTATGAGAAGGTTCGCGAAGATTTATTTGCCGATATTTGCGACATCAGTTCATCACCTAGCGACGAAGAATTTGTACGCCGATGTCTCGTCTGTGTCCAACGGCACATTGGTAATAGCGAATTTGGCCTACCTCAGTTTGCCGATGCCATGTGCATGTCCAAGTCCACCCTCTACAAAAAACTACATGCTGCAACGGGGCTCACAACATCAGCCTTCATCCGTACCGTACGAATGAAGTCAGCCTGCGAACTGCTTCGCCAGAATCCTCAGGCCCGCATAGCCGATGTGGCCTACGCCGTTGGCTATGCAGATCCGAAGTATTTCTCTAGCTGTTTCAAGAAGGATTTCGGTATACTTCCTACCGAGTTCATCACTCAGCAGAAGAATAACTAGACATTAAGAGACCACGAGTAGCCGTCCTTCGTGTCCTTGACCTCGAAGCCGAGAGCTGCAAGATCGTCGCGAATCTTGTCCGAGAGAGCCCAGTTCTTTTCGGCCTTTGCCTGACTGCGTTGTTCGAGAAGCATGTCCACAACCTTACCGAAGGCTTCCTCACGGGCTTTGTTGCTTGTGCCTGCATTCTCAGTAAGTCCCAGGATGTCGAAAGCAAAGGTACGGAAGACCTGAGCCATTGCCTGAGCCACCTCTGCGGTAATCGAGGCCTTTTTGTCATTAACGGTATTGATGACACGACAAGCATCGAACAAGGCGCTGATAACCATCGGCGAGTTCAGGTCATCGTTCATAGCATCGTAACATTGTTGCGACAAAGTCTCAACATACTTCGCTTCTATCTGTGGCTGTCCCTTTGTCTTCTGACCGTCCTGCAGACGCTGGAGCAGTTTCCAACCATCCATCAGTCGGGCCAGGCCCTTCTCGGCAGCCTGCAGAGCGTCGTTCGAGAAGTCCACCGTCGAACGGTAGTGAGCCTGCAGAATGAAGAAACGGATGGTCATGGGCGAATAAGCCTGCGAGAGCAACGGATGGTCACCGGCAAAGAATTGCGGCAACGTGATGAAGTTATTATACGACTTACCCATCTTCTTTCCGTCGATGGTAATCATGTTGTTGTGCATCCAGTAATGTACCATCTGGTCGCCCTGACTGGCCACAGCCTGTGCTATCTCGCACTCATGGTGTGGGAAGACGAGGTCGAGCCCTCCGCCGTGGATGTCGAAATGGTCACCCAGGTACTTACGTCCCATAGCCGTGCATTCGCAATGCCAGCCGGGGAAGCCGTCGCTCCAGGGTGAGGGCCAGCGCATGATATGTTCGGGTTGTGCAGCCTTCCATAGGGCGAAGTCGGCCTGGTTACGTTTCTCGCCAACACCCGCCAGTTCGCGACTGGCATCCTTGATGTTTTCCAGCGAACGTCCCGACAAGATGCCGTACTTATGGTCTTTGTCGTATTTCTCCACATCGAAATAAACCGACCCGTTCGACTCATAGGCATAACCGTTATCGAGAATCTGTTGCACCAACTGCTGCTGCTCGATGATGTGGCCTGTGGCATGCGGCTCGATGCTTGGGGGAAGGCAGTTCAAGGCAGCCATTGCCTCATGGAATCGGTTTGTGTAATACTGAGCCACCTCCATAGGCTCCAGTTCCTCCAGACGGGCCTTCTTGGCAATCTTATCCTCGCCTTCGTCGGCATCGTGCTCCAGATGACCTACATCCGTGATGTTACGGACATAGCGCACCTTGTAACCCAAATGTTGCAGATAGCGGAATAACAGGTCGAAGGTGATGGCGGGACGGGCGTGTCCCAGATGAGCGTCGCCATATACGGTAGGACCGCAGACATACATGCCCACGCGCCCTTCGTGAAGCGGACGGAATAATTCTTTTTGTCTCGAAAGTGTGTTGTAAATAAGTAAGGGTTGGTTGTTCATAACTTATATAGGACTTATGGTACTTATAGGACTTATGGCGCCTATAAGTCGCGATTTATAATTTCTAACAATCGATTGACGGCCTGTTCCTCGGGAATGTTCATTTCGATACATTGTTTACCCTTGTACAGGGAGACCTTTCCACGGGCAGCGCCCACGTAACCGTAATCGGCATCTGCCATCTCGCCCGGACCATTGACGATACATCCCATGACGGCAATCTTCAGGCCAGTCAGGTGACTTGTCGCTGCCTTTACTCGAGCGATGGTACCCTGCAAGTCGAACAACGTGCGACCACATCCAGGACAAGAGATGTATTCCGTCTTTGTAAAGCGCAGACGTGCGGCTTGCAACAGGGTGTAGGCAACAGGTATTTCGTTTTCAGGAGCCTCGCTGAGGGAAACACGGATGGTATCGCCAATTCCGTCGACAATCAAAGCACCTATACCCACTGCCGACTTAATGCGCCCATCCTCGCCTTCGCCTGCCTCCGTCACACCCAGATGCAAGGGGAAGGTCATGCCTTCCGCCTCCATCGCCTTCACGAGCAGACGGACGCTTTCCACCATCACAACGGTGTTCGACGCTTTGATGCTCACTACGACATCCAGGAAGTTGTGTTTCATGCAGATGCGCAAGAACTCCATGCACGATTCTACTATGCCCTCCGGTGTATCGCCGTAACGCGACATGATGCGGTCCGAAAGGCTTCCGTGATTCACACCGATGCGTACGGCAGTCTTGTGCTCGCGACATATATTAAGGAAGGGAACGAGCCGGTCCTCGATACGCTGCAACTCGGCCTGATACTCCTCGTCGGTGTATTCCAGATGTTTGAACTGACGGGCGGCATCGACGTAATTTCCCGGATTGATGCGCACTTTCTCGCAATACTGGGCAGCCACCTCTGCCACACGCGGATTGAAATGCACATCCGCTACCAAAGGAACGTTGCAGCCGGCTTCGCGCACCCTGCGACGAATCTCCTTCATATTCTCGGCCTCGCGCACACCTTGGGTAGTCAGGCGGACAAGTTCGCCACCGGCCTTCGCAATAGCCAGAATCTGACGGACACAGCCTTCCGTATCCATCGTGGATGTGGTGCACATCGACTGCACCCTAACAGGGTTGTCGCCACCGATTCCAATGTTTCCGACACGAACCTCGTGAGTCTTTCTCCTAATCATAACTTATTGGGCTATGGGGCTTATGGGCCTTATAGGGCTTATAGGTTAAACCTTGTGTTGATATTTCACTTCGGCCAGCTCGGCATTGGCCTTCACAATCTTTTCCTTCAGGCTTTCCTTGTAGGCCTTCAGCTTGGCGGCAAGGACCTCATCAGCTAAGGCGAGCATCTCGACAGCCAGCAGGCCAGCGTTCTGGGCACCGTTCACGCCCACCGTAGCAACAGGAATGCCAGGAGGCATCTGCACGATGCTGAGCAGGGCATCCAGTCCGTCGAGCATTCCCTTGATGGGTACACCGATGACGGGCAACGTTGTGTTTGCGGCGATGACACCAGGCAAGGCAGCTGCCATTCCGGCTCCTGCTATGATGACACGCACGCCCCGACCCTCTGCCTGACGGGCAAACTGCTCGACTTCGGCAGGTGTACGATGGGCCGACAATGCGTTCATCTCGAAGAAAATGCCCATTTCATCGAGAATCTTTGCGGCTTTCTCCATAACGGGCAGGTCGCTGGTGCTGCCCATGATAATGCTGACAACGGCTTTGTTTTTCTCTTGCATATACGATATTGTTTTATAGAATTGCTTCGACAAATATGCCCATGAGTCCGCAGGTAAAGCCCACGAACGTTCCCCCAAGAACCTGTCCCAGCGTATGCTGACGAAGGAGCATGCGGCTGCTGTTCACCAACCCGCTGACCATGATGGCTGCACACAGCCACCACACAGGGTTGAAGTGGAAGAGGGAGGCGTAGACCACCAGCGTACCGATGATTGCCCCAGCTCCTGCCGAGTGCATGCTGATTTTCCAGAATAGGGTGATGACGATGCAGGCGACCTGCACCATCAGGGAGATTACCACGATGGTCCGTACGAAGATAGGCACCTGGATGGAAGTCAGGAAGTGATAGAGCATGCCGTAGGAAAGCACGTGCAGCAGATAGGGCACAATACGGTTGTGGCGAAGCTGCAGGTCCTGACGGCTGAGTTTGCGCGTCATCCGATAGGCATAGACACCTACCGACGGGATGAAGACCGTGAAGAGATAGACGATGATGAGCAATCCTACCTTGTAGGCCCAAGGCAACTGGGAGAGATAGGTAAAGAGAAGCAGGATGAAGAATCCCATAAGGGGATAGTACGAGGGACGGAACACGTTGCTCAGCAATCGTGCCGCCACCAGGATGGTTGCCCTTTCCCGTACTTGTGCCTTTACTTTCTGTCCTACATTCATCCTCTTCTCAATCTGCTTTCCGGAATGCCCAGCTGGGTCCTGTATTTCGCTATGGTTCGACGGGCTACGTCATAGCCGCGTTCTTGCAATATGGTCATCAGCCGAAGGTCGCTCAACGGATGACGCTTGTCTTCAGCAGCCACCACCTCGCGCAAGGTTTTCAGTATCTTGCGGACAGTAACATCGTCGCCGTTCTGCTTGGCTGCCGAGGTGAAAAACCACCGCAGGGGATAGATGCCGTGATTGGTTTGCACGTATTTACTGTTCGAGACGCGACTGACGGTAGAGATGTCCTGTCCCGTCAGTTCTGCCACATCCTCCAGCTTCATGGGGCGCAACAACGTCTCGTCGCCCTCGAGAAAGAAGGGGCGCTGGAGGTGGATGATGGCCTTCATGGTGCGTATCATGGTGTCGCGCCGCTGGGCAATGGCATCGATGAACATTTGTGCGTTTCCCACCTGCATGCGCAGATAGCGCAGGGCTTCCCTATCGGACTTCGATACGACGGGCATCTTCAATTCCTGCTCAGCATCGGGACTTACCGTCAGACGAGGCAGGTCGCCCTCGTTCAAAGTAAAGTGCACCTGTCCATTTTCGTCGGTTTCAACGATAAAATCCGGCGTTACCACGTGGTTGTCGCTATGGTCACCGCCCAAGCTGCCGCCAGGTCGCGGATTCAGGTGCTGTATGCGCTGACGGAGGCGTTCGAGCGCCAGGTCGTCGAGTTTCAAGGCCTGCTGGATACGCTTCCAACGCAAGTGGCTGAAGTCGTCCCAGTATCTTTGGAAGAGCAGCAGCATTTCGTCGCGAGCCTGCCCCCTGTAGTTTCGCTTTGCCTGTAGGGTCAGACACTCCTGCAGATTGCGGGCACCAACGCCAGCGGGATCCATCTGTTGCAGGACGCTGACGAGCAGTCGTTCCAGTTCCTTCGGGTTGGTCTCGATGTTTTGATAAATGTCCATTTCATCGGCAATTTGCTGCAGAGGTACGCGCAACAGACCGTCGTCGGCCAAGGAACCTATCAAGTACTTCATCACCTCGCGTTCGTGGTCGTCGAGGTCGTATTCGCCCAGCTGGCTCACCAGGTAATCGAAGAAGGATTCCGATGTGTCGCTCAGTTCGCGTCGACGGTCATCGTCGCCATTCGGGTCACGTGGCATACGGTCGTCCTCGTCGTCGTAGAGCACCGATGAATCCGTGGGTGCAGCGGGTTCAGGCCTTTCCTCAGCCTCAGAGGAATCCGAGTTCTCCGAGTCGCCTGAGAAATCCGGCTCATCAGGGTAATCCGAAGAGCCCTGGTTTTCCGCATTCTCACCTTGCAACCAAGGGTTGTCCTCCAGTTCCTTGTCGATTCGCTCGCGCAGGTCGTTCAGGGGCAGTTCGGTCAGTCGCACCAACAATACCTGCTGGGGCGTCAGCTGCTGCGTCTGTGTCTGCACCTGTATGGTGCTCTGTCCCTGTTTGTTATCCATCGGTTTATAGTTGCGATTCGGGTATGCCGAAGGTTGTGGTCTTCATGTTTCCTGTGTCGAGTCCTCGCTTGAGCCAGCGCATTCGCTGGGCACTGGTGCCATGTGTGAAGGATTCCGGCTGCACGTATCCGCGGGCTTTCTTCTGCAAATAGTTGTCGCCAATCTTTTCCGCACAGTCGATGGCCTCTTCGATGTCGCCCTCCTCGAGCGACCCATAGGCAGCATTCTCGTAATGTCCCCAGACGCCTGCATAGTAGTCGGCCAGCAGTTCAAGGCGCACGCTGATTTTGTTGGCCTCAGCCTTCGACACGCGATTCATCTGCACATGGGCTTCGTTCAGCGTTCCCAGCAGGTTCTCGACGTGATGCCCCACCTCGTGGGCAATGACGTAGGCATACGAGAAATCGCCATCCGCCCCCAACTGGCTCTTCATTTCCGTAAAGAAGGAAAGGTCGATGTAGAGTTTCTGGTCGCCAGAGCAGTAGAAGGGGCCCACGCTGCTGGAGGCTTCACCACAGGCTGACGAGACGCTGCCTGTGAACAGCACCAGCGTGGGGGGTGTGTAGGTGAGTCCCATCTTTTGGAACTCCTGCGTCCACACGTCCTCAGTCGAGGCCAGCACTTGTCGCGAGAAACGGGCCAGCGCCTCCTCTTCCTCCGTGAACTCCCGCTGTCCGCTAGGCGTCTCCTCTTGTATCGAGGTCAGGTCGCCCTGCTGAATCACATTTGTGACCACATCGCCGATTCCGCCGCCGTTGAGGAACGTTATCAGGGCTATCAACAGGATGCCCGCCAGGCCGCCAAGGCCCGCCTTCGTTCCACCACCCATGCCGCGTCTGTCCTCGACATTCGAACTCTCTCTGCGTCCGTCTAATCTCATGGCTCTATTCCTTATTACTCGTAATAAGATGCAAAGTTAGGCATTTTTTCGGACATTACGTAGGTAAATCGACAAAAATATGAAGCTTTTTCGACAGGATTGCATTCCATTCTACCGCCATCGGCGGTGGATGTGCATCCGTCGGCGATGAATGTACAGCCATCGGCGATGAACGGCCATCCGTCGGCGATGGCGGAAGTTTGGATTGAGACGCTTGCAGGAATGGATTGCAAACCTTGCAGGAAAGGGATGCATAGTTTTCAGAAATGGAATGTGTGGAAAGTTCTAAAACATCGAATTTCCCCGATGGAATCGACGTTTTTCTCCACTCGAAACATGGGGGGGGTAAGGAATATTTATTAAGTTTGTTGGATAAATATTTGTGTACATGAGAAGTTTTGCGTAACTTTGTGCATTCGACGCCTACGTACACGTACGCAAACAACATTGTAAAAACAAAAAAGAAAGATATGAGACAGGCCTACAGAATCATCAACTGGTACTTCAAGCGCAACGCGCTACCCTACTGGATTATTCTTTTCCTGGATTGCTTTATCCTATATTTCACAGCCCTATTCATCTATTGGCTCAACTACAGGACTTCAGTCACTGTGGCGCACATCCGCCCACTTTCGTACATCATGCTCATATACATCTTCATCAGCATGGTGTTCTTCAGGCTGTTCAGCACGTATTCCGGAATCATCCGCTATTCGTCGTTCGTCGACCTGCAACGGGTGGGCTATGCCAATTTGTGCGCACTGGCCGTCATCATCGGCCTGCACTATTGGGTGTACAGATGGCCCGATGAGTACTTCGAGCACCTCACCACCCTGCATTTGGTTACGACATACATCATCGCCACAACCATCATGTGGGGCGAACGTGTGCTGGTGAAGATACTGTACGATGTGGTGAGCAACAAGGAATGGGCCAAGCCTGTCTTCATCTACGGCATACACGACGGCGGAGTGGCGCTGGCCAAGAACATCCGCAGTCAGCGCCCCGTGAGGTTCGTCCTGCGTGGTTTCCTGTCGCCCGACAAGGACCATGCCCCCCAGCGTCTGATGGGTGTTCGTGTGTACAAGAACCGCGAAGACCTGCCCGCCATTATCCAGAACGAGGGCATTGAGTGCGTCCTCATCTCCCCCATACGCAAACGTGAATTCCGCGACGACGAGGAACTGCAGGATATCCTGATTTCCCACGGCGTGAAGATTTATATGGTAGAGGAGCAGCTGCACGAAACCAAAGACGGTACGACACTGGATCTGAACAGAGAACAGATGTCGCTGAAGGAGGTGAATGTGGAAGACCTGCTGCCACGCGACGAAATCCAGGTGGATCTGGAAAGCGTGGGTCGCGAACTGACAGACAAACGTATCCTCATCACAGGCTCGGCAGGCAGCATCGGCAGCGAAATCGTGCGCCAGGTGGCCTCGTTCAAGCCCGCAGCCATGATGCTGATAGACCAGGCAGAGACACCTGAACACGACATCCGACTGATGATGGCCAAGGAGTTCGGCAATATCCCCTGCGATACGGTGGTGACCAGTATCTGCAACCAGAGCCGTATGGAGAAGATATTCAGCACGTTCCGTCCCGACTACGTATTCCACGCAGCGGCCTACAAGCATGTACCCATGATGGAGGACAACCCCAGCGAAGCCATCCTCAATAATGTATATGGAACGCGCGTGATGGCTGACCTCAGCGTGAAGTACGGCACCAAGAAGTTCGTGATGGTATCGACGGACAAGGCCGTGAACCCGACCAATGTCATGGGATGTTCGAAGCGCATCTGCGAAATCTATGTACAGAGCCTCGACCAGTACCAGAAGAAAGACCAGAACGGAAAGACCGCCACGCAGTTCGTCACCACACGTTTCGGAAACGTACTCGGCTCGAACGGCAGCGTCATCCCCCTCTTCCGCGAGCAAATCAAGCAAGGCGGCCCAGTGACGGTAACCGACCCCAATATCATCCGCTACTTCATGCTCATCCCCGAAGCCTGTAAGCTCGTCCTGGAAGCCGGCACAAAAGGCAACGGTGGCGAAATCTTCGTCTTCGATATGGGCAAACCCGTGAAGATTGCCGATCTGGCACAACGCATGATACGACTGAGCGGAGCCAAGAACGTGGAAGTAAAATTCACAGGACTGCGAGCAGGCGAAAAACTCTACGAAGAGGTGCTGAACGACATGGAGAGCACAAAGCCCAGTTTCCATGAGAAGATACGAATCGCCAGCGTCCGCGAATACGACTATGCCGACGTCTGTCGGGACATTGAGGAACTCATCGCCATAGCCGGACAATACGACGATATGGCCACTGTGAAGAAGATGAAGGAAATAGTGCCGGAATTCAAATCCAATAACTCGAAATACGAAGTGCTGGACCAAAAAGATTGAAGAATGACAATTGAAAGTTGAATATAATATGGAAGCCATGAAATTACTACGGACCCTTTTCCTCCTTTCAATCTTCAATTTTCAATCTTCAATCCTTTACTCCCAAAACACGATAGACCTCACGGGAAGCTGGCAATTCCAGACAGACCGCGAGAATGTTGGCGAAAGCGAAGCCTGGTATAATCGCGACCTCTCGGACCACATCATCCTGCCCGGCTCGATGCCTGAATACGGCAAAGGCGACGAAGTCAGCACCCAAACCCGTTGGGTCAGCTCCATCTACGACTCGTCCTACTACTTCAATCCCTACATGCAGAAATACCGCGTGCAAGGCAACATGAAGTTCCCCTTCTTCCTCACCCCTGAGAAACACTATGTGGGAACAGCCTGGTACCGTCGCTCCATCTACGTGCCCCAGTCATGGAACGGGCAACGCATCATCCTATACCTGGAACGCCCGCATATCGAGACCACCGTCTACATCAATGGCGAAGCGGCAGGACACCAAAACAGCCTGAGCACACCACATGAGTTCGACATCAGCAACCTCATCAAAGCCGGCCAGCGCAACCAAATAGCCATCCGCGTCTACAACGGCATAGAAGGCGTGGGCGTGGGCCAAGACTCGCACAGCGTCACCGACCAGACCCAAGGCGACTGGAACGGCATAGTCGGACGCATCGAACTTCGCCGCTCGCCCCGCAACATCTGGATTGAGCACGTCAGGGTGTATCCCAACGTCACCCGCCACGAGGTGGAAATCGAATTGGAACTGGGCAGTCATCTGCGGTTTACGGACGACACGCCCGTCATCGGCATATCCATACAATCGTACAACAGCGACCGTCCCCTCGTCGATGAACGACTGTTCTACGAAGGCAACAAGATGTCCTTCACCATCAATATGGGCAACAAGATGGAAACATGGGACGAATTCCATCCCAACCTCTATCATCTGGTGGTGACAGCAGACGACGATGCCTACGAAACGGATTTCGGCATGCGCAACATCACCATAAAGGGGCGCCAATTCTATCTCAACAACATGCCCATCTGGTTGCGTGGAACCGTAGAAAACTGCTGCTTCCCCCAGACGGGATATCCCCCAACCGACGAAGAGGCCTGGCTGAAGATATTTGAACAATGTAAGGCATACGGCCTCAACCACATGCGTTTCCATTCCTACTGTCCACCCGAAGCAGCCTTCGCCGCAGCAGATCGTGTGGGCTTCTACCTGCAGGCGGAAGGCCCCACGTGGCCCAATCATGGGGTGAAGCTGGGCGCAGGGATGGCAATCGACAAATACCTGATGGACGAGACACAACACATTCTCGACACCTACGGCAACCATCCCTCCTTCGTAATGATGGCCAGCGGCAACGAACCAGCTGGCAACTGGGTTCCCTATACCAACAAATGGGTCAACCACTGGAAACGCGAAGACCCACGTCGCGTATACTGCGGAGCCAGCGTGGGAGGCGGCTGGGCCTGGGACGACCAAAGCCAGTACCACGTGAAAGGCGGCGGACGCGGACTCAACTGGGACCGTCACGCACCATCCAGCGACGACAACTACCTCGACGATATCCTGCATCCCCGCAACTACAAGGGAACGGACGATAACAACTCCCCCATCATTGCCCACGAACAGGGACAATGGTGCGCCTTCCCCGACCTCAATGAAACCCGTCTCTACACAGGCGTATACAAAGCCCGCAACTTCGAAATCTTTGCCGACCTGCTACGCGACAACGGGATGGAAGGCATGGGCGACAAGTTCCTCATGGCCAGCGGAAAGCTGCAGACGCTATGCTACAAATACGAGATTGAACGCAATCTGCGCACTCGCGACTACGCAGGCTTCCAACTGCTGGGTCTCAACGACTACAGCGGACAGGGCACAGCTCTGGAGGGCGTCCTCAATGTCTTCTGGCGCGAAAAGGGCTACTGCACAGCCAAAGAGTGGAGCCAATTCTGCTCCCCCATCGTACCGCTGGCCCGCTTCTCACGTTTCGTCTACAGCTCCGCAGACACATTGAACGTCCCCGTCGAAATATACAATGCGTACTATGGAAAACTCGTTGACATGGAGCCACGCTACATTATCAGCGACGAGACGGGAAAAGTAATCCACAACGGCCGCTTGCTGAAACGCGACATACCCTTGGGAAAGAACATACCGTTAGGAATCATCACCATGCCCCTCACGCAGTTCCAGCAACCCACAAAACTCACCCTCAGCGTTGCGGCAACAAAGAACATTCACAACAGTTGGGAATTCTGGGTCTATCCGGCACACATCGACATGCCCGCGACAGATGGCATCCACATTGCCCAAACATTAGACAGCGAAGCACGTGCTGTTCTTTCTAAAGGAGGCACCGTACTGCTCACCGCTGCCGGCAAGGTGACCTATGGCAACGATATCCGCCAAAACTACCTGCCCGTATTCTGGAACACCAGTTGGTTCAAGATGCGTCCGCCACATACTACTGGCGCTTACATCGACACCACGCATCCCCTGTTCAAGAACTTCCCCAGCGACACATGGGGCAATCTCAACTGGTGGGAACTCCTGAACCGCGCCCAGGTGATGAACTTTGGCTTACTGCCCAAGGAGTATCAGTCGCCCGTTCAGCCCATCGACACGTGGCATCTTAGCCGCAAACTGGGTATGATTCTTGAAGCCAACGTAGGCAAAGGCCGCCTGCTAATGACGACAATGGACATCTCCAGCGACCTCGAGCATCGATTGGTAGCACGCCAGATGCGTTGCGCCATTCTGCAATACATGCAGAGCTCGGATTTTCAGCCGACATTGAAACTTTCTGCCGATGAAATCGACACTTTCTTCACGCGTGAAGTTCCTAAGGTGAACATGTTCACCAACGACAGCCCCGATGAATTAAAGCCAAAGTTACAATAAAAAGAAAACTCCGAGGTGCCAATGACACTTCGGAGTTTTTCGTTTATGAAAGTTCCAATTATGCAAGACGCTGACGCAGACCCATGCGAGCCTCAACGACGTTAACCACATAGTCACCCAACTTCTCGCACTCGTTGATGAGATCCATGTAGATGGTACCCGTAGCGTAAGTGTACTCGTGATTATTGATGTCGCTGATGTTCTGCGATTTCAACTGGTTACGGTAGTTATTGATTTCGTTCTCGATGTTCTTCGTACGGTTGATGTTATAAGCCTCCTTACGGCCACCCATCAACTGGTTCATCTGGGTCAGAGCTTGATTCGTGAGGCTCATCATCTGATACAGGTGGTCATACTGACTCTCAATGAAATGGTCTTCCTTCGCCGCATACTTACGATTGATGGTACGAGCCATATTGTAGCATGCATCACCGATAGATTCCAGTTCAGATACCTCACGCAACATGGAACGAATCTTGGCCTTCGTGTCATCCGAAAGGTGTGCATCCGATACACTTTCCAAGTACTGTGCAATCTCCAGCTCCATGCTGTCGCTAATGCTCTCGTACTTCTCGATGCGCGAGAAGAGTTTGGTAAAGTCGGCCTCGCTGGTCTTATCGCGATTGCTCGACGACGATTTGTCCAACAATTCCTGCACCATACCGAACATGCGCTGCATACGCTCCGAGAAGGCCTGTATCTCCTTCTGTGCCTCCAAGACTGACAACTCGGGAGTCTTCATGAAGCCAGCCGTAATGAAGTGCAGTTTGAAGTCTTCCTCCTCATCGACAACCTTGGGTTTGATGACCCAGCATACAAACTTCTCAATCTGCGGAATGAACCAGATAAGGATAAAGGTATTAACCACGTTAAACGACGTATGGAACGCCGCCAGCACAAAGGTCAACTTTGCAGCATTGGCTAGGAATACAGAAGTCTCCACAGCATCCTTCGTCATGTTCACATCGTAGCCTACCCATCCGCATACCATATCCACAAAGGGACGGAAGACGAATAGAATCCAGATAACACCGAAGATATTGAAGAACATGTGGGCAAAGGCAGCACGACGCGCCTGTGTGTTTGCCGATAGGGCAGCCAGGTTAGAAGTAACTGTGGTGCCGATGTTCTCTCCCATCACCAGTGCAATACCCTGATAGATAGGCAGTGCACCACTGGAGCACAGAATCATGGTGATGGCCATCACCGCTGCCGATGACTGCACACAGAACGTCATAATACCACCCAGTATCAGGAATATAATGGTTGTCAGGAAGGAATCAGGATTGAACGAAGCGAAGAAATCGAGCAATGCCTGATTCTCACCCAAGTGCATCTCCACGCCTGTGGCACGCAGGGTTCCCAATCCAAGCAACAGGAACGACAGACCAAACAGAAAATCGCCAATGTAACGATATTTCTTTTGATAGATAAGAATGATACCTATGAAAAATGCTGGGTACACTGCGCTGGTGATGTCGAACGACATACCTGCCGACATAATCCAAGCCGTCAGCGTCGTACCAATGTTGGCACCCATGATGATGGAAATGGCTTGTGCCAATGTCAGCAATCCTGCATTCACGAACGATACAGTCATCACCGTAGTGGCAGTTGAAGACTGTACTGAGGCCGTTACCAAAGTTCCAGTAAGCATGCCCGTAACGCGATTGGTGGTCATTGCACCCAAGACGTGTCGCAGTTGCGGACCCGCCATCTTCTGCAAAGCCTCGCTCATGGCTTTCATACCGAACATCAGCAGAGCCAGCGAGCCCAGAAGCTTGAAAAGGACTAGATAAGACATAAATTTTGTTAAATAGATGTCACAAAGATAATGAAAAGCATGGATTAGACAAAATAAATCGTCGAAAAAGCCTATTTTTGTAGTGCCAAACTATATTACAGGCCCAAAATGGAAAAGAAAAGACTGGCCGTATTCGTCTCTGGTGGCGGTACGAACTGCGAAAACCTGATAAGATATTTCAACGGTGGGAAACAGGCTGAAATTAGCATCGTCATCAGCAACAAATCCGATGCCGCCGCCCTTGAAAAAGCACGCCGTTTGGATGTCCCGACGGTGGTCATCAATAAGGCACAACTCACCGACCCCAACTTCATGCTCCCCCTGCTGGCCAAATATGGGACAGACCTTGTGGTGCTGGCAGGTTGGCTTCCCCTTATTCCCAACTACCTTATAGAAGCCTATCCCCACCGCATCATCAACCTCCATCCTGCCCTGCTGCCCAAATATGGAGGAAAAGGCATGTGGGGGCATCACGTCCACGAGGCTGTTTACGAGGCACACGAGACGGAAACCGGTATGACCGTCCACTACGTTACCCCTGTATGCGATGGTGGTAATATCATCGCCCAGTTCCGTGTCGCCCTCACCTCCGACGACACGCCCGACACCATTGCCGAAAAAGAGCATCTGTTGGAAATGCAGCACTTTCCCCATGTCATAGAACAACTTTTAACTACGCTATGAAACTACGTTCTCTAATGTCTGCTTGCCTGCTACTCGTCGCCACAGGGTTGTCAGCACAGCAGTTCGACAAATATTTCGATGGTCGTTCTCTACGGCTCGATTACGTTTTTGCCGGAGACAATCATTCCCAGGAAATATACTTCCAACAGGCCTACGTCACACCCCAATGGGCGGGTCGGCGTGCCCGTCTAGCCGAGAAACCGCTGAATGGAAACGGACAAATCACGCTGCGTGCCAGCGGTACAGACAGCATCCTCTACGTGCACACTTTCTCCACGCTGTTCCAGGAATGGCAAGCTACCGAAGAAGCCACACGGGTTCGCCGTGCTTTCGATACCAGCTATCTAGTCCCTATGCCTCGTCGAAAGGTCGACATCACCGTCACCCTCACTAACTTCCACAACCAAGTAGTAGCAAGCCTAACCCACACCCTCGATCCTACCGACATCCTCATCCGCCCATTGGGACCAAACGGAATTTCACACCGCTATGTATGGAAGGGCAAAGGCGAGGCTTCAGTGCCAGACCTTGCAGGATGCGTAGACCTGGCCATCATTGCCGAAGGATATGCCAGCAACGAGATGGATAAATTCCACAAAGACTGCCAACGCGTAGCCGATGCCTTGTTTGCCCATGAGCCTTTCACTTCCCTCAAGGACCAGTTCAACATCGTAGCCATTGATGCGACATCGCCCGAAAGTGGCACAAGCATTCCCCATCTCGGACGTTGGAACTTGACACCCACCGCCACCCACTACGACATGTTCTACACCGAACGTTATCTCATGTCACAGGACATACACCGGATCTATGACCTGCTTGCCGACGTTCCCTTCGAACAGATTATCGTACTTGTTAACAGCGATACCTATGGTGGAGGAGGCATCTACAATCAGCTCAATGTAGTCACGGCCGACCATGAGACTTTCCGTCAGGTTCTCGTGCACGAATTCGGACATGGTTATGCTGGATTGGGCGATGAATATTTTTACGACGACAGCTACGAATCCATGTATCCTTCCGACACCGAACCTTGGGAGCCTAACCTTACCACGTTGGTCGACTTCCGAAACAAATGGGCAGACCTCATTCCCAATGGGACTCCCATCCCCACTCCACCAGTTGCACTTCCTAATTTCCGACAGATACGTAATGACAAGGAACGCAGACAGCTAAACGAGGCCACCCAGCGCGTAGGAGTCTTCGAAGGTGGCGGCTACCAGTCGCACGGAGTCTATCGTCCTGCTCAGGAATGTCGCATGAAGATTAACGAGGTAGAACACTTCTGCCCCGTCTGCTCTCGTGCCATACGTCGCATAACGGACTTTTACACATCACAGTAAAATGAACAAGAAAATTCTCCTCAACGCACTCTTCTTCCTTATCGCCATCACAGCGCAGGCCCAGCTGACCGACTGGCAGAACATTTCGAGCAAGAACTTCGTGACGAAAATCATCCACGATGAGAACTATGTGTATGTGGGTACACATGGCGGAGGCATCATCAAAATTGATAAACAATCGGGCGAACAGACCATGCTTTACCGCGCCGATGACAGCATGACAGACAATACGATACGGGACATGACCATCCACGACGGAGCGTTGTGGGTCGGCACGGGATACAATGGGCTGGCAAAGATTACGGACGGCCACATCGAGAAGTTCGACATGAGGAATGCAGGTTTTTACAGCAACCAGAACATCTGCGGAATCTATTTCTGTACTGATGGCACTATGCTCGTCGGAGGATTTTCTTACTTGTATCAGTTCGATGGCAAACGGATTACGAATAGCTTTGATATTAATATCCTCAGTCCTGCCGCTTACGTGAATAGCATCAAGGCCGATTCGGACGGCCGCATTTGGGTGGGCTGCTATGATGCGCTGAATAATGCAACATTATGTATTTATAGCTCTGATGGTTTAGTGCCAATCAGACATCCCTATCGCAACGTCAATAGTCTCGAAACCGATGCCGACGGTTGCTTATGGATGGCATCGGAAAAGGGACTCGTCAAGTTCGACGGCACAGACTTCACAGCCTATACTCCTGAAAACTCCGACCTGCCCGAAGCGATTCTATACGACTTGAAGGCAGACGACAAGGGCAATCTTTGGATGGTGAGCAGG
>JAFZWQ010000003.1 GCA_017617235.1 Bacteroidaceae bacterium | reverse complement strand
GTTCGATTCTCATACTTGTACTACTTTCTTGTCTATGTAAATATGTCAATGAACTAGTGCATTTGAGAGGTCTTTTTCTCATTTGCGAGTGCAAAGGTACGGACTATTTTTGAACTGACCAAACATTTCAATGACTTTTTTCATAGAGATTTCATGACGATTTTATATAAAGCATTGATTCTGTGCAACATCAATGTAAATAAATTTTTCAATAAATGGCACAAGAATATAATAAAATCGCGAAAAAGTAGCAATAACATGCCGAAAAGGCGTGTTATAACGACGAAAATAAAAGTCCCTAATATATTTTACAAAAAACGTCCAAACATACATATTATATTACACATACATACGCGTGCGAGAAAATTTCAATACCAGCGTTTAGAGTTCCCCTTATAAGTTCTGGACATCGTTCACATATTCGATTCATTGAAATTCTGTAAACTTCGAAAAATCTCATACACGGCATAAAAAATAAATAATTTATTTTGTTCTACACTCGCTTAATCGTATCTTTGCAATCATGAAAAAACATTTTCCAGCCTGCTACGTTGAATTGCCCCCTTTTTGCGAAGGGCGCAGAGCAGCGTTTTATCTGGCAACCGAAGAGTATGTGGCAGAGCATTTACCCGAGGGGTGCTATTTCCTGACATGGATAGTAGGTCCTACGGTGGTGATGGGGCGCAATCAGGTCATGCATCAGGAGGTAAACCTCGATTTCTGTTGCACGGAAGGCATTGATATCATCCGTCGGCGAAGTGGAGGTGGTGCAATTTTTGCAAACGAACAAAACATTATGACTAGCCTAATTACCGAGGATGCACCTGTGGAACCACTATTTCAAGAATATGCAGAAGCAGTGAGCGGCGCCTTATGTCGGCTGGGAGCACCCGTTCAAGTATCGGGTAGGAACGACATCGTGTTAAGTAACGAGAAACGGAAGATATGCGGCAATGCATTCTACAAGAAGGCAAACCATTGTATAGTCCACGGGACAATGCTCTACGACACCGACCCACGACAAATGGAAGGTGCGTTACATCCCGATATAAACAAATTGGAGAGCAAAGGCATAAAAAGTGTACGTAGTCGTGTAGGCGTTTTGAAGGATTATCTGCCCTATGATGTTGCCACTTTACGACAACAACTGCGGCTGCAGCTTTGTGACAACTGTATAACTCTAAGCGATACTGATATTCACATAATTGAAGGATTGGAACAACGCTATTACCAGCCCGATTACCTGTATGGAAGTTCGAACCACGCCGATATAGTCCGCAGTGGACGCATAGAAGGTGTAGGAAATCTTGAAATCCGATTGCTATTGCAAGGGAGCATCATCAGCGACGTAGAAATCTGTGGCGATTTTTTTGCAATAGACGATACCCAGGCTGCACTGAGGGAGACGCTGCAAGGAAGACCTTTCAGTACCAATTCCATCCACCAGGCAATTCTTCTACACCACCCCGAACGTACCATCCGAGGTCTCAGTGCCCCTAAATTCATTGCATTTCTAACCCAAACAACAAAATAAAAAGTTTTATATAATGAAAAGAACTATTCTTACAGTCCTCTTGGCATGTTTCCTGACACCAATAATTGCTCAGGACTATACAATTACGACAGGTGGCATTGTAACTGAGGTGACTTTCTATTCCCCTGCCATCGTACGCGTATCGAAGTATCAAGCATCCGATGTTTTAGGCAAATCTGATCCCAAGGTTGTGGTAACAATGACACCACAGGCCGTATCCCACATAAAGAAAGAGGGAGAAAAGATTGATTCCCTCATTACAGACAGAGTGATGGTGACGTGTAACAAGCAGACCGGCGTGCTTGGCTTCTATCGTCCAGATGGTACAACCTTACTCAAAGAACGCGCAAAGGCAACGTTTACTAAACGGACATCGCACACTATCGATCCCTACAATGTAACTCAATCGTTCAAACTTTCCTCGGGCGAAGCTATCTACGGTTTCGGACAGGTGCAGGATGGCAACCTGAACCACCGCAACAAGAGTTATAGTCACATGGTTCAGAACAACATGTCCGTATGGATCCCATTCTTCCACTCGACCAGAGGATATGGCCTGTATTGGGATTTGTATGGACCATGCGACTTTACGGATAATGCGTCGACGGGCGCAACTTTCACAACGGAGGCGGCTCACGCTGTCGATTATTATTTGCTAGTAGGCAGCGAGAGCAACGGTGATGAAGTGGTGCAGCGCCTGCGCGAATTAACAGGCCGAGCCACAATGGTTCCCTTATGGACTTTTGGTTATTTCCAAAGTAAAGAACGATACCAGAGTGCAATGGAGACTTTGGGTGTGCTTCAAAAATACCGTTCATTGAATGTTCCTATCGACTGTGTAGTGCAAGATTGGCAGTATTGGGGCGATAACAATATGTGGAACGCAATGGAATTCCTGAACCCACAATTCAAGACAGACTACCCCAAAATGATTAACGGCATGCATAGCGATGGAGCACATTTGCTTATTTCGTTTTGGGCAAACTTTGGTCCTGACACCAAACAGTACAAATATTTCAAGGAGCACAACCAACTGATGAAGCAAGGCGACGAGATTATGACCACTACTTACCCACCAAACTCGGGTGTGGCAATCTACAGTCCTTACCAGCAATCTGCTCGCGACTACTATTGGAAGTGTCTTTGGGAAGGACTAGTGAGCAAAGGAGTGGATGCCTATTGGGTAGACTCCTCCGAACCAGACCATTACCAAGGCGGTGAGGATTGGGAAAAGACCAACGACTTCATTGTACTGAATAAGGAAAATGAGGACAATGCTACCCTGAATCCAAATTCGCTGGAGAGTCAGCACACATGGCGTTCGATGCGCAACGTATTCCCCTTGATGCACGCCAGCGGTGTGTATGATGGGCATCGTGCACAGAAGGACGCGATGACAGAAGCCAAGCGTGTAATGATTATGACCCGTTCAGGATTCATTGGCATGCAACGATACGGAGCTGGCACATGGAGCGGTGACATTACAGCCTCATGGGAAACGCTAGCCAAGCAAATACCGGCAGCCTTAAACTATTCAGCATGTGGCATCCCCAGCTGGAACAGCGATATCGGTGGCTTCTTTAACGGTTCTTATCAGGGGGCCGGACAAGACACTTACAACGAATTATACTGCCGTTGGATTCAGTTCGGAACTTTCTGCACCATCATGCGAAGTCATGGATCGGCAGCCGACCGCGCTATCTATCAGTTTGGAAAGGAAGGCGAAAGCTATTTTGATGTCATCAATCGTTACATCAATTTACGATATGCCCTGTTACCTTATATTTATAGTACTGACCGTCAGGTATACGACGAAGGATACTCATTCATGCGAGCAATGGGCATTGCTTACCCAGTCGATAACCACACACATGATTTAAAGGACCAGTTTATGTTCGGACGCGACCTCCTTGTAGCACCCGTGCTGCAAGCACAAGTCCTGCAACGTACGGTTTATTTACCCGAAGGCGACAATTGGACGGATATTTGGAATGGCCAACAGTACGAAGGCGGACAGAAGGTGACACGCGATGTCAGTCTGGCACTCATGCCACTCTATGTACGTCAGGGTGCTATTATCCCCTGGGGACCCAATGTGCAATACAGCGAACAAGAAAACTGGGACAATCTGGAAATTCGCATCTATCCGGGTGCCGACGGACAGTTCACCCTCTATGAAGACGAACGCGACAATTACAACTACGAACAGGGCAAATACTCCGAGATTCCATTTATATGGAACGATGCCTCCCACACGCTAACCATAGGCCAACGCAATGGGACATTCAACGGTATGCTTCAGAATCGGACTTTCCGCATCGTACTGGTTGATGCAGACAACCACGTGGGAGTGGGTATCGGACAATCTGTACGCTTCAGTAAAGAAATAGCATATAACGGCAGTGAAGTATCTATTCAAATCGACAATGATCACTTAGTTCCCATTGAGGTCGATGCTGTACAAAATATTCAGGCAACGCCTACCAATGTCAAACTGTATCTGGGCCAAACACGAACATTTACCGTCAAGGCCAAACTTGCTGATGGCTCATCGCAATATGTCACCCTCGATGCCGTATGTCATAGTAATGACTCTCTGGTGGCCTATGTCCGCGACGGCATCATTTACGCCGGGAATCAAGAGGGACATGCCGACATCAGCGTAACTTACACCGACGGTTTTGGCATAGAACATCAAACTACCCTAGGGGTCGATGCTGCAATTCCGACAAATATATACACATGGAAGGCATACGATTGGTATAAGAATCGCGTTTCCGACCGGTTAGGCGCATCCGACATTACCTATAGTAGCAAGAACAACACCATCACCATAACCAAGACTGGCGCACAAAATATTGCCCTACGTTACAAGGAGCAAAAATACATGGAACCAGGAATGAAGTATTTGGTGGCAGTAGCAAGCGACGTATCGAAAAACAAGAGCGAATCTCAGCTATGGCATATCAACGGTCAATGGGTGAACATCGTTAATCCCACCGACGTCCGAACTCTCAAAGATGGTCGCATCATGATTTCCTGGAGTATAGACGAGAATAAGGGCTACCAACTCACGGGTGAAACCGTATTCGGCATGACCTCCACCGACACACAGGGGCGTTCTGTCATCAGCTACGTAGGTTTTACATCGAATCTAAAGGCCCTGCAACAGGAATTGAACGATGCAGTCGGCATCTATGCCCCATCTGCAACTACCGAAGAAATACAGTCCATCTACACCATTGATGGGATACAACATGACCAACTATCCCATGGAGTGAATATCGTTAGCAAAGGTGGGAAAGTTATGAAACTCTACAAAAAATAAGATTTGCAAGAAAACATATCCCTTTTTTGCTCATGTCAGGAAAAAATGTTATTTTTGAGCACAATTTTAACTACAACACACATTATACAATGAGCGACAAGAAAACTTGCCTCTATGAGAGGCATATCCAATTGGGAGCTAAGATGGTGAGTTTCGGAGGATTCGAAATGCCCATCCAGTATACCGACATTACCGACGAGCATGTAGCTGTACGCACTGCCTGCGGTGTGTTCGACGTCAGCCACATGGGCGAAGTATTGGTAACTGGTCGCGAGGCAGAACGTTTCGTTCAGCACATCTTCACCAACGACATTGCCGGTGCCCCCGCGGGAAAGATTTTCTATGGAATGATGTTGCACCCGAACGGCGGGACCATCGATGACTTGCTGGTATATAAGGAGGGAGACGATAGATTCTTCCTAGTCATCAATGCGGCAAACATCGACAAGGATTATGCATGGATATCGGAACAGGCAAAGCAATTCGATGTGGTGACCGATAACCAAAGTGACTACTACGGTCAGTTGGCTGTACAAGGACCGAAGGCAGAGGCAGTCGTCGAGAAGGTACTGAATCTGCCATGCCAAGAACTAGTTTTTTATACCTTCAAGAAACTAGAAGTCGAGGGGGAGACCATCATCATCAGTCGCACAGGCTACACTGGCGAAGACGGATTTGAAATTTACGCCTCGCACACCCTCATCCAAAAGATGTGGGACAAACTCATCGAAAGCGGTGAAGCAAAGCCCTGCGGACTCGGTTGCCGCGACACACTACGTTTCGAGGTAGGTCTGCCCCTGTATGGCGATGAGCTAACCGACGAACTGTCACCGCTAGAGGCTGGACTTGGGATGTTTGTAAAGATGGACAAGGAAGAGTTTATAGGCAAAGAAGCACTGGCCCGTCTGAAAACAGAAGGACTGAAACGTAAGATTGTGGGCATTGAATTGGAAGGCCGTGCAATTCCCCGTCACGGATATGAGGTGGTTGCAGACGACAAGGTTATCGGAGAAGTAACCACAGGCTACAACAGCATCTCTACAGGCAAGAGCGTATGCATGGCCCTGCTGGACATCGACTATACGAAATTGGAAACACCCGTTCAGGTACGCATCCACAAAAAACTGCAACCTGGTGTAGTCATTAAAAAAAGATTCTACGATAAAAACTATAAAAAGTAACACATTATGGCAAAAGTAATTGAAGGGCTCTACTATGCTGAGAGCCACGAGTATGTAAGAGTGGAAGGCGAGTTTGGCTACATCGGTATCACAGACTACGCTCAGGACCAATTGGGCAATGTTGTTTACGTGGACATGCCCGAAGTTGACGACGAAGTATCTGCAGGCGAAGAATTCGGCGCCGTTGAGAGCGTAAAAGCTGCCAGCGACCTGTTCAGCCCCGTCAGTGGAACCGTTGTTGAGGTAAACGAAGCCCTGGAAGACGAGCCCGAGCTCATCAACAAGGATGCCTTCGCCAACTGGATTATTAAGGTTGAGCTCGCCGACAAGAGCGAACTGGAAAACCTAATGGATGCAAAGGCATACGAAGAGATTTGCAAGTAAAGACCCCACCTCCTCACCCCTCCCGAGGGAGGGGATGGTCACATACCAAATTAGAGATATATTCAAATAACGTAATCCTTAAATTACCCATAAACCCTTAATGGAATATACTCCCTCCCCTCGGGGAGGGTAAGGGGTAGGGGTTAATATTATGTATAAGTATTTCCCACACACCGCCGATGATATTCAGCAGATGCTTGATATCATCGGCGTGCGGTCTTTAGATGACCTTTATGCCGAGATTCCCGAGGAGATAAAACTCCATAGAGAACTCAACCTCCCTAGCGAGAAGTCGGAGGAAGAGGTGCGAAGCATCATCCAAGGTCTGGCCGCACAAAACAAGCCGCTCATCTGTTTTGCAGGCGCCGGCAGTTACGACCACTATACACCCAGCGTGGTACCCTTCATCGCCAGCCGTTCGGAATTCAGTACCAGTTACACTCCCTATCAGGCCGAAATCAGTCAGGGTACGCTGCAATACATTTTCGAGTACCAAACCCTAATGGCAGACCTGACGGGAATGGACATCTCAAACGCTTCAATGTACGACGGCACCACCGCTACTGCCGAAGCCATGATGATGTGCATAGCTGCTGCCAAGAAGCGTAACCGTGTTCTGATATCACAGACCATGCAACCTGCTGTACTAGCTGTAGTACGCACCTATGCCAAGTTCCATGGTGTGGACCTCGTGGAGGTTTCTGAGAAAGACGGTGTAATGGACAAGGACGCTGCTCGCGAACTGATAGAGCAGGACGATGTGGCAGGACTCATCGTTGCACAACCCAACCGATATGGTCTAATCGAGGACTTTACAGGTCTGGCCGACCTTTGCCACGAGCACAAGGCGCTACTGGCTGTAAACACGATGGCTTCAGCACTGGCTGTACTGAAGAGCCCAGGTGAATGGGGTGCCGACATTGCCTGCGGCGATGCTCAGAGTCTGGGTATTCCCATGGGTTACGGTGGTCCATATATCGGTTACCTATGTACCAAGGAAGCCCTCGTACGCAAAATGCCAGGTCGTCTGGTTGGCGCTACAACAGATGCCGACGGACGTCGCACCTTTGTCCTGACCATGCAGGCCCGTGAACAGCACATCCGTCGCGAAAAAGCCACCTCGAACATTTGTACGGCACAAGGATTTATGTGCCTCTACGTAGCCTGCTATCTGAGTCTTATGGGACCGAAGGGTATGCGCGAGGTGAACGAGCAAAGCTATGCATCGGCCCACTATCTCCACGACGAGCTGCTGAAGACAGGCAAGTTCGAGAAAGTGTATGATACCGCTTTCTTGAACGAATTCACGTTGCATGTGAAGGGGAATGCCCGTAAATTGCGCGAGGCTTTGGCCGAAAAGGGTTATCTGCTGGGTGTTCCCACCCTGTTCAAGTCCGATTGTCTGACCATTGCCAGCACAGAACGTCGTACGAAGCAAGAGATTGACAACATGATAGACCTAATTAAAACGACAGCCCTATGAACAGAACATACTACGGAAAGTTGATTTTCGAACTTTCGAAACATGGTCGTGTGGGCTATTCATTGCCCCAATGCGAAATAAAGGGCTATCAGCTGGAAGATTTGGGCGCGACCTATTTGCGCCAAACGGAACCACTATTGCCCGAATGCGATGAACTGACGGTGGTACGCCACTACACCAACATGTCGAACAACAACTTCGGCGTCGATACTGGTTTCTACCCCCTAGGCAGTTGTACCATGAAGTACAACCCTAAGTTGAACGAAGAATTGTGTCAGTTGCCAGGTTTCAACCTGCATCCTATGACGCCTGCCCAATATGCACAAGGCAGTTTGAAACTGTACGATGAAGTGCAGAAGACGCTGGCAGAGATTGCCGGTCTAAGCCGCTTCACCCTGAATCCGTACGCTGGAGCCCATGGTGAGCTGACAGGCTTGATGGTCATAAGAAGTTATCATATCAGTCGTGGCGACACCCAGCGTACAAAGATTATCGTACCCGACTCTGCCCACGGCACCAATCCCGCTTCGGCAGCCGTTTGCGGACTGCAGATTGTAGAGGTTAAGTCACTGGCCGACGGCACTGTCGATGTCGAGGCTTTGAAGCCCTTGCTCGGTCCTGACATTGCCGGCATGATGATGACCAATCCCAACACCCTTGGTCTGTTCGAAACCAAGATTCCAGAAATTGCTAAATTGGTGCACGAGTGTGGTGGTCTAATGTACTACGACGGAGCCAACCTGAACCCGATGCTCGGCGTATGCCGTCCTGGCGATATGGGTTTCGACGTCATGCACATCAACCTGCACAAGACCTTCTCGACGCCTCATGGTGGTGGAGGTCCAGGCAGCGGTCCCGTTGGTGTCCGCAAGGGCTTGGAGCAATTCCTGCCCAATCCTCAGGTAGTGAAGGGTGAAGGATGCTATGAGTTACATTGTGATGACGAATCTTTAGGATATATATCTTTCTTCCTGGGGAACTTCGGCATCATCATCCGTGCATACGCCTATCTACTTTCGCTCGGAAAAGAGAACATTCCTTTGGCTGGCAAGTTGAGTGTACTGAATGCCAACTACATCAAGGAATCGTTGCGCAGTCACTACAATCTGCCCATTGACACCATTTGCAAGCACGAGTTCGTGTTCGATGGCTTGCGCGAGGAATACGGAGGCGACCATCATGCAGCAGAGCATGTAACCACACTCGATGTGGCCAAGCGTCTGCTCGATTACGGATTTCATGCGCCCACCATCTACTTCCCATTGCTGTTCCACGAGGCAATGATGATTGAGCCCACAGAAACGGAGAGCAAGGAGACGCTCGACGACTTCATCGCCGTAATGAAACAGATAGCTGAAGAGGCCAAGGCTGACCCGCAGTTATTGAAGACATCTCCCCATGACACTCCCGTACGCCGTATGGATGATGTGAAAGCCGTGAAGGAACCACACTTTACATACAAGTGACCCCTACCCTTACCCTCCCCGAGGGGAGGGAGTATATACTAAATAAAAACAATGAATATGAATAATTGCAACTACGCCTCCCCCTCGGGGGAGGCGACTGGGGTCTTTAGAGAAGCCACTGAATGTGGCTGCGGCCCCACAAAGGGGAGCGAGTCCCCACTCGCGACGGAGGTACGGAGAGGGGTCGTTGACCTTATCATCATAGGAGCAGGTCCCGGTGGTTACGAGACAGCCGTCCGTGCCGCAAAGGCCGGACTACAAGTTGTAGTCATCGAACGTGAGCACCTAGGGGGCACATGTCTAAATGCGGGGTGCATTCCTACCAAATGCCTTTGTCACAGCGCAGAAGAAGCCCCCCTCTTATCCCCCGAGGGGGATGAAGACTCGTCCTCATATCTGGAGGAGGCTATTGCACGCAAGAACGAGGTGGTGGAGAAGTTAAAGGCAGGCGTGGCCCAGTTGATGAAAACACCCGGCATTACCTTGATAGAGGGTGAAGCTCGCTTCATCGACCAACACACCGTGGCCGTCACGCCCCCCTCGGGGGGAGATGGAGGAGGGGTTTTTACGGCTTCTAACATCATCATTGCCACAGGTAGCGTAACGAAGTTCCTGCCCATCCCTGGTGCCCATGCCGAAGGAGTACTGACCAGTACCGAAATGCTGAACCTTACGACCCTGCCCCAACGCCTCGCCATCATTGGTGGCGGCGTGATAGGACTGGAGTTCGCGAGCATCTTCCAAAGCATGGGTTCGCAGGTAACGGTTATTGAGTTCTGCAAAGAGGTGTTGCCACAGTTCGACCGCGACCTCGCCAAGCGTCTGCGCACCAGTCTGAAGAAACGCGGCATTGAGTTCCACACCAGTGCAGCTGCCAAAGAGATCCACGAGAGAACACCCCTTGTGGTGGACTTTGAGGAAAAAGGAAAGCTGCAGAGTGTGGAGGCCGATGTAGTTCTAATGGCCGTGGGACGTGCTGCCAATCTGGATAGTCTGAATCTCAGCGATGTAGGCATCGAGACCACGCCTCGTGGCATTGTTGTCGATGAGAATATGCAGACCAACGTACCGGGCATCTATGCCATCGGCGACGTAAACGGCCTCATCCAACTTGCTCACGCAGCCTCTGCCCAAGGCCGTGTTGCTCTGCAACATATTGAAAATGGAAAATTGAATATTGAAAATGAACAGTCAAATGTTGAAAAGATTCAATCTTCAATCTTCAATCTTCAATCTTCACCCATCCCCTCCGCCGTGTTCACAGTGCCCGAGGCTGCAATGGTGGGACAGACGGAAGAGCAATTAGAAGAGGCTGGCATAGAGTACCAGACACACAAAGCCATGTATCGTGCCAACGGCAAGGCATTGGCTATGGAAGCCGACGACGGGTTGGTGAAGATACTGACTGACAAGGACGGCAAGATTTTGGGATGCCACATCCTGGGTGCCCATGCCAGCGACCTCATCCACGAAGTCACCCTTGCCATGCGACTGGGCGCTACCATCCACGACATTGCCTACACCGTTCACGCACATCCTTCGCTCAGCGAGATTCTCCTCGCCGCCGCCGAAGCCTGAAGACATTACACACTAAATCAATAAATCGCCCCAGCTCATCAGAGTTGGGGCGATTGCTTTACCTTATTATATATACGCGCGCGTTAGCCGACAAGACTCATGGTGTCGAGGGCAATCATCAGCTCCTCGTCGGTGGGGATGCAGCAGACGGTTACCTTACTGTCTTCGGCACTGAGGATGGCCTCGGTAGCACGGCATGAACGGTTCTTCTGGACATCCATCTTCACGCCCATGAACTCCAGTCCGTTGGTAGCGCCCTCGCGCACCTCCCACTGGTTCTCGCCGGCACCGCCAGTAAACAGGATGACATCGACGCCACCCATAGCAGCAGCATACTGTCCGATGTATTTCTTGATGCGATAGGTGTACATCTCCTTGGCCAGACGGGCACGGTCGTTACCTTCCTCAATGCCCTTCAGAATGTCGCGGAAGTCACTGCTTCCACCACTCACGCCAGCCAGTCCGCTCTGTTTGTTCAGCAGATTAGCGATGCCTTTGGTGTCCAGATTAAGTTTGTCCATCAGGAAGGTTACGGCTCCGGCATCGATATCACCACTTCGGGTTCCCATGATAAGACCCTCTAGCGGGGTAAGACCCATAGAAGTGTCAACACACTTACCATTCTTCACAGCTGCGATGCTGGCACCGTTACCGATGTGGCAAGTGATAATCTTTGTCTCTTCCGGCTTCACACCCAGGAACTCACACACACGCTGCGAAACGTAGCGATGACTGGTCCCATGGAAACCATAACGACGTACGCCATGTTCCTTGTACAGTTCATAAGGCAGGGCATACATGTATGCATAGTCGGGCATCGTCTGGTGGAAAGCTGTGTCGAACACACCTACCTGGGGAATTGTCGGCAGCAACGCGCTTACAGCATTCACGCCCTTGATGTTTGCGGGATTGTGCAAGGGAGCAAGGTCGTTGCAAGCAGCGAAAGCCTCCATCACTTCGGGTGTCAGGCGAACGCTCTTGTTAAACTTCTCGCCTCCATGAACCATACGATGGCCCACAGCATCCAACTCCTCCAAACTCTTCAGCACAGCATATTCTCCCTGAGTCAGCACCTCGAAAATCCACTGAACGCCAGCTGTATGCTCGGCAATGGGGCGCTCCATCTTGTGCTTCTCGCCGTTCAACTTAACCGTAATAAAACTATCGGGCAGACCAATCTTCTCGATGCCGCCACTGGTGATAACGCTCTGGTCCGTCATATCGTACAGTGCGTACTTGATGGAGGAAGAGCCGCAATTTAATACAAGTATCTTCATTTTTAACTTTTAATTTTTTAATCGACGTAGTCGCTTGATTCATTCAAGAATTTTTAATTTACTTCGCGTCCATTGCCTGGCATGCGGTGATAGCAACCATCTTGTAGATGTCATCGACAGAACAACCGCGAGAAAGGTCGTTAACGGGACGTGCAATACCCTGCAGGATGGGACCGATGGCATCAGCATTACCCAAACGCTGCACCAGCTTGTAACCAATGTTGCCCACTTCCAGGTTGGGGAATACAAGCACGTTAGCATGTCCCGCAATATCACTGCCGGGAGCTTTCTTTTCGCCCACGCTGGGCACAAGAGCAGCATCTGCCTGCAGTTCGCCGTCAATCTTCAAATTGGGCTCCATTTCCTTGGCCCTACGGGTAGCTTCTACCACCTTATCCACCACTTCGTGCTTGGCGCTACCCTTCGTAGAGAAGCTGAGCATAGCCACACGTGGGTCTGCGAAACCAGCCACGCTCTTGGCGGTCTGTGCCGTGCAAACGGCAATCTGTGCCAATTGTGCAGCATCCGGCATGGGAGTAACAGCTACGTCGCCCACTACCAACACACCTTCTTCACCATATTGTGGCGTCTGGGTAATCAGCAACATGGCACCGCTAACGCAACTGATACCAGGGGCGCACTTGATAATCTGCAGGGCAGGACGCAGGGTGTCGCCAGTGGTGCTGAGTGCACCGCTGATTTGTCCATCGGCATCTCCGCTCTTGATAATCAGGCAACCAAAATACAATGGGTCGATCACTTTCTTCCAAGCCTCCTGCTGTGTCATACCCTTGGCTTTGCGCAGTTCGTATAGCAAGGCTGCATATTCGTTGGTCTTGGGACTGTTCTTGGGGTCGATGATGGTTGCGCCCTCTACGTGTGTCAATCCCAGTTCCTTGGCTTTAGCCAGTATCTCGTCACGATTACCTATCAGGATAATTTCTGCCAGTTGGTCGGCTACGGCACGGTCAGCAGCCGTCAGTGTGCGTTCTTCCAGAGATTCGGGAAGCACGATGCGCTGTTTGTTTGCCTTTGCGCGTGCAATGATTTTTTCAATGAGTGTCATGGTCTTGTATGTTTAATGTTTAACGTTTAATTCTTATTTAATTGTGAATTGTTTAATCGACTTTGTCGCTCGCTGTGCGAGAATTATGCATTATTCAGAACCGTCCTTTCATCAGCATATTCTCCAGTTCCTCGGCAGTCAGATGACTGCGGAACTCGTCGCCATAGGCCGCTGTAATGTTACCTGTCTCTTCGCTGACGATGATGGCCAATGCATCCGTGTCCGATGTAACGCCTTTTCCTGCACGGTGTCGCAATCCGAACTCCTTGGGAATGTCCAAGTCGTGACTGATGGGCAGGATGCATGCTGCCGCCACAATCTTGTTTCCTGCCACAATCATTGCACCGTCGTGCAACGGGCTGTTCTTGAAGAAGATGTTCTCCACCAAACGCTGCGATATGCGTGCATCCACCGTCTCTCCCGTACGGATGTAGTCGGTCAGCGGAATGTCGTTCTGCATCACGATAAGTGCCCCCACTTTCTGTTTGCTCATATTCAGACAGGCCATCACGATGGGAAATATCACTTCACGGTCGTACCGGTATTCATCGTTGGTGGATTTGCTCTTATCACTACGGAAGAAACGCATCAGTCTGCGTGCCTTCTCGTGGGCCCCCAGGTCGTAGAAGAAATGTCGGATATCCTCTTGGAACAGGATGATGAGGGCAATGGCTCCCACGTTCACCAGTTGGTCCAGGACACCACCTAACAATCGCATGTCCAGAATTTTGGACACCACAATCCAGAAACTGATGAAGATGAGCACGCCATAGAAGATGTTGACGGAGCGGGAACGCTTCATCACCTTGTAGCAATAATACAGGATTACGGCTACAGAGAAGATGTCGATAATATCCTTTATGCCGAATGACAAGAACATTGCTTCACTATCTTAATTACTTCTACGGCTTTCGCCACATCATGTACTCGCAATATATTGGCACCGCCCAACAGGGCCAGGGTGTGCAGCACGGTGGTGCCATTCAGTGCATCCTCCGGACCTATTCCCAGCAGGCGGAACACCATGCTCTTTCGCGACACGCCCACCAGCAGCGGCAAACCCATCTGCTTCAGTTCCGACTGGTGTGCCAACAACTGGTAATTCTCGTCCAGCGTCTTTCCGAAACCATAGCCGGGGTCCAACAGAATATCCTTCTGTCCCAACTCCAACAATGCGTCGATTCGCCGGCTCAGGTCGTGCATCACCTCCCCCATCCCCTGGGCCACGCCACCGGGATAGGTCAACACATAGGGAACACCCAGCCGCGCCACCATGGGGAACATGTCAGGATCTTCGCCTCCTGTTACATCGTTTACTATGGTCACTCCGTATTCGCCCACAGCCCATTCGGCAATCGAGGCACGGAACGTGTCCAGCGACACCACAGCATCCGGCAATTCGCGCCGTATGGCAGCCAGTCCCATGGCCAACCGTTCCCGTTCTTCCTCCTCCGTAGCCAGCTGTGCGCCGGGTCGTGTACTGCATGCTCCCACGTCAATCATGCTCGCCCCTTCGTCCAGAATCTGTCGTGCCCTTTCGCGGATAGCCTCTTCCGTCTGCCGACGACTGCCTGCAAAGAAGGAATCTGGCGTCACATTCAGGATGCCCATCACCTGTGGTTCAGCCAGTTCCACCAGCTTTCCACCCAGGTTTATAGAGTACGTCGAAAGGGTGTTCATGCGTGCATGCGCGTTTATTCCTTACAAAGTTAGCAATATTTTCCCGATAAACATTCCTCAACACTTACTTTTTTGCAAAATTAACTTGGGATTTTGAATATAAAGTTGTATCTTTGCCAACAATACTTCAAAAAATACATTTAATAAAACCTAAACGCACATGAAACCTACCTTGTTTCTTTTGGCTGCCGGCATGGGTAGCCGTTACGGAGGTCTGAAGCAGTTGGACGGACTGGGACCTCAGGGACAGACCATCATGGACTACAGCATCTATGATGCAGTAAAAGCCGGATTCGGCAAGATTGTATGGGTTATCCGTAAGGACTTCGAGGAGCAGTTCCGCACCCAGATTCTGGCCAAGTACGAGGGCACCGTTCCCTGCGAACTTTGCTTCCAGAGTCTCGATGCACTGCCCGCAGGCTTCACTGTACCCGAAGGCCGCATCAAGCCTTGGGGCACGAACCACGCCGTACTGATGGGTAAGGACGTCATCAAGGAACCCTTCGCTGTTCTGAACTGCGACGACTTCTACGATCGCGATGCTTTCCGCGTAATGGGCAAGTTCCTTTCCGAACTTCCCGAGGGCAGCAAGGGCAAGTACGCAATGGTAGGCTTCCGTGTAGACAACACCCTGAGCGAGAGCGGAACCGTTAGCCGTGGTATCTGCGAGAACGACGAGAAGACCCACCACCTGACCTCTGTTGTCGAGCGCACGAAGATTGAGCGTCGCGACGGTAAGGTTCAGTATCTGGACGAGAACGACCAGTGGGTTACCATTCCCGACACCACTCCCGTCAGCATGAACTTCTGGGGCTTCACTCCCGACTACTTCGAACACAGCGAGGAATACTTCAAGAAGTTCCTCAGCGACCCGAAGAACATCGAGAACCTGAAGGCCGAGTTCTTCATCCCCCTCATGGTGGACCACCTCATCAAGACTGGTCAGGCCACCTGCGAAGTACTCGACACCACCTCCAAGTGGTTCGGCGTAACCTATCCCGAGGATCGTCCCGGTGTAGTCGAGAAGCTGGCAAAGCTGCACGCCGCTGGTCAGTATCCCGAGAAGATGTTCTAAAAGAAGACCCTCTCCCCTAACCCCTCCCCCAAATGGGGAGGGGCTTTTTTTCCTATGATTTCCATTGACAATCTTTTTGTCGAATTCAGTGCCAAGCCTTTGTTCGCAGGGGTTAGTTATGTAATTAACACCCGCGACCGCATTGCCCTTGTAGGCAAGAACGGAGCAGGCAAGAGCACCATGCTGAAGATAATCGCCGGTCTGCAACAGCCCACTGGCGGCACCGTCAGCATCCCTCGCGAAACCACTGTCGGCTACCTGCCACAGGTCATGAAGTTGGCAGACAGCCGCACCGTTCGCCAAGAAGCCGAGCTGGCCTTCAGCCACATCCACGAGATGCAGGACGAATTGGACAGGATGAACCATCAACTGGCCGAGCGCACCGACTACGAAAGTGCCGACTACATGGCATTGGTGGAACGCTTCACCCAGCTCGACGAACGTTTCCACATGATGGGGGGTGCAAACTACCAGGCCGAACTGGAACGCACCCTCATAGGTCTGGGATTCCGCCAGACCGACTTCGAACGCCCCACCAGCGAGTTTTCGGGTGGTTGGCGCATGCGTATTGAATTGGCCAAGATACTGCTGCAGCGGCCCGATGTGCTGTTGCTCGACGAGCCAACGAACCACCTGGACATCGAAAGTATCCAGTGGCTCGAACAATTCCTTCAGAATCATCAGGGCGCAGTGGTTATGGTCAGCCACGACCGCGCCTTCATCAATAACGTCACAAACCGCACCATCGAAATATCGTGCGGACAAATCTACGACTATAAGGTCCGCTACGACGAATACGTCAACCTGCGTGCCGAACGGCGCGAACAGCAGCTGCGGGCCTACGAGAACCAGCAGAAGGAGATTGCCGAAACAAAGGCCTTCATCGAACGGTTCCGCTACCAGGCCACCAAGGCCAACCAGGTGCAAAGCCGCATCAAGGCGCTGGAGAAAATCGTACCCATCGAAATCGACGAGGTGGATAACAGCCGCCTGCGACTGCGCTTCACCTGCAGCCAGCGTTCGGGCGACTTCCCCATCATCTGCGAGGATGTTGCAAAGGCCTACCCCCTACCCCTCCCGAAAGGAGGGGAGAACACTCAAGGAGAAGGAAAGCCCTCTTCCCTTGGGGGAGAGCGGGGAGAGAGGCTCGTTTTTTCTCATGTAAACCTGCAATTGCGGCGTGGCGAGAAAGTGGCCTTTGTGGGACGCAACGGCGAAGGCAAGACCACACTGGTCAAATGCATCATGGGCCAGATACCCTTCGACGGCACACTGAAGATTGGTCACAACGTCGAGATAGGCTATTTCGCCCAGAACCAGGCCCAACTGCTCGACGAGGACCTCACCGTCTTCGAGACCATCGACCGCGTGGCACGCGGCGACATCCGCCTTCGCATTCGCGACATCCTGGGCGCCTTCATGTTTGGCGGCGAGGAATCGGACAAGAAGGTAAAGGTGCTGTCTGGCGGCGAACGTACCCGCCTGGCTATGATAAAGTTACTACTGGAACCCGTGAACCTGCTCATCCTGGACGAACCCACGAACCATTTGGACATGCGTTCGAAGGACGTGCTGAAGGAGGCCATCCGCCAGTTCGACGGCACCGTCATCCTGGTCAGCCACGACCGCGACTTCCTGGATGGACTAGTCAGCCGCGTCTATGTCTTTGGCGACGGACAAGTGCGCGAACACCTTGGGGGCATCTACGACTATCTAAAAGAGACCCCTACCCTAAGCCCTCCCCGTGGGGAGGGAACATATACCCAACAAACAAAAACAACTACTCCCCTCCCCCGGGAGGGGATTGGGGGTGGGGTCGCTTGGGAAGCGCAGAAAGCGCAGGCCCGCCAGCGCAAGAAACTGGAGAAAGCCGTTGCCGATGCCGAGCAGACCATCGCCGAACTGGAACAGGCCATTGCCATCCTGGAGGCTCAGATGGCGACACCCGAAGGGGGCAGCGACATGTCGCTCTACGAACGTCACGGGCGACTGAAACAGCAGCTCAGTAAGGCCGAAGACGAGTGGACCGCCGCTATGGAAGCACTTGAGGGCTAAGGGCGAACGGCTAACGGCTAACGGCTAAAGGCTAAAGGCAAAGGGCTAAAGATACATACTAACATACTAACCAATAACGACGAATCATGAAACGAATTCTCGCAGGCCTATTATTGGCCATTGCAACACTGGCTCAGGCTGCCGACCAGCCTCGACCCGAGTATCCACGTCCCCAGTTCCAGCGTGCCGACTGGCAGAACCTGAACGGCACCTGGACCTACGCCTTCGACTTCTCCGCCACAGGCGACCAGAAGGGCTGGGCCAAGAGTCAGGGACTCGATGGGAAAATCACCGTTCCCTTCTGCCCGGAAAGTAAGCTCTCCGGCGTTGCCTACACCGACTTCATCCCCTGCATCTGGTACCAACGTACGCTCACCGTTCCCACCGAATGGCAGGGACGTCGCGTCCTGCTGAACTTTGGTGCCGTGGACTACGAAACCGCTGTTTACATCGACGGCAAACTCGTCCAGACCCACTTTGGCACGGGTTCGTCGTTCTCTGTCGATATCACCCCCTATGCCCCTGCCGGACAGACAGTTAACCTGGTGCTGCGCGTTCGCGACGACCTGCGTTCGGGTCGCCAGCCGGGCGGTAAGCAGTGCGAACGTCTGAACTCCTACGGCTGCATGTACACCCGCACCACGGGCATCTGGCAGACGGTATGGATGGAACCTGTGGCCCCCACAGCCCTGAAGCGCGTCTTCGCCATCCCCGACATCGACCAGCAGCAGCTTCTCGTGCGTCCCGAATTCTTCCAAGAGGACAACGGCGGAACCCTCACCGTGCAGCTGTTCGACGGCTCGCGCCAGATAGCCAGCGCCACCGTTGCCGCTACCAACAGCGCCAACATCGTGCTGCCCGTCAAGAAGGCCAAGCTGTGGAGCCCCGAATCGCCCTTCCTCTACGACCTGGTGTACACCGTTCGCGACAGCAAGGGAAACACGGTGGACAAGGTGCAATCCTATGCCGGCATGCGCAAGGTGCACATCCAGGACGGCTACTTCTACCTCAATAACCAGCCCTATTTCCAGCGTCTGGTGCTCGACCAGGGTTTCTACCCCGATGGCATCTGGACAGCCCCCAGCGACGAGGCCCTGCGCCGCGATATCGAACTCTCCAAGGCCGTGGGCTTCAACGGTGCCCGTCTGCACCAGAAAGCCTTCGAGGAGCGCTACTACTATTGGGCCGACCGCCTGGGCTACATCACCTGGGGCGAGCAGGCCAGCTGGGGACTCGACGTAAACAACGACCTGGCTGCCCGCAACTTCCTGTCGGAATGGACGGAACTCGTGCTGCGCGACCGCAACCACCCCAGCCTGGTCACCTGGACACCCTTCAACGAGACCTGGGGCTGCCGCGAAGGTATCTACCAGCGCTTTGTACGCGATGTTTACGACCTCACCCACGCCATCGACCCCACGCGCCCCGTTAACGATGCCAGCGGCGATGCCCACGTGCGTACCGATATCTGGACGGTGCACGACTACGAGCGCGACTCGGCCCAGTTGGTCAAGAACCACACCTTCGTGGGTGGCATGCCCGTCTATCGCAACCAGCCCGAAAAGAAGTTCCTAGCCCAGTACGAAGGTCAGCCCTACATGCTCGACGAATTCGGCGGACTGCCCTGGATTCCCCAGGAGGAACGTGCCAACTCGTGGGGCTACGGCAGCAATATCGACACGCTCGACGACTTCTACGCCATCTTGGAACGCGAGGTCGATGCCATCATCGCCTGCCCCCACATCGTGGGCTACTGCTACACCCAGATTACCGACGTGGAACAGGAGAAGAACGGCGTCTATCGCTACGACCGCTCGCCCAAGTTCGACACCGAGCGCCTGCGCCGCATCTTTACCAAAATCCCCTCAGTCCTTCCCAATCCCCCCGCACTGAAATAAAAATCACCCCATAATTTGGGAAGTATTGAAAATAATTGTAAATTTGTGGCAATTAACACATTAACAAAACCAAAAAGAACATGAAAAAACTGAATTTCTGGCTTCTGGCAAGCCTGTTCGTAGCAGCCTTCACCGTAGCTGCCTGTGGTGATGAAGATGAGCCCCTGGGACCCGACAACAATAATAACAATCCCACGGATTCCACTACTACCCCCAAAGACTCTACTGTGACCCTCCCCGTCAACGCAGAAAACCTGAAAGGCACCTGGGACGGATTCGTAGAACACGATTTCGCTCAGGGTTACTACCAGCGGTGGCGCATCAACTTCGATGGCGAGAACTACACCACCTGGCATACCCACCAAATGGTAGGTACTACTTACGACGAAGAGCAGGGCCTGAAAACTGTCGGCAACAAGGAACAGGGCACCTGGAAGTACGAAAATGGAAAGCTCGTGCTCACTCCTGCCAAGCAATGGGCATCGTACTATCTCACGGCGAAGTCAATAAATGATCCCAACATGTATTATGTTTACTACAACTATAATACGGAGACCATGGAGGCCGACCAGTGGTACGAGACTTCCGAATACCTTATTCAAGAAGGCATCAAACGCGACCTGGAGGAAGGCGACGGCAGCGAATCTGGCTGGTACATCAAGAGATGGCCAGTCACAGGCCTGACCAAGACCGTTCTGTCGATAAGAATAAACCGAGACGTCTTCAAACTCAACAAACAATAATCCAAGACATCATGAAGAAACTGAATTTCTGGCTTCTGGTAAGCCTGTTCGTCGCAGCCTTCACCGTAGTTGCCTGTGGCGACGATGAAGAGCCTCTGGGACCCGACAGCAATAATAACACCTCCACGGATTCGACAGCAAATCCCAAGGATTCGATTGGGAGTCCCACGGATTCCACCACGACCCCTACGGATTCCACGAACATCCCCCCCGTGGAAAACAAGTTATTGGGCACATGGTCGTACAAAGGCGTTACATACACCTTCACCAACGACGAGGTAGAGATTAAGGTGAACGACGAAACCATCTTCTACAACGCCTTCGACTTCAAGGGTGCCTATACGTACAACAACGGCATTCTGCGTTACAGCTATGGCGACAATAAAGCCGTAATGAAAGTGGAATTTGCCTATGGCGAGCAAGTGCTGGTAATGAAGGCCGTGCCCGACAATGCCGACGACTATTCGCTGGGCGAAACAGCCATCTGGCTCTTCAAGAACGGCATAGCCCCCAACACCCCCGTCAGCGATACACAGGGCCAGTGGTTCTGGTATTTCCAGGACGACAGCACCGATGTACGTGCAGCTGTGAAAATCTCGGGTAACGAAATAGATTTGGTTGTTTGTCCCTGGGGTAAGCGCTATGTAGGCACCTTTACCTATGCCGGTGGCGAGATGAATGTGGATTGGAAAGGCCTGTACTCTGGCAACGAAGATTTCCAGAATCCGCAAAACAGCACTTGGATGAAGGAAGATGCCGAAACGGCCGACAGCTATTTCGAGAACTTCGGTTCGTGGATACCCTTCCTGGTAAATGCACAGAGCCGCGAAGCATACAGCGTTATGGCAAACCTGCCCTGTATTTTCAAGAAAAGCAACACCCAGACAACAAGATAGAATGTACTCAATCACCATTCGCCAATAAACATTATTTGCTTATGGGCTAAGATGGGTATAAAGGACATATAGGAAGAAGCGACCTCAGGGTCGCTTCTTCGTTTCTCAACCGTAGTGCACTCCCAAGCAAGGCTAGACGGATTTTTCAGTTCTGGTCTTTTAAATCAAGGCGATGAAAGCGAAACGCCGTTTCACTGGTGGTAATATACCGTTTCTCTGGCAGCAAAACGTCGTATCGTCGTGAGTGAGACGCCGTTTCGCTGTTGTCTAACGATTTTAGTTGACTACTTGTAGTCTTATTTGTGATAAGGGTTGACCCAGTTAAACTTAATTTTTAATTCACGTTGACTCGTCTATACGTTAGTCATAATCTGGGTTTACAATAATTGTCCTACAGAAAAAAGGGCTTGCTCCATCCGCTCTCCATCCCCTCTCCATCCGCTCTCATACCATGCTCTATCTTCTAGGGATAGAGAAAGGACTGAGATGTGTATGAGATGTCGATGTGCAAAAACGGGCAAGACAGAAGGTGGATTTTGGCGGAAGTGTGAGTTTTTTATGGGGCAAAGATAGATAATCCGCCCGATTTTTTGTATATTCGCAGTCGAAATATGGAATAAATCAACATTATAGCGTATGAAAGGACTGAAAATTATGACAATAATGGTGCTGGCGGCAGCCACTACGGCGGGATGCCAATGGGGCGGCAAAACCCTGGGCTCGGGCATAGACCTGGCCAATCTGGACACGACCTATCGGCCTGGAACGGATTTCTATGAATATGCCACACACGGATGGCAGGTACGTCACCCGCTGACAGCGGAATACAGCCGCTACGGGGCGTTCGACGTGCTGCAGGAGAACAACAACCGGCAACTGCGCTCGCTCATCGACAGTGTGGCTGCCCAGAAGAATGAACCGGGCAGCGTGGCACAGAAGATTGCCGACCTGTATAACTCGGCTATGGACAGCGTGAACCTGAACGAACACTACTGGGGCGCGCTGGAGGAGTTCCTGCTGTGCGACGGATACCAGAACACACGCGAAATCACCGAAAACTGGCTGAAGGACGTATGGCCACGCATGCAGCGCCAGGGTGTTCAGGGTCTGTTCGGCATGTACATCGGTGCCGACGAGAAGGACTCGAAACAGAATCTGGTATCCATCGTCCAGGGCGGACTGACGCTGGGACAGAAGGATTACTACGTGGACACTGACCCCGAAACGGCAAAGATTCGCCAGGCATTCGACAAGTACATCGTGGGACTGTGCCAACATCAGGGATTCAGCGAGAAGGACGCACGCCGCATCAGCGCCGACGTGATGCGCATCGAGACCCGACTGGCACGTGCCAGCAAGAGCATGACGGAGTTGCGCGACCCTGAGGAGAATTACAACAAACTGTCGTACCAGGAACTGAAAGAACAGTTCCCCGGCATAGACTGGGACGCATACTTCGCGAACTTCGGCATGAAGGGCGTGAAGGAAGTCTGCATGGGACAGCCCGCTGCCCTGCACGAGGTGGAGAAGGTGCTGAAAGAAGAAACACCCGAGGCCCTGCAGAACGTGTATCTGTGGCACGCACTGGATATGGCCAGCTCGTACATCGACGACGAGAGCCGCCAGCTGAACTTCGCCTTCTACGGCACAGCGATGAGTGGCAAGACTGAGGATCGTCCGCGATGGAAACGCGCTGTGGATGCCGTGAGCGGTATGCTGGGCGAGGCGCTGGGACAGCTGTACACCGAACGTTTCTTCCCACCCGCAGCCAAGGAGCGCATGGAGACGCTGATCCGCAACCTGCAGGTGGCATTGGGCGAACGCATTGCCGTACAGGATTGGATGAGCGACGAGACGAAGAAGGTGGCACAGGAGAAACTGGATGCCTTCTACGTGAAAGTGGGCTATCCCAACAAGTGGAAGGATTACAGCGAACTGGAGATTGGCGACAGCTATCTCAGGAACGTGCTGGCATGCAACGAGTGGGAGATAAAGGATATGGTACGCACGAAACTGAACCAACCCGTGGACCGCGAGGAGTGGTTCATGACACCCCAGACGGTGAATGCATACTATAACCCCACGACCAACGAGATTTGCTTCCCCGCAGGCATACTGCAGCCCCCATTCTTCGACATGCAGGCCGACGATGCCTTCAACTACGGAGCCATCGGCGTAGTCATCGGTCACGAGATGACACACGGATTCGACGACCAGGGCGCCAAGTACGACAAGGAAGGCAACCTGCGCCAGTGGTGGAGCGACGAGGACACCAAGCGATTCAGCGAACGCATACAGGTGATGCGACAGTTCCACGACAGCATAGAGGTGCTGCCCGGACTGCACGCCAACGGCAGCCTGACGCTGGGCGAGAATATGGCCGACCACGGCGGACTGATGGTAGCCTTCCAGGCCTTCAAGAATGCCACTGCCGAGAAACCGCTGGGCGTAATCGACGGATTCACACCCGAACAGCGATTCTTCCTGGCCTATGCCAACGTGTGGGGACAGAACATCCGCGACGAGGAAATCCGTAAGCGTGTGAAGAGCGACCCGCACGAGCTGGGTAAGTGGCGCGTAAACGGACAGATGCCACACATCGATGCCTGGTACGAAGCCTTCGGCATCACAGAGAAAGACCCCATGTTCGTGCCCAAAACCAAACGTGTCACCATCTGGTAAATTGACCCCCTATCCCCCTTTAGGGGGAACATAACTTTTAATTTTCAACTTTCAATTTTCAATTTTAAAAAGTGCCACTAAGACTACCTGACAGACTGCCAGCCATAGAACTGCTGAAGAAAGAGAACATCTTCGTGATGGGCAGTTCGCGTGCCGAGCACCAAGACATACGTCCACTGCGCATCGCCATACTGAACCTGATGCCGCTGAAGATTACGACAGAAACCGACCTGGTACGCATCCTGTCGAACACCCCGTTACAGCTGGAAATACACCTGATGAAGGTGAAGGCGCACACCAGCAAGAACACGCCTGTAGAACACATGCAGGCATTCTATCGCGACTTCGAGGTGATGAAATCCGAGAAGTTCGACGGATTCATCATCACGGGTGCACCACTGGAACAGCTGGAATACGAGGATGTCCGATACTGGGACGAACTGATGGAAATCTTCGACTGGAGCCGTACACACGTGACCAGCACCCTGTACATCTGCTGGGCGGCACAGGCCGGACTGTATCACCACTACGGCATTCCCAAATACGGACTGCCGGAGAAGATGTTCGGCATCTTCCCACAGACCATTCTGGAACCCCAGCTGCCCATCTTCCGTGGGTTCGACGACGAATTCAACATGCCGCACAGCCGACATACGGAACTCAGGAAGGAGGATATCCTGAAGAATCCCGAACTGACGCTGATAGCCGAGAGCCCCAAGAGCGGTGTGGGAATGGTGATGGCCAGAGGCGGACGCGAAATCTACATAACAGGACACTCGGAATACGAGCCCTATACCCTGGATTCGGAATACAAACGTGACCTGGGGAAGGGATTGCCCATACACAAGCCCGAGAACTACTACCGCAACGACGACCCCTCGCAACCGCCTCTCGTTACTTGGCGCGCCCACGGGAATCTGCTGTTCACCAACTGGCTGAACTATTACGTTTATCAGGAAACACCGTTCAATCTGGATGACATTCATTGAGTTGTTAGCACCTGCCAAGGACCTGCAAACGGGCATTGAGGCAATAAAGCACGGTGCCGATGCAGTGTATATCGGAGCACCCAAGTTCGGAGCCCGCGCTGCTGCAGGAAACTCGGTAGAGGACATCCGACAACTGGTGGACTTTGCCCGTCCCTATGGCGTGAAGGTGTACGTAACGCTGAACACCCTGCTTCGCGAGGACGAAATGGAAGAGGCGCAACAGTTGGCCGAAGAACTCTGCGAAGCCGGTGTGGATGCCCTCATCGTGCAGGACCTTTCACTTTTAAATGAAAAGGGAAAAATTCTTCTGCCCTTCGAGCGAAGCGACCAAGGTCGAGCGAAAAGGGAAAAATTAAAAGTGCACGCCAGCACGCAGATGGACAACCAGACGGCGGAGAAGGTGGCGTGGCTCAGGGACCTGGGATTCGAGCAGGTGGTGCTGGCCCGGGAACTGACGCTGGACGAAATCCGCGAGATACATGAACGGGTGCCCGACGTCAAGCTGGAAGTGTTCGTTCATGGTGCCATTTGTGTATGCTACAACGGAAGGTGCTTTGCATCGGAACATTGTTTCGGACGTTCGGCAAACCGAGGGGAATGTGCCCAGTTCTGCCGTTTGCCCTTCGACCTGGAAGACGAAGAGGGTAACATCCTGCAGCACCAGAAACACCTGCTTTCCCTGCGCGATATGAACCGCTCGGACGACCTGGAGGCCCTGTTGGATGCAGGAGTTTCGAGCCTGAAGATTGAAGGACGACTGAAGGATGCTGCCTATGTAAAGAACGTGGTGGCATACTACCGACAGCGGCTCGACGAGATATTCCGTCGACGTACGGAATACCAGCGCAGCAGCCTGGGACACGAGACCATCAGCTTCACGCCCAACCCCATGAAATCGTTCAACCGGTTGTTTACGGATTACTTCCTGCATGGGCGCACAACGGACATGGCGAACATCCACACCCCAAAGAGCATGGGAGAACCAGTCGGCTTCGCCGAAATTAAAAATGAAAAATTAAAAATTAAAAATGATGAGAACAGTCCTTTCCCGATTCATAACGGCGACGGGCTGTGCTATATAAATAAGGAAGGGGAATTGGAAGGGTTCCGTGTGAACCGCGTCGAAGCCGATAAGATTTATCTCGCAAACGGCAAATCCCTCCCCATCACGGGAGAGGGCTGGAGAGAGGGTCTTACCTTATACAGAAACCACGACCAGCAATTCAACCAACTGCTGTCGAAACCCACAGCCACCCGGAAAGTGGGTGTGCGCTGGCTGTTGAAGGAAACGGGAGAAGGGCTGTTCCTGTTGCGACTGACACGCGAGGACGGAGCCAGTGTGGAGCAGACATTCCCCTACCCTCGCGAAGTGGCACGAACACCACAGCGGGAATCCATCGTGCAACAGCTGTCGCGACTGGGCGACACACCCTACGAAGCCACCGCCGTTGACATAGACCTGACGGACAACTGGTTCATACCCCGCAGCGTGCTGGCCGAATGGAGAAGGATACTTACCAGTGACGAGTTCCAAGTTACCAGTGACGAGTTCAAAGTTACGAGTGACGAGAAGGAAATCGATCAGGATATGATAGAACGGCAGCGCAAGCCCGACGAGCCCGGTCTGCTGATGATTTGCCGCTACTGCATCCGTCACGAGTTGGGGCTATGTCCGAAACGGCAAAAGGCAAAGAGCGAAGGGCAAAGGGGACTGTTCCTGAGGTTGGGGGACGGACGGCGATTCCGACTGGCATTCGATTGCCGCAAGTGTCAAATGAAAGTCTATGCGGATAAGGATTAGAGATTAGAGGGTTATGAGGTCATTTTTCACTTTTCACTTTTCAC
>JAFZWQ010000046.1 GCA_017617235.1 Bacteroidaceae bacterium | reverse complement strand
TTGAATAAAATGTGGTGAAATATTTGTGTATGTGGAAATTATTTTGTAAATTTGTAGTGAGATAAGGGAGGTGAAAGACCCGGTTCTCAAGAGTGTTCATTATCTTATTTATTAATTCAACCTCATCGAAGGTCTCCCCCCTCGGGGGAGGTTGGAGAGGGGTTCCCTAAAATGTCAAAGAATATGGGAAACAATGTGATTGGCAGCATGCCTTACAGCTTGGCGCTTCATCCAAGCATTCCGGGCGACAAGAACTCGGAGAAGAAAATCTATGGTAGCATTCAGCAGCGCGAGACCATCGGCCTCAGGACGTTGGCTCAGCACATCCGCGAGCACGGCAGCTCGTTCTCGGTGGGAACGCTGCAGGGTGTCCTCTCGGACATGGTGGAGTGCACCAGAGAGTTGCTGAAGCAGGGCTACAGTGTGAACTTCGAGGGTCTGATGCGCCTGTATGTGACTGCAAAGTCGCAGGCGGTGGACGATGTCGAGGACTTCAACCCCAACGTGCACTTCACGCGCATCAACCTGCGTGGCGATGTGGACGACGAGGTGCACACGTTCCTGAACAGCGAGAACGACTTCGAGTACGTGATGACGCGCGAGGAGCAGGCTAAGGCGAAGAAGGCTGCCAAGGAGGCTCTGGTCACCGGTGGCGAAGGTGACGACGAGGGTGGCGACGACAACGGGCAGACCGAGTAAGCCCCCCCGGCCAATGGGGCATATAGGCCATATAAGCCTTATGATCCCTATGTGAAAGAGAATCCCACGACTTGGATAAAACCAGGCCGTGGGATTTGCGTGTGTGTGGGGTTAGGGAGGGGTTAGAGCTTGATGCGCTGGGCGGTGCCGTTGTAGGTGACGGTCTTTGCCTGTTGGCTTCCTGCCATGCGGACGCGGAAGGTGCGCTGGGCGAGCATGCCGGGGAACTGGCCCTGGCGACGTGCAATCGTGAGCTCGCCTTTCTTGTCGTTCCAAGCGAACTGGATGGTGCTGTAGGCGCCTTGTTCGTAGCGGTAGCTGTCGCCCTCGTCTTCGTAGAGCTCGAAGGTGCCGTTAGCACCAGGATAGACGACGATGTCGAGCTGGTCCCACTGGCTCTGGGCTGCATACTGCATGACGGGTGCCAGGGGCAGGATGGAGCCGGCACGTACCATCATGGGTGCCTGGGCCAGGGTGGTGGGCAGCATGACGTCCTGTCCGCCCGTATAGCGGCGTTCGGTGTAGAAATCGTACCAGTCGGTGCCCTGGGGCAGGTATTTGGTGATTTCCTTCGGTGCCAGGAAGTCGACGTTCTCGACGGCACGGGTTTCCTCGTTGGTGTATTGCGGACGGGTTACGGGCAGTGCGAGCAGCGAGCGGCCGAAGAGGAATTCGTCGCTGAGGTTCCATGTGCGGCGGTCCTTGGGGAAGTCGTAGATGAGTGCGCGCATGTAGCTGTCGCCCTGGTTGGTTACGCTCCAGGCGGTGCTGTAGATGTAGGGCAGGAGCTGGTAGCGCAGGCGGATGGTCTGCTCGATGGCGTCGAAGGCGGGTTCACCCTTCTTGCCGAACTGGTAGATTTCGCGCGGAGCATCGGCACCGTGACTGCGGAATACGGGGCAGAACATGCCGAATTGCAGCCAGCGCACGTAGAGTTCCTTGTAGTTGGGATTGCGAGGTGCATTCTGGCCGCCATAGCGTCCGCAGAAGAAGCCGCCGATGTCGGTATTGATGTTGGGGCAGCCCGTCATGGTGTAGTTCAGGCAGAGGGGGATTTGTTTGCGCAGCACGTCCCACGACGAGGTGATGTCGCCGCTCCACAGGCCGCTGCCGTAGTGTTGCTGACCGGCGAAGGCCGAGCGTGTCATGATGAACACACGCTTGTCGTTGTCGATTTGGCGCTGACTGTTGTAAACACCCTTCACCGTGGCCAGGGGGAAGGCGTTGCGATGACTGCGCCACGTGCCCTGGGCGGGAATGCCCAGCGAGGGCGACTGGCCCACGGGACGGTTGTAGTCCTCGTCCTTCGGGTTGTTGTAGTCGGGGTCGGTGCTGTCCATCCACCACGCGTCGCACCCGTAGTCGTACAGTTTGCGCAGGTATTTCCAATAGATGTCGCGAGCCTCCTGGCTGTAGGGGTCATAGACACGCACACCGCTGGGATAGTCCATCTTCGGGGGCCAGATGCCTGAACCGCTGGTGGGCCATGTCGAGAAGTCGAAGAGCAGACCCTTTTCGTTCAGTTCCTTGTATTGTTTGGTCATGGGACCGAAGCTGGCCCAGATGCTAATCATGAGGTGTGCGTTCTGTTCGTGCACGCGGTCCACCATGCGCTTGCCGTCGGCAAATTCCTCGTTCAGGAAGTCCATGGCGTTCCACAGGTAGTTCGAACCCCAGTATTGCCAGTCCTGAATGATGCCGTCCAGGGGCACACCGTTCTGGCGATGCCAGTCCACCACCTCGAGCAACTCGCGGCTGGATTTGTAGCGTTCGCGACACTGCCAGTAGCCGAAGGTCCACAGCGGGAACATGGGCACCTGGCCCGACAGCTGGCGCATCAGTCGGTTCACACCATCGGCCGTTTCGCCGTACATGAAGTAATAGTCCAGACGGTCGCCCGTTTCGGGACTAAAGGTCATGCCCTCCAGATTATCCACGAAGTTGGCACGGCTGTAGTTGTCCCAATAGATGCCCCAGCCCTTGATGGACTGAATGACATACTGATAGTCCTCGAGGTTCGACTGCTCCATCATCTTGCGGTCTGTGCCACGACGGTTCAGTTTGCCGTCCTGCAGCGCACCCAGTCCGTAGATGGCTTCGTCCTTGTCCAGGGTGTAGATCTGTGCCAGTCGGGGCTGCAGATGGGTGGCTTTCTCCTTCAGCAGGTTCTGACCCTTCGACAGGAACTGCACCTGGCCGTCCTGTTTGCTGATGACCACCGTCAGTGCCGGGCTGCTTGCGGTAACCTGGTTGGCAGCGTCCTTCACCGTCAGTTTCACGTTGGCCTGGGGCTGCATGGTCACCACCATACTCTCCTGACCCTTCTGGTCCAGCGCCTTTCCGTGCTGTACGCGAACTATCGATGGCGACATAAACGTGACGCGGGTTTCCCCACCGTTGGTCTTCACATCGATGTTTTTTGTCTCGGCCCGCCCGGCCACACACAGGCCCACGAGCACCAGTAAGCTAAGAATTCGTTTCATACGGTAATATTATGGTTTTGATGTTAGCAGATAATCCACCATGCCGTCGATGGGGCGTTTCAGGATGGTGCCGGCCACCATTCCCTCCTGTTCCAGGGCTTCGCGCAATTCCTGGCTGTAGGACCAGGCTATGCCGCCCACGAAGGATACGGGCAGGTCGGGACGACGGTAGTGTGCCACGTTGCGACGCAGGAACCTGCGGAATTCCTCAACCAGGAAGCTGTGCACCTCCGCCTCTTCGCGATGCCGCCCCAGGAAGGGTACCAGCGAGGCCAGAAAGCGGTTGGGCATGGGTTCGCGATATACCTTATTTATTATGTCCGCACGCGTGAGTCCCGTTTCCTCGGCAAAGGCCTGGCACAGGGCGGGGGAGAACTGTTCCTTCAGGATGTTGCCTACCAGCATTCGGCCCAACACGGCACCGCTGCCCTCATCGCCCAGAATCCATCCCAGCGGCGACACGTTTTGCACCATCTGTCGTCCGTCGTAGAGGCACGAATTGCTGCCCGTGCCCAGTATGCAGGCAATGCCTTCGGCGTGTCCGCACAGGGCATGTGCCGCACCCAGCAGGTCGCTGTCGACGTGCACCTCGGCATCGGGGAAACGACGTTCCAGCACACGGCGCACCACATCGGCATACGGCTGTATGCAGCCAGCACCGTAGAAATGGATAGATTGGGAAGGGGTATTGACTGTTTGGAGTAGGGTCTCGATGGTTTCCTCGCTGTCGCGCACGGGATTTATGCCCTGCGTCTCGAACTCCTGACGCGTGGTGCCGTCGGTCAGTACCCACGAGGTTTTTGTGCTGCCACTATCGGCTATAAGGTAGGTCATTTCGTTGTCTATTTGGCATTTACGTGTACAAAGATACAATTTTATGGTTAAAAAGTGAAATTATATTTGGCATTTCGCGTGCTTTGCCTTACCTTTGTTTCTGTAATTGTATGAAAGACACGATGAAAATCTATAAAGCACACCTGATTTTTACCCCCGAACGCAGTAGGTTCGAGGTGATGGAGAACGGATACATTGCCGTCGAGAACGGACGTGTGCAGGCCGTTGCCAGCAACCTGGCGCAACTGGGAGCCACGGAGGCCGATGTTACCGACTTTGGCGACTGTCTGCTGATTCCTGCCATGAACGACATGCACGTGCATGCCCCGCAGTACAGGAACCTGGGACTGGCCATGGATTTGGAACTGTTGCCCTGGTTGGACAACTACACCTTCCCCGAGGAGTCGAAGTTTGCCGACACCGCCTATGCCGAGCGCATGTACCGGCGTTTCGTGTACGACCTGTGGCGACAGGGAACCATGCGTGCCGTGTGCTTTGCCACTGTGCATCTCGAGAGCACCCGTCTGCTGATGCGTCTGTTCCAGGAAGCCGGCATGGGTGCCTGGGTGGGCAAGGTGAACATGAACCGCAACTGTCCCGAAGCCCTGTGCGAATCGGTGGAGGATGCCGCCAGCGGGATAGAGGCGCTGGTCAGTGAGTTTGCCGACAAGGACGCTCTGGTGCGCCCCATCGTTACACCTCGCTTTGTGCCTTCCTGCACGCCGGACATGTTGCGTATGTGTGGACAGATGGCCCAGAGATACGGATTGCCCGTGCAGTCGCACCTGTCGGAGAATACGGGCGAAATAGCCTGGGTGCGAGAACTGGAACCCGAGAGCCGTTCGTATGGCGATGCCTATAACCGCTACGGGCTGTTCGGACAGACACCCACCATCATGGCGCACTGTGTGTGGACGGATGGCGAGGAACTGGAATTGATGCAGCGCAACGGTGTGATGGTGGCACATTGCCCCACATCGAACCTGAACCTCTCGTCGGGAATGGCACCCATACGTACCTTCCTGGAAAAGGGCATCCGCGTGGGACTGGGCAGCGACATCAGTGCCGGACACAGCCTGAGCCTGTTCCGCACCATGGTCTATGCCATCCAGGTGAGCAAGATGCATTTCCAGCGCGACCATTCGAAACCCTTCCTCACTCTTTCCGAGGCCTTCTGGCTGGCTACCAAGTCGGCTGGCTCGTTCTTCGGACAGGTGGGAAGTTTCGAACCCGGTTACGAGTTCGATGCGCTGGTCATCGACGACCACGACCTGAACCACGACAATTACTCGCTTGCGGAACGTCTGGAACGGTTCATCTACTTGGGAGACGACCGTCAGATTGTCCGTCGATTCTGTCGGGGCAGGGAGATTCATTTAGCTTAGTGATTGCGGAGGTTCCACTTCGCATTGTCGCTCTGGAAGTCGTATTCTGCCAGAGTGGGTGTGCTGTCGGCAGCTGAATACAGGCACAGACGGGTGTTCGTGCCCTCGATGCCCGGCACGTGCTTCGGCATGATGCGGAAGGTGCCGTCCGTCAGTTGTTCGATGCGCCACAGCTGTTCCTCGGCTCCCGTAAACTGCGGAACCGTCGTCAGTTCCTTATCGGCGGTAGCTGCCAGTGCACGTTCTGTGCCGGCAATGGTGATTTTGAAGTAGGGGTTCGACAGGTAGCCGCCTGCCTCGTCCACAGGTGTGATTGTCCATCGCTGGTGGGGACGGAACATGTAGTCGCCACAGCGTAGGGGAATGTTGCCCTGCGGCCAGGTACCTACAACATCCTCAAGCTTCTGGTCGGGGATGGATACCAGAGGTTTCGACAGGTCCATCTGCCAGAAACGTTCGCGTTCCTGCTGGATGCGCACGAAGTCAACGGTAAGTTCCAGCGCATAGCCGCGACGTTCGGATTCAATCTCGAAAGTGCCGCCCTTGAAACGTTCGCCTGCCACGGGCCATCCGTTCTTCCACAACAGCGGACGGATGCCGAGCACGCTGCGTCCACTGCGCTCGAAGTCGGCTTCGTAGTGGCACGACATAATCTCTACACCCTCGTCGATGATGGTACGTCCGAAATGTCCAGGACCACATACGCGGTCGCCGGCAGCAATCACCATCTTACCGCCTCCGTGGTACATATCGCGGCCCACATTGTCGAGATAGGGACCTTCCACACTGCGGGAACGGCCCACCACGATGTTGTATGTCGAGTTCACCCCGTCGCAGCAGGTGCCGTGTGTGCCCAGCAGATAGTACCAGCCATCGCGCCAGATGAGGTCCGTAGCCTCGCAGTCTATGGCAATGTTCTTTTCCTGATTACCCTTTACGCGGAATCCCGTCGTGGGGTCGAGTTCTATGAGTCGGATGGTGCCGAAATACGTGCCGTAGCTTACCCACAGGCGTCCTGTGGTGGGGTCGAGCAGCATGCCGGGGTCTATGGCATCCTGATCCTCCATGCCGTCGCTTGCGCATACCTCCACAGCATCGGTATATTTGAAGTCGGGTGATTTGGGGTCGAGGGTCTTGTTCCACATCGTCAGGATGCGTCCGTTGTGTCCGCCTCCCAGTCCGCCTCCCGTGGCACCATAGATGACGAGGTAGCGGTCGCCGATTTTCAAGACATCGGGAGCAGCACCGCCACCGGGACGTTCTGCGCCGCTGTGCCACGACCAGCCGTCGTCGCTAATGAGTCCGCCACCGCCAGTCCCGAAGGTGTAGTACTTGCCGTCGCATTCGGCAATGGTGGATGGGTCGTGGATATAGGGGGCACCAACCTGTGCTTTACAAAGTGCAAAAGGCAAAAGGCAAAGGGCAAATAGTCCTGTCAGATATTTTTTATTCATCGTTATTATCTTAATTGCGTTATACCATAGTGTCGTTATTTCGAGAGGGGGATTTGGAAGTTGGTGACGGGCTTGCCGTTTTCGTCGAGGAAGCGCACACACATGTCGCTCAGACCAGGACCGTTGATGACGGCACAGCGCAGCACGTTTCGCCCCTTGTTTAAGGTAAGTCGTGCCGACACTCCATCGTCCACCACCATGCGGCGGTCGCCTTCCAACAGCAGTATTTCCTGGTCGTTCAGCCACCAGATGGATGCACCGTTGCTGCCGGCTGCCAGACGCACGTTCTGCATCTCCTCGGGGCAATCGATGACGGTTTCGCACCAGAACAGGCTGCCGTAGGTCTGACTTCCGTATTTCTCGGCAAAGCGGAAGAGTTTCATGTTATAGTTCTCGCTGTCCAAGGTGTGCCACTTGGCTTTCTGTTTGGGCAGGCGAGCCAGTTCTTCATCGAACGTTTCGCGCAACCAGGTGTTGGTGAAGATGATGTTCGAGCGGATGGGTTTGGCAATAGGTTCCATCAGTTTCCAACGACGTATGAATCCCTGTTCGTCAGGCTTTGCAGGTGATGCGTCGGAGGCTACGGGGGTGAAGTAGCGGGGACGGTTCTTGAACTGTAGCCAGTCGATGCTGACGGCATCGCCTTCGCACGTTACCACCAAGTCGGCAGTTCCCTTGGGCGTGTATTCCAGGGGAGCCGTCAGGGTGAGCCATTGCCCCGACATATCGCGACGGAAAGGTCCCTGTTCGCTCTTCACCGTTACCGTAAAGCGTGCGATAACCTTTCCCTTGGCACTCTTCTCGCGAACGGAGAAGGCTGTGTTGGCATTTGCCTTGACGCACGCCACAAGGTAGGCATCGGTAAGCGGACTGAAATCCGCGTCGGCAAAACGCAGCCAACTGCCTTTGCCAGGCAGGGTAGCGTGCCATCCGCGGAAGGTGGCTGTGGTGTCGTTGAATGCGGTTGTACAGCCCTCGCTGATGGCGCTGTAGCGGTCCACATCAATGCGGGAAGTGGCTGGTGCAACTCCCACGCCGCGCAGAGTGGGCTTAACCTCGCAAATGGTGCCGTCGCTGTTGAACGTCACCTTCTCGATGCACACCGAACGTCGTTTGTCGTCGTTTGGCGAATAGGCATTATTGTGATAGAACAGATACCATTGTCCCTGATATTCCACCAGGCTGTGGTGGTTGGTCCAGCAGTGGTTCTCGTGCTCGGCCATGATGATTCCCTTGAAGTCCCACGGGCCCAGGGGCGATTTCGACATGGCGTAGGCCAGCGTCTCTGTGGGGTTGGCACCATTCTCCTTCGAACCGCGAACCCATGGGAACGTGAGGTAGTACCAGTTGCCGCGTCGGAATGCAAACGGTCCTTCCTTGAAACCCTCGGGCAGTCCCTTCATTTCCTCGCCACCCACCAGCATAGGTGGCATTTCGGGCATGCCTTCGCGACGGGGCATCTTCATTTCGCGCAGTTCGCCGTCCAGTTCCTTCATGTTCTGCTTCAGCTTGGCACCGCGAATGCCCATGCCGCTCCAGTAGATGTAGGATTGTCCGTCCTCGTCCACCAGCACGCAGGGGTCGATACCCGAAACACCCTTGATGGGTTCGGATTCCAAACGGAACGGTCCCTCTGGCTGGTCGGCAGTTGCCACACCAATAGCAAAGCCGCGCCCCGACTTAGGAGCATTGGGGAAGTAGAAGTAATACTTACCGCCTTTCTCGACACAGTCGGGTGCCCACATGGAATATCCTGTGGGATTGCCCCAGGGAACCTGTTCCTGGGAAACGATGACGCCGTGGTCCGTCCAGTCGACAAGATTCTCGGAGGAAAATACGTGGTAGTCGGCCATGCAGAACCAGTTGGGTCGGGTTCCCTCGACGGGCAGAATGTCGTGTGAGGGATACAGGTACACCTTGCCATTGAAGACACGTGCCGTGGGGTCGGCAGTAAACAAGTCGTGGATAACGGGGTTCTGTGCCTTGCCAAACGATACAGACAAAAGGCCAAGAACCAGGGACAAAGAGAGCTTGTGTTTCATAGTTTTATAATTATCACGGTGACAAAGTTACGAAAATACATCGAGGCAAGGTTGTTTTGTCGTCTCGCAGATTTACACTCATGTATCAAAAACTCGAAAGTTACTATTGCTTTTTACAAAAACAATCGTTATCTTTGTGATGGAAAATTTAAATAACCATGGTAAAAAGACTATTTTTCGTTCAGTTTCTTTTGTTTTTTGCCCTCAGCGCAATTCATGCCCAGGGCTTTGTAATTCACCAGAAAGATGGCTCGTTGGCTGTGTTCCCATCCGAGAATGTTGATTCGGTGACGATGATTACCGAGGACAACAGTTACGTCATGGGAACGTGGTATCTGGGCATTTATAAGAACAATAGTAATGTGGTTCATTACGATGGTTCGGAGTATATGACCTTTGCCGGCAATCGATTGTTGTGGCATCGGAACGGGAAAACGGATTTCTTTGATATCAAGTATTACCCAGACCGGAAGTACATCAGCGCGCGTAATATAGAGAATAAGACAGATAACATTAAATGGTATGTCAACCGTCAGACTCCGGAAGTGCTGATTTTCCGCGATGGCGAGGAATATCGTTATTTCTATCCCACACAAAGAAGCGCTGAGTTCGCTATCGAGTCGCATACGGAAACTACGGACCTTGACGAGATTATGAGCTATGCTGGCGGTCAGACGGCTTCGACGAAAACCCCTATGGGACGTCATTTCGAGAACAAACATGTTACCACAGATGCAGACCGTACTTGGTTGTTGAACCCTGACAATGAACCCGCGTTTGTGGCAGACCTGAAGCGTTGGGTAACTAAGACGGTAAAACTCTATCCCTATGGCTCGCCTCTGCCAGCCGATGTCAACCAGCATTCCATTGGCGACTGCTGTGCGCTGGCCGTCTTTGCTTCCTATGCCTATCTCTATCCTGAATTCATCAAGAGCATCATTACCGCGAATAGCGATAAATCCTATACCGTGAAGATGTTCGACCCGCAGGGAAAACCCGTCGAGGTATGTGTATCCAATAAATTCATGTGCGACGAAAATGGCAACGTGGGTCAGGTTACCGGTAAGAACAACGTGATTACGTGGGCCACAGTCCTCGAAAAGGCCATGATGAAGTGGCAGGCCATCTACAACGTGGATGGGATAGAAGGTATCGGTACCGAGCATGCATCGCCCCTGTTTACCGGCAATGGCGACAGCTTTGCCTTCTCGTCCAATGTGCTGTATCCTTCGGAATTGAAGGCGGCTATCGAAAACTGTCTGCAGCAGGGTATGATTACCGTGGGTGGTTTCAATCAGAAAGACCTGTTGTGCGGTACGTTGAAGACGGTGACGGGACACGCCTTCACCTTTATGCTTGCCGACGACGATAATTCCATTTTCTACATGCGTAACCCCTGGGGAAATGGCGATAATGGCGAGGACGGATTGTTACGTATCCCCAATAATCCTTCCATCGTGAAGACCATCGATGCACGTATCGTTAATCCCGGTGCTGCAGCACCTTATCTGCGCGAGGATTTGCAACCCTATACTCCGCCTAAGTACATCCGCAGACCTACTGACCTGGGTGTATCGCCGCGTCTGATGAACCATGTCTTTAATCCCGAAAAACCTGTATTATGGTAAGGCATTTCCTTCTCATCCTCTGCTGCATAGGTGGCTGTCTGTCGGCAGCTGCCCAGCAGACGTTGAATATACATACAACGACTCAAGGTATCGTTAGTTTTACCTTTGCCGAGAAACCCCAGGTTTCCTTTCCTTCTGCAGAGGTGCTGGCGGTGAAGGCAGGTTCCGTTACCCTTGAATTTCCCTACAGCGAGGTACAGAAAATCACTTTCGAAGATGGTGTGGATGCGGTCGAGAAGCTGACGGTTCGTGATGCATCCGATGCCGTTCTCGTTTATGACCTTACGGGTAAACTTATGCTTCGTGGCAAGGCTGTGGAAGGAACTTCCACCATCGACCTTTCTACATTACATTCAGGTGTATATGTAATTAAGGACGGCAAGCGTACCTACAAAGTTACGAAGCGGTAGCGGGTAGTGTCTTTCGTATCGTATAAGTTCCTGCTTGATACGTTTTGCATTCGCTCTCGCCAGGAAGGGTGACGGATGCTGTGGAGCCTTTGGGAATGCTGAAGGTCCAAATCCATTCATTGCCCTTGTATTTCCAACTGCTCTTGATGAAACCAGCAGGCGATTGGAAGGATGCATTCAGATGTCCCAGACGTCTGTCGGGAACGGGACGCATAACGATGTGCTTGAAACCGGGTTGTGCGGGGTCAGCTGCAATGCCTGCTGCATTTTCCCATAGCCATTGACCCACACATCCGTAGGCATAGTGGTTGAAGCTGTTCATGCCGTTTGGTCCCATACCTTTGTCCTTCGTATAGCTGTTCCAGCGTTCCCAAATGGTGGTGGCTCCGTTGTCGATGCTATAGAGCCAACTGGGGTTCTTGCGCTGGAACAATAGGGTATAGGCCACATCGCTCATGCCGTTTTCGGTAAGTGTGGGCATCAGTATCGAGGTGCCCAGGAAACCGGTTTGCAGGCAGTCGTCGTGCTGACGGAAGTTTTCGCGCAGGCGTTCTATCATCTTGCTTCGCTTCTCGCCACTGAACAGGTTGTTGCGCAGGGCAAATAGTGCAGGAGTCTGCATGGTGTTCAGAATGGCGGTCTTGAAGGTGCCGTCGGTATTGAAGAACTGTTCCCGCAGGTAGTCCTTTGCCTCTTTCACCATTTTCTCGTACACGTTGGTGTCTCTGCCCGTGGCACGTGCCATGTCGCACATCATGGCAGCATCTATGGCCCAGTACGAAGCACTCAGATAGTTCCAGTAGTCAATAGATTCGGGCAGAGGGTTCCAATGTCCGTCTTTGTCGTGTCCGTGACTGCGTCCGCTGCAACTCTCCAAAGGCTCGTAGCTGAGCCAGTCGGCCCACTGGTAGTTGCCGTTCTCGCGACTAAGGGATTCGTGGTTGTAATGGTGTTCATTGATGTGACTGATGAATCGGTTCATGGCTTCCCAGTTCTCGTCGATGATGCTGCAGTCGCCAAACTGCTTCCATATCGTCCAGGGAACGATGATACCGGCATCGGCCCAACCTAGTCGCATCATGCCTGCATCGCCATATTGTCCGATAGGTGCCACACCGGGGAAGCCGCCTTCCGGACTCTGTGTGTCGCGCATGTCTCGCATCCATTTATGGAAGAAACGGTTGGTGTTCGCAAAGAAGGTTCCTGTTTCGCAGAACACCTGCGTGTCGGCAGTCCATCCTTGTCTTTCGTTGCGTTGCGGACAATCGGTAGGTACGCTCAGATAGTTCGAACGCATGCCCCATACGATATTGGAAATGAGTTTGTTGATAGATGCATCGCCAGTCTCTATCACACCCGTTTCGATGTCCTTGGTGATGGAGGTTACGGGAACGGAACAGATGGATTTGATGCGTACCTCGTCTGTTGCCGTAATGCTGACAAAGCGATAGCCGAAGAATGTTCCTCGGGGTACGTATGTTTCGTAGTCCTTGTTTCCGGCGAACGTGTAATCGAGTCGCATGTGGGTGGCTTCGGTACGCAGATTCCTGCGGTGTATGCTGCCTTCAGGACCATCCATCCCTCGGTTCTTGGCACCATTTCCGTCGTTCAGCAATTCGCCAGGAAGGCAGGTCAGCGTTGTACCTTTTGCTGCCCTGAACACAAAGGCAGGAACGGCTGCTGCATTCTGTCCGAAGTCCACCACCAGAGTCTCGCCTGGGCGCACAACGATTTCCTTTCCCTTAGGGAATTCCTGGGATATAACGACCTTACCATATGCTTCGTCTGAGGCATTCTGTACATCCTTCCATACGTAGGCTTTGACGGGTTCGAGTATGATGTCCCGACGCTGGTATATTTCTGCACCGACAGAGGGTAGCAGTTGTCCTGTGAACTCCGTGCTTTTCACAGGTGAAATCAGTTGGTTTGATGTATCGAATCCCGGCAGTTCACGTGCGTCGTAATTCTCTCCCTCGAAAATACCAGCCCGACGCACAGGTCCGACAATACCCGCTTGCCAGTTTTCCGTATTCGAGCCATATCGATGGGTGCTACCATCGACATAGGTGATTTCCAGCACGCTACGGAATGCACAACGCTGTCCCACCATACCTTCGTGTCCCCCCGGAGTCATAATCTTGTCGGCCCACCAACCCGGTGTAACCTGTGCAGACAGCATGTTCGTACCTCCCTTTTTCTTCTGGAACACTTTCGTGACATCGTAAGTGAAGGCATATTTCGTGTGCTGGGGATGGGTGAATCCCGGACGCAGTACCTCGTTGCCTATGCGCTGCCCGTTGATGTACAGTTCATTCACACCCAGACTCGTGGTCATCCATACGGCTTTCGCTACTTTTTTCTCGTTCGTGATGGTAGTCACAAACCAACTGGCGCCTTCTGCCGCCTGTGAACCGTCGTTTATTTGTCCGGTGACGATGGGGGCATTGGCCACACAAATCCATTCGGAATTTTTCCAAGCATCGTCTGGCAACGCTTCCGTCAAATCTTGTGCTGCAATCTTGCTGCTGAATGTGAAAAGTACGAGAAAAGTAAACAAAGCTTTCATGGCAATTGGTCGTTTAATGGGTTTCGATGTCACAAAGTTATTGATTATTAACCATAAAGTCAAGAAGAATACATAAAAAAGTATGGATATATGAATAAACTATTTCGGTTCTTGTGTGTCAAAAACTTAAATTAATATCATATATTATGAAGGATAAGACACCAAACGACATGAACCGAAGGGCTTTCTTGCGCCAGTTCGGACGTGGTTCGCTTTCTGCCGCAGCTATGATGCTGATGAATCCCCTGAAGGGTTTTGCCAATTCCGTTCCCGATGAGGAAGAAGAGCCTGCGGGCAAAATGACCTATCGTACCCAACGTGGTACAGGTGAATCGGTTTCCCTGTTGGGATTCGGTATGATGCGTCTGCCGCACGAACAAGAAGAGGTTGACCGCTTGGTGGACTATGCCATTGCACACGGAGTGAATTACTTCGACACAGCTCCTATGTACGGTGGTGGACACAACGAGGCTGTAACCGGTCGCACCCTGAGTCGCTATCCGCGTGACACGTTTTTCGTAGCCACCAAACTCTCGAACCAGAATCCCCAGACGTGGTCGTTCGAGAAATCCAAAGAGATGTACGAAAACTCGTTCCGCCAGTTACAGGTGGAATACATCGATTATTACCTGCTGCACGCCATTGGTGGAGGAGGTATGGATGCCCTGCGTGGACGCTTCCTGGACAATGGAATGCTGGATTTCCTCTTGAAGGAACGCGAGGCAGGACGTATCCGTCACCTCGGTTTCTCGTATCATGGCGATGTGTCTGTCTTCGATTATCTGCTTGACCATAACGACGAGTATCATTGGGATTTCGTACAGATACAGATGAATTATCTTGATTTGCGACATGCACGTGGTGGACGTCGGCGTGGTGGAGATGCCGATGCCGAGTATCTCTACGACAGACTCGACAAACTGGGCATTCAGGCCGTCATCATGGAACCCATTCGCGGTGGCGGACTGGCCAACGTGTCCGAGGAAATCAACAATCAGCTGCGTGCGGTACGTCCCGACGACAGTCCTGCCCGTTGGGGATTCCGTTGGGTGGGTTCGTACGACAATGTGCTCACCGTCTTGAGTGGAATGAACCGCATGGACCACATGCGCGACAATGTTGCCACCTATTCGCCTCTGGTGGCATGCAGCGCTGCCGAGAATGAACTGCTGGCCCGCATTGCCGACCAGATGGCTGGCTTCCCCACCATAGGCTGCACCACTTGCGGCTATTGCATGCCCTGTCCCTATGGCGTAGATATTCCAGGTAACTTTGCTTTCTATAATTCGGCTGTCACGGACAAACTGCTGCCGTTGCCCGAAACCTCTGCACCTGACTATGCCGAACGGCAAAAGGCGTATGCCGATGCTTACAAGAAAGCTATCCTTTCCGAGAAACAGGCCAATCGTTGTCAGGACTGTGGCGAATGTCTGAGCAAGTGTCCCCAGCAGATTCGCATTCCCAACCAGATGAGTCGACTGGTAGAGTTGACCCGTAAGAAACGTTCATAAATTAACAAAGATATATGAAGAAGAAAACTATATGCTCTGTCCTTGCCGTACTCGCCTTGGGCACGTTGTTCATGAGCCAGAAGTCGGCAGAGGGCATTGTTACGAAACAGGATGGCATGACCGTCATCAATACCACTACTTTAGCTTCCGATGTGGAAGGTTATGCTGGTACCACACCTTTGAAGATTTACATCCGTAAGAATAAGATTGAGCGCATCGAGGCGCTGCCCAATATGGAGACTCCCAAGTATTTCGTTCTCATTAAGCGTCAGCTGTTGGACAAATGGAATGGGGTAGCCGTGAAGGATGCTGCAAAGCAAAAGGTGGATGTCGTTACGGGTGCCACCTATTCATCGGACGCCGTAATCGAGAATGTTCGTCGCGGCATCAACTATTACAACAAGGCAAAGTAGGATTTATCCCAATTCCTCTTCCAAACTCGAGGCAATGGCTTCGCGCGACAACTCCATGGCGTGCTTGATGTTCTCTGGACCTTTGCCAATTGGGGGTATGGGCTTGTGTATCGTCATGGAAAGCCTGTGCCAATAGACGAAGTTGATGGGACCACGTTTTCTACTCAGCACACGATAGGGACCATTCAGTGTGATGGGAACTACCGGCATCTGCAATTCATCGGCCAACTGGTAGGCACCACGGAAGAAGGGGCCCATCTTTCCCGTCAGCGTACGTTCGCCTTCGGGGAATACCATCAGCGATGTTCCGTTCTGTAATACGGCACGAGCCCTGTCATGGGTCTGCTGTATGGCCTTTGGTCCGCTTTTGTTCACGAAGATGTGTCCAGCCGCTTCGCATGCCTTTCCTACGAGAGGCGTTTTGCGCAAGGCTTGCTTCATCATCCACTTGAAGTTGCGGTTCAGATATCCGTAGATGAGGAAAATGTCGAACGAACCCTGATGGTTGGCAACGAAGACGTAGGACGTCTTGCTGTCGATGTTCTCGTATCCTTCTACGTGTACAGGTAGGAAAAGGATACGCATGAACCAACGTCCCCAGATGTGTCCGGGCCAGTAACCCCAGAAATGGGCAGAACCCAATGTGCTGCCGATGGTTGTAACGATTGCCGTCAATGCTGTGATGAGGAGCAGCAGCGGGGCAGCAATGAAAATCTGATAGATGCGATAGAGTATTATCATAGTTTAGAGTTAATAGTTACGAATTAGGAGTTGCGAGTTGTAGGTTGGCGACGAGGAATTTGCGCAGGCCCTCTATAGGAAGTCCTCGCCGTTGGGCATAGTCCTGAAGTTGGTCTTCGCCTATTTGTCCAATGGCAAAGTGTCGTGCCTTGGGATGTGCGAACAGAAGTCCGCTGGTGGAGGCGTGAGGGCGCATGGCACCACTTTCTGTCAGTCGGATTCCGACACGTTTCAGGTCCAATATCTCGTCGATGAGGAAGTTCAAGCTTTGGTCGGGCAAAGATGGATAACCGACTGCAGGTCTGCGACCTATGTATTTCTCTTTAAACAAATCTTCTGTACTGAATCGCTCGTCCACAGCATAGCCCCAGATGTTTCGTCGCACCTCTTCGTGCATCCGTTCTGCTGTGGCTTCTGCCAGTCGGTCTGCCAGCGTTTGGGATAGCATGTGGCGGTATTCGTCTTGGGGAAAGGATTGCTCCATCCCTTCGTCAACCGACGAGGCAAACAGTCCTATGGTATCTGTCTGTCTTGAGTCTTTGGGACGAACGAAATCCGCCCAGCACAGGCACTCTTTCCCGTGTTGCTGACGAAGCATGGGCAGACGCTTATCCTGTATCAAAATATCGTCGCCGTCGCTGTTGGCTTCGAACAATCCAACTATAGCGTGGGTCTGGAAGCGGCTATCCATTTCATCGAGCAACTGACGTGCATCGTCCATCAGTTCGGGTGACTGCTCAGCTGTTGTTCTCCAAGCGTGGTAGAAGTATGCCCAATTGATGTAGGGCACCACCTCGTGCAATGGATAGTTCAGCAACTGTATCATTTCCGTTCGAAGTTTAGCGGTTCGCCACGTAGGTCGTCGTGGATGTTGCCCTTGTCGTAGGCCAGACATCCGTTCAGGAACGTCTGTTGTACACGCCAGTGGAAGGTGTGCCCCTCCAACGGACTCCATCCGCATTTACTTTGTATATCGTTTGTCTGCAGCGTCCATGTCTCTGGCTTCACCAAAACCAGGTCTGCCTTGTAGCCCGGACGGATGAATCCGCGTTCCGTAATGCCGAAACGTGTGGCAGGCTGATGACACATGGCATCTACCATACGTTCTATGGAGATTATGCCTTCGTCTGCAAGTCCCAACATGGAAACCAGCGAGAATTGTACCATCGGCATTCCCGATACGGCATGGGCGCAACCTCCTTCTTTCTCGGAGAGTAGATGTGGGGCATGGTCTGTGCCTACGGTCTGCAGTTTTCCATCTGCCAAAGCCAGACGTAGCGCATCGCGGTCCTTACGGCTTTTGATGGCTGGATTACACTTGATGCGAGTACCCAGGGTGGAGTAGTCCTCGTCGCAGAACAACAGGTGTGGCACACAAACCTCGCCTGTCACATTTCCACCCAACAAATCCAACTCCCGTGCCGTTGTGATGTGGGCAAGATGCAACTGCGCGCCTGTTTTCCTTGCCATCTCTGCAGCCAGTGCCGACGAACGATAGCAGGCCTCCTCATCACGTATCCACGGATGATGTTCCACTGATGGGTCATCACCCCATAACTGCTTGGCTTCCTGCATGCGTTCATTGATGCGTGGGGTATCTTCGCAGTGTGCCACAATCAGCAGGTCGTTTTGTGCCGCGAATTGGAAGACGCGCAACAATGCTTCGCGTTTATCCACAAGCATGTTGCCTGTAGAACTCCCCATAAACAGTTTGATAGGAATTGGAACTTGAAACTTGAAACCAGAGAAGTCGTTCGTGGCACCAAGGTAGTAGGCGTAGTTCACGCGGCTTTCGCTGGCTCCCAGCGCCATGCGTTCCTGCCAACGTTCCATAGTGGTGGTGGGAGGATTCACATTCGGCATGTCTATTACAGACGTTACGCCGCCTGCCAATGCCGCACGACTCTCGTGCTGGATATCGGCCTTGTGCGTCATTCCCGGTTCACGGAAATGTACGTGGGTGTCGATAACTCCGGGGAGGAGCATCGAGCCTTCGGCATCGATAGAATTTTGAAAATTGAAAATACAGGAATCGCCCTCGAAGACTTCGACAATACGGTCATCTTCGATAAGGACGGCACCTTTGAATTGCCGTCCTTCGTTAACTATCCGTGCATTATGAATGAGTGTTTTCACTACTTTCAATTCTCTTTGGGTACTTCCTGAACCAACCGTCCCAGCGGAGTCGCATGACGCCGAATAGGGCTTCCGAGAAGATTCCTCCCGACATCTTGCTGGTACCCAGTTCGCGGTTCACGAAGACTACGGGCACCTCCTTAATCTTGAATCCGCACTTATAGGCGGTGAACTTCATCTCTATCTGGAAGGCATAGCCTTTGAACTTGATTTTATCCAGTTCCAGCGTCTCCAGCACTTCGCGTCGATAGCATACGAATCCCGCTGTGGTATCGTGGATGTTCAGGCCCGTTACCATACGTACGTACTTCGAAGCGAAATACGACATCAGCACGCGTCCCATGGGCCAGTTCACGACATTGACACCTGTTACATAGCGGCTGCCGATGGCCACATCGAAGCCTTCGTCCTTGCAGGCTGCCAACAATCGGGGCAGGTCGCTGGGGGCATGACTGAAGTCGGCATCCATCTCGAATACGAAATCGTACTTGTTCTCGATAGCCCACTGGAAGCCACGAATATAGGCGGTTCCCAATCCCAGCTTTCCGCTGCGCTCTACAATGAACAGGCGGTCCTTGAATTCATCCGCCATCAATCCCTTCACAATGTCGGCAGTGCCGTCTGGCGAGCCGTCGTCGATGACGAGTATGTTGAATCCCTCTTCCAGCGAGGTTACGGCGCGGATGATGTTTTCTATGTTCTCTTTCTCGTTGTACGTCGGTATAATGACGATGGAACGCTGCATGGTAATATGTTTTGTCTTAATGGATTATACTTACGTTAGTTCTTGATGTTGGGCTGCTCCAGTCCGTAACCCTTCTTCTTGTCCAGTGCCTTCAGGTACAGGGCGAAGAACAGGGCCAGTACACCGAATCCGGCAAATACCACCAGGGGCACGGTGTAGTTATAAGGAATGAATTCGGCACCGGCTTCCTTCGCAGCAATTACGGCAGGATTGTCGGCATTGGTGCTGGCCAGCAGGTTTCCGATAATCTTGGGAACGAAGCACAGACCGATGTTCTGCACCCAGAATATCAGGCAGTATGCGCTGCCCAGAACCTTTTCGTCGATAATCTTGGGAACACTGGGCCACAGAGCAGCGGGAACCAATGCGAAGCTGATACCCAGCAGCACGATGGTGCTGAATGCCAACAACGAACTCTTCGTCTCCGGCAATACAAAGGCAAATACCAGATGACAGCAAATCAGCAACAGCGAACCGAATATCAGCATCGTTGCACCCTTACCCCTGCGGTCCAGGAAGTTGCCCAGGAACGGGGTTATGGCAGCAGCACCGATGGGGAACCAGCGGAAGATGTTGGCAGCGGCCTCTGGTGTAATGCCGTCCAGGTTACACTGCAGCATGTTGGCACCGTAACGCTGGAAGGGGAAGATGGCGCTGTAGTAGAGTACGCACAGCAGGGCCACAATCCAGAACACCTGACTGCGGAAAATCGTGAGGATGTCGCTGAACTTGAACTCCTCTTCGGGGTCGTGCTCTTCGGAAGTCACACCTTCCTCCTTGTCGAACTTGCGGTCGAATACGGTGAATACCGAGAAGGTAATCAGACCAATCAGCAACAGCACGGTGCAGAATCCTACGGGAGCCACCACGCTACCCATCTTTGCGGCAATGATGGGGCTGATGCTGAAGATGGCAAGTACACCCACACGGGCAATAGCCATTTCCAGTCCCATGGCCAGAGCCATTTCCTTTCCTTTGAACCACTTGGCAATGGCCTTCGATACGGTGGTTCCTGCCATTTCACATCCACAGCCGAATATCATGAATCCCAGCGAAGCCATCTTTGCCGATGCGGGCAGACTTACCCACCACGAATTCAGCCACTCAGCCATTCCCGTCGCCTGGAACCACTTGGTGATTCCCACATACTTGATGGCTGCACCGATGAACATCATGGAAGCCGAGAGTACACCCGTAAAGCGTACACCCATCTTGTCCAGGATGATGCCGGCCAGGATCAGGAAGCCAAACACATTCAAGATGTATTCCGAAGCGGCATAGGTGCCGAAGATATCGGGTGTCCATCCTCTTTCATTCTCCACCAGTGCCTGTATGGGGGACATCACATCGACAAACATGTATCCGAAGAACATGGTCGAGGCAATCAGCACCAGTACTGTCCAACGCATCGCTGCGCTGTCGTTCATTCTTTTTGCAATTGTTTCTGACATTATTTTTAGTTTTAATTATGAGCCTAATGTGCCATATGGGTTATTTTAGCCAGCGAGCCAGCCAGTTGAAGTAGGTGCGCTGCCACAGTACACCGTTTTGGGGCTTCAGCACCCAATGGTTCTCGTCGGGGAAGATGAGCAGCTGTGCCTCTATGCCTCGCATGCGGGCTGCATTGAAGGCACTCATGCCTTGTGTGGCATTGATGCGATAGTCCTTCTCACCGTGAATGCATAGGATAGGTGTATCCCACTGGTCCACAAAGCGATGGGGAGAGTTCTCGTAGGTCTTCTTGGCACGAGCCGTCTGGTCTTTGTTCCATGGGGCATCGTCGTATTCCCAGTTGCTGAACCAGTTCTCTTCCGTTTCGGTGTACATAGCCTCGAGATTGAAGGCTCCGTCGTGGGCGATGAAGCATTTGAAGCGTCCCTCGTGGTGTCCAGCCAGATAGTAAACCGAGAAACCACCGAACGATGCACCTACAGCACCCAGACGGTCGCGGTCAACATACGGCAGTTCGTCACAAGCAAAGTCGATGGCCGACAGGTAGTCTTGCATACATTGCCCCGTCCAGTCACCAGAGATTTCCTCCAGCCATTCCTGACCGAAACCGGGCAGTCCGCGACGGTTAGGAGCCACGATGACGTAGCCCTGCGAAGCCATGATGAAGAAGTTCCAACGATAGCTCCAGAACTGGCTCACGGGACTCTGCGGTCCGCCTTCGCAGAACAGCAGGGTGGGATATTTCTTCGATGGGTCGAAGTGAGGAGGCAGAATCACCCATGTGAGCATCTCCTTGCCATCGGTAGTGGGCACCCAATACTGCTCGACAGAGGGCTTGCCCAACTGGTCGAGAATTTCCTTGTTGACCTCGGTAATCTGTGCCAGTTTTGTATCGGCAATAGTATCGCCTGGAGTCACAACGTAGAGGTCGGCAGGTGCTACATAAGAGTGACGCTCCATAAGCAGTTGCTTGTCGTTGAGCATCTGCAAAGAGCCAAAGTCGGCCCAGTCGTTGGTCAGCTGCTTTACCTCGCCTTGCAGGTTGGTCTTGTAGAGGTTCTCAGTTGCGTGCCATACACCTATATAATATAAAGTCTTTGAATCAGGTGCCCAGCAATAGTCATCGACATTTGAGTCGAAACTCTCAGTAACGTAGGTCTTTGTATTTTCCTTCAGGTCGTAGATACACAAACGCAAGCGGTCGGCCTCGTAGCCATCGCGCTCCATTGATGTCCAAGCGAGATAACGTCCGTCGGGTGAGAACTTGGGGTTCTGGTCGTAACCCACCTGCAGATCCAAATCCCCCGACTTACCCGCTTGGTTCACCGTCTGGTTGGCCAGCGTCTTGGTGGGATTAACGTCGCCCAGGGTCTTCATATCGAAATCGCCCTTGCACAGGTTCTGTATCTCACCGCTTTCTATATTATATAGGAATATGTCGCTGTCCGTACTGATGCTGTAGGCCAGTCCCGTCTTTGTGCGACAGGTATAGGCAATCTGTTTCGAGTCGGTGCTCCAAGCCAGCTGCTCGATGCCGCCGAAGGGCTCCATGGGGCATTCGAAGGGCTGTCCCTCAAGGATGTCTTTCTCCTCGCCTGTCTCCAAGTCCAGCACGAAGGGGTGGGGGATACTCTCCACATAGTGATCCCAATGGCGATACATCAGGTCTGTAACCAGCCGGCCCGTAGCCTTGGGCAGGTCGCTGGGATTCTCCTGAATGATATCGTGGAAGGGCACCTGCTTGATGAGGATAATCCGCTTCTGGTCGGGCGAGAACAGGAATCCCTCTACATTGCCTTCGGTCTTCGTCAGCTGTTTGCGTCCTTTAGCCTTTAGCCCTTTGCCATTTGCCTTTATATCCATCGTCCAAACCTCGCCTTTCGATGCAAAGGCCAGTTTGTCGTCGCTGAGCCATACGGGGTCGCTTCCCAAACCCAGCATAACCTCGTCTGTTGCGGTTGAGTCACAACTTACCGGACGAACGTAGATGACGGCATTGCTGCGGTTCTGTTCCACGCTGTAGTAGCTCACCTGATAGGCCACCTTCTCGCCGTTGGGCGAAACGCTGTAGCTGCCTATGCGTCCCATCGCCCACAGGGCTTCGGGTGTCATTACGTCGCTTTCCAGCTGAATGTCGCTGCGTGTGATGATGTCTTCCTTTTGCTTTGTACAGGATGCCATAATGCTAACTGCTAATGCACAAATTACAATGCAAAATGCGTAATTCAATAAATGTTTTTTCATGGCTTCTATTTCTTTTTCACGGGATCGCAGGTCAGTCCGCATCCCAGTTTCTTGAATATCTTACGGTCCACCTCGCTCAGCAGCACTGTCGAATGCACCTGACAATCACGCAGCTTAGGTAACTGCTCCAGCGCCTTGCGGCAGTTTGCATCGTCCTGCGACAGAACGCTCAGTGCCACCAGCACCTCGTCGGTATGCAGACGGGGGTTCAGGGCACCCAGATATTCCGTCTTTGTCTTCTGCACGGGCTCTATGATGCTCTGCGGAATCAGTTTCAATTCGTGGTCAATCTCAGCCAGATGCTTGGTGGCGTTCAGCAGCAGGGCAGCGCTGCAACCCAGCAATGGCGAGGATTTGGCGGTAATGATGGTTCCGTCCTCCAACTCTATGGCAGACGACGAATGTCCCGTCTCTATCTTACGTTCATAGGCGGCTGTGGTTACCCTGCGATAGGCTGTGCTGATTTTTGCCTGGTTGAACAGCAGGCGAATCTTGCTCACCTCCTTCTCGTTGTCGGCTCCCTCTGCCAGTTTGTTGGTGGCAGCATAGTAACGGCGGATGATTTCCTGTTTCGATGCCTCGCTGCATGCGTCGTCGTCCGAGATGCAGAAGCCCACCATGTTCACACCCATGTCTGTGGGCGACTTGTAGGGATTCTCGCCATAGATGCCTTCGAACAGGGCGTTCAGCACGGGGAAGATTTCTATGTCGCGGTTGTAGTTCACAGCCGTCTTGCCGTAGGCCTCCAGGTGGAAGGGGTCTATCATGTTCACATCGTTCAGGTCGGCTGTGGCTGCCTCGTAGGCGATGTTCACAGGGTGCTTCAGGGGCAGGTTCCACACGGGGAACGTTTCGAACTTGGCATATCCGGCACGAATGCCGCGTTTGTTCTCGTTGTACAGCTGACTGAGGCACGTTGCCATCTTGCCGCTGCCTGGGCCCGGAGCCGTTACGATGACCAGCGGACGCGTGGTTTCCACATAATCGTTCTTGCCAAACCCTTCGTCGCTGGCAATCAGGTCCACATTGTGGGGATATCCGTCTATTATATAATGTACATACGACTTTATGCCCATTCTTTCAAGACGATGGCGGAACTGGTCTGCTGCGTGCTGTCCGCTGTAGTGCGTAATCACCACGCTGCCCACCATGAACTGGCGCTGCATGAACTCCTCGCGCAGACGCAGTACGTCCTCGTCGTAGGTGATACCCAGGTCGGCACGAATCTTGTTCTTCTCTATGTCTTCGGCACTAATCACGATTACTATCTCCAGCTGGTCTCTCAGCTGACCGAACATGCGCAGCTTCGAGTCGGGCTTGAACCCGGGCAGCACGCGGCTGGCGTGGTGGTCGTCGAACAATTTGCCACCCAGCTCCAGGTACAACTTGCCGTCGAACTGTGCGATGCGCTCGCGAATGTGCTCGCTCTGAATCTTCAGGTACTTTTCGTTGTCGAATCCTATCTTCATCTTTCTATCTTTTTACCAAATTCCCTGCGAAGATACGAAATCGCAGGCAAAATACCAAATTTTCCGTTAAATAATTATTTATTTAAATGACCTTTTCTATTCACCTACAAAGATACTAAAAATCGAGCAAAATACAAAATAATCCGGTTGTTATTTTCGAGATTCATCCTGCCTTCCGAAGGATTCCAATCCTATCGTCGGAGCGATACTAATCCTACCCGCGGAGCGTTGCAACGCTAAGCGCCTAACGATGCGTCGCTCCGCCCGTAGCGTTGGGACGCTTGTTCACTCCCATCGCTTCATTGGATGACGATACAAGGATTCCACACGCTCATTGCGTTTATTTTTATGAATAATAGGGTGAGTATTTTAAACTTAAGTTTAAAATAAAATTTAAATACCGTTACGCGTTACAGTTGTTACAGTTCTCGAGATGCATTTCACAGCCTTAAAAATACTTCTATATATTATATTATAATATAATATATAGAGTTCGTTTTTGGTTTTTCGTATTCGTGTTTTCGAACTGTAACAACTGTAACGCTGTAACAAATAACTGTCTTTCTCAGTCATCTCCTTGTATGTTTATTTGCTAATTGTATGGCATTAATTTGCGATTCTGTAATTTTTTTCGTATCTTTGTAATCAGAAATAAGTAATCAATATAAACTCTAAATCATGAAGACTATAATCTGTAAAGTATGGTTATTGTTGATGCTGTTGACGGTACAGACAGCTGTGTGGGCAACACCTTTCGGACAGGGCAGCCTGACCGTGAAACGCGTGGCACGCAACGCCGTACGCATACAATATACTGAAGGAACACCCATGCAGAACGACCTGCCTGATTGGCTCTACGTAAAGACCGAAGAGGTGAAGGACTGCCAGTTGCAGGTTGACATTGATAGCAAGCAGGGTGTGCTGAGCATCCGCGACAAAAAGGGTCGCACGGTATTCACCGCCACACACCACAGTCTTCAAAACGGTATTGCAACGCTGGTAATGCGTTCGCCGAAGGACGAATGCCTGTACGGACTGGGACAGTTCCAGGACGGATACAGCAACGTGCGCGGATTGAGCCGCCGACTGACGCAGGTGAACACCCAAATCAGTTTGCCCATGATAATTTCCAGCAAGGGATACGGTCTGCTGTGGAACAACTATGGACTGACGGAGTTTAATCCCAGCGATAACAAGGTGACGATGCAGCGCAGTAACCAAGCTGGCAAAAAGGAGGTGGTAAACGTGACCACGACGGAAGGCGGCAAACGCGAGGTGCGCGAAAGGAATATCTTCGAAGCCTACATAGACGTTACTGAGGCTGGAGACTACAGTCTGTTGCTGGATGTTGGACAGCAAATGGCCCGTCGTCACAACCTGGTGGTGGACGGACAGACGGTGATAGACATGCAGAACATGTGGCTCCCTCCAACGACCTCGAAGATTGTGCATCTGGAAGCAGGACGCCACCATCTTACAGCCGAACTGACACGTGGCGACAATCCTGTGCTGTACTACCAGCCCGTGGAGGACAAGACCATGTTCCGTTCACCCGTAGCCACAGCGGTGGACTACACCGTGTTCGTGGGCTCGGCAGACGAGGTCATCGGCATCTACCGCGAACTGACGGGAACTTGTCCGCAGATGCCCTCGTGGGCCTTGGGATACATCCATTGCCGCGAACGATTCCACAGTTCCGACGAGATACTCCAGACGGCCAACCGCTTCCGACAGGAAGGCATTCCTGTGAGCATGATGGTACAAGACTGGCAATATTGGGGACGCTATGGGTGGAACGCCATGAGGTTCGACGAACAGTACTATCCAGACCCAAAGCTGCTGACGGACAGCCTGCACCACATGGGCATGCGACTGATGGTTAGCGTTTGGTCGAAAATCGATAAAAATTCCGAGGTAGGGCACGAGATGCAGGACAAAGGATACTATATCCCCGGTACGGACTGGATAGATTTCTTCGACCCACAGGCCGCACAGGCTTATTGGCGCAACTTCCGCGAAAGGTTGCTGCCCCTGGGTATTGATGCATGGTGGCAGGATGCTACGGAGCCCGAGAATGATGACCTGGCAGGTCGACGCGTGAATCGCGGACGATGGGCAGGCGAACAGGTGCGCAACGTGTACCCCCTGCTGGTGAATAAAACGGTGTACGAGGGTCTGGTGGCTGCCGGACGTGAACCCATGATTCTGACCCGTTGCGGATTCCCTGGCATACAGCGCTACGGCTCGGCTCTGTGGAGCGGTGATGTGGGGAACGACTGGGAGACCCTGCGTCGACAGATTACGGCTGGTTTGGGCGTACAGGCTGCCGGAGTGCCTTGGTGGACATACGATGCAGGCGGATTCTTCCGTCCCGGCGACCAGTACACCAATACCGACTACATAGAACGGATGCTGCGCTGGATTGAGGTAAGTGTGTACCTGCCCCTGATGCGTGTGCACGGATACATGAGCAACACCGAACCCTGGAACTACGGTGCAGAGGCCCAGCAGATTATTGCTCAGTGCATACAGCAGCGCGAATACCTGCGACCCTATATAGAGGAATGCGCGCGACGCGTGAGTCAGGAGGGATACACCTTGATGCGTCCGCTGGTGTTTGACTTTGCCGACGACCCTGTTGCTCTGCAGCAGAAATATGAATACATGTTTGGTCCGGCCCTGCTGGTGAACCCCGTGACGGAGTCAGGCGTGAGCGAGTGGCAGACCTATCTACCGCGATGCAAAGGCGGATGGACCGACCTGCATAGTGGACGGAAATATAAAGGCGGACAAACCGTAACGACAACCGTTACAAAGGCCACAATCCCAGTCTTTGTTCGCAGCCGGTTTGCCAATATGCTGCCTAAGAAATAACGGTTATTTGAGTTTGGCGAGACCTCCCTCGGAGGTTTCCTTGTAGAGTGAAGGCAAATCGTGTCCGGTCTGCTTCATGACGCGTACGGCACGGTCGAAGGACACGCGATGGTTTCCGTCGCTGAGCGAGGCATAGAAGTTGGCATCGAGGGCACGGGCCGCAGCAAAGGCGTTGCGTTCGATGCAGGGAATCTGTACCAGTCCGCACACAGGGTCACACGTCATGCCCAGATGATGTTCCAGTCCCATCTCTGCCGCATACTCAATCTGCGACACACTGCCGCCAAAGAGTTGACAGGCGGCTGCAGCGGCCATAGCGCTGGCTACACCCACTTCGCCCTGACAACCTACATCGGCACCCGAAATGCTGGCATTATGCTTCACCAGGTTACCGATGAGACCCGCTGTAGCCAGAGCATGCAGAATGCGTTCCTCGCTGAAGGCGTGCCCCGTGCTCAGATGGTACAGCACAGCCGGCAACACACCACACGAACCACAGGTGGGAGCCGTAGCGATGATACCGCCCGATGCGTTTTCCTCGCTGACGGCAAGGGCATAGGCATAGACCAGTCCGGAACTTTGCAGGTTGGCTTTGTAACCTTTGGCCTTGGTGTAATAGACGGGAGCCTTTCGTTGGAGACCCAGTGGGCCGGGAAGCACTCCTTCGTGGTTGATGCCGCGTTCCACAGCCTCCTGCATCACCTTCCACACATTGCGCAGGTAGTCCCAAATTTCTGGACCTTCGTTGCGTTCCACATATTCCCACAGTGAACAACCTGTTTCATGACACCAGAACATGATTTCGTCCATGGTGGTGAGAGGGTAAATCTGTCGGTGTTCTACCTTATCGTCGGGACCTTGGGACAGGGCACCGCCACCTATGCTGTACACCGTCCATTCGTCGAACAGACTGCCATCGGGCTGACGTACGGCAAACTTCATGGCATTGGGGTGATAGGGCAGACGTGTATGGGGTTCCCAATGCAGTTCCACTGGGCCTTGCTGTTCCAAGACACGCAGAATGGCTACATCCGTCATATGACCCTTTCCCGTAGCCGCCAGAGAACCGTAGAGTGTGACATCGAAAGCCGTTGCCTCAGGATGACGCTGAAGGTAGATTTTCGAGGCGGACTGCGGTCCCATGGTGTGACTGCTGGAGGGTCCAATGCCTATCCTGTATAAATGCCGTAAAGATTCCATTAAATCAGGTACTGGTCGGAGATGGATTCGTTGTTCTGTACACGACTGATGGTGCTGGCAATGAGTTCTGCTACACTGATTTGCTTAACCTTCGTGCTGTTGCCGCGATAGGGGATGGAGTCGGTGAATACCATTTCGGTGAGCGGACTGTTTTCGACACGTTCGTCAGCAGGGTTGCTCATGATGCAGTGGCTGGCAATGGCACGTACGCTGCGGGCACCGTTCTCCATCATCAGCTTGGCAGCCATAGTGATGGTGCCGCCAGTGTCCACAATATCGTCGAGCAGGACTACGTTGGCATCTGTAACGTCACCAATGACCTGCATGGTGGCAACCTCGTTGGGACGACGACGCGACTTGTTACACAATACCAGCGGGCACTGCAGGAATTTGCTGTAGGTGCTGGCACGCTTGGAACCACCCACGTCAGGAGTGGCGATAACCAAGTTCTCGAGATTCAGGCTCTGGATGTAGGGCAACATGACGCTGCTGGCATACAGATGGTCCACGGGAATGTCGAAGAAACCCTGTTCCTGGTCGGCGTGCAGGTCCATCGTAATCAGGCGGTCGATACCTGCCACACTGAGCATATCGGCAACCAACTTGGCACCAATGCTTACACGGGGTTTGTCCTTGCGGTCCTGTCTGGCCCATCCGAAATAGGGTATTACGGCGTTAATGGTTCTTGCCGATGCGCGCTTGGCAGCATCAATCATCAGCAGCAGTTCCATCAGATTGTCCGAATTGGGGAAGGTGCTCTGTACGAGGTACACATCGCGTCCGCGGATGCTTTCTTCGTAGCTGACGGAGAATTCACCGTCGGCAAAGCGGGTGATTACAAGGTTACCAAGCGGGCAGCCCAATGCAGCACAGATTTTTTCGGCCAGATAGCGTGTTTTTGTACCACTGAAGACCAGGAATTCTTTGTTCATGACGTTGTTTGTGGGGTTATGTTGTTTGTTTTGTTTATTGCGTGGCTTGACGCAGCTTGCGGAAGTGCGAAATCAGATCCTTGAAGTCGTAGCCGCGATGGATGTTGAAACGGCGCCACAGGTCGCCGCGGATGACTACGCCGCCAAAGCCGAACTGACGGATGGTGGGAATGTTCTCCAGCGAAATGCCACCCTGGGCCATAACATGACGGTCTATGATGCCCTGTCGCGTGGCCTGATGAAGGTCCTCGCTGGTGAAACGGGCTACATAGTTAGGTTCCGAAATACTGTCGAACACGTTCTTCAGGATGACGTATTTGCTGTCGCGCTTGTGTTCCTTAACCTCGTCGAGGTTATAGCACGTGCGGCTGACCATATCGTGGTAATCGGGAGGTGCCGTGGGGTTGTGGTGACTGAGGTGAATACCCATGAGGTTGAATTCCTCCTTCAGGTAGAAATGGTCGTGGGTAACGATACGGCGGTGGTATTCATCGGGCAGAAGGGTGAGCAGACGTTCGCAGAATACTGGCTCGCTGTTGGGCTTCCGCAGGTGCAGCAAATCCAACCCTTCCTCGAAGAGTGCAGCCAGTATCTTATCTTCTTCGATAAAGAAATCGGGTGAGGTGAGAAGTATGAGTTTCATTTCGTCCGATAAATTTTGCTACAAAGATACAACTTATAATTAAAAATTGAAAAATAAAAGGGAAAAATTATAATGTTGTGGCGATGCTTTTTGCAATAACGTATCCCATGGTCCATGCTGCCTGAAGGTTAAATCCACCCGTTATGCCGTCAATATCAAGCACTTCGCCCGCCATGAAGATGTTCGGATGTGCCTTCAGTGCAAGGGTCTGGAGATTCAGGTTCGAAAGGGCAACGCCTCCGCAGGTTACGAACTCGGCCTTGTGGGTGCGTCGTCCGCTGATGGTGTAAATATCGTTGGTGAGGGTGTTCACCAGACGGTTCAGTTCCTTACGATTCAGGCAGTCCCAACGATGGTTTTCGGGAATGCCGGCACGTTGCAATAGGTAGCTCCAATGGCGCGATGTTAGGTGCGCAGGATGGTGATTTCCAACGAGTTTGCCGCTGGCTTGGAATGTGCCCAATGCAGCGCGTACCTGTTCCTCATTTTCTCTCAGCATCCAGTTTACAGAGAGGTCGGTCTGATAGTTTCGTTCTGCCAGATGACGGGCTGCATACGACGACAGACGCAGGATGGCTGGACCACTCATGCCGAAGTGTGTGATGAGCAGCGGACCTGCGGCCTGAAACTTGGTGCCGGGCAAGGAAACCTGGGCCTGTTCCACCACGGTTCCCGTAAGTGTATGCAGTTGGGGCACATCGATATTGAAGGCAAAGAGCGAGGGTACGGGTTGTACTATCTCTAACCCCAGTGGTTCAAGGAACGAGAGGCCGGACAAACGTGGACTGCCACCTGTTGTTACGATAATGCGATCAAGCCCCTGGGGCAACGTCTCGATGCGCTGACCCGTCAGCACCTTGATGCCCAGTTCGTGCATCAGACGGTTCAAGGTTCCTACAATTTCCATTGCGTTTTGAGAACAGGGAAATACACAATTGTCTTCCTGAACAGTCAACTTCACGCCTTCTTGTTCCCACCAACGCATGGTGTCGTCAGGACCGAAGATGCGAAACAGCCGTTCCATTAGGCGATGTCCACGCGGATATGCTTCGCGCAACTGACGGATATCGGCAAAGGTGTTGGTAAGGTTACAACGTCCGCCACCCGTTATGGCCAACTTCGCCATAGGTCGGTTGGCTCGTTCGAATACGGTGATTTCGGCATCCCCGTGCATACGTTTCAGGTTTACCGCACAGAAACATCCGGCAGCTCCTCCTCCGATAATTGCCACTTTCATGCTGCAAAGATATAAAAAGTTGATAGTTGAGCGTTGAGAGTTGAGAGTTTTTTCTTATTTTTGCATAAAATTCATCGTACTATGGTGTTCGTATATATATTAATAGGAATAGTGTTGGGGCTGGCTGCGGCAGCGCTGCTGCTGACTCGCATGCGTACCCAAGTGGCAGTGTTGGAACAGGAGAAAAAATATCTGATGGAAGATGTGGCGCAGGAGAAGCAGCATAACCAACAGTATGTTGAGGAGTTGAAACTGCAGCACCAGCGTCAGTTGGAAAAGGCGGAAACACAATATAAGGAGGCGCTGGAACAGATGAACCGTCAGCACGAGGAACTGCTGGCCAAGCAGATGCAGTTGATAAAGGAACAGATGAATTCGGCTTCGGAACACATTCTGAAGGAACGCGCGGAACAGTTGTCCGTTGCCAACAAAGAACAGCTGGCCGGCATTCTGAATCCCCTGCAGACCCACATCCAACAGATGCGTGAGGCGGTTGAAAAGAGCGATCGCGAACACAATTCCACGATGCAGCGACTGGATGCCACGATAAAGACCAGCTTCCAACTGAGTCGTGAAGTGGGAGAGCGTGCAGACAAACTGGCCCAGGCGCTGACTGGCGAGAATAAGACGCAGGGAAACTTCGGCGAACTGAAACTGAAGCAGTTGCTCGAGGATATGGGGCTGGAAGAAGGCACGCAGTTCGAGTTGCAGGAGACGATGAAGGACAAAGACGGAAATACCGTTTACGAGGAAGAGGGACATCGCATGATTCCCGATGCCATCCTGCATTTCCCCGATCAGCGCGATGTGATTATTGACTCGAAGATGTCGTTTACTGCCTTCGAGGACTACCACAATGCAGAAAACGAGGAACAGCGCCAGAGTGCCCTTAGCAGGCATATAGCCAGCATGCGAGCCCATGTGAATGAACTGGCCAAGAAGAACTATTCGAAATATATCAAGGATAATCGCGGACGACTGGATTTCGTGTTGATGTACGTCTTCTCGGAATCGGCCTTACAACTGGCTTTGTCCAATGCCCCCACGTTGTGGAAAGAAGCCTACGACAAGGGGGTGGTAATCAGCGGTTCGCAGAATCTGTACATGATGTTGCGCGTGTTGGAAATGACGTGGCGACAGGTGCGACAGGTGGAGAACCAACAGCAAATCATGAAATGTGCCGATGAACTGGTGAATCGCGTGCAGTTGTTTGCCGAAAGGATGGAGGATGTAAAGCGGCAGTTCGAAAAGACCAACGATGCCTTCCTGAAGGTGGAGGCCAGTACGGCAGATTCAGGACAGAGTATTATCGTTACGGCACGTCAGCTCTTGAAAATGGGTGCAACGGAGAATCCCAAGCGCAAAAAAACACTGAAAGAGCCCCAATCTGCTCCCGAATTACCCCAAAATGAGCCCGAAACAGATAATTTTTAACTTTTAATTTTTAACTTTTAATTTTTTGTTGTACCTTTGCAGCCGCTGTCACGAGTTGGCAGCATATTTCAAACCTATTAAATAAAATTTTAACTAAAAAATGGCAACAAAAATTAGATTACAGCGCCACGGTCGTAAAAGCTATGCTTTTTATAGCATCGTGATTGCTGATGTAAGAGCTCCACGTGATGGTAAGTTTACAGAGAAGATTGGTACCTACAACCCCAATACCAATCCTGCCACTGTAGATTTGAAATTCGACCGTGCTCTTTATTGGGTAGAGGTAGGCGCACAGCCCACCGACACTGTACGTAACATCCTCAGCCGTGAAGGTGTATACCTCATGAAGCACCTGAAGGGTGGTGTTAAGAAGGGCGCATTCGATGAAGCCGCTGCTCAGGCTAAGTTCGAGGCTTGGAAGGCTGACCGCCAGAAGGGTCTTGCTGCAGCCGAGGCTAAGATTGCTGCTGACAAGAAGGCTGCTGATGCAGCTCGTCTGGAGGCAGAGAAGAAAGCCAATGCAAAGGTTCAGGAGAAAGTAGCTGAGAAGCGCGCAGCCGAGGCAGCCGCCAAAGCTGAAGCAGAAGCTGCTGCTGCATCAGAAAACACAGAAACTACAGAGACCAACGCTGAAGCTACCGAGGCTTAAGCTGAGAATCAGAGTTAAAAATTTTATTCTAATAGATTTTTCCAAACAACAGCAGAAAGGGCACCGCCGTGAGGCAGGGCCCTTTTCTATTTTTATAGGCCATATAAGCCATATAAGCCATATGGGCCCGATAGGGCACATAGGGCAATAGGGCACATTACTTGTGGAACAAACCGTATTTGTTGTAGTTGTTGAATGGATTACTGCTGCTGTCGCCACCACTGCTTGAGGAACGACGATGCAGACGGTGTCCACGATGGTATTTTTTCCAGAAATCGTGGAGGCATAGAACACAGATTAAAGAGCTGACCAATATGAAGAAAGCTGTGATGAGTGGACCTCCCAAAGTTTCTGTAAAGCTGACTTCATTCCCTTTGTCAACAAAAACGCGTAACTGGATAATTGCCAGCGTGTTATTGACGATGTGTATGAATGCTGTAGTTACAATATTTCCCGTCTTTGCAAAGATGATTCCCAGGATGATTCCCATGATGAATGCAAAGGGCATTTGGGCTGGATTCAGGTGAACGATGCTGAAGGCAAGGGCTGACACCAAAATGGCCTGCCAACGATGGAAATCGTGACGCAACAGGGAACTGATGATGCCCTCGCGGAAGACCATTTCCTCGACAATCGGAGCTATCAGGGTGATGGAAATGATGCCTAAGGGATTGTAGGCCATTGCCGTAACGTCGATTTTCATGAGGTCGGGCAAGGGTAGCAATTCGCTAATCAGATTCATGGCAAAGATGCCCATGAATGCTCCAGCTACCGCCAAGGGAATCAGACGCCATTTCATGTGGGTGGGTCGAAGTACCTTGAGTCGTACAATTCCCAGGTAGGCAAGCAGTATGACTGTGGCGATTCCACTAATGATGAGGGATAGCGAAAGGGCAGTGGTGGCATTCATTCCGAGTCCTTGAAGTGCGGCACCCAGCATGCTCGCCAGGAACTGCAGACCAAGGAAAATGAGCACAGCAAGGAAGGTTTTGCGATATTGTTTCATGTCGTTTTTGGTTTATGCGTGACAAAGTTACGAATAATTTTTCATCTTTCAACTTTATTTTATATCTTTGTAGGTCTAAATATGACTTTATTCGTATGAGTGAGGGGCAAATTCAACATCAGGCCGTCGTGAAACAGATTATGTCTCACGCCATTCGGGTGTCTATCGTGCAGGAAACGGCTTGTGCAGCTTGTGCTGCAGCCAACCTGTGCCACAGCTCTGAATCGAAGGAAAAGTTGATGGACATAGCCTGCGAGAATGCTGCCTCGTACCAAGTAGGTCAGCAGGTTACCTTAGTCGGAAGTATAGGATTGGGACTTCGTGCCACATTGTGGGCCTACGTTGTCCCTCTTGTTTTATTGATGGCTGTATTGGTGACTGTTAGCCGCCTGACGGAAAACGAAGGGTTGGGCGCTGTTGTGGCACTGCTGTCGTTGGTTCCCTATTGCTTCTTTCTTTACGTCTTTCGCACTCGCTTGCAAAGGACTTTCTCTTTTCGTATCAAATCGTAAAATTACACTAAACATCAAACATTATAAAGTATGAATTTAATTCTTTTAGCAATTATCGCCTTGGGATCCATTGGACTCATTGCTGCATTGCTGCTATACTTTGCATCGCGCAAGTTCGCGGTGCACGAGGACGAGCGCATTGGACAGGTCGGTGCTGTGTTGCCCCAGGCTAATTGTGGTGGTTGCGGATTCCCAGGCTGTAGCGGCTTTGCCGGTGCCTGTGTGAAGGCTGCAGACAAGGGTTCGCTGGAGGGCTTGCTCTGTCCCGTTGGCGGTCAGCCTGTGATGGAACAGGTGGCTGGCATTCTTGGTATGGCAGTAGAGGCTTCGGCTCCTAAAGTTGCCGTTGTGCGTTGTAACGGTTCCTGTGAGAATCGTCCTCGCCTGGTGAAGTTCGATGGTGCACAGAGTTGTAAGGTGCAACAGATGATTGGTATGGGCGAGACGGGTTGCTCGTATGGTTGCTACGGATGTGGCGACTGTGTGGCATCTTGTAAGTTTGACGCCATACACATTAACCCTGAGACGCTGCTGCCTGAGGTTGACGAGGATAAGTGTACAGCCTGTGGTGCTTGTGCAAAGGCTTGTCCGCGACAGATTATCGAGGTGCGCCTAAAAGGTCCAAAGAACCGTCGTATGGTGGTGCTGTGCAACAACAAGGACAAGGGTGCCATTGCTAACAAGTGGTGCAAGGCATCGTGTATCGGTTGTGGCAAGTGTCAGAAAGTGTGCGAGAAGTTCGAGGCCATCACCGTTACCAAGAACCTGGCATACATCGATGCCGAGAAGTGCAAGTTGTGCCGCAAGTGTGAAGAGGTTTGTCCGAAGGGCGCCATCCACGCCATCAACATGCCGCCTCGCAAACCTAAGACGGAAGCCCCTGTAGCTCAGAATGCTCCAAGTGTTCAGAGTACTCCAAATACTCCGAGTAATCAGAATGTTGAACCCTCAAAAGCTGAATAAGATATGAAGACATTTAAGATAGGAGGAGTTCATCCCGAAGAGAACAAACTGTCTGCCGGAAGCCCCATTCGTGAGGCACAGTTACCCAAGCAGGCTGTGTTCAGCATGTTCCAGCACATCGGTGCTCCTGCCAATCCCGTTGTGAAAAAAGGCGACGAGGTAAAGGTGGGAACCCTGTTGGGCGAAGCCGGTGGCTTTGTGAGTGCTCCCGTTTACAGTAGCGTTAGCGGTAAGGTTAGCAAAGTAGATGTGGCACTGGATGCCAGCGGTCTGCGTCGTATGGCTGTTACCGTAGATGTTGAAGGCGACGAATGGGAAGAAAGTATTGACCGTTCGGAAACTTTGGTAAAACTGGCCGACCGTCCAGAATTGGATGGTAAGACCATTGTCGATAAGATTAAGTCCGCAGGTATTGTGGGCATGGGTGGTGCTACGTTCCCCACACATGTTAAATTGTGTCCCCCTCCCGGTAAGGTGGCAGAATGTGTTATCGTGAATGCCGTTGAGTGTGAGCCCTACCTGACTGCCGACCATCGTCTGATGCTGGAGCACCCTGAGGAAATCCTCGTAGGACTGCAGTTGGTGATGAAGGCCGTGGGTGTTACGAAGGGTTACATCGGCATAGAGAATAACAAGCCCGATGCCATTAAGTTGATGACGGAGAAGGCTGCCCAATATCCTAAGATAGAGGTTGTACCCCTGAAGGTGAAATATCCGCAGGGTGGTGAGAAGCAGTTGATTGACGCTGTGATTGGTCGTCAGGTTCCTGCTCCTCCTGCATTGCCCATCGACACGGGCGCCATCGTGCAGAACGTAGGTACGTGTTTCGCTATCTACGAGGCCGTGATGAAGAACAAACCCCTGATTGACCGCATCATTACCGTTACGGGCAAGAGCCTGATGCAGCCTTCGAACCTGAAGGCCCGTCTGGGAACTCCCTTCAGCCAGCTCATCGACGAGTGTGGCGGACTGCCCGAAGATACGGGTAAGGTGATTGGCGGAGGCCCGATGATGGGTAAGGCCCTGTTGGGTTTGGAAGTACCCATGACGAAGGGTTCCAGCGGTTTGCTCATCATGCGACAGGACGAGGCAAAGCGTGCAGAGACAGAGCCCTGTATCCGCTGCGCCAAGTGTGTGAGTGCCTGTCCCATGGGATTGGAGCCTTACCTGCTGGCCAAGGTTAGTGAGTTACGCGATTGGGATGCTGCCGAGCACGAGGACATCCCCAGTTGCATCGAGTGTGGTTCGTGCCAGTTCACTTGTCCCAGCCATCGTCCCTTGCTCGACTATATCCGTCTGGGCAAGTCCACCGTAATGGGAATCATCAGAGCTCGCTCTGCTAAATAAGTATAGAACAAATGAATAAATTAATAGTTTCTCTTTCACCGCATGTTCACGGAAAAGATTCCGTTCGCAAGAACATGTATGGTGTGTGCATAGCCCTACTGCCTGCCATGCTGGCCAGCTTCTGGTTCTTTGGATTGGGAGCAGCGGTCGTTATGCTGACTTCAGTAGTGGCATGCGTATTCTTCGAGTGGTTCATCAGCCGCTTCATCATGGGCCGTCAGCGCTTGACGATTCTGGATGGAAGTGCTGTGCTGACGGGTATTCTGCTGGCATTCAACCTGCCCAGTAACCTGCCCATATGGATTATCGTGTTGGGTGCTCTGTTTGCCATTGGCGTAGGTAAGATGACGTTTGGCGGACTTGGTCAGAACATCTTCAATCCCGCTTTGGCAGGTCGTGTGTTCCTGTTGATTTCATTCCCTGTACAGATGACCTCTTGGCCTGTGCCCGGACAGCTGACAGCCTATACTGATGCCGTTACGGCAGCAACTCCTCTGGGTGGTGGTGAGATACCTGCTGCCACAGACCTGTTGTTCGGACAGATGGGAGGTTCGCTGGGTGAAGTAAGTGCCTTGGCGCTGCTCATCGGATGTGCCTTCATGCTTTGGCGCAAGATTATCACCTGGCACATTCCCGTTTCCATCTTGGGTACGGTGGCTGTTGCCAGCGGACTGCTGTGGTTGGCAAATCCTGAGCAGTATATGGACCCCCTGACCTCGTTGCTTACGGGCGGCTTGGTACTGGGAGCCTGCTACATGGCTACGGATTATGTTACCTCGCCTATGTCGCACAAGGGTCAGCTCATCTATGGTGTGTCAATTGGTCTTCTGACTGTCATCATCCGTAACTGGGGTGCCTATCCCGAGGGTATGTCGTTTGCCATCATCATCATGAATGCATTCACGCCCCTCATCAACAACTATTGCAAACCTACCCGCTTTGGCGAAGTAAGAAAGGAGGCAGCAAAATGAAGAAGTTAGAATCTACATTGCCTAATATGGCCCTGGTGCTGACCCTGATTGCCGTAGTGGCAGGTCTGGCACTTGGATATGTGAACAGCATCACGGAGGAGCCCATTCGCCAAATCAAGGCACAACAGTTGTCCGACGGCATCAAGGCTGTTTTGGCAGCCGACGAGTTGAAGGTGGAAGCCCCAGATACTTTGGAGAGTGGTGCTGTGGTATATCGCACGGACAAGGGAACAGCCGTACAGGCTACCGACCCCAATGGTTTCGGTGGTAAGCTGACGGTACTCGTGGGCTTCAATGACGAAGGTCTCATTCAGGGTTATCAGGTGCTGGAAACCAGCGAGACTCCTGGATTGGGTGCTAAGGCTGGCGAATGGTTCCAGAAGGGTCAAAAAGGAAATATAATCGGTAAGAAAATGTCTGATTATAAAGACGGTCTTTTTGTAACGAAGGATAAAAACGATCATCCTGATGCCGATGTGGATGCCATCACGGCTTCTACCATCACCAGTCGCGCCTTCCTGCGTTGTGTGAATGCGGCCTATGCTGCACTCAACACTAAGTGCGAAGATGCCCAGACAGGTGCCAGTCCTCAAGTGAAAGAAAATGAACAATGAAAAATTAAAAGTGAAAAATTGATAGGGTAGTCCTCTCAAGTAGCATGACATTCAATTTTTAATTTTTCACTTTTCACTTTTAATTAAATAGTTATGAATAATATAAAGGTATTTCTAAACGGACTCATCAAGGAGAACCCCACATTTGTGCTCCTCCTGGGTATGTGTCCTACGCTGGGCACCACATCGTCGGCTTTGAATGGTATGTCGATGGGACTGGCCACAATGGCTGTGCTGGTTTTCTCGAACCTTATCATTGCAGCCATCAAGAAGCTTATCCCCGATATGGTGCGTATTCCGTGCTACATCGTGGTGATTGCCTCGTTGGTAACAATCCTGCAGATGCTCATCAAGGCCTATGCTCCTGCTGTGGATGCTGCATTGGGCCTGTTCATCCCTCTGATTGTGGTGAACTGCATCATTCTGGGTCGTGCCGAAGCCTTTGCTGCCAAAAACGGAGTTATTCCTTCTGTTTTCGACGGCTTTGGTATCGGCCTTGGTTTCACTTGGGCCTTGACTCTGCTGGGTGCTTGCCGCGAGTTGCTGGGAACGGGTAAGGTGTTTGGCCTGACGCTGTTCCCTGAGAACTATGGCGCACTCCTCTTTGTGTTGGCTCCTGGTGCCTTCATCGTATTGGGTTATCTGATTGCAGTGTTTAACAAATTAAAAATGAATAATTAAAAGTGAAAAATTGATAGGGGAGTCCTCTCAATAATCAAGACATACAATTTTTAATTTTTCACTTTTCACTTTTAATTCTCAAAATTATGGCATTTCTATTGATATTCATTACGGCGATATTCGTTAATAATATCGTTCTGAGTCAGTTCCTCGGCATCTGCCCGTTCCTGGGTGTGTCGAAGAAGGTGGAGACAGCAATGGGTATGGCTGCTGCCGTAGCCTTTGTGCTGGTGATTGCCACCCTGGTGACCTATCTGATTCAACTTTATGTGCTGAACGCATTCGGTTTGGAATACCTCCAGACGATTGCCTTCATCTTGGTGATTGCTGCCCTTGTGCAGATGGTAGAGATTGTGCTGAAGAAGGTGAGCCCCGCTTTGTATCAGGCGTTGGGTGTATTCCTTCCCCTCATCACCACCAACTGCTGCATCCTGGGTGTTGCCATTCTGGTAGGTAACGGAACCTACGATAGTGCAGGCATGGAGCCCGGATTGGTCAGCGGTGTATGGTTCGCCCTGTGCACGGCATTGGGCTTTGGACTCGCCTTGGTGGTGTTTGCCGGCATCCGCGAACAGTTGTCTCGCATGGATGTTCCCAAGGGTATGCAGGGAATGGCTATCGCTCTGGTCGTAGCCGGTCTTCTCTCTATGGCCTTCATGGGTTTCAGCGGTGTCAATAACGGCCTCGCAAAACTTTTCTGACCCCACCCCCAATCCCCTCCCGAGGGCGGGGAGTATATTGCATAGAAAATGAGACAAAAAAATATTATTAATTAACCCATGACCTCAACCTCTAATACATATTACGCCTTCCCCTCGGGGGAGGATAGGGAGAGGGGTCGCATTCTTTTACCATTATGAAAGAAACTATTTTGGTAACTGGCGGTTGCGGCTTCATTGGCTCGCACACCACTGTTGAGTTGCAGGAAGCAGGCTACGATGTAGTCATCGTTGACAACCTGAGTAATTCACGTATCGAGGTGCTCGACGGCATCGAGAAGATTACAGGCATTCGTCCTGCCTTCGAGCAGATTGACCTGCGCGATATGGACGCTACAGAAGGTGTCTTCAAGAAGTATCCCGGCATCAAGGGCATCATCCACTTCGCTGCCTCCAAGGCTGTGGGCGAGAGTGTCGAAAAGCCTCTGCTGTACTATCGCAATAACCTCGTTTCCCTCATCAACCTGCTGGAGCTCATGCCCAAGTACGACGTTAAGGGTATCATCTTCTCTTCGAGTTGCACCGTCTATGGTCAGCCCACGAAGGAGAACCTCCCTGTCACCGAACAGGCTCCCATCCAGAAGGCTCTCAGCCCCTATGGTAACACGAAGCAGATTAACGAGGAAATCATCCAGGATTACATCCACTCGGGTGCTCCCATCAAGAGTGTTATCCTGCGCTATTTCAACCCCATCGGTGCTCATCCCTCAGCAGAGATTGGCGAGCTGCCCATCGGCGTGCCCATGAACCTGATTCCCTTCGTAACGCAGACGGCTATTGGTGTTCGTAAGCAGCTGAAGATTTTTGGTAACGACTACGATACTCCCGATGGAACCTGCATCCGCGACTACATCTATGTAGTTGACTTGGCAAAGGCTCACGTAAAGGCTATGACCCGTGTGCTGGAAGGCGATGGCGATGCAGTTGAGGTGTTCAACATCGGTACTGGTCGCGGTCTCTCTACGCTGGAGGTTGTCGAAGGCTTCGAGAAGGCTACTGGCGTGAAGGTGAACTGGGAATATGCTCCCCGTCGCGAGGGCGATATCGAGAAGGTTTGGGGTAATGTCGATAAGGCCAACAAGGTGCTTGGCTGGAAGGCTGACACTCCCACCGACCAGGTTCTCGCTTCTGCTTGGAAGTGGCAGGAGAAGCTGCGTGCCGACGGCATCATGTAATACCTAATTATTAAATTTGATATGTACGATAAAGATATTTCTGCACAATACGACCGTATGAGTGGTTCCGAAAGCCTTTCCGCTTTCGGTTCGCTCATGCGCCGTGTCTATCTGTGGATGGCACTGGGTTTGGGCATGACGGCTCTTACCGCTCTGTTCGTTGCCAACACTCCTCAGCTCGTGATGGCCATCTTTGGTAGCCAGATATTATTCTGGGTTCTGATTTTTGGTGAGTTGGGTTTGGTGTTGTGGCTTACTGCCGCTGCCAGCCGTCTCAATTTCAGCACCATGGGTATGCTGTTTGCCCTATATTGTGTGCTGAACGGCGCCACGTTGTCTGTCATCTTCTTGGTTTACGAGATTGGCAGCATAGCCCAATGTTTCTTCATCACGGCAGGCACCTTTGGTGCAATGTCGCTGGTGGGCTACTTCACGAAGCGCGACCTCAGCTCCATAGGCCGAATCCTCATCATGGCCCTCATAGGTGTAATCATCGCTACGGTGGTGAATCTGTTCATGCGTAACAGCGCCCTCGACATGATTATCAACTATGCTGGTGTGCTCATCTTTGTGGGACTCACCGCCTACGACACACAGAAGATTAAGAACATGCTTCTCGAGGCAGAACAGCAGGCCGACGGCAACACTCTGGGCAAGATTGCCCTCCTGGGCAGCCTCTCGCTTTATCTCGATTTCGTCAACCTCTTCCTCTATCTCTTGCGCATCTTCGGACGTCGCAGGTAAGGAATTAACATAATAGACCTGGCTATTTCGTCAGGTCTATTATTAACCCCACGTTATGCAACCATTGGCAGAAAGAATGCGACCCACGTCGCTCGACGAGTACATTGGCCAGAAACAGCTTGTTGGCCAAGGTGCTGTGTTGCGTCGTATGATAGAGTCCGGCAAGGTGTCGAGCTTTATCCTGTGGGGACCTCCGGGTGTGGGCAAAACCACCTTGGCCTGCATCATTGCCCATCAGTTGCAGACGCCTTTCTACACACTGTCGGCAGTTACCAGTGGTGTGAAGGATGTGCGCGATGTGGTGGAGAAAGCCCGTCAGAATCGTTTCTTCAATACGGCCAGCCCCATCCTGTTTATCGACGAAATCCATCGTTTCTCGAAATCCCAGCAGGACAGCCTCTTGGGGGCAGTTGAACAGGGTGTCATCACCCTGATAGGTGCCACTACGGAAAATCCCTCGTTCGAGGTCATCCGTCCCTTGCTGAGCCGCTGCCAGGTGTATGTGCTGAAGAGTTTGGAGAAAGATGACTTGCTGGAACTGGCCCACAGAGCCATCACGAAGGATGTGGTGCTGAAGGATATGCACATCGAGCTGAAGGAAACGGATGCCATGTTGCGCTTCAGCGGTGGCGATGCCCGCAAGCTTTTGAACATTCTCGACTTGCTTTCCGAATCGGTTTCCGGCGACGAAACCCTTGTGGTAACCGACCAGCTGGTAACCGAACGTCTGCAGCAGAATCCGCTGGCCTATGACAAGGACGGCGAGATGCATTACGATATCATCTCTGCCTTCATCAAAAGCATTCGTGGCAGCGACCCCGACGGAGCCCTGTATTGGTTGGCTCGCATGATCGAGGGTGGGGAAGACCCAGCCTTCATTGCCCGTCGTCTGGTTATCAGCGCATCCGAAGACATCGGTCTTGCCAATCCCAACGCTCTGCTGCTGGCCAATGCCGCCTTCGATACGGTGATGAAAATTGGTTGGCCCGAAGGGCGCATTCCTCTGGCAGAGGCTACAGTATATCTGGCCACCAGTCCCAAGAGCAACAGTGCCTATATGGGCATCAACGATGCGCTGGCCGAGGTGCAGCAGAGCGGCAACCAACCCGTTCCCCTGCATCTGCGCAACGCTCCCACCTCGCTCATGAAGGATTTGGGATACAGCAAGGGCTATAAATACGCCCACGACTACGAAGGGAACTTCGTGGAACAACAATTCCTGCCCGATGCCCTGCAACGGGTTCGTTTCTGGCATCCCCAAAACAATCCTGCCGAACAGAAGTTGGCAGAACGCATGCGGCAGTTATGGGGCGACAGGTTCAGTGAACAGTAATGGTGTAGCTGATAGTTTTCTCCGACTTGGGTTCCACCACATTCATCCAGGGACGCTTCAGGAAATCGTCGGCAAATTCGGCTTCGTCGCAACATCCCCACCAAGGTTCTATGCACACAAAGGGCGCCTGTCCGCCACAGGGGGCCCACAACGCCAGCACGGGAGCATCGAAACGCACGGTGACAATTTTTTCCTTTTCTATATTATATAAGGTACACGCGTGCGCGAATCCGCGCGTATCCAGAATGGTGTCGCAATCGAAGGTGTGGTTGCCCAGCGCTAACAATCCCTCTTCGCTGAGGGGCACATCGAACGAACCCTCGGGCCACAGGTATCCGCCTGGCTTCAATCCGTTTCCCACCAGTTTGTCCGTAACATCGAATCCCAGATAGCCGTGCACCTCGTCCTGTGCCTGGAAACGAGGCAGTTGGAAGGCCGGATGTGCACCCACGTGGTAGGGTAGCGGTTGATTTTCGCTGTTGCCGACGACGAAACTTACACGCAGGGTGGATTCCTCCAACTGGTAACGTACCGACAGTTGGAAGGGCAGCGGGAAATGCTTGCGTGTCTCCTCTGTGTCCGTAACGCTGAACACCAGGAAGTCCGTTCCGCTGTCTGTCAGACGGAATTTCATGTCCTTCACCAATCCGTGTTTCGGCATGGGATACGTCGTTCCGTCGAACCGCACTTGCTGGTTAGCGCTGCTGCCGATGGTGGGAAAGAGCACGGGCGACTGCCCCTCCCAGTATGCAGGGTCGCCCTGCCACAGCACTTCACAATTGTTTTCTTTCCTTACGAGGCTGGTCAGCTCTGCACCTTCCTCTTTTACACTGATGCGCAACTGCTGGTTTTCGATGGTGTGTTTCATGTCGGCTTTTGTTTTTTATATAAATATAGCCTTGAGCAACGGAATGTTCAAGGCTATACGTTCAGTTTCTTTGAAATTGCAATTATTTCCTTACAGCAGCCATGAATTCCTTGCAGGGCTTGAATAAAGGAATGTTGTGTGCAGGAATAACAATCGTCGTGTTCTTGGTGATGTTACGTGCGGTCTTCTTTGCACGCTGCTTCAGGATGAAGCTGCCGAAACCACGCAGGTAAACGGGGTCGCCTCCGGCCATCGTTTCCTTAACGACCGACATCAATCCTTCTACACATGCCAACACAGTAGGCTGGTCAATTCCTGTTTGTCTTGCAATCTCTCTTGTTAATTCTTGCTTTGTCATAACGTGTTAATTTATGGTTTGTGTGTGTTTTTGGTATTCGAATCTGTGTGTTTTATATTATGTATGTCACAAAGTTAATAATTTTTTTATTACGTTGTCACGCAGAACCCTTTTTTATGGCATATTTTTTTCAAAAATGTAAAGTATTTTATGGGCTCCTGTGGCTACAGGGCATTGCATTCGTCAATCCAGGCGTCGGATGTGGCATCGCTGGGCATGCGCCAATCTCCTCTGGGACTTAGAGTTACGCTTCCCACCTTGGGCCCGTCGGGCATGCACGAACGTTTGAACTGCTGGTTGAAGAAGCGACGATAGAAAACAGTTATCCAATGCTTGATTTCTTCCTCCGAATGTGTTCCAGCGAAGGCTCGGCAGGCCAACATGTATATTTTCCGTGGGTGGAAGCCGCTGCGCATCATGTGGTACAGGAAGAAGTCGTGCAACTCGTATGGTCCCACCAGATCCTCGGTCTTCTGTTTGATTTCGCCGTTTTCGTTGGCAGGAATCAATTCGGGGCTGATGGGCGTGTCGGCAATGTCCAGCAACGTTTCGCGGATGGTCTTGTCCTCGTTTGTGGCAGCCACCCAGCACACCAGGTGTCGCACCAGCGTCTTGGGCACCGAGGCATTCACGCCATACATCGACATGTGGTCGCCGTTGTATGTGGCCCATCCCAGCGCCAGTTCCGACAGGTCGCCAGTTCCCACCACCAATCCGTTCGTCTGGTTGGCGGCATCCATCAGTATTTGCGTGCGTTCGCGAGCCTGACTGTTCTCGTAGGTGACATCGTGCAGGTCGGCGTCGTGTCCGATATCGTTGAAATGCTGCAGACAAGCGTCCTTGATGCTGATTTCGCGTATGGTGATGCCCAGCAGCTGCATCAGCCTGATGGCGTTGGTGTAGGTGCGGTCTGTGGTTCCGAATCCGGGCATGGTGATGCCGATGATGCCGCGACGGCTCTTTCCCAGCATGTCGAACGTGTGTGCGCACACCAGCAATGCCAGCGTGGAATCCAGTCCTCCGGATATGCCCACAACGGCAGTCTCGCAATTCGTGTGCTTGATGCGTTTGGCCAGACCCTCGCATTGAATGTCGAAAATCTCCTGACAGCGGTAGTTGCGGTCGTTGCCCTCGGCAGGAATGAAGGGGTGCGGATTGATGTCGCGCACCAGTTCGCGGTTGCTCTCATTCATCAATCCAGCGGTTTCCACCACCTGCACGGGTGCATCCTTCAGCATCGATGCGGCATTGTTGAAGGTGGTGTTCTTGCGGCGTTCGGAACGCAGGTATTCCACGTCGATGTCGCATACCGTCAGCATTTCCTCCATATTCTGCTGCTGCAGCACCTTCAGCGGCTTGCCGTTTTCGTAAATCAGCGTTTTGCCGTTGAACACCACGTCGGTGGTGCTTTCTCCGAATCCGCAGCTGGTGTACACATATCCGCAGATGCAGCGTGCGCTCTGTCCGCTCACCAGGTTGCACAGGTATTCGTATTTGCCAGCGCTGCTGGAATTGGCACTCAGGTTAAAGACGATGTCTGCTCCCATCAGGGTCAGGTTCGACGATGGTGGAATCGGTGCCCACAGGTCTTCGCAAATCTCTATGCCGAAGGAGCAGGTCGGTGTGTGGAACAGCTGGTTGGCAGACACGCATACCTGCTGTCCGCAAATCAGCACGTTACCTTCCTTTATATCGCGTGCGCCCATGAACCAGCGCTTCTCGTAGAACTCCTTGTAATTGGGCAGGAAAGTCTTGGGCACCAGGCCCAGAATCTTTCCCTTCTGCAACACGGCGGCACAGTTCACCAGCCCGTCCTGGAAGGCTACCGGCATTCCCACAATCGTGATGATGTTCATCGAACGGGTAAAGTTCAGCAGGCCTATCAGCGTCATCTCCGACTCGTCCAACAGCAGCTGCTGGAAGAACAGATCCTGACAGGAATACGATGTAATGCTCAACTCTGGGAAACAGATGATTTCCACACCTTGGTTGTTGGCCTGAATAATTTGCGATTCTATCTGTTCGACGTTGAACTTACAATCGCCAACCTTCACACTGGGCACAGCTGCCGCAACCTTTACAAATCCGTAATTCATACGCACTTCTATTTAATTGGCAAAAGGCAAATGGCAAAAGTCAATGGTGCTTTTCACAGTAAAAAGGCCACGCCTTTAGTCCTTAGCCCTTAGCCTTTAGCCTTTAGCCCTTATGAGCGACAGACGGGACTCGAACCCGCGACCCTCGGCTTGGGAAGCCAATGCTCTACCAACTGAGCTACTATCGCATAACGGAAGACAAAATTACAAAATAATGTTGAATATAGGAAACCAATGTCGAAAAAAAATGAGAATCAATAAAATATTGCAGGGAATAGAATAATTTTTCACTTTTAATTTTTCCCTTTTAATTTATTATGCTATCTTTGTCACGAAACACCAAATTTCATTAACCATTAAACTATTATTTGTATGAAAAAGAAATTTATCTGTGCTGTGTGTGGTTACATCTACGAAGGAACCGAAGCTCCCGAAAAGTGCCCCATCTGCAAGGCTCCTGCCAGCAAGTTCTCTGAACTGAAGGACGAAGGTGAAACCACCTATGCCACCGTACACCGCATTGGCGACGGCAAGCCCGAAGGCGTCAGCGAGGAAATGATTCAGGACCTGCGCAACCACTTCAATGGCGAGTGCGGCGAAGTAGGTATGTACCTGGCTATGGCCCGTCAGGCCGACCGCGAGGGCTATCCCGAAATTGCAGAAGCCTTCAAGCGCTATGCTTTCGAAGAGGCCGACCACGCCAGCCGCTTTGCCGAACTGCTGGGCGAATGCGTGTGGGACACCAAGACCAATCTCGAGAAGCGTGCTGCTGCCGAGGCAGGTGCTTGCGAGGATAAGTTCCGTATTGCCAAGAACGCCAAGGCTGCCGGTTTCGACGCCATCCACGACACCGTTCACGAAATGGCAAAGGACGAAGCCCGTCATGGTGCAGGCTTTGCAGGCCTCCTGAAGCGTTACTTCAAGTAATCCCCTTCCGACAGCCCCGCTGTCCAAACTCAAAGGCGCTATCCCCACCGGACAGCGCCTTTTTCTTATTCCTATAAGGCCAATGAGGGTGGTGGGGGTTGTTAGATTTGTATGTAAATAAGTCAAAGAACTCTTTTTTGGGAGCGTTACAACGCTAGGCGGGGAGCGATAGTATCGCGAGGCGCCTAGGAATAGTATCGCGGCGCGTGTAGCGTTGGGATGCCCTTTCGTTAGTGTTTTTCTCTTCCTTAAATCGTATTCCTTGGAGTCGTTGTCAGATACAGTGCCAGTCGGGAATTGCGCGCTAAATCCTTCGGGTTTGCATCTGCAATATCTATTACAAATGACGTGCCAAACACAAAGTGTTTGAAAGTTTCTTTTTGTCAGTCAAAATGACAGGTATTGTACCATTGTACCATTGTACCATCTTGAAAATCTAATTTGCACCTTCATGGGTGTTTGTAACCTATATTATATATTATTATTAATAATAATATATAATATAAATAATATAATTATAAATTATTACTACTCTTC
>JAFZWQ010000002.1 GCA_017617235.1 Bacteroidaceae bacterium | reverse complement strand
GCTGCTCTGGCATACGGTGTCGATAAGGCCAACAAGGACATGAAGATTGCCGTATTCGACCTTGGTGGTGGTACATTCGATATCTCTATCCTGGAGTTCGGTAGCGGTGTGTTCGAGGTTCTGAGCACCAACGGTGACACTCACCTGGGTGGTGACGACTTCGACCAGGTTGTTATCGACTGGCTGGCTAACAGCTTCAAGGCTGAAGAAGGTGTTGACCTGAAGCAGGATCCTATGGCCCTGCAGCGTCTGAAGGAAGCTGCCGAGAAGGCTAAGATTGAGCTTTCCAGCACCACCTCTACTGAAATCAACCTGCCGTATATCACTGCCGTAGGCGGTGTGCCCAAGCACTTGGTAAAGACCCTGACCCGTTCTGAGTTCGAGCGTCTTTGCGACAGCCTCATCCAGGCTTGTAAGGTTCCCTGCCAGAACGCTATGCGCGACGCAGGCCTCTCTAACAGCGACATCGACGAAGTCATCCTCGTAGGTGGCTCCACCCGTATCCCCGCTGTGCAGAAGATGGTTGCCGAGTTCTTCGGTAAGGAGCCCTCTAAGGGTGTTAACCCTGACGAAGTGGTAGCCGTAGGTGCCAGCATCCAGGGTGCCGTCCTCACGGGTGACAAGAGCGACATCGTATTGCTCGATGTAACTCCTCTGTCAATGGGTATTGAAACTCTGGGTGGCGTGATGACCAAGCTCATCGAGGCCAATACCACCATCCCTTGCAAGAAGAGCGAAACCTTCTCTACTGCAGCCGACAACCAGACGGCAGTTACCATCCACGTGCTGCAGGGCGAGCGTCCTATGGCCAGCCAGAACAAGAGCGTAGGTCACTTCAACCTCGAAGGCATTGCACCCGCACGCCGTGGTGTTCCTCAGATTGAGGTTACGTTCGACATCGATGCCAACGGTATCCTGAATGTAAGCGCCAAGGATAAGGCCACAGGTAAGGAACAGAGTATCCGCATCGAGGCTTCTTCTGGCCTCTCTAAGGAGGAAATCGAGCGCATGAAGGCAGAGGCAGAGGCCAATGCTGAGAGCGACAAGAAGGAGCGTGAGAAGATTGACAAGCTCAATCAGGCCGATAGCATGATTTTCCAGACGGAGAACATGCTGAAGGAGAGTGGCGACAAATTGCCCGCTGACGTGAAGGCTGAAGTTGAGGCTGCCCTCGAGAAACTCCGCAACGCCCACAAGGCACAGGACATCGCAGCCATCGATGCTGCTACTGCCGAACTGAACAACGCTGCACAGAAGATGTATCAGGCTGCTCAGCAGGCAGGTGCACAACCTGGTCCCGATGCAGGCTTCCAGGGTGGTGCTCAGGCAGGTCCTCAGCCCGGTGCCAACAACGGCAAGGCCGACGACATCCAGGACGCCGACTTCGAGGAAGTCAAATAAAGTGCAAGTCGAGAGCAATGTCATGCTAGCATGAACATTACCGAGGCGCTGCCTTTATTCGACGAAGTCAAATAACGTAAAGAAATTCTCAATAAAAAAGAGGTGCAATCCAATTTGGGTTGCACCTCTTTTCTTATTCTTAAATCTTAGGCCCACTGGGTAAGGTCGGTCTCATCGATACTCTTGAGGTTGTTGTTTTTGATGACACTTGCAGCCTTCTCTCCGTCGTCGGTGCGGAAGATGAGGATGCCCTTGCCGCGCAACAGGAAAGAGTACATGTAGGTGATGCTGATGCCAGCCTCGCTGAAGACCTTAACGGCTTCTGCGGCACGACCGGGTTGGTCGTCAATCTCGATGGCGAATACATCGCTAAGAGCAACAGCCACGCCTGCCTTCTTCAGTTCTTCGCAAGCACGCAGGGGCTCGCTGCAGATGAGGCGATAGATACCATACTCTGCCGTATCGGCAATGGTGGAGGCAATAATCTGAATCTTTGCTTCCTTCAAGGCGTCCAACACCTTGATGAGCGTACCTGAACGGTTCTCAATGAAAATGGAAAGTTGATGGATTGTCATAGTTCTTATGTTTTTCGTTATTACGTTATATCGATATTTCTTTATTACGAGGAGATTACTGATAGACCTTTCTCTTGTCAACCACACGGATGGCTTTTCCTTCGCTGACAGGCAGTGAACCAAGGGGAACCAACTTGACGATGGGCGTTAACAGAATTTCGTCCTTTAGGCGACGACGAATCTCGTTCTCCAGCGCTTTCAACTGTGCGTAATCGTCGGTGGGTTGTGCTAATTCGACCTCTACCGTCATGTTGTCGTTCTCCTCGTCGGTGGTGAGGGTGATAAGGTAGTTGCTGGCCAGTTCGCTGAACTGCATCAGTATCTTCTCAATCTGGATGGGGAAGATATTCACGCCACGCAGCACCATCATATCATCGCTACGACCCTTCATGCGGTCGATACGCACGTGGTTACGACCACAGGGACAGGTTCTGCCCAAGACACGGGTAAGGTCGCGTGTGCGATAACGCAACAGGGGCATTGCCTCACGACAGAGCGTTGTGAGTACCAACTCGCCAATCTCGCCATCAGGAACGGGCTCCAATGTCTCTGGGTTGACAATCTCTACAATGTAGTAGTCCTCCCAGAAGTGCATACCGTTCTGCTCAGGACATTCGAAACCAACGCCAGGACCGCACATCTCGCTCATGCCGAAAGAGTTGTAGGCCTTTACCCCCATCATATCCTCGATGCGCTTGCGCTGTTCCTCAGAGTGAGGTTCAGCACCGATGGCCAACACTTTCAGCTTGGTATCACGACGGGGATCTACACCTTCCTCCTTCATCACCTCATGGAGGCGTGTGATATACGAAGGTACAGCATGAATGGCAGTAGTGCCGAAGTCCTTGATGAACTTAATCTGACGCAGCGAGTTACCAGCTGCAGCAGGAACCGTCAGCATTCCCAACTTCTCGGCTCCGTACTGGAAACCAAGGCCGCCGGTGAACATACCATAACCGCTGGAGTTCTGGAAGACATCATCAGGACGAAGGCCCACCATCCACAGATTACGAGCCACCTGATTGGCCCATTCGTCAAGGTCCTTCTTGGTATGCAGGATAACGGTGGGGTTACCTGTTGTTCCGCTGGAGGAATGCAAACGGACGCAATCCTTCATAGGCACGCAGGACATTCCAAAGGGATAGGTCTCGCGCAAATCCTGTTTGGTGGTGAAAGGCAGCTTGCGGACATCTGCCAAGGTCTTGATATCATCGGGTGTGATGCCTGCCTCCGCAAATTTCTTGCGGTAGAACTCGTTGTTCATGCAGTGGCGCACCGTCTTCTGCAATCTTTCGAGTTGGAGCGCTTCTATCTGCTCCCTCGTCATGGTTTCGATTTCGGGGTTAAAATACAACCCCTCATGTTTTTCACTCATTATGAATTATAAATTATGAATTATCAGAGTTTACGATTATCTATAACATGAGCACTCTTGCCCTGACTACGTTCTATGGTACCAGGAGCCTTCAGCTGAACCTTTGCGGCGATACTGAGCACGCTCTTTAGCTTGGCGGCCAGTTTCTTCTCCAGTGCCTCTACAGCAGCTGGTGTATCGAAGGTAGAGGTAAATACCTCCTGACGCAGCTCTGCCTGTACCAGCAGGGTGTCCAGATTGTTGACGCGATCCACAATCAACAGGTAGTGAGGTGCAAACTCGGGCAACGAGAGAATAACGCTCTCTACCTGAGAGGGGAATACGTTGATACCACGAATGATTAGCATATCGTCGGAACGCCCCTGAATACGTCCCATACGCACGTTGGTACGACCGCAGTCGCAAGTGCCGGGCAACAGAGAACAGAGATCGCGTGTACGATAACGCAGTACGGGCATACCTTCCTTGGTCAGCGTAGTGAACACAAGCTCACCTGTCTGTCCCACAGGCAGTGGCTCTAGGGTTACGGGGTTGATAATCTCGGGGAAGAAATGGTCTTCGTTGATGTGAGAGCCGTTCTGCATCTGACACTCGTAGCTGACGCTGGGGCCCATCACCTCGGAAAGTCCGTAGATATTATAGCCCTTCAGGCCCAGACGAGCCTCAATCTCCTTACGCATGCTTTCTGTCCAAGGCTCAGCACCGAAAGCACCTACCCGCAGTTTCAGGTCTTCCTTCTTGATGCCCAGCTTATCCATTGTCTCTGCCAGATACAGGGCGTAAGAGGGGGTACAAGCCAAACCGGTAATACCCAGGTCGCGAATAAGTTTCAGATGCTTCTCTGTATTACCCGTTCCTGCAGGGATACAAGAGGCACCCAGGTGCTCCACGCCATAGTGAGCGCCCAAGCCGCCCGTGAACAAGCCGTAGCCGTAAGCCACCGAAAAGATATCATCGCGTGTCACACCATAGGCAGTCAGACAGCGGGCCATACACTCGCTCCATACACCTATATCCTTGCGGGTATATCCCACAATGGTGGGGTTACCTGTTGTGCCGCTACTGGCATGTACACGGATAATCTCACTCTGCGGAGCTGCCTGCAAGCCAAAGGGGTAATTGTCTCTGAGGTCTTTCTTGGTGGTGAAGGGCAGTTTTGTGATATCCTCAATGGTCTGAATATCATCAGGACGGATATCCAGTTCCTGCAACTTGTTGCGATAGAAGGGAACGTTGTGGTAGACATATTCCACAATCTTGTGCAGACGTTTACCTTGCAGCGCGCTCCTCTCGTCGCGACTCATACATTCTTTATTGGGATTCCAAATCATGTTTTTTCTATTGTTTAAGGTTTTGTCCCATGCAAAAGTACAACAAAATCTGCGTTTGGACAAACAATTTGGTTTACATTATTTCTTATAGCACTCGAACATACGGCTTACATCGGCAGCAGGTAGTTTCTTGGTGAACAGGCTAACCAGCAGCACCACGGGGAATCCTCCCAGCATGGCAATGGCACCACAGTTGATGGGATTGATGGGGTTGCCCAACAGCATGTTCACAACGGTAAGGCCTACGCCCCAGATGAAGCATGCCCATACGGAAATGGGGGTAACACCACGCCAGTAGAGACCCAACATGAAGGGAGCCAGGAAGGCACCAGCCAAAGCACCCCAAGAGATACCCATCAGTTGGGCAATGAAGGTGGGCGGATTCAGGGCTATCAACAGGGAGATGACGATGAAGAATACTATCAGCACACGCATTACCACTACCTTACGACGCTCTATCTTCTCGGCCACGATATCGTCGATGGTTCCTTCTTCCACCTCACCGGGCAGGGATTTCTTATCGCGATAGATCAGGTCGAGGGTCATGGTTGAACTGGAGGTCAGCACCAAAGATGCCAATGTCGACATAGAAGCACTCAGCACCAGCAGTACCACCAGGGCGATAAGGATATCGGGCAATGTGATGAGCATAGCAGGTACAATAGAGTCGAAGGCTATCTTGCCGGTTGCCTCGTTGATGACGGGTTCATACAGACGACCGAAACCACCCAGGAAGTAGCAACCGCCTGCCACGATAAAGGCGAAGATAGTGCTGATGACGGTACCGCGCTTGATGGCGCTTTCATCGGTAATACTGTAGAATTTACCTACCATCTGAGGCAATCCCATGGTACCCAGAGAGGTCAGGATAACCACACCCAGCAATCCCCAAGGATCAGGACCGAACCACGAGGCAAAGCCACCGTTCACGGCAGGATTAGCATCAGAGGAAATGGCAGCCAGTTTCTCGACGGCTGTTGTTAGGCCGCCTTGTGCATTCAGCACGGCAATGATGACAGCAACGATACCGAAGAGCATGATGATGCCCTGAATGAAGTCGTTCATGGCAGTTGCCTTGTAGCCGCCAATAATCACATAGACAGCCGTCAGTATGGACATGATAATCACACAGTATTCATAGGGGATATCGAAGCCCATCTCGAAGAGACGCGAGATACCGCTATACACACCGGCTGTATAGGGAATCAGGAACACGAAGGCGATGATGGAAGCTGCTACACGCAAACCCTGATCGCTGAAGCGGGTTCCGAAGAAATCGGGCATGGTGCGACTCTCTATGTGCTGGGTCATTAATTTGGTACGCCTACCTAAGATAATCCATGCTAAGAGCGAACCTATGATGGCATTGCCGATACCAATCCAAGCGCTAGAAAGACCATACTTCCAACCAAACTGACCGGCATAACCCACAAATACTACGGCAGAGAAATAACTGGTTCCAAAGGCGAAAGCCGTCAACCAAGGACCTACGGCACGTCCGCCCAGTACAAAACCTTCTACACTACTGGCCTGCTTACGGGAGTACACTCCCACACCAACCATTACGACCAGAAAGATAATGGTTAATATAACTTTTAGAAACATGATGTATAATTACGAATTAGGAATTCTGATTAATGCCCCCAGTTAATTGAAGCGTACTTGCAACTGACACATGATGGCGTGACTGTTGTCGCGCACAAATACACCACCAGCTGTGTAGGCACTCTTATAGACATATTGCAACTGCACGCGACACTTTTGGTAGAACCAGTACTGAATGCCGGCAATGGCCTTGTGCTGATCGTAGCCGAGTGTGGTGTTGAAGTTGAAATAGTCATACGAACCCACGAACTCCAAATCCGGGCGCCCCAGGGGTACGGAGCCTGTCAGATATCCTCCGCGACTGGTAACGTTGCCATCATAGCCTTCCAGATATTCGCCGTGCAACTTGATTTTCTTACATTTATAGTCAAATCCCGCTGTCCAGCGGTTGCGCTTATAATCGTCGCCCTTATTGATAGTGGGGTTATATACTGAACCGCCCGTTCCTGTTCCTGCAATGGGGTCAGCAACCGAGTGCCCACGGCCTATCTGGCCGGTAGCCACAAGGTTCAATCCTTTTACGGGGCGGTATTCTATTCTTCCAATAATATCTTTGAAATTGTTCCCGTCTTTCTTGTTGATGCCTTGTCCGTTCATCACCTGCAGCTCGTAACGTAGTTTGGCATCATTGGTTTCGCCAAACAGGGCCAAACCCAGGTCACGACCATATTGTACACCCATCAGGGGGTCGCTGCCGCAACCAGAAAGGAAAGTTACGCCTTCCGAATAGACGTCGATGGCTTCCATAGAAGTGGGGGAGAGGGGATTTTCGAGTGACAGACCATTCTTGAATTGTCCTACCCTGACGGTTAGGGCCTTGTTCTTGGTAATGCGATAGTCTGTGTAGAATTCCTGAACGACACTCGAGAAGTCGTGCATGAATAGGAACGACCAACGGTCGGTGATTTGGGCGTTTGCCCAGAAAAGAACTCGTTTAAGTTCGAAGGAGTTTGTGTTGGTGTTACTGCGGTTGGTGTAACAGTAACCGCCTTGTGCATATCCATGTAGTTGGATGTGATCTGCAAGTGTTTCTAAAACCTTTTTACCTTTACTTTTGGTGGCGGTAGAGTCGCTCACTCCCGACGTTCCGTCGTCAACCCGTGGCCTTTGTCCCATGGCCGCTGTGCTGCTGAAAATGGCTAACGCCACTGCCAGCGTCGCTTTCGCGAAAATTGTTTTTTGTTTCATTGTTGTTAGTTAATAAATTAATAATGGGCCCTATGAGCCTTATTAGTTATTCTTTTCAAAGATTGCCATTCTCTCTTCCAGCTGCTCATACTGATGGTCTTCGATGAACGAAGTGCACACGCGCAGTCCTTCCTGATGTGAGCCTGTGGTAATCAGGCAAATGGCACTCACTCCATAGTACATCAGTTCTTGAGCCAATTGTCCGCTGGTCATACCTGGATAACCGATGGTGAAATAGAAGCCGTCAGCAACGGGTTGGTCACCGTCTTTATCATATACAATATAGAAGCCGTGTTTGCAGAAGATATCCTTCAGTTTCTTGGCACGCTCGCCATAGACTTTTATATCATCGCGGAAACGGTATTCGCCATCACAGGCAGCACGGAACATCTCGGCCAGCGCATACTGGGCAGAATGACTGGTGCCGCTGCTGAGGGCATAGAGCATACGCGTGCTGAATACCAATCCGAAGGGCAGACCCTCGTAGCGGGCAGCCAGATCGTCGTAATGACGGTGGAACAGCTTATCGCTGATGCACACCACTCCGATTCGCTCACCGGCATAGCTGAATGCCTTTGATCCGCTGATCAGCAGCATATAATTATCAGTATAGCGGGCAACGGTTGGCTGATAGGGAGCCTCGAACGGAACACTCAAATCCTGACGGAAGTCCATAGCAAAGTATGCAAGGTCTTCCATGATGATGGTATCGTACTGAGTGGCCAGCTCGCCAATCGTCTGGAGCTCACTCTCCGTCAGACAGACCCACGATGGGTTGTTGGGGTTGGAATAGACGATGGCGCAGATGTTGCCCTTACGGAGGTAACTCTCCAGTTTGGCACGCAGCTTATCGCCACGAAAGTCATAGACATCGAACGTCTCGTACTTCACGCCCTGTACCTGCAGCTGCATCTTCTGAACGGGGAAGCCCGGGTCGATGAACAGCACCGTATCCTTCTGCTTGCAGGCCTGTGAACAGGTCAGGAACGAAGCAAATGTTCCCTGCATACTGCCTGTAACAGGCACACAACCCTCAGCAGCTATGTCCACACCAATGAATGCCTTCACAAAGCGTGATGCCTGCTTCTTCAGCTCGGGGTAACCCTGAATATCGGGGTAAGAGTGGGCAATACCGTCTTGCAGCGCCTTAATCTGCGCCTTTACACCCACCTCAGCGGCAGGTAATCCGGGAATTCCCATCTCCATCTTAATAAACTCAACGCCTGATTCTTTCTCGGCCATTGCAGCCACCTGCTTCACCTCGCGGATGGTTGCCTTAGCAAAATCCTGAATGCCCATCTTGGCGATCAGTCCATCCACAATCTCTTTCTTTATAGGAGTTGCTTCCATTCTTTTACGATATTTCGTTATTTCGACATTTCGTTATGACGTTATAACGACTTTATTTCTGTGCCTCGCGGCCTAATGCCAGAGCTTTGATGTTGGCTTCTACTACGGCATCGCCTTTGCGACCGAAGACGCGGCGGATGGCATTCTCCAACGTAGCGTAATCGAGACCAAGAGCCTTTTGAGCTGCACCCAGCAGAATGACGTTGGCTGAACGGGGTATTTGGTTTTCCTTTGCCAGTTGCTCTATGTCGATAGTAATGACGTGAGGAAGTTTATTGAGCTCTTTCTTAATACCCTCTAACTCAGGATAATTCGGTATATTGATAAAAGGAGTGCTTGAGGTAATAACCCAACCTTCTTTATTCAAGTAAGGCAGGTAGCGAAGAGCTTCCATTGGCTCCATAGAAATGATGACATCAGCTCCGCCTTTGGCAATCAGGTCGCTGGCAATTGGGTTGCTGGAGATGCGCAAGTTCGACTGAACGTCGCCGCCTCGCTGAGACATTCCGTGCACCTCGGCCTGCTTGATATATAGGTTCTCGTTCATGGCTGCTTCGCCAATGATTGTAGCGATTGAGAGGATTCCTTGGCCCCCCACACCACATAGAATTATATCGGTCTTCATTATTCTTCGTTATTACGTTATGACGATATTTCGTTATTTCGAATTGGCAGCAGCCTTCTTCTCTTTAGCGTGACGTTTGAAGGTCTGGATGCATTCGCGCTGAGGGATGATGACAGAAACGCCCTTGTAGTTGATTTCTTCGCGGATGATGCGTGTAATCTCGGGCATATTCTTGGGCAGGGGAACTACCACATGCAGATGCTCGGGCTCTACACCAAGACCCAGGCAGATGGCCTCGAACTTGTTGGTACCGGCGCTATCCTGACCACCCGTCATAGCGGTAGTGAGGTTGTCAGAGATGATAACAGTAATGTTTGCCTTCTCGTTGACAGCATCCAAGAGACCGGTCATACCGCTGTGGGTGAAGGTAGAGTCGCCAATGATAGCAACAGCTGGCCACTGACCTGCATCAGAAGCTCCCTTGGCCATTGTGATGCTGGCACCCATATCCACGCAAGAATGAATAGCACGGTATGGGGGCAGGAAGCCAAGTGTGTAGCAACCGATATCACCAAAGACACGAGGATTCTCGTACTCCTTCAGCACTTCGTTCAATGCGGTATATACATCGCGGTGACCGCAACCTTGACAGAGCTGGGGAGGACGAGCAGCCACTAAGGCAGGAATTTCTGAGTACTCTGAATTCTCAGAATAATTGGAGTATTCGGAAAGCGCCTTTTTTACGCAGTCGGGAGTTAATTCACCTGTGCGAGGAAGTTCGCCAGTGAGACGACCCAGGATATTCTGGCTCTCGAAGACACCACGAACCTGCTCCTCGATGAAGGGCTGACCCTCTTCTACAATCATCACCTTCTCGCAGCTGTCCAACAGTTGGCGTACCAGGCGCTTGGGCAAAGGATATTGGGAAATCTTCAAAACAGGAACCCCCTTCCCTGCCTCCCCGAGGGGAAGAGTATTAAGCGTTTCCTGAACATAATTGTATGCTATACCAGAGGCGATGATTCCTAAGGGAGCCTTCCCGTTAAGGGTGAGGCTATTGAACTTTGATTTAGCTGCATCCTCTTCCAATTGTGCCTGCTGAGCAGTAACCTTATCGTTACGTTTACGGGCATTGGCGGGCAGGAGAACCCAGTTAGCAGCAACGGCATTGTAGTTCATCTCGTTCTCAGGACGAGCCTCTTCCTTTACCTGTACCACAGCACGGGAGTGTGCCATACGGGTGGTGACACGCATCAGGACGGGCAGACACTGCTGCTCGGAATAATCGAAGGCAGCCTCCATCATATCATAGGCCTCCTGCTGGTTCGAGGGCTCGAACGTGGGAATCAAAGCGAACTTACCGTAGAAACGGCTGTCCTGCTCATCCTGAGAAGAGTGCATAGAGGGGTCATCGGCAACGAGTACCACAACACCACCGTTTACACCCGTCATACCGCTGTTCACGAAGGGGTCGGCACAAACGTTCAAACCTACGTGCTTCATACAAACCAAAGCACGCTTGCCCATGAAGGACATACCCAGAGCGGCTTCCATAGCCGTCTTCTCGTTGGTACACCAGCGGCTATGAACGTTACGCTCCTTGGCCAGAGGGCTACCTTGAATGAATTCTGTGATTTCCGTTGAGGGAGTGCCAGGATAGGCATACACGCCAGAAAGTCCTGCGTGAAGTGCTCCCAACGCTATGGCTTCGTCGCCCAATAATAGTCGTTTCTCAGTCATTATTTTTGTTTATTTTGATTTTTTTGCCATTTTGACTGACAAAGATAGTGTAAATCGTGTGCAATACCAAATTCCAAGGCTTCAAAATTTACGTTTTCGCTCGATTTAGTTAAATTTCTTACGTTAAAGAATGCAAATATTATTTGTATTCTCTTCACTTAATCGAAAATTTGCACTATCTTTGCAGCCGCTTATAAGAAAAATGTAATGAAAAGATTGATTTTATCCCTGTCATTAACCTTAATGGCAACAATTTTAATGGCTGTTCCTTCCAAACCAGGCTTATGGTCAACCATAACTCTTTCCGATGGAACGCAAGTGCTTGTTCAGCGTGTTGGTGATGAGCATATGCATTGGTTTCAGGCTGCTGATGGTACATGCTATTCCATAGATGGCGACAAATATGTTAAAGCTGAGGAAGAGGTGCTCGAAACCATGCGTCAGTCGCGAATTGCGACTCGTGCTGCGCGTCGCGCCATTACCAGTTCCACTACCGATGGGCTTGGTAAAAAGGGTAAAATGAGTATGGGCTCTTGTCCAAGCATTGGCGAATTCACTATTCCTGTAGTAATGGTTCAGTTCAAGGATACCAAGTTCAAGGCCAGCACCACTGTGGCTAAGATGACTCGAATGTACAACGAGGAGGGCTATCACGATGAATCGGGTACGGCTGGTTCTGTTCGCGACTACTTCAAGGCCCAGAGCGGTGGTCAGTTCGTTCCTACATTCGATGTGGTTGGTATTGTTACTTTGGATACAGTTGCCGCCTATTATGGTACCAACGATAGTTATGGAAACGACAAAAATCTAGATAAACTCCCCTTGCATGTTACAAAGGCTGCCAAGGAACAGTTGGGAATTGATTTCTCGAAATATGTAGTACCAGCTGGCGACAGTAACCACAAGAAGGGAGTTCCTTTGCTTGCTATGCTTTATGCGGGTAAAGGTGAAGCTACGGAACAGGAATCAACGGCTAACTCCAAACTCCTTTGGCCTTGCGAGTGGGACGATGTTGAAGACAGTTATGGTGGCAATTATGATGGCGTTCATTTCAACTCTTTCTTTATTGGTAATGAACTCTTGGGCAATCGTCTTATGGGCATGTCCGTTTTCTGTCATGAATTTGGTCATGCGCTGGGATTGCCCGATTTCTATTGTACGGACTATAATTATGGTAACGATGATGGTTTTGGTTATTGGTCCATCATGGATGCTGGTGCCTATGTCAATTCGGAATGCCGTTTTCCTATGGGCTATACTGCCTATGAGAAGAGCTACCTGGGATGGTTGGATATGAAGGAGATTGGCAACGCCGATACTATCACTCTGCAGTCTCCACTAGGTCTTGCAGAAGGTTCGGCCTATATTATCCGCAACAGCAGTACCGAGACGTTTATCTTCGAAAACCGCCAGGCAGGAACGTGGTATCCCTCAAGTTTTGGCAATGGAGTCCTTGTTACGCGTATTGCATACAGTTCCTCTTATTGGAAACAGAACATCGTTAATAATACGCAAAGTAAGAAGCGCGCCTGCATACTTACTGCCGACGGTTCCAAAATTACTTCCTATGCCCGTTCCAGCCATCTTTATGGTAATGGAAAGAACGCTATTGAATCGCTGAAGACACTCAGCGGGACCAGCAAGAATATAGATGTAAAGAAGATTGTCAAGAATGGCGATGGTACAATCAGTCTCATTTTTAAGGTGGCTGATACTCCGCTGCCACAAGATACCACACAGGTGAATATTCCTGTGGCCAAGGGTGACGTCATTTTCTATGAATCCTTCGACCAATGTATGGGACGTGGCGGAAATGATGCTATCTGGAGTGGAAATGCTGGCAATGGTACTATTGTCTATGATAATGAAGGTTGGGAAGCAACTGCAGGAAAGGGTGCTGATGAATGTGGTAAGTTTGGCATCAGCAGTATGGCAGGAAGTGCCACAACACCTGCTATTGTTCTAAACGGCGAGGCTGTTCTCTCTTTCCGTGCTGCTGCATGGAATACCATAGCAGATGACACCCAAATGGTTCTCTCTGCACAGGGCGGTACAGTCGCTCCCACTTACATCACCCTGCCTAAGGGCGAATGGGGCGAGTTCAAAGCAAATGTTACTGGTACAGGTAGTGTCAGAATTACCTTCAGCACAGCCAATCGTTTCTTCCTGGACGAAGTAAAATTGCAGTTGGTGGAGGGAACCAATGCTATTGAATCCATTGCCTCGCAGTCATCCATTTCTGATGATATTTACGACCTTTCCGGGCGTCGTATCGTTGGCAAACCCAGAAAGGGATTGTACATCGTCAATGGTCGCAAGGTCCTAATGAAGTGATTGGAATATCCTTTTAATTTTTCTACCTGTCTCTTGCTGCAGAACCACTGCTGACGGGGGAAGGAACCACATGTGGCATGTGATTGTGCCATAGTATGGCACAGAGTTGTTCCATAGTATGGCACACATCTGTTCCATAGTATGGCACAGTGCCTGACGATGTGTCGCTCCCGCCTTAGCGTTGTTTGGCTTTTGCGGGGACGAAACGGAGTGTGTTGAGGGTTTGTGCCAGGTTGGGGAGGCTGTCGCGTTTGGCTTCGTCCAATGGGGTATAAATCTCAAGGCTGGAACGCAGCATGCGACCACGAGCCAGAGCATTTGCCTCGTCGGCATTGAGGGCAGAACGCCAGAAAAAGAGCTCGGACAGCCGACGACGAACGTTGCGACTGGCGGCATCACCCACGGTAATGCGGCTGAGGCGTAGACGTTCATCGGTTTCCATACATTCAGTATCTACAAAGAATAGGGTATGGCTGGTGGCATATCGGTGGCTCAGGGTGATGGTGTGGCGTGCATGTTCCTCGAGAGGAATGGAGCTAACCAAACTGTCGCCCATAGAAGAACGGTAGTAGGCTTTATGGTCGCGATTGATGCCAATCCATGCTTTACGTCCGTTGCTTATTAGGGTTAGCACACGCCCACGGTCGCTGCCACGAAGGGTGAGGCTAACTGCGAAGGGGTGGATGGTTCCCTCTGGTGTAAACGCTAGCGTGTTGCCGCGATTGAGCATGAGTTCGTGGCTCATGTCGCGCTGGGGCAATGGCTTACCTGAGGCCAGTGCATCGAAAAGCGAGGGAGGCAGGGTGTACATCATTTCACGATGTCCCTGGGTATTGGGATGTCCCATATCGGCTTCGTAACCCTTTGGCCAATGACCTTGTCCGTCGTCGACAGCGCCCAAAAGGTTGATGCTGGGCACGTCCCATTCGTGGATTTGGAGATTCAGTTGGCGTACACAGGCGTAATCTTTGGCATTGAAATCAGCACGACCATAGTTATTTGTGACCACTGGTATCTTGCCATCGGCACGTGCCATTTGGACGAGCTTCTGCATGTTATCGTGCCATTGGCGGACAATAGCTTGCTGGCGGCTGCTGTGGTGAATGCCCTCGTTGCCCAGGGAGAGGGCGATGATGACGTAGCGTCCTAGGTCGAAAATCAGGTCGTTGTAACGCGCTAACAACTTGCCCGTGGTGTCGCCGCCCACGCTGATGTCGGACAACGTGAAAGGCCAGAGACTTTGTTTCGCAGCATAACGTTCCTGGAGTAGTTGACCATAGTGCCATGCATAGCCGTGACGGTCCGTAGCGCCCACACCATGTGCAACAGAGGAGCCGAAGACTGAAATTCGGCATGTGTCGATGTACTGGAAGGATGAATCTTGAGGTGTAATGTGGTCGGGTGTAAGGATGGCATCGTGGGCTGCCTGTTGTGCTATGGCGGCAATGGTGGCGCTGATACCTGTTGGACGATAGTTGAGTCCCACAGGTGAATGGCCAGTGAGGGCTTCGAGCCACGTGCAGGCGGCAACGTAGCGGCCGATGGTCTTGTCGAGATGATAACCGTCGCGATTCAGATGGTCGCCCAAGGGAGTGGTACGTGCATTCTGGATGGCAGTACCGGTGGGGATGACGAACAACAGTTCGTGGTGTTCCGTAAGAATGCGCCCAACAGTTTCGATGATATTGCCGTACATGCGTTCCTGGTCACCACCATAGTTAGCAAAACCAGAGTGGGTAGAATTGCGTGCATAGGCCCATGTCTGGTGGAAGCCGTAACGTACGTTCTTCCCTGTCACCCTGGCACGCACATAGTTTAGGAGATCTTGAATATAAGGGTCGTAGGTCGCATAAAGACCGGCATCTTGACTTACTTGCTGCAGCGTGACCACATCCCATGCTTCGTCAGTGAGTATGCTGTCGAGACTAACTTCCTTATGGTTCGTGCGCTCGCCGTTTACGACTTTTCGGTATTCGAAGGCTTTTGCACCTTGGCTGACAACCGTCCAATGTGAAGCAAGACCTTGTCCGCCACGGTATGCATTTCCAATGACGAAATTGAAGCCAGATTCATGTCCTAATTCCCACAAATTCTGTTCCACAGCATCCTCGGAAAACGAGTTGCCAATAGCCAGTACACGTAACGTGGGGAGTTCCTGAGCTATGGAAAGATGCCATACGAGGAACAGCAATAATGTGGTGAATGCCTTTCTCATTTTCATTTATTCCTGTTAACCAATAGTTTCTTTGTCTTATTACCTTTTTTTGATACACAAAGACCCTGCTGCGGAGTCGTAGGCAAATGGCGTCCGCTCAGGTCATAGTAGGCCTGAGGACTTGCGGCAGAGGACTGAATGCCTGTGACGGGAACCACATCGCCAATTTGGCTCTGACGAATGACTTCGAACTCAGCACCCGTCTTTTTGTCGGCATAGACAAAGGAACCGGGAGTCTGCTTGTCGAAGTTCAGGTATAGCATACCTTTCTCTGCACCACGCAGACGGATAATCTGGTTGGAAAATTGTTCAACCAAAAACCATTGGGCGTGATTTGTAGCATCTTGGGTTTCGCTGGCATTGACGTGCCAGCCGTCAACAAAAGGGTAGCGTACAGGTTGGCGAGTCTTCAAAGTGTAGTATGCTGTGTAGTTGCTGACCTTGCCGAATTGGAAACGATAACTATAGTCTTCGAGGTTTGATTCATTTACCTCACCCAAGGCGAAGGCTCCTTCGTTGCTTCCCTCAGTATAGTGTAGATAGAGGCCCGAGGGGACATGGCGCAGGTAGTAGAACATAGTGGAGCTGCCGATGGCCGAAGTGGGGGCCTGCTCGCGGGCAACTTCCTCCTCTGGAATGATGCCAATCTCGGCTGCTGAGGCATAACCATGATTATCATGTGTGGAATTAATGATGAGGCGGAAATAACGGCCAACGGGGCGCGAGGGAATGTCGATTTCCTGCACCTCGGAACTATTGTTCAGTGTGCCGGAGCATACGGGAGCGCCCCATACGCTAGCACTATTGCTGACGTAGAACTCATATTGGGCCACGCGACCGTTGGTCATATCTTCGCGTCCTTGATATACAAACTTAGCTACGCGGTAGTAGGTGTTCATGTCTACGACAATCTCGTGGGGACATTGGGGCGTCGACGGGTTGTATCGCGTGTGCCATATGGTGGAGGCGTTTTCGTCGATGGCGTTGGTCGCAGCCTCGTTACCACCCTGTTCGCTGCTCACACTGCTCACTTTCCACTTGCTCTTACTGACATAAAGACTGATTTGTTCCTCGTTGACTGGGCTTGGCTGCAGGCCGTCGGCTGTGCAGTAGGTGCGTACCAGACCTCCCTGTGTAAGGGAGAACGGCTTTGTGTAAACTTGCTCCTCGCCGCCGTCGATGCTGTAGTAGATGGTGGCATCGGTTTGGGCCGTTGATAGTGTGACAGTGCCTTTCGAGGTGGTGATGTCGACGGGGGCTGCTACGGGCGAAGCCACGCGGGCACGCTTGGCCAATTGCTCATCGGTCTGTGTCTCGCCTAATGGCATCAGGATGAACGAGTATTGGGTCTTGGCAGCCTTAATCTTGTATTTGTCAATGACATCAGGACCGCAACTGGCATTGCCAAGAGCTCGTTGGTAGGCATCGAGGCTAACCACCGTTTCCTGGCAGAAGGTTACCTCGTTGGGATGCTTCTTGCGGTCGTTACGGTTCGTGTAGATGTTTTCCTCGCGCCAGTGACCGGCAGTGGCTGCCATCAGTTGTGGGGCCACGAAGAGCATGCCGCGACCCTCATCGTTGGTGAGGGCAAGCCAGCGTACATCCTCCTTATTACCCGTGGATTGCGGTTTTACGAAGTTTGTCCACTGGTCGGTGACGGTGCTGTGGTAGAGGCCTACACGGCTGGCGTCCATACGGTCGCGGTAGTTGTCCCACGGTCCGCGTCCCAGCCAACGCATGGTTTCGGTGCCCTTGGGCAGTTCTGTACGCATGCCCAAACGGGGTAGTTCCACTCCCTTGCAACTGGGGTCTATGGAGATGTTGGTAACCACAACGCCATCGGTCAGTATCAGGAAATTCTGTTGTACCTTGAATTGGGCAGCGTCGTTGGCTTTATAGGTGTTTGTGTTGCTCAGGGTAACGCTCCTTCCGTCCTCTGCTCGCTTCACTGTCCAGGTGCCGGCAGTTAGGGAGAGGTTACGCAGCCCCAGGTTGTCCCAGCTTTCGGCTTGTCTGCCATCGTTGTCGGTGGGCACACGGAAAGCCTGGAACGTAAGGGGGGCAGCCAGCAGCTTCTCGCCATTCAGCAGGTAGCTGTTAAGTACACCATTGCGGAAGGTTATTTCAAAGTTCGTACCTGTAACCTTCACTTGGTTTGTGACTTCGATAATGGTGAGGTTGTTGCCAGTTTGGGTAGTATAGGGTTGACGGTCAGTGGCGGCACGGAGCAGGATGCCTTCGGTGGCTACTTCGAAGCCTGCATCTGCCCATTCTGTAGCCTTTTTCTGACAGGCAGAGAAGTGGATGAAGTATTCTGCTTCGGGGTTCTGGGGCTGGTTGGCCATTTGCTTGGCTTGGGCAATGGTGACATCTGTTGTTTCTCCAATGCCCAGGTTGATGTCGTCCAGCTTACCTTGAGCCACCTCGATACCATCCTCGAGGATAGAGTAGTAAACATCGAGATCATTAAGCACACGCTGTTGCAATTTGCTCTTTAGGGTGAATACACCGTTGGCAAGATCCTTAGCATAGAATTCCAGCGGCTGGTATATTTTCTTCATGTTGTAACTCTTGGAGGTGGGAGCATCATCTGCCAATACCACACCGTTGCAGCAGAAGTTCCCATCGTTGGGGTTGTCGCCGTAGTCGCCACCATAGGCCCAGTATTCTCCCTTTGCAGGGTTCAGGGTGGAGATGACATCGGTCTTCTGCTTTAGTCCTTCGGCAACGAATGTGAGAGACTTACCAGAGGCACTCATCTTGATGCCTTGGTCTTTCCAATCCCATACGAATTCACCGGCCATAGCAGGATACTTCTCGTAGATGTCGAAGAATTCGCGCTGGTTTCCCATGGAGTTGCCCATAGCGTGAGTGTTCTCGCATTGTACGTGGGGACGGATGTCGGTCTTTCCGTTATTGTAATCGTTTAGACGGCTGCGGCCCGTGTTCTCCATGCTCCACAAATCACCATACATGGTGCTGGTGACAGAACTCCATGTGCTGTTGCCTTCGTAGTGGGTCAGACGAGTGGGGTCGAGGGCTCTGATGCTGTCCATGACTGTGCTGAAGTTGTTGCCGCCACCACTTTCGTTGCCTGCACTCCAGATGACGATGGCTGGGTGGTTGCGGAAGGTGAGGACGTGGCGCACGGAGCGTTCCACCATAGCGGGACGGAAGGCTTCGACGCTGGAAAGTCCTGTATTTCCGTGGCATTCCACATTAGCTTCTGCCAATACATATAGCCCCAGACGGTCACACAAGTCGTAGATGTAGGGGTTGTTGGGGTAGTGACTAGTGCGTATGCCATTCACATTCAGGCGTTTCATCTGTAAAAGGTCAGTCTCCATTTCTTCCTTAGTCAGAGTGCGTCCGCCTTTTTCACTGATGTCGTGACGGTCTACGCCATGGAAGATGACGCGGTTCCCGTTGACAAGCAAGGCTCCGTCTTTGCGGACGCTGATTGTACGCAGGCCCACCTTGAGACTGCGAATGTCTGTGGCTTTACCGTTTTGTTTTAAAGTGAGTGTGAGGTCGTAGAGGCGGGGAAGTTCTGCACTCCAAGCTGTTATGCCTGAAATCTGGTCGAAGTCAATATCTACATCCGCAAGGCTGCTAACATTGATTTGCTTGCTTGCCAATATATTACCGCCATCGGTGAGCTTTGCTTCGAGGGTGGTGTTGGAGGGCTTCTGACCTGCGAGACTAATGGTGAGGCGTGCTGCAGCTTCTGTATTGTTGTTACGCAATTCCGTAGTGCGGAAGAAAAAGTCACGGATGCGGGTTTTGGGGGCGCTCCATAGGAAGATGTCGCGGGTAATACCCGTCAGACGCCAGTAATCTTGGCATTCGAGGAACGAACCGCTGGTGAAACGATAGATGCGGATGGATATATTGTTGACACCTGACCGTACCTTATCGGTTATGTTGAACTCGCTGGGTAGGTAGGAGTCCTCGGCATAGCCTACGAACTCTCCATTTACCCATACATAGTAGCCATGACCAGCACCATTGAGACGCAGAAATACATCACGTCCATCCCAAGACTCAGGCAGGGTAAAATCGCGACGATAGCTACCTACGGGGTTCTTCTTTGTTCCGCTATAGGTGAACCATCCCGGACGGTCGGCCATCACACTCCATGTATTGCTGTCGTAACTGAAGGGATATCCAGTGTTACAGTACAGGGGCTTGTCCCACGATTTTCCGTTGCGCATGCCATAGACTTGCCAGGCTGAGGGAACTTCGATATCGTCCCAACCCGAAACCGAGGTGTTGTCGCGGAAGAACGTGCTGGGGGCTTGGTCGGGTGTTCCAACCCATTTAAACTTCCATGTGCCGTTCAGGCTAAGGAAATAGGGAGATGCTTCCAGCGCATTCGTCGGCGTATAGGCTGATTGGGCGGCTTCGGCACTTTCCATGGGAATGTCCAAAGTGTGAGCCCTCTGGCGATTCAAACTGTTAACGTTCACATCGTCCCATTCTTTTAGGGTCTGTGCAGTGGCATAGGCTCCACATATCGTGGCGACAATGACCATCATGAGTCTTTTTTTCATATGCGTTTCGATTTAATGTTTTCAGCTAGGGTTCATAGTATCTTTTGGAAAAGTGTAGCTTTGTGCTCGCCTTCAATCCATTGGTCCAGTTGTCCTACTGGACGATAACCTGCTGTACGGAACAGGTTTTGGCCGGCGGTATTCATTTCTGCAACGTAGGCATATAGACTGCACAAATGGAGTCTTTGGCGACTGTAGTCGGCCAGCTGACGAAGGGTTTCAGTTCCCCAACCTTGACGATGGTATTCGTGTAAAATTACGATGCCGACTTCGGCTCGTAGATGGTGGGGACAAAATGAACTGAGATCCACCATTCCGATGGATTTTCCGTCAACCTCGATAACAAGGCGCAACTGACCATCTTGGTAAATATCGGCATGCTGCTCGGAAAGATATTGGCGTATGGTGTAACGCGATAGGGGTTGACAGCTGGCGCCCCATGCCCACAATGTGGCATCGTTCTCGATTCGATGTACCAAGTCGAGGTCTTCTGGTTCGAGGGCACGTAGGGTCAGTCTATTCTCCATTGTTCCGTCCTTTTGGGGTTATTGGTATATGTCGTTTGGTAACACCATCAGGCCTGTGGCCGGGTTGTAAGTTCCTAGGAACTGGTGGTTCCGTTTCTTGGCATTCTTGATTAGGTTGGAGAGTATGTCCCCATAACTATAAGTCGAAGTGTCAAATATGATGTACAGGGGATTCTTTTCCATTTCAGAGACCACAGTGATTCCATTGCGTCGGCAGACTTCGTGCATCTGCTGCAGTGCTTCTGCAGAACCCAGACACAAAGCGCATTCGGGAGTGGATGATGTCTTTGTGATAGCCGGCAGCCGCCGATGACCAAAGCGTTTCAGAATGCCTAGACTGGCACGTAGGTAAACGGCTGCATGGATGAGCATCGCAGTGAAACGGTAGCGGTGGCGGAAATGCTTGTCGAAAAAGATGAGCATGGCCTCGTAGAATACCTGCACGTAGCGGTATGAGGATTTCTGGGTACTCTCGCCCTTGTAATGCATGATGGGGGTGGGAACATACGCATTTTTCCAGCCGCTCTGCAAAATACGATACGAAAGGTCGATGTCCTCGCCGTACATAAAGAAAGTCTCGTCAAGCATACCTACCTGTTGGATGACTTCGGCACGCATCATAAAAAAGGCACCGCTGAGCACTTCGATGTAGTTGGCTTCCTCACGATTGAGGTAACGCATGTGGTAACGTCCAAAATGGCGGCTGTGGGGAAATAGGGCAGCGAGTCCCGTCATTTTGCAGAATGCAGTCCACGGGGTTGGCACTCCACGTCGCGATTCCCATGCAAAGATACCGTCGGCTCCATACATTGACACACCTGTGGCACCTACCTCTGGGTGTTGGTCAAGGTAGGTAATGCAATCCGTAAAGGTATGTTCTGTGACGATTGTATCAGGATTCAGCAACAGCACATAGCGCCCTTGAGCTTCACGGATGGCCTGGTTGTTTGCTTTCGAGAAACCTCGATTGTCCTCGTTGGCAATAAAGCGAACCTGAGGAAAACGTTCTGATAGGTATTCTACACTGTCATCCGTTGAGTTGTTGTCCACCACGAAAACCTCTAGCTTCAATTCTTTCTCTGCGGAAAAGACGGAATAAAGGCACTGTTCGAGGTAATACCTTACGTTATAACTGACGATGATGACAGAGAGGTCTTTCATTAGGCTGTTTCGTTATTATCCTCGTTAGGCTGTTGTCCGGGGTGAAACACAACGGCAAGTAATACAAATACGGCCATGAGCATAACATATATGCCATTTGCTTCTCTCGTCAGTAAGTAATATGTGCCGCCAAGAACAATTGGGCATAAGGCTATGAGTGCCCGAATGCTTTTGCGCAACTTTTTCCTTGTAAGTGCAACGGGAATTGCCACAAGGGTTACTATACAAAGTATAACCAGATAGATATAGGTGTCAGAGTTCATAGACTTACATGTTGATGTTGAAAGGTGTTCGGTTGACAATGGAACGCCCCAAGGTGATTTCGTCGGTGTATTGCAATTCGTCATTTTGGGCAACGCCACGGGCAATGACACTTATTTTTACCCCCGTATCAGCCAGTTTGCGGTAGATGTAGAAGTTTGTCGTGTCGCCTTCCATCGTGGGACTGAGGGCCAGGATGACCTCTGAGATATCGCCTGTCGATGCACGTTGCACTAGACTTTGTATTTGCAAATCGCTGGGTCCTATGCCGTCAATGGGAGAGATGACTCCACCCAACACGTGATATGTGCCACGATATTGTTGTGTGGCTTCGATGGCCATCACATCCTGTATGTTTTCCACCACACAGATGGTAGCATGGTCTCGACGCGGGTTAGCGCAGATTTCGCAAGTGTCGGTATCGGAGATGTTGTGACAAATGTGACAGAACTTTACCTCCTGGCGCAGGCGGATGATGCTGTTTCCAAAGGCTTCTACAGCCTTCACATCCTGCCGCAACAGGTGCAACACCAGCCGCATGGCGGTCTTGGAACCGATGCCTGGTAACTTGGCGAACTCCTCGACGGCCCGTTCCAGCAGTTGTGATGGATAGTGCTGCATCATAGGACGCCTTTGCTCGATGGGAGTTGCATGTGGTTAATATCGCGACGGATGGCCATCTTAAGGGCACGTGCCAATGCCTTGAAGATGCCTTCTATCTTGTGGTGCTCGTTGTCTCCTTCGGCTTTGATGTTCAGATTCATGCGGGCAGCGTCACTTAAACTCTTGAAGAAGTGCAGGAACATTTCCGTGGGCATTTCGCCAATGCGTTCGCGATGGAACTCGGCGTTCCAAACGATCCAAGGACGGCCACCGAAGTCAAGGGCGACCTGACACAGACAGTCGTCCATAGGCAGGCAGTAGCCGTAGCGTTCTATTCCACGTTTATCGCCCAATGCTTTGGCCAGACATTCGCCCAGTGCCAGTGCAGTATCCTCGATGGTGTGGTGCTCGTCAACGTGTAGGTCTCCCTTGCATTGAACGGTAAGGTCGATATTGCCGTGCTTGGCTATCTGTTCCAGCATGTGGTCGAAGAATCCCAATCCTGTATTGATGTCGGCCTTGCCGTCGCCATCGAGGTTTACGCTGACGAGGATGTCCGTCTCTTTCGTTGTCCGCTTAACTTCTGCTGTGCGTTCGCCGGCATATACCGTTTCGCATATTTTCTCCCAATCCATTGTTTGGGAAAGGATGAGTGCCTTGCATCCAAGGTTCTTGGCCAACTGTGCATCACTCTCGCGATCTCCAATGACGTAGCTGTTGGCAATGTCGAATGAACCATCGAGATAGGGAGTCAGCATGGCGGTACCCGGTTTACGTGTAGGCAAATTGTTCTCTGGGAACGATCGGTCGATATGTTGTGCATCGAACTCCACGCCTTCGCTGTGCAGTATTTCGAGCATGAGGTTATGGGTGGGCCAGAAATCGCATTCCGGGTAGGATAGCGTACCAAGTCCATCCTGATTGCTTACCATAACGAACAAGAAATCTGTGTGTTGCCGCAGAAATCTTAAGGCGGAAATAACTCCAGGTACAAAACTGAATTTATCGAACGAGTCGATTTGTTCATCGGCAGGCTCCCTTAGGATGGTACCATCGCGATCTATGAATAGTATTTTCTTCATGATTTGTATTGTCGCAAAGCAGAGAGTAATTCACAGTTTTCCTGTGGTGTTCCAATAGTGATGCGCAGGCAGTTCCCACATAGTGCTACACGATTGCGGTTGCGAACGATGATGCCGTGTTTCACCAAATATTGGTATATGCTGTCGGCATCCGTAACCCGTACCAAGAAGAAATTTGCATCGGTCCGGTAGAGTCGTTTGCATATTGGCAATTCGGCTACAGCCGGCATCAGATGGCTACGTTCGGTAGTGATGACAGATAGCCATTGCTGGAACTTAGCTGGTGCGTGCAGCATCTCCATAGCCTGTTGTTGGGTGAGCAGGTTCACATTATAGGGATACTTCACTTTATTGAACAGGGCAATGATGTCAGGCGATGCGAAGGCCATTCCCAAGCGGATGGCAGCACTGGCCCATGCCTTGCTCATGGTGTTCAGTACAATTAGGTTCGGGTACTGTGGCAGTTCGTAGCGGAAGGGACGTTCCAACGTAAAGTCGCTATAAGCCTCGTCGATGACAACGATTCCCTGAAACCCGTTCAGCACCTTAATGATTTCTTCGCGTTTCATGCAGTTGCCTGTGGGGTTGTTGGGCGAGCACATCCAGACGACTTTTGTATGAGCATCGCAGGCTGCCAACAGTTTGTCTGCATCGAGTTGGAAGTCGTCGTCGAGCAGGACAGGGCGATATTCCACCTCGTTGATGTCGGCACATACCTCGTACATACCGTATGTGGGGGCTATAGCTACGACATTGTCCTCCTTGGGCTCGCAGAAGATGCGATAGACGAGATCTATGGCTTCATCGCTACCGTTACCCAGAAACATATACTCGGCGGGTATCCCTTTTACTTTGGCTAACTCAGCCTTCAGCTCTTCCTGAAAAGGATCAGGATAACGGTTAAGTATGGCGTTGTAGGGATTCTCGTTGGCATCGAGGTACACACTAGCATTCACACCTTTGAATTCGGTGCGTGCACAGCTGTACGGGGTCAGTCGCTGTATATTGGGACGTACTAATTTTTCGAGGTTCATAAGCTTTTAATTCTTATACTCATTGCATTTTTGTGGGCATCCAGTTGCTCGCCTGCTGCCATCAGTTCTACAGCGTGTCCGATGGAACGAATGCCCTCAGCACTCAGTTCCTGGAATGTTACTTTGCGTTGGTAGCTGTCCAGGTTCACTCCGTTATAGGCTACTGCATAGCCGTTGGTGGGTAGCGTGTGGTTCGTTCCGCTGGCATAGTCGCCTGCGCTTTCCGGCGTCAGATGGCCAAGGAAGACACTTCCGGCATTCACCACCTTATCGGCAAGTTCCATATAGTTCTCCGTTTCGATGATGAGATGCTCTGGGGCATATTGGTTGGTCAGTTCCATCATCTCGTCGCAATCATTCACAAGGATGATTTTGCTGTGTTCCAATGCCTGGGTGGCAATCTCTTTTCGCGGAAATAGGGCCAGTTGGCGTTCAACCTCTGCCTCAACCTGAGGGATGAGTTGTTCGCACGTGGTGACTAATAGTACTTGACTGTCTATACCATGCTCGGCTTGCGACAGCAGGTCGGCAGCCACGAAAGCCGGATTCGCTGTATGATCCGCCAGCACCTCCACCTCGCTGGGTCCAGCGGGCATATCTATAGCTGCGTCGTGAAGCGATACCTGCTGTTTGGCACACATCACGTATTGGTTGCCTGGACCGAATATCTTGTAAACCTTAGGCACACTTTCTGTACCGTAGGCCATTGCGCCGATAGCTTGTACACCTCCTATCTTGAAGATGTTACTGACGCCTGCTATGCGTGCAGCAACCAGTATGGCGGGATTTACCTTTCCTTCGCGGTTGGGAGGGGTGCAGAGTACAATTTCGCTGCAACCGGCAATCTTTGCGGGGGTAGCCAGCATCAGCACGGTGCTGAACAGAGGTGCGGTTCCGCCTGGGATGTATAGTCCGACACGTTCGATGGGAATGGCGCGTTGCCAGCAGGTAACGCCGTTGGTGACTTCGCATTTTCTTCCTTCGAAGCGCTGGGCAGCATGGAAGGTATAGATGTTGCGGTGTGCCAGTTCCAAAGCCTGCTTGAGTTCTGGGCTGACCAGTGTCTCAGCTTCCTGCATTTCTTCCTCGCTGACAGCAAGTGCCTCCAGTTGTACATGGTCAAATCGCTCCTCGAATTCGCGAATGGCGGCATCGCCACGCTGACGAATCTCACGTAGCACACCGGCTACCGTCTCGTTCAACTGTGTGGCATCTTTCGTGGGGCGCTGCAGCAGTTCAGCCCACTCTTGTCTTGTCGGATGTTTGTATACTCTCATCTTTTGGATTTACTTTATCATCACCTTCTTTACTGAACCATCGGCCATGCGGATGATGTTCAGACCGCGTTGCGGTGTAGCAATGGCTTGACCGGCTGCATTGTAGCGTGCTGTTTGGTTGGTGGTGCCGTTGTGGCTGGGAACGGGGATAACTGCGCTGGGCAGTTCCACACGTACCTTGCGTGCATTCAAGATGCCACCTGTCGTGTTGTCAATAACCAGCACGGAAATGTCTGTGTGACCGTTCTTGGCGGCAGACTTTGCCCATGCCTTCGTCGAGGCTGGAATGCTGTAGGTCGTCTGGTATATCGAACCGGCCTTGTAGCCTTCATCGCTGAAAATATTCTGACCTTCGTTTTGTGTCTCTGACAGATAGGAAGAGCCAATGACTACATCGTTGAAGGTCAGTTTTACACTGCTCTTTCCGTACTTGCCGTTCTTGCAGAAGTCTACGAGACCTGGACCATTGTCTACTTGTGCAGCCGTGTATTGATAGTAGTAGTTGCTTTGTTTCCAACTGGTGGCGGTGCTCGTCAGACTGTCGGCGGTGAGGACATAGATGAGAGAGAGGGATTCAGGGGCTATTAAGAACTCGATGGCGGCAGCAATGTCCACTGACGTCATATCGTTGTTCCACTGGGCTGCTACCCTTACATCGACCTCGGGCAGTTCCTGGTTCATCAGGTTGAATGCGTCCACGATACCGAGATTGTCGTTTCCGAAACCATAGTACGGGTCAGCTTCGGCCTTGCGGTCTATCACGCAGCCAGGTGCGCCGGTAAGTCCCAGATAAGGATAGTTTTCGTAGTACATGGGGTCGCTGGAATTATACTTGTGGAAGGCGATGCCGACAAAGCTTTCGGGATAGTTGGCTTTCATGTATTCCATACCTACCCATCCGCGTGGGCAATAGCCGCAACCCGTGCCAGTGAACTCTTCGATGACGGTCTGGCGCGGAACTATGCGGGTGAGGTTCTTCAACTGGGCGGAAATCATACATTCCTCTTCGTAGTCAATGCCGTTTACCTTCTTCACGACGATGTCGGCTACATATCGGCCAGGCTGTGCGGGTGACGTGCCTTCGATGGCAAACTGGGCTTTTTGGTTGATACCGCCGGGTATGGGCTGTGCCAATGTGATGTGCTTGTCCTCAGTCTCTTCGTTTATGGTGACTGCAACATCCAGACTCTCGATGTCTTTGGCGCTGCTGCTGGTAAGGCTTACGGGAATCGAATAGGTTGCATTGGCAGTCTGGGTGGACTGGCCTGCGCTGGTCAACTGAATGCTATAATCGGGAATTACGACATTGCTCAGCAGGACCTGTAAGGCTGAAGGTGCGAACTGGTCGCTGTAATCGCCCCATCCGCTGGCACTGCCATTGTAGGTGTAATTGAGGTAGAGGCCACCGCTGGTAATATCACCTCCCATGGCAATGGGGAAGGCGATGCTGCATGTGAAGCTGTATCCTGCATACACACCTTCGGCAGGCAAGTCGATGGGTTCGTCGAAGGCTACGGGGAAGTATTCGTTGGCAACGAATGTTCCGCTGACCTCTTTCTTGGCAAGCACTTTGCCGCTGAGCTGCGACCTGAGCCATACGCTGACCTTTGTCATGCCTTCGTCGAGGACGGGAATGTTGATGCCATTGATGGTGGCGTTGAATCCGCCTGGTACATAGATGGCAACGTCGAAGGATGCACCTACTGCGTTAATGCCCAAGCCTTCCCAATCTGTGGTGGAACCGTAGCCGAAGGGTGTGGTGCCATCCAGACTTGCTGCCTTGCGCTGTACGCGATGGGATACTGGGCGGCCTTGCTGGCTGTCTCTTTCTACTCTCAACACTTGCGCATTCACGCTGAGGGAAGCCACAAGCAGGATGGTTGCGATAAGGTTGAATCGTTTCATCTTTTTACTTATTTTTAGTTGATTCGTTGTCTTAAAGTATCATTTTCTCGACGGGAATGACCAGGATGCCTTCGGCTCCCAGTTCTTTCAGTTGGCTGATGATTTGCCAAAAGCTCTTCTCGTCGATAACGGTGTGCACGCTGTTCCATCCGGGTGTGGCCAGGGGCATTACGGTTGGGCTCTTCATACCCGGCAGCACCTTGATGATGGCATCCAGACTTTCCGTGGGGACATTCATCAGCACGTATTTCTTGTCTTCTGCGTTTTTTACGGCTTCGATGCGGAACAGCAACTCGTCCAGCGTGGCACGCTTTTCCTCGCTGAGACCGGGTGTGGCGATGAGCAGGGCTTCGCTCTTCATCACTACCTCCACTTCGCGCAGGTTGTTGCTAACCAACGTGCTGCCGCTGGAGACAATGTCGAAGATGGCATCGGCAAGGCCTATGCCCGGGCTGATTTCCACACTGCCGGTGATGACGTGTATGTCGGCATTGATGCCGTTTTTCTGCATGAATCGGCGCAGGATGCCTGGGTAGCTGGTGGCGATTTTCTTGCCCTCGAACCACGAGAGGCCGGGGTAGTCGACAGCCTTGGGAATGGCCAGCGACAGGCGGCATTTGCTGAAGCCCAGGGGACGGATGATGTCAGCCTGTTCCTGGCGTTCCTCAAATTCGTTCTGTCCCACGATGCCCAAGTCGGCAACGCCAGTAGCTACGCTTTGGGGTATATCGTCGTCGCGTAAATACAGTACTTCGATGGGGAAATTGGTGCTTTCCACCAGCAGGGTGCGTTTGCTGCTGGGAATCTTTATGCCGGCTTCTGCCAGCAGGCTCATGGTGTCTTCATAAAGACGGCCTTTTGATTGTACGGCTATTCTAAGCATATCTTCTTTTTTACCTTATTGTTAGTAGCGCGTACAAAGATACGAAAAAAAGACGTAAAAATGGCGTTGTTTCCCAGATTTTTTCATTTCCCTCCGTTTGCAACGTCGTAATCCTTCTTCAATAGGGTCTCAATCCTTCCGCTGGAGGATTACTATTCCTTCCCTTGTAGGATTACTAATCCTTCGGCTGTAGGATTACTATTCCTCCACGCATAGGATTAGTATCGCTCCGTCGGGAGCGTTGCAACGCTAGGCGGGTAGCGTCGCATCGTTCCGAGGGTAGCGTTGCAACGCGGCAACGGGCGGAAAGCAATGCTGCTCCCCGCCCGTTGGGATATTGGTTTGCTGGGATTAGAACGATGTGGCACGAAGCTGGCGGTCTACCAGCATGCCCTTTACGTCGAACTTAGTGAGGTTCAGTGCCGTATTGGCGCGGAAACGCAGTCGGAAGAGCTCCACGCTTTCGCCGCTGAGTTCGGGTTGGCGCCCCAGGTTGACGAAGGTGGGGTAGAGCACCCGTTCCCCGTTGGTGTGCAGGCGGTCGTTGGTCATGTTGTGCATCGTGCCAACGGCCAGCGGCTCTACACCCAGGAACTGCAGCTGCTGTTGGTTGTAGGGCAACACCAGGTTCAGGGCGTTGACTGCCTGCAGCCCGTTGCCCACTGCCGTAACCACGATTTCGTCGCCTGCCTTGTACTTGCGGCTTTCAAATTTCAGACTGATGCTGCCTGCCAATGTGCCGCTGGAACGGCCTGCTCCGTCCTCGAGCTGTGTGGCGACATAGGAGATGTCCTGTGCATCGATGAGTCCATTGCGATTAACGTCGCCCACAGAGACATAGCCGTCGAAGTCGCCGTCGCCCTGCCTCAGACCCGTATAGTTGAGATACGAGGTCAGGTCGTTTTCGTCGATTTTGCCATCCTGGTTTATGTCGCCTGGGATGAGAACCTTAGCATCGGGCTTGCGGAACACAAAGAGTTCTGCACCAGAACCGAATCCACCCACGCTCTTGTCTACAGCGATGCGGATATAGCGCACTTCTTTCGTGTCGATGGGTGACTGTAAGGCGTTGATAACGAGGTCCTTTGGCAGGTTGTTCTGCTGCCAGCGGAAGGGCTGCGGTGTGCTCCAGTTCTTACCGTCGAGGCTCAGGCTCACGGAGCCAGCAAGCAGCGTTCCGTTGCCTGCATTGTCGCGTGGAACATACTGTATGCGTTCGATTTCTGTTATGGCATGCATGTCGATGTCGATGGTGAACGGAGTGGCGTTTGTCTGACTCCAATTGGTATGCCAGATTTCCCCCCTATCGTCGAGGTCAAAGAGCCGTTGTGTCCCGTTTCCTGGCTGGTCGGCAACGCTGCAGGTGGCAGTCAGTCCCTTCATCGCGAACTCCAGCGGATTGGCCGCTGTGCTGAAGGTCAAATCTGCCCATTCACTCGTTCCCTGCTTACCCACGGCACGCAGGTGGAAGTGGTATTCTTTTTCAGGTTCCAGCAGGTCGAAAGTATACACCGTCTGCCGTATATTGGTGTAGCGCATGTCTTCGAATTCCATTTCATAGAAATCGGCTCCCTCCACAGCCTGCCACGTGGGGGTGAGGGTATAGGCTGTAGCCTTGCATTCGCCAGCCTTGGGCGTTTGCAGCGTGACAGTTGCTTCGCTTTGACTCTTTGCTTCTTCCTTTTTGCTTTCGATGGTAACTTCCACCTTGTCGTAGATGCTGGCCTCTGGCACATCGATGACGAGTTGCTGGGGCCTGCGGATGGCAATTTTCGCCATCATGGGTTCCTGTCCGAAGGTCCAGTCGGCCTGTACGGTCTTGCCGTTCACTTTGGCCACAACCTTCTTAGGTTCGCCAATCAGATTCACCACAAGGCGTGTCTTCTTCACCTTCGTCAGACCCTCGAACTCCTTGCCTTCTGCTGGCAGAATGGTAACGATGGCCTTTCCCTTCGTCATTTGCTGTTCAATGTGTTGAGTCTGGAATGCGCCAGCCAAGTAGGCATCCGTTTTCCCATCATCATCGTAAACATCAATGCTGGTGCGTTTGGCGGATGGATAAACCTCGACGATGCGCTGCGAAGCGTCTATCTCCGAGGGATTGTTGTTGGGATTGTTCATGGGGATGATGGCTCCCTCGCGAACAAATACAGGCAGTTTCCACAGCGGAGCATCGAAAGAATTCAGCACCTGGCCTCCCTCGTATGCCTCGCCTGTGAAGTAGTCGTACCATGTGCCCTTGGGAAGATAGATTCCATTGCGCACCTCGCTTTCTTCGTAGATGGGCGCAACCAATATGCTGGGGCCGTAAAGGAACTGATACTGAGTACGTTTCCCCATAGTGTATGCGTTTGGTTCATCCAAGAACATGGCGCGAATGAGGGGCTTTCGGGTAATGGCCTCATAGGCGTAAGTATAGGTATAGGGCAACAGCATCGACTTCAGCTTCAGATACGAGCGGTTGATGCTTGTGGCGGGTTCTCCAAGGGCCTGTGGATATTTGGGATTCGAGCCCCAACCATCCATATTCAACTGCATGGGGGTGAAGGTCTTCCATTGGAAGTCGCGAATGTTCACGGCCAGATTCTTTCCTCCAAAAATTCCGTCCATATCGTTCGTGATGTTCGACATTCCTGCCAAACCGGCACCAATGAAGGTGGGGATGTGGAAGCGGATATATTCCCATTCGCCGCCTGTCTGGTCGCCCGTCCAGATACCTGCATAGCGCTGCGTACCGGCCCAGCCGTCGAGGGAAATGATGAACGGACGGGCCTGGTTGCCATAATAGGGCATAATCTGTGCCACGTCTGTGATGCCGTTAAGTCCGAATGAATAACCTGCGCCCACCCAGGCTACATCAGTTTTCAGGACACGAACACCTGCGTCGCGTACCTCTTTCACTATGTCGCGCTGAAGCAGAGCGGGTATGGAATCGATGGGGTGCAGGTTGGATTGTGTCCACAAACCTATCTCGACACCTCGTTCACGGGCATAGTCGCCAAAGGCCTTCAGGTTGGCAATGTTGCCGTCCAGTGTTTCCGTCTGTCCATAGCCGGCTCCGTAACCGTCGTTGGGCAGCACCCATCCTAATGGCATATCGGCCTTCTGGTAACGGTCGATGACTGCCCGGCCCGAGAACTGGTAATCGCCAACGTCGCCGTTGAGGCTCTCGCGGATTCCTCCCTCCACAGCCTTTTGGTTTTCGATGTAGCGCTTCCCGTCCTCGAACAGGACGCCTCGTTTCTCGTCGTCCGTCTCCTTCCAATAGTCGCGGTTATAGGCATTGAGGTGTCCTTCGTAGAATGCGAACTTTGGCAACAGTACTGGATAGCCCGTCAACTGGTAGTATCCGTTGAGCAGACAAACAGGGTTGCAACCTGTCCACAGGAACATATCGAAGTAGGGTTCGTCGTGATGTATGGTTACACTCCCCTTGAAGTCGTAATAACCTGGTTTGAACGTGTGGCAAAGCACACCGTAACCTGCTGTGGACCAATACATGGGGGCTGGCGAACATACACCGCCATCGGTCCACGAGTTGGTGTTTACTATGCTTATGCGTTCTCCTTGGTGCGAGAAGCGTCCGTTCTGAACACCGCCACCATAGAAATATTCGTCCTCAGTCGCACTCAACTGCAAAGTATAGCCGCCTTTGGCAAAGACGATGGGGGCGGATTGTGACACTACTGCCTTTCCTTTCTCATTGTACAGAGTGAGCATGCCTGTGCCCTTATCAATCTCGATACGGATGCCGTCCTTGGCCTGCACGAGAGCCTTTCCACCTTCCTCCTTTATGCTGATGCATGCGTCCTTACGGGGGTGGGGACCAAGAATGTCGGCTGGGGGCGTTGCCGACGGGCTGCGTAGGATTCCTCCCTGCGGGTCGAGGAACAGACGTACGATGTTTGGTCCGTAGAAGTCCAGCGTCATAACGTCTCCCTCTTGGCTAATTACTTCAACAGCTTGCTTGTTGAGTTGTCTGACTTTCTCAACTTTCTCGGCCCAGGAGACCGTTGTCAGTAACAATGTGAAAAGTAGTAAAATCGTTCGCTTCATGGTATGGTGTTTTATTGTTTGTATTGCGTTTGGAGTTATAGCTTTTTGATGGTCTGTTGCAGTTGTTCACCTAGTCCGATAGTGTAGCCTTGCGAGCAGAAAACCACGCGGTTAAACGTGTCGGCGATGATGAAGACGGGCATTTGATGGTTTGTGAGTTTCATGTTCTCCATAATTTGCCGGCGGATGTTGCCGTCAGTATCAATGCCCAGAAGAGTATTATGCGGCAGGGTTCCGTAATCGTCGGCATTGAACTTGCGGGCTTCTCCCTCACTTTCGAAGAGGAGCAGCAATGGGCGTCCCCATGTATCGAAGTCTTTGCCGACTTTGCAGATGTCGCGCAGAGCGTGATTTGTGGGTTCCTGTCCCATTCCTACGAGTCCCACGACGAAGTATCCACGTCCCGTCTGACTCAAAATGGAGGCCGGCGACGAGGATGGGGCAGAGATGGGGGTGTACTTGCTTTCGGAATCGAAGGAACCAATGACACTAACATCGCTATCGCTTCGACGAAGGATAAGAGGGAGAGTGGTGGTTTTGCCCTCTTCGATGGTGAATAGCCGGTTTGTGGCCAAGACGCTTCCGTTGGCAAGTCGGGTTCCTGTGGTCAGCAGATAGGTTCCAGCATCCAGTTGTGTCCCATTCTTGAAAGTGTTGCTCCAACTGGTTCCGCCGCCCATATCGACTTGTCCTTCTTCGAAGTTCAGCAGACTGGTTCCTCCATTGGACGTAATGCGTGTAATCGTAAAGTGACTGTAGTATTTTGGGTCTTCGACATACTTCGTCGGCTCATAGGTTAATAAAAGCGTACCCTTGGGACTTATAACTTGTTGCGTTGCCTCGAAGTCTACATCTACCCAGCTACCGTTCGTCTTGTACTGTACTTTCCCAGTTACCACATCTTTGCGTGCTTCGATGCCTAGCGAGCGGGCCATTGCCACGAAGAATATATCGCGGCTGCGGGTGTCGGTAAGTCGTGACTGCCATACGCCCACAGGAGTTTGGGCGATGCGTAGTGCTTTTTTGTCGGGATTCAACCGAATGTTATCCTTCACCCACTTTACCAGCAGCATGGGGGATTGTTGCATTTTCATTTTCGTATCGGCATCGAATGCATCCTGGAACAAATGCTTGTAGGGGTGCAGTATCATTTCGTTTTCTACACGCGGACAAAGTATGTCGCTTTGGGCCATGAGGTTGTCTTCCAGAATTTCCAAAGGCATGTCGCGCAGGTCTTTGTCGCTGAGCGTGGACAGCAGTTGGTAGACACGTTCTTCTTGGCTCCGGTTCTTATATATAAAGGTAAGGATGACGGGCCAGTTTCCTCTGCTCTTGGTGAGAAATTTTGTGAATCGTGGGGCGTATTGCTGAGCCGTTGCTCCTGAGATGAAGGTTGCCTCGTAGGCGTGTCGCAACGAATCTTCGTTGATCAGCCGTCGTTGGTTCTCTTGTTTCAGTTCGACAGGGACTTCGGGTATCAGTACACGTTCGGGTGGCGGCACAATGTCAAGCGTCTCCTCGTGCTTTATGCTTTTGGAAAGGGCTATAGTTATGCTTTTGTCCTTACCAAACGAGGCTTTCTTCCATCCGAACTTTCCGTCTTTCGCTGCCCATACCAACATATCGCCTTTGCCAGCGGTAAGGAAAGTGCGTCCTTTCGTATCGGTGTATTTCGTAGCTACGGTGCAGAATTCGGCATAGTTGTATAGTTTGAAATCAACGCGTGCATCGTTAACCGCTTTTCCGCGTTCGTCGACAATGCGAAAGTCGATGCGTGCACTGGAACCGTAGTTGTCGATGAGGTTGATTTCGGTGAAGCACGATGTACGAAGCATCACTTCCTCTGGACCACGGTAATCGCCAAAGGCGCGGGTGTGCATCAGCATTGCCCGAGAGGCTGGAGCATTGAACCATCCGAGATTCAGGACGGGTTCGGGTTCGCAGGCGCCCAGGAAGTACCATTGTCCGTCGGCCCAGGCTTCCACCCATGCATGGTTGTCGTCGGTATGTGCCCAACGTGGGGTATAAACCTGACGTGCTGGTATGCCGATACTTCGTAAAGCTGATACCGTAAATGTGGATTCCTCGCCGCAACGGCCTAGGGCATTCTTGATGCAGGCCAGAGGCGAGAGCGTCCGTCCGTCACTTGGAGCATAGGTAACCCGTTCGTGGCACCAATGGTTTACTTCCAGTATGGCCTCCTTCATTCCCATTCCTTTGACACGTTCCTTCAGTTCTCGGAAAAAGACAACTCGCGATGAGTCAAGCGCTTCGTTGTTTACACGGACAGGCAGTACAAAATGGCGGAACAGCAAGTCTGGCACCTTCTTGCCCCAAGGCATTTCCTGACGGGCTTGAAAACTGGCACGCACGTTTTGCAGATGAAATTCCAACGGATAGTCTGTAATGTCTGCCAGTGGCATATAGGCATAGAGAAAACGCAGAGCCTCTTGTTCCTCTGTATTCTCGAGCTGACTAATGCCTTGGGTGTATTGCGTGCCAATGACGCTTTCCTTTTCTTGAAAAGCCTTTGTAATATCCTGGGCTTGAAGAATACCTGTCAGGGAAAGTTGTACAATGAGAATTAGCGTTAGACGCTTGATGGTGTTCCGTACCCGTTGTGCGGTAGTTTGCATCCGTTTCCCAAATTCGGGGTCATCGTAGCCTACGGGCTCACGGGCCGAGAAGTGGAATTCGTGAATACCTGTTTCACGATGGATGCGTAGAATGTTTTCCTCGTTAACTCCGCTTCCTGCCAACAGAATGATGCGTCCTTCGGCTTGCAAGTTTAAATCGTGCAATAAGGATGTTCCTTTGTCTGCTGTAGGCTGTTGTCCTGAGGTGAGAATACGGTCACATCCCAGTGCTATGATATCCTCCAGTGCTTGATGTGGGTCTCTTGTGCGGTCGAAAGCTCTGTGGAAGGTTACGGACATTCCCTTTGCTGCCTCCATCAACTGCCTGCATCGTGGCATATCGACTTCACCAGTGGGGGTTAGGCAGCCGAAGACAACACCATCGGCACCCAATTGTCGGCACACTTCAATGTCTGCCATCATACGCTCTATCTCCAGGTCTGTGTATACAAAATTTCCTCCTCGTGGGCGAATAATGACATGCAAGCGTGTTGTGGTCTGTATCTGGCGGGCAATCTTTATTTCGCCATACGAAGGGGTAGTACCGCCTTCAGGGATATTGGCACACAGCTCCACTCGGTCGGCTCCCCCCTGTTGGGCGGCTATACAACTTTCAACGCCATTGGCACATATCTCGAACTGGAAACGGGGCATTTAGTTTTAAGGTCCTAAGAAGGAGAACAAAACCGTGAACTAGGGGATAGCTCACGGTTTTGTGTTATTTGTTATGGATGATTACTTTTTGCTGCTAGATTTGCTGCTGCTACTACTGCTCTTCTTTTCAATGCGGCTCTTTCCGATGGGGTAGTTGATACCCATGCAGAAGTCGTAGTTGCTACGCAAGGGTACACCCTGCTTGCTGAGCTTGCCAACACAATGGTCGGAACCGAGGAAGAGGTTGAAGCCGCGGGGGTGGAAGTTCAGAATCCAACCAAGGTTGGCACCCAGTGTGCCGACACCAAAGTTACCACTTACTTCGAACATCTTTGCAGGACTAACTGTTACGGCGAAACGTTCCTCGTTCCAACTGTATGTGCCCTGAATGCGAGTGGTGCTCAGGAAACCGAACTTCAAATGACGATAAGAAGGCAGAGCATATTCGACAGCGATGTTCATCGTGGCGCCAAGGGGTGTGGCCTTGCTGGTCTTACCACCATCCTGCAAGCGATACATGTCGGCGAGACAATCTTTAATGTCGTCGCCCTGATTTTCGAACTTTGTACCGTTACCATTCTTTACTTTAATGTCATCGAATCCGTCGAAAGTGAAGGAGTCACCATTGTTTTGGGCTAAGGATACGTTCTTCCACTTGATGAAACCAAGGTCGAGAATGCTGGCACTAACCTTCAGACCCTTAACCTTGAACTGTTTCTCAAGATCCCATTCCATACCCAGGTCGAAGGCAGCACCAAAACCATTAATACCAGGTTTGTCAATATCGATATTGTCGAAGTCAATCTGCTGGTAGGTGGCGGGAGAGCCCGGATGCTCAACAATATATTGAGGAGAATACGCCTTAGTCTCGGGTGCACCCCACGTGAAGCCTTTGACACCAGCTTCTACTGTAGCGTTTGCTGTAGCAGTCCATTGGTTGGGGTTCTGCAGTTCGAGCTTCAGGTTGTCCATTTTCAACTTGGCATAAGCACCGCCTACCAAAATCTTGAACTTACCACCGACACGCCACGATTTGTTGATTTGATGGCTGTGCCCAAGACCAATTTCGCCCCAAGCCATAGCTGTAGCACCAAAGTTGTTGATGTCGTAGTCTTTATTGCTGAGGTTCTTTGTAAGGTCAAAGAGATCGTAGGGAATGTTTGTTCCCACGTTTGAACGTACGCCAACAGTAATGGTGTTGTAACCTTTCATAGCATGGAATCCCACATTGATAAGATCTAAGCGGAGGTCGGAAAGCATCTTGTTGTTCTTGTTAAAAGCACTCATCGCCGTTTTTGAATCAACATCAGGATGCAGATAGGTTACAGTATTGCCATTCCGGACATAAAGAACATCTTTGAGGCTGAGGTTACCCTTGACGCCTACATTAACGTTGCTTAAGGGGAAACCAAAATATCCCTTGCGGTCGTATTCCTTGGCGGGATTCAGTTCGTGTCCCTGTGCATATCCGTCGAGGAAATATGCACTGCTCAGGTTCTGAGCTGATGCCTGTCCCTGTACGAACAGGAATGTAATGGATGCTAATGCAAATCTGAATATCTTTTTCATAGCTTTCTGTCGTTTAGGGGAGGTTATTAATTTGCGTCGATAACTATACCGCCAGAAACACCCAGGCGCATGTTCTTGACCTTGAGGCTATCGGTGGGACGAAGAGGCTTTATGTTACTGGTGGTATTTCCACTTGCCTTAATAGTGAGCTTTACACCGTCTAACTTTGTGGTAGCGTCTTCTTTCAAATACGCTGTAATGTCGGACTTATCTAAGGTCTCCAACTGAAGCTGAATACTGGTCGTTGTTCCTGCAGTTGCCATTTGGGGCTTGAGAGGCTTGATATTTTTGATAACTTTATCGTTATTGTCAATAGCCTCTGCTTCGAGAGTCAGATCGAGAGGCATGTTGTTTACAATGTCCGCTTGTAAATAGATAGCCTTGATGTTGATGTCCAAGTCGTCATCAATCTCCAACTCGTTATACAGTCCCTTTTCATTACTTTCGTTGGTAAATTCAAAATTAGGACCGCAATAAAGGGGGGCATACAATTTGAAGTTATTCTTCAAGTCGTATCTCTTGTCCAAAGCTGCTGCAGAGTTCAAGGTCATCTTCATGCTCTCTTTCTTCAACTCGATTCTGTTGGGCATATCAATAACCTTGTTGTGCAGGTTCGTGGATTTAATGTAACTGAATCCGGCAGGCTCTTCTGTTGCTTTTTCATCAGCAAAGTAGAATGAAGAAGTTCCTGGTGTTGCGGTAAAGACAGCAAGGTCCACGCCTGTAGCTTCTTTTACATTGTTCTTGTCGAAACAATCGAAAGTCATATCGCATGTGATATCCACATCGGCTCCGTTGTCGGTAACCAGACGAATCTGGGGATTGCTTAGGTCAAGTTTCAGGTCATCCAGACTTTTGGGTCTGTTCGAAAGGTCGATAGAGATGTTTGTTGCATTGGGGTCATCGGGAATGTCGAAGGAGTATGGGAAAGTGGCACCCGTGGCGGCCATATAAGCCCATTCCGTGCTTGTTGGTGTGATAACTTGCATGTTGAATTCACCTCCGGCTTCCAAACAGTAGTAATCTTTTCCATCGGCATCCTTCAAAATCTTGATGTAGTCACCATCCTTGACTTTTAAGAAATCGCCAATTACGATGTCACCTGTACTGCTATAGGGCAGCCAGATAATATCGTCGTTCGAGCCAATGGCAAACGTCTTGTCGATGTTTTCCAAGTCGTAGTCCTTGTCGAAACAGGATTGCAGGGCAAGGGTCGTGGCCGCTATACCCAGCAGGGTAAAGATTTTCTTTAACATAACTCTTTTAGTTTGGTTTATTCTGATATTATACTTTCTAACCCTTATTCGGGAGCGATTTCCCATCCCAGGGCGCTCGCGCCTAATACTGCGGCTTTAGCATCATCGAGTTGGCTGACCAGCATTTTGGCTTTGCCTTGATATATTTTCAATACGTTCTCGTCGTATGCGCGTTTGATGGGGTCCATGATGAGGTCTCCGGCTTTACTGAGACCGCCGAAAAAGATAAAGGCTTCGGGGCTGTTGAAGCAAGCAAAGTTTGCACATGCCTCGCCCAACTTGCGCCCAGTAAACTCGAAGATTTCGAGAGCGACGGCATCTCCTTTGCGAGCAGCTTGGGTAATGGCCAAACCATCTACTTGGTCGATGGGGATATCACGCAATATGGTGGGTTTGTTGGTTGTTTCCAAAACTTCACGTGCTGTGCGGGTGATACCTGTGGCAGAGCAATAGGTTTCCAGACAACCTTTGCGACCACATCCGCAGTCGCGTCCGTCTTTCTCTACAATAACGTGTCCCAGTTCGCCGGCCATACCGTCGCAACCATATACCATCTGTCCGTTTACCACAATGCCGCTACCCACACCTGTACCCAGGGTAATCATGATAAAGTTCTTCATGCCACGTGCTGCACCATACGTCATTTCACCGATTGCTGCAGCGTTGGCGTCATTCGTAAGTGCTACAGGCAGTCCCTCCAGCGCATCGCTGAACATCTTGGCCAGAGGCACAATCTTGTGAGCCCATACCAGATTGGGTGCAAACTCTATGCAACCGGTGTAATAATTTCCGTTAGGGGCACCGATACCCATAGCGCGAATCTTCTGGAGACCGCCCACTTGGTCGATAATTTTGCGAAGTTCCACAACGCAGTCATCAACGTACTGCTGTGCATCGTCGTTGTGTCCTCTTGTCTTAACTGAAGTTTCTGCTATCACATTAGCATTGGCATCAACGATACCAAAAACGGAATTGGTTCCACCTAGGTCGAGACCAATTACATAAGGCTTGTTATTATCGCTCATTGAGATTGATTTTGTTAATATTATCGCTACAAAGTTAGTAAAACTTTTGATATACACCCATTTTTATCCTAAAAAATGTGAAATATATACGGATTTTTGTTTATCTTTGCCCCTGTGATATAATATAATAAGGTAATTACTGCTAATATGTGCAATTTAGGTCAACGTTTTGGGGCAATTCTGTTTTGCCTGTTGTGTGTTCTCTCGGTAAAGGCCGATGGCGAAATCTATTTTGGTATTTATCAGGGAACAGGCACGCTTTCTTCCTATGGTACCAAAAAGGCCGAAACCTACGACATCGCCTTACATCTTACCGACCCTACATTGGTGGGTATGGAAGTTAGAGGAATCCGTATACCTGTGAATTCCAATGCAAAGAATGCTCAAGAATACAAGGGATGGCTGTCTAAGGAACTGACGCTGGTTGACAAAGTTATGACTCCAGACATTGTCAGTGTGGAAGTTACGCCCAATGGGAAGTGGGCAGAGGCCAGGTTCAGCGAACCCTACACGATTCAGGAGGGAGGTTTCTATGCAGGCTATTCCTTCAAGGTGACTTCGTTGGATGCCAGTAATGATGTCGACCCGAACCGAACACCTGTTATGACAATTGCTACTGAGAATCCCGATGGATTGCTTATTCACACCTCGCGTACCTATCAGAAATGGGTGGGAATAGCCAATCAGGGTTCACCGGCTCTTGTTGTGCTCATCGGTGGCGATCGTGTGAAGGCGAATGCGGCAATGCTTGTGGCACCCGACAATCTGTACACAAATATTGGAAAAAGTATCTCCACAACGCTCACATTGGTGAATCACGGAACGGAAGCCATCAAGAATATAGAGTATGAAATAGAAGTGGCAGATAAGAAAGAGACAAAACAGCTTACTAAATCACTATCAGGTGGTTATTATGGCCGCAGTACTACTTTCTCGGCTACTATTCCTGCAGTTTCCGAAGCTGGCAGTTATCCTGCCAAGTTCCGTATTACTAAGGTAAATGGAGTGGAAAACGAAGACCCTTTGGCGGAAACCGAAACTCCTGTGGTTTACCTTAGCGAGCTCCCTCTGCACAAGCCTTTGATAGAGGAATATACGGGTACGTGGTGCCAGTATTGTCCGAAATATCTGGCAGGGATGGAACAACTGTCCGACAAGAATGGCGACGACTATGTGGGTGTGGCTTATCACACACTGGACGAAATGTCTTTCACTCCATCAGCATACCTGCCTGCAGATCCCAGTGGACTGCCTGCAGCCTTCATTGATCGCATAGCTGCTTTTTCTCCCCTGGATGGTCAGAGCGATTGGGAAAAGCGTCGTAACATTATTGCCCCAGCCAATATCTCTGTGGTGGGTGAATGGATAAATGAAGAAAAGACCCAAATCAAGGCCACCAGTACCACAACCTTCATTCGCGATTTCTCCAACAGCCCCTATCGTATTGGCTACATCCTGATTGCCAACGATGTGCACTATGCAGAATGGAAACAGAGTAATGCATTCTCTGGTAATGCCGCGACTGGAAATTCATACTTTGACTATTTTGTTACTGCACCATATAATATATATGACTACCACTACAACGAGGTCGTCCTCGCCCAGTCGGCTCAGTATGGAGCAGGTTTGGAGGAAAGTCTTCCTGTCAACCTTCAGGAAAATATTCCCTATGAATACAGTTACGTTTTCGACATATCCGAACATGAACTCTTCCCTTATGTAACAAGGACATATACCGTGGATGGTGTCATATATAAAGAAACGGCGGACGTAGTCGATAAAAACAAACTCGAAGTTATTGCTGTCCTCATCAATACAGAAACGGGCGAGGTCGTTAACTGCAACAAGGGACACGTTACAAATGCCGATGGCATTATTGAAGTTCAAAGTACGAAGTTCAAAGTTCAAGGTTATTACGACTTGAGTGGTCGTAAGGTGGAGAAGCCTCGAAAGGGCATTTATATCAGGAACGGTAAAAAAGTAATCAAATAAATTCGAAATATTATGAAAAGGATATTGTTAACAGCCGTCCTGCTTATCTGCGTAGTCCAATTATCAATTTTCAATTGGCGAAGTCCATGCTCAGCTTCCTGCTATTACGCTGAAGACGATGGACGGTCAGACGGTGAAGACCGATACGTTGAGCAACAATGGGAAACCCTTTATCATCTCGTTTTTTGCCACATGGTGCAAACCTTGCAACCGCGAGCTGAGTGCTATTCAGGAGGTGTATGAGGACTGGCAGGAGGAGACGGGTGTAAAGTTGATAGCCGTCAGCACAGACCAAGCCCAGAATATCAATAAGGTAAAACCTTTGGTCGATGAACACGAGTGGGAATATGATGTATTGCTCGATCCCAACAGCGACTTCCGTCGTGCATTGGGCATCCAGATGATACCCTTCACCCTCATTATCGATGGCAAAGGAAAAATCGTATACAAGCACAACGGCTATACCGATGGGGCTGAAACGGAACTGATTGAGAAAGTTCGCGAACTTACAAAGTAAGGATTAGAGATTATGAAGCGCATAGCACTTTTAATTTTTAATTTTTCATTTTTAATTGCCACGCAGGGCGTGGCCCAGGACAAAGTTGTGGTTTCCGGTAGTGTGCAAAGCGATATGTTGGTTCCCAACAAGGATACGGAGACAGGATTCGTGAAAGGGAGTCCGACGGGATACGACGACTACTTTATGACAAACACCTATGCCGATGTCGCTTTGCAGTCGAAATACGTCGATGCAGGTGTCCGTTTCGAGTTTACACAGTTCCCTATGCCCGGTTTCAACGATAATGCTAATGATTTCAAGGGCTGGGGTTTCCCAAACATTTATGTGAAGGGAAAACTGAAGAACGTAGAGATTACGGGAGGCTCGTTCTACGAACAGTTCGGTTCTGGCTTCATCCTGCGAACTTATGAAGAGCGCTCTTTGGGTATCGACAATTCCTTATTGGGTGGTCGCATCGTTTACACTCCTTATAAAGGTATCACCCTGAAGGCTCTTTCCGGTTTACAGCGCACCTATTGGACCTTGAAGACGAACACCGTTAGTGGCGCCGATGTGGAGTTGAACCTTGAGGAGTGGGCCAAGAAGATGCAGGAGAAGGATGTCCGCCTTTCTGTGGGCGGTTCGTGGGTCAACAAATACGAAAAGGACGAGTTCGTTATGGCCGACCCTACACATCGTTACAATTTCCCTAAGTTTGTCAACGCCTTCGATTTCCGTACCAATCTGCAGACTCATGGCTTTGGTTTCTTGGCAGAATATGCTTTTAAGACACAAGACCCCACACTCATCAACAGCTATGACTACAGTAGCGGTCAGGTGGGCATGCTTTCGGCTTCGTATTCCAAGAAGGGAATGAGTTTTCTGGCGCAGGCACGTCGTTCGGAACTGATGGATTTCCGCAGTCAACGCAACATCCCCCGTCTTTCGCGTGCGGCATATATCAATCATCTGCCGGCCTTTACGATGGACCATACTTACGCGCTGGCGGCCCTCTATCCCTATGCCACGCAACCCGATGGTGAATGGGCGGTACAGGGTTCTGCAGCTTACACCTTTAAAAAGAAGTCGAAACTGGGTGGCAAATATGGAATGACGGCGAAACTGAACGTCTCGCATGTACGCAATGACGGCAGGACATACTATCAGGATATCAATGTCCAATTGGAGCGGAAGTTGACCAAGAAGTTCAAAATGAACCTGATGTACATGAATCAGAAATACAACCAAACGGTGATGGAGGGGCACGGTGGAATGATACATTCCAACATCGGCATTGTCGAGGGACGTTATCAATTCAACAAGAAATACACCCTGCGTGCCGAACTCCAGTATCTGCATACGCCCCAGGACGATGGCGACTGGCTTTATGGATTGGCCGAACTCTCCATCGTTCCCCATTGGATGATTTCTTTGGCCGATATGTATAATGTGGGTAAGACCAACACCCATTACTATCAGGGAAGTGTTACCTATAACATCAAGTCACACCGCATTCAGTTGGGATATGTACGTAACCGTGCTGGCTTCAATTGTTCGGGTGGTGTCTGTCGTCGTGTTCCTGCCAGTAGGGGTGTGACGTTGTCGTATAATTATAATTTCTAAGATTCCACCCCCTTTCCCCCTCCCGGGGGAGGGGAGTGGTCACAAATATAATAAGTATTAAGTAATATGTTTTTTTCTAATCTTCGAAACAATATACTACCCTCCCTCGGGAGGGGTATGGGGGTGGGGTTGCTTTTGCTCTGTGTCTCTTGCGACCACGTTGACGAAAGCGAACAGTTCATCTATGTTCAACCGGCTGCTATTGGGCGCAATGTCCTCATCGAAGATTTTACGGGTCAGGCTTGCATAAATTGTCCCAAGGCAACCCAGGAAATCCATAAGCTTCAGGATGCCTATGGTCAGGATGCTGTGGTGGCTGTTGCTATCTATTCCGGCGATTTTGGCTATATCCGTGGCGACCGCAATCGTCCGTATTCATTGACTACAGCGATGGGCGACGATTATTTTACGTATTGGAATCTTTCCAGTCAGCCTGTCGGAATGGTCAATCGTCAGAGTCCCAGCGACTACGAGTCGTGGGGCACACAGGTCTATACCCAGATGCAAGATACGGCTCTGGTGCAATTGCTTGCCTCCGCCCAGTTCGATACATCCGACCGCACGATAACGATAACGGTTAACTCTACGGCACAGGATGGGACTGTGGACGGAAAGTTACAGCTGTGGCTCACCGAGGATAGCATCATGGAGCGCCAATGTATGCCCGAGGGAGATTGGAACAGCGCCTACTTGCACAACCACGTGTTTCGCGATGCTGTGAATGGGCAGTGGGGGACCGATTTCCACCTGGATAGAGGCGATAACAAGAGCGATACTTTTACTTATACCATTGCCGAGGATAAAGACTGGAAGGTCGAGAACATGCACGTTGTGGCCTTTGTCTATACCTCGAAAGGAGTCGAGCAAGTAACAACGGGGAAATTGAATATTGAAAATTGAAGATTTAAAATTATGAACTAAATAAAGGCTTATGAAAAAACTTTTACTCATTCTACTTACACTTCTGTTGGGCACAACGACTTATGCCCAGCCCAGTCGCAAATTAGCCTCCATGAACAGGGCTAAATCCGACATCATCCTCACTCAGCCCGAGGGTGAATTGCACACCTATGTGCGCTCTGGTGGCTGCACCGATGTGTTGTATGGCAGCATGTTCGTCAGCGACCTGAAGCAGGATGGTGGTTTTGCCCGTGTGGTTATCTCGCCAGACAAGAAGACCGCCTATTTCCAGAATATCATTTCCCGTGCTGCTACGGGTGCTTGGGTTCGCGGACAAATCAAGGACAACAAAATCGAGATTCCCTATGGTCAGCTGTACTATTGGTTCGAGAAAATTGATGAGCCCGAGTATGGTCTGAAGATTGCCGAAATAACCATGAAGGGCTCTCATGCCGACTATACGGTAAATACTACGGGCAAGGCTGTCTTCCGCATCGATGGCGACTGGAGCCGACTGGTGCTCGAGAATACTCATGCAGACCTTGCTACGGACACTATCGTGGGTCTTGGCCTTGTGTACACCGATGCCTATGATGGCGAGTGGAGTTATTACATGGATTACGAGACCGTATATACCGAGGTAACCGACAAGCCGGTAACTCCTCCCGAGGACCTCGTAACGGAGCGCTATTCCATCACTCATGGCATCTATGGTCACTTCGTGAATGTCGGTTTCTCTCGCAACGAGGTGTACATCTCTGGTGTATCCGAGGACTACGTTCCCAGTGCATGGATGAAAGGCACCTTCGACGAGAGCACCAACAAAATCACCTTCCCCATGCAGATGGCCGGTTCCTATCAGACCTACCTCTATTACTTCATGGGTGCCGATATCGAGAAACGCGATGATTACTATGGCGGTCGTTATGATTATACCTTCAATCCCGAAAAACTGGATATTGTTTTCGACTACGACCCCGAAACCCGCAGTTTCTGGTGCAACGACCGTGCACTCATTGTTAACAACAGCAAGGACAGCCTCAAGACCTTCGAACGTTTCCCCAAACCCGTGTTCCGTCCTTATACCGAGAAGGCCGCAACACCTGCTGCTCCCGCTATTTTGGAACTCGACACCCGCTTCTGGCAATGGGGCTACAACCTGTCCACATTGGCGATTAGTGTTCCCTGCTACGATGATAAGGGCGATTTCATAGATCCGTCCAAACTCTTCTATGCCCTTTACATCGACAACGACGAACCCTATCTGTTCTATCAGGATGAATACGAGGGTCTGCCTTTCGATGAAATCGACGAACTGCCCTATCTCTTTACGAACAACAAGGATATCTATCCCAAGAGTACGGGACTTTATCTCTATCAGAACGGATTCGACCGTATTGGTATCAAGAGCATCTATTACGGAGGCGACGAACGCCACGAGACGCCCATCTATTACAACGATGGCGATGTGTCGGACGGTGTCTGTGAAGTTCAGAGTGCAGAGTCCAAAGTTCAGAGTTGTTATGACCCTAGTGGTCGTCGCATCTCGAAACCCACAAAGGGTCTGTACATCATTAATGGTAAGAAATACTTAATCAAGTAAGCGATATGAAGAAAGTATTGTCAATAATCGCTCTGTTCTGGGGCGTAGCTCAATTTTCATCCGCAGAGGATTTTTCCTACGAGTTTGTTAAATCCGATGGCTCCATCGTTCCCAATGGCAGTCTGGTCACTATAACAAATGCCGAAGTAGCCGATGACGGTTCTGGCGATATCGTCATGAACTCAGGTCTTGGCGCTTTCCGTCGCGATGGCGATGTCGATGACCTGTTGCGAATTGCCTACGATGTTACCCAGATGGATAACGGCAGCATGCAAATCTGCTTCCCTTCGGCCTGTATAAATATTGACAGAGTATCGGCCTCTGCCACGAATCCTGGTAAGATGAACAATCAGCAGCAATCTATCGCTACGGAGTGGTTCCCCACAGCCTATGGGAAATGTGCGGCCAAACTGAGCCTGCAGACGGTGGTGAATGTTATTGGTGGTTACGAGGTTATCGATGAAGGTCCCACCATTACGTTGCAATTCGTCTATGCCGACCCAGCTACGCGCATCTCTTCCGCATCGACATCCGTTGCTACTCCTGTGGCATACTACTCCCTCAGCGGTCAGCGTCTTTCCTCGCGTCCTCGTGGAATGGCCCTTGTCCGTCTGTCCGATGGTCGTGTTGTCAAACGTTGTCTGAAGTAATTCCTGCATCATAGGGGGCTCTGCGGAGTCCCCTTATTTTGTCCTCAACCCCATAATCAGATGAAGTTAAGTGTCATAGGAACTGGGAAGATTGTCCACGAGGCTCTGCCTGTGATTGTTGGAACCCGTGGGATAGAGGTGCGCAGCATCGTGGCTCGCGAACATTCGTTGGAAAAGGCGCAGACGTTGGCTCGAAAATACGGGATTCCACAGGCTACTGCATCCTTCGATGACGCTTTGTCCGACCCGTCGGTGGATACCGTGTACATCGCTCTCATCAACAGCGTTCATTTCGACTATACCCTGCGTGCCTTGCAGGCTGGGAAACATGTCGTTCTGGAAAAGCCTGCCTGTCTGTGCCACAGCGAACTGAAACGGCTGTCCGATGAGGCACGGGGTAGGGGACTGATGCTGTTCGAGGCCGTAACCCTCTTGCACCTTCCTGCTTTCCAATTACTGAAAACGGAACTTCTGCCGCAATTGGGCACGCTGCGCCATATCGAGTGCAACTACAGCCAGCGTTCCAGTCGGCTCGATGCCTACCTGAGGGGCGAGGTGCTGCCAGCCTTCGACCCAGCAGCAGGGGGTGGAGCACTGATGGACATCAATATCTATAATCTGCATTTTGTACACACGCTGTTGGGGCGACCGCTGCAATCCCATTACCTGTGCCGACGTGGGTTCAATGGTGTTGATTTGTCTGGTACAGCGGTGTTGGAATACGACGGACTGACGGCCCTCTGTACGGGCGCCAAAGATACGGATGCCCCCAGCTATGGTTTGCTGCAGGCCGACAACGGGTGGTTGCGTATCGACGGGCCTGTGAGCACGATGTCCGCCATCACGCTGTGTCTGCGTGGCGAACAGCCTCGCGAAATCCCCCTGGCACCTGTCGCTCATCGGTTGGCACCCGAGTTTGCGGCTTTTGCCGACATCCTGCAGCGCAGGGACTATGAAACGATGAACCGCCTGCTCGACCACTCTTTGGCAGTCATGCAGACGGTTGATCTGTTGAATCAGAGGGGATAGCCCCCCGTTTCCGCTTTTACTTGATGAATTCCACGCTGCGCTTTACGAACTTCGTAAGTGCTTCGCCGCGCAACATGCCATTCTGCAGCAGGGCCAGGTCGATGAGCTGGTGTACACGTTCGCTCTGCTTGCCATAGGCCGACAGAATCTCGTTCTTCTTGTCGCGCTCGGCCTGGATGTCGTCGCCGCATTTCTTCAGGTCGTCCTTTTCCTCCTGCGTAATTTCCTCTGCTTTCTTCTTGCCTTGTTCCTGACGCAGTACGCTCTGACGTGCGGTCAGACCCTTTATTTCGGCCTCGATGGGACGTAGCTGTTCCGACGTCTCTTTCTCGCTGTCCTCCAGCACGCTCTTAATCAGGGGTGCATCGGTGTTCAGCACGAGGGTCATCATGTCGGGCATCTCGCCATAGAAGTTCATACCGGGCTGCAGGCGTGACATCTCCTTCATTCGACGCATGTATTCGCTCTGTGTCAGCATCACGGGCAGTGCATCCTCGCCCAGTGCCTGTGCCTCTACGTGGAACTCCAGTTTGTCCGTTCTGGGCATCTGGCTGTTGAAGATGGTGGACAGACGGTCGCTGCGTTCAGCCTCCAGCACATCGCGCTTTGTCTCCTCCTTCTGGATGAGGCGGTCGATGACGTCGGCATCCACACGGGTAAAGGTGGTCTTCTCCAGCTTACGCTCCAACATGGATATCAACGGGGTATCCAGCTGTCCGTTCATCAGCAGCACGTTGTAACCCTTGTCCTTAGCGGCCTGGATGTAGGTATATTGGCTTTCGGGGTCTTGGGCATACAGATAGACCAACTGTCCTTCCTTGTTCGTCTGGTTGTCCTTGATGAGGGTCTGGTACTCGTCGAAGGTGTAGTACTTGCCATCCACATCCTTCAGCAGGGCGTATGCCTTTGCCTTGTCGTAGAAATCCTCCTCCGAGAGCATTCCGTAGTTGATGAAGAGCTTCAGGTTGTCCCACTTCTCCTCGAACCCCTTGCGGTCTTCGTTGAAGAGTGCCTTCAGTCGGTCGCTCACCTTCTTCGTGATGTATCCGCTGATTTTCTTTACGTTCTGGTCGCTCTGCAGGTAGCTGCGGCTTACGTTCAGGGGAATGTCGGGCGAGTCGATGACGCCGTGCAGCAGTGTCAGGAACTGCGGTACAATGCCTGCTGTCTTGACTGTTCCATCCGGTTCTGTTGTACCCTCCAACTGGTCAGTCACGAACACCTGGTTGCAATACAGCTGAATCTTGTTGCGCTGCAGGTCCAGGTTGTTCTTGATTCTGGGGAAGTACAGGATACCCGTCAGGTTGAAGGGGTAATCCACATTCAGGTGAATCCAGAACAGGGGCTCGTCGCTCATGGGGTAGAGCTTGCGATAGAACTCCTTGTAGTCCTCGTCCTTCAGGTCGGCAGGCTTCTTTGTCCACAGGGGCTCAGTGTCGTTGATGACGTTGTCCTCCTCGGTCTCCACCTGCTTGCCTTCCTTCCATTCGGTCTTCTTGCCGAAGACTACGGGGATGGGCAGGAAGTGGCAGTATTTCGAGAGCAGGCCCATCATCTTGTCCTTCTCCAGGAACTCCTTGCAGTCGTCGTCGATGTGCATCACGATGTCCGTTCCGCGGTCCTCCTTCGTGGTCTCTTCCAGGGTGAATTCGGGACTGCCGTCGCACGACCATTTCTGTGCCACAGCCCCTTCCTGATAGCTCTTTGTGATGATGTCCACACGATTCGAAACCATGAAGCTGGAGTAGAAGCCCAGTCCGAAGTGTCCGATGATGGCGTTGGCATCCTCCTTGTACTTGTCCAGGAAGTCGTTGGCACCCGAGAAGGCAATCTGGTTGATGTACTTGTCTATCTCCTCGGCTGTCATACCGATACCGCGGTCGCTGACGGTGATGGTGCCAGCCTCCTTGTCGATGCTCACGGTCACCTTCAGCTCACCCAGTTCGCCCTTGAAGTCGCCCTTGCCTGCCAGCGTCTTCAGCTTCTGCGTGGCATCAACGGCATTGCTCACTATCTCGCGGATGAAAATGTCGTGGTCGCTGTAGAGAAACTTTTTGATTACGGGGAAGATGTTCTCTGTCGTAACCCCAATGTTACCTTTTTGCATAGTGCTATTTCAATTTAATGTTCCATTCCAAATTTTCCAATACAAAACGCTCCATACAAATATTGTGCCAAAGGCTGGTTACTACATTTTAAACTTTTTCTAGCCACTTACGCAGATTCCCCATTTCCCATTTCGAACGAAGTTTTAACCGAAAATGCGAGAATATGGAATTAATTTACTATCTTTGGGGCGTAAATCTATTAATAATATTTTTTAGAAAATGAAAAACGCAGATTTTTGGGCATCTATGCACAGTATTATCACCGATGGCTTCACGCCTGAAGGTCTGCTAAAACTGGATGGTTATGCAGAACAATTCATCAGTGGGAAGTTGGTTTACCAACGATTTTCACCGCAGGAACAGCATGGCTGCTCAGCGGGAGGTACAACAAATGTCATTGCATCCTTGCTCGCGGGAGCGGAAGCTGGCACAGATTCGCCGAATCAAGGAGCACTCAGCGATTACCAAAGAGAGTGCCAACTTGGAGCGCAGCAAGAAGCTGTAATCGAGCAATGGGCTAAGGCTGTTGGACTTTGGACGGAGTGTGTCGAAGAGTCGCTGCCCAAGAGTCTTGGAGAACAGATAGCCGAAGGGGGCGAGGCTGTCGTTTATGATCATGGCTCCACGCTTATCAAATCTATTGGGCTCGACTATTTCATCCAGCCCATCTTTGCCCTCGACAGAATTTCACTTCATAATACTTATTTCCCAGAAACAAAACTCACTGTTCTTGGATTTGGTCGCAATAAATGTGGCGAATTCAAGATTATAGCGGAGCAACCTTATATTGAGGGCCAGCCTGTAAGCGATGAAGAGATTGCCGATTACATGCGCCAAATGGGCTTTGAACTGAAAAATCCTCGCAATTGGACCTACGCCACACCAGACATCTATCTCAGCGATATGCACGATGAGAACGTTATCCGTTCCAATAAGTCCGATACTCTCTTTGTCGTTGATTGCGATATCCGCATCAATACCCCAGAGCTTCGCCAAGGCGGAACCAGAGCATTATCAACAGAAGTCTATTTCTCAGAATAATTGGATTTATACCGTACATCCGTTGAGTAAAATGAACCAAATTAGATTTTATAAAACTTTTTTGATAATAATAAATTGATTTTATGATTGCAGATTGTCAATTATTGTATTTATGGGATACATATAAGGATTATCGTATAGTAACCATTCTTCCTGGTTCAAAATATGAAGACCCTATATCATTAAAAGAATTATATGACAAGTGGGAAAAACACATGGATACAGGTAGAACAGGCCTAGATTATTTTAAAGAATACTGTAAAGATGCAATGCTTAGAGTTTCAGGTGATGGCGATTGGGCTTATATTAAATATGCCTTTATGAGAATCCAAACCTATTATTTATATGATTATTATGTCAATTATCCAGATTCACCATCTTTACATCCGTCTTTCTTAATTTTGCCACCAGAGGATGATCATTATATAAAAGAAATCCCCAAAGTACAATGGAAGTTTTGGGTAGAAGCTATGGATTATTAGACATATACTTTAATTCATAAAAAGACAATGTGTCTGTGGCGATGTTTAAATCAGAATAAATACAAATACAATAGAAATTATGTCAGCAGAGTTTTCGCCTAACTATATGACCTACAATGGAAGTTTGCTTTTCCATTATACTAGATTCGAATCTGCCTTGAAAATAATATCTACAAAGAAATTACTATTTGGAGATTTCTCTAAAATGAATGACATATCAGAATCTAGCCGAGAAGTGTATAATGAGTTGGCAGAAGAAGAACTCAAAAAGTATAAATCCTTGAGCTTTACCTTTGACACAAAGGGTAAAAGAGCTTTTGAGATAGATTCTTTATGGGGCTACTATGGAGAAAAAGGAAACGGTGCATGTCTGGTTTTTGAAAAAAACAAGATATTTAAAGAATTCAACCACTTTGACGATTTTCATAAGAGAGGAAAAATTCAATATCTTCGTAATTTTACAAACGCTTTATTTTTAAGCGCAAAGACAAGGGGGGAGGCTGTAAAAGAAATCGAAACTAAGTATAAGGATATCTTTTTCACCAAGTCGTTAGATTGGACAAAAGAAAATGAATATCGTTTATTAACAAAGAATGAGACTTTAACGCTGCCGTTTCTTAATATTGAAGATGCTCTTGTTGCTGTGATTTTATGTCTTCCTCTGCAAAACAAAGTAAAGGATAGCTATGAGTATAATCTACTAAAGAAATTAACAGGTGTTCCTATATTACATTATCATACGAGTTTAGGTAATAAAACCCTTACAGATATTGCAAGTGACGAAGAATTATGGCCACTTCCTGATGTGGATTATCAGTTTGCCTTTTAACATTTATATTTGTTATGAGTAAAAGAAGTGAAGGATGGGGATGCTTACTCTCAATAATCGGTTTGTCCGCATTGTTTGTTGTTATCATCCCCAAAGGAAATTATAGAGATTCGTCTGGAGCCAATAAGAATAATTATTGGTACAAAAAGAGGATGGAGTATGAAAAAACGAAACAAAAACAACAAAGAATTGAACAGCGCCAAATTGAACTTCAGAATGCTACACGGCAATACTTAAACACCCAGATTTCCACTACAACTAGTTCAAGCACAAAGAAACCCGATGATGCCTATGACGATGGGTATAATGAAGGTTATGAGCAGGGAAAGTATGATGGTTGTCACGGAAAAAATCACGGGTATGGCTATGATGATGGGAGTAGCTACTATGACTATTACGAAACTAGATATCAGCAAGGTTATGAAGAAGGATATGATAATGGTTATTTTGAAGGTCAATCCGATTATGAAGAAGATACAGAAAACGAAGATGATTGATAAAACCACCAAAGAATGCAAAAAGAGTTAATGAATCACTATTTATTTTGGTAAATGAGAATTATTGTATAACTTTGCACCTGAATTGAAGGACTCAATGATTTGAGTCAACGGAAATTTACATCAAGAACGCCTTAGGGCGTGCCAACCGAGCTTTAGGAAAGAGCAATCCGAAGAGCCACGGTGGCGAGCTAAAAAGCAGATGTGGGCCAAACGCCAAAAACTCATTATAGCTCAAAGACTGTAGATTTCCTTATGTGTCCAGAAATGGCATATAGGGATTTTTCTATTCTCATAAAGCAGGTGTTGTTACTTGTCGTTAGACCCACTTGGTGATAGCCACTTTATTGTCTAACAATTTAAATAACAACATTATGGAAAAAGAAAGAATTTACGAAGACATTATTCTTCATGTGCCTCATTCATCAACACAATTTCCAGAATTTTCTGGATATGGTTTTAGTGACTTGGACTGTGATGAAAGACTTCTTATCGATTATTACACAGACGAACTCTTTATGCCAGAACAGCAACGAGATCATGTAGAGAGTATGGTGTTCCCATATTGCCGTCTGTTCTGCGATGTAGAACGTTTGGTTAGGGATCCTCTTGAAGAAGAAGGGTTAGGTATTTCGTATTCTCGTAAGCATTCGTTTAGTACGTTATCTGAATCGTTCAGATTATATGCGGATTTCCACGCATTGGTATCGAAGAAAATCGTAGATAGTTCAGGTAGCACATTACTTATTGACTGCCATAGTTTTTCGAACCTACCAAATCTCCTCAACTCAAATCCTCCTGATATAGATATATGTATAGGATATAATGATGATGAGACCCGTCCGAGAAAGAACGTTATTGAAAACATGGTTCGTTTCTTCGAATCGTTTGGGTATAAGGTTGGTATCAATGAGCCATTCTCAAACAGCAAAACATTCCCTGTTCCTGTGGAGTATCACTCAGTGATGATAGAAGTGAACAAGAGATTGTATATGAATGAAAAAAAACTACAGAGGACATTAGGATTTATAAAACTGAAGCATCAATTACAGGCGTTATATGACATCTTGTTGGAATAACCCCGTTCCACTTTGTTTCACTAAAAACCCCTTTTTGCTTACAGCTTAACGCTTACTCATTTTCTTGCTCCTCTTCATTACGCAAGCGACTGCGTCGATTACTCATTCTCTCAATATCTTCTTCTTGTTAACGATATACACACCTTTGGGCAATCCCTCCAGCGTGGTCACTTGGCTTCTCACTTTGGCGCCAGCTGTGGTATAGACATCGAAGGGCAGGGTGGTGGTCGGAAGCGTGTTGATACTCGTGGGATCTACGACATCAAATGGAACCATGCTTTCAATTATGAATAAATAGGCATAGCTACCGGTTGGCAAATAGCTTAGTGCCACTCTATAACTGCTGCCAAACTCCAGGTTTTTAAATGATGCATTGAATGAGGTGGTGCAGCCTGCGGCTAGGGTTATCGGTTTTGCTTCGTATGTCAAGATTTGGTTCTCTTGGGTCTCCGGGTCATGTTTCATTAAAACAACAAGGCCCCAGGAATTTACAAGTGGACCATCACCAATATTCTGGAACTCTACCGACATGTTGATTGTGGGCTCTTCCACGTTACCCTCACTGTTGACATTGGTCAGCGTGATGCTGCCTGTCATCTGTGGTTCTCCTTCCACTTGTCCCACGATGTTTATGCTGTCTGTGACAAAGGGTACATACTCGCCATTCATTCTATAGTATAATGTCAATGCTTTAGTTCCTGTAGTTGTTGGTACAAATTCGATGCTGAACGTTGCCGTTTCACCTGCTTTCAGCTCAAGTATCCGTCCGCCTACTATTGTACTGTCAACGCTCAGAAAGATATATTTGTTGAAGTCTGTACCGTTGTTCGTAATCTGTGCCTCTACCCTCACCGTGGTATAGGCCATTATGCTGTCGGCGGGAATAAATTTTCCACTCAGGTCGATCCTGGGCTCCGTCAGTGTCAGCGTATTGCCGCTGATGGTGGCTTTGATGCGACTGACGTTCGCTCCCCAGCAGGGTTCCCAGTCTTCAGCGTTTTCAGGACGACTCACCGGCGTGAGGTAATAGTCACCATCTGCCAGATCTGCTCCAAAGCTGAAAGGTTCGAATGCTACTTCATGATTTTCTATTAAATAGGATGAAAGCTCTGTCGAGCATGATGCCAACAATTGTACGGCCTCTCCATCAGACTTATACAGTTCAAGGCCAAAACTGAACACCTGCGGTTCGCTCGTCACCACATCTCCTTTGATGCTGATAGCTAACTCCGGAAAATCGACCGACGGGGATGTTCGGGTGTAGCTTTTTTCTCCATTATTGGTGATGGCCCCTACGTAAAAACGCTCGTCAAACTTCTCGCCCGTGCTGTGCTGTATGCCCACGACGGCCTCTTGGCCTATGCTAAACCCATCGCGGGTGCCGCTGGTGCCGATAGATGCGTCGTTATAAGGGTTCAGCACCGACAGCAGGAAGTATCCGTCATATATTCCGCCCCAGCCCCAGTTGATGTGGAACAGACCGTCGCCGTCGTAGCCGTCAACGATGAATCCATGTCCCAGAGTGGTCGATTGTCCGCCATAGATTACAGGCCGGCCGTTGTACAGTTCGTCATAGATGAGATTCTCCCACTCACTGGCACTGAAATCTGAGCGCATAACGTATCGTGCAGTCTCGTCGTAGCCGAAATAGTTGCGCAGTGCAATGAATTCCTTATACATATTGCTAGCGCTGGCATCAGCACAATAGTCCATCTCCAGGGCCTGTCCGCAGAGCATCATCAGGGTGGCTACGGCCTCATACTGTGCTGCCGTTGCGCCTCCGTTGTAGTTATCGAGTATATTGTCCCAGTCGATGTCCGTTACGGGAATCTCGGGCATATCGATTTCACTGGTCATAGTGGTATAGGCAGGGATGGGTTTTGTTGTCTGGGCCGGATATTTGTAATAGTTAAGCACCTGTGCCAGTGCTGTAGCCGCACATCCCGTCGGAGCCTGTATGCCGTCCACCATAGGACACAACAGATTATAAGGTGCATCTTGGCTCCACGTGGTTATCAGCAGCGGGTCAACGGCCTCGTAACTCGTCGCCTGGGCTGCAGGATATTTGTCGAGCAGACTGATTTGCCGTTCGTAGTCCTCCAGCCACGCCTGCATGTTCGTGGGGATGTTGTCAGCATCGAACTGGCCGTCATCGGCATATCCCAGAATGGCAGGCGTGCGGTCGTCGCCCGAGGCAATCACAAAGCCCTGCTGTTCGCCCACGTTGAACACGTAGTAACTGGCGGTGGCTTGTGCGCTTTGTAACTTCAGCGGGGCGCGTGCCGCCCTCAGCTTTCCACCTTGTGCCATTTGCGGACGCTTGTTCACAAACTCGCGTGCCCTCTGCATGGCCTGTTCCTGTGTCACAGGCGCTGCCATCAGCACCATCGGTAGCAGCAACAACCAAATTCCAAATATCCTTCTCATATTTCTTTTTCCTTTATTCCAAATTTAACATTAGCTCGTAATGCGTGTTGTGTTTTGCATCTTTGATGCAAAGATACAACATTTTTCCCGTTCCTCCAAATTTTCCTCCACCTTTTTTATAAAAAAATAGTGATTTAGTGATTTTGAAGTTTAGTGATTTCTTGCTCCACGTTGTTACGCAAGCGACTGAGTCGATTACTTGCTCCACGTTGTTACGCAAGCGACTGAGTCGATTACTTGCTCCACGTTGTTACGCAAGCGACTGAGTCGATTACTTGC
>JAFZWQ010000045.1 GCA_017617235.1 Bacteroidaceae bacterium | reverse complement strand
TAATAAATAAGATAATGAACACTCTTGAGAACCGGGTCTTTCACCTCCCTTATCTCACTACAAATTTACAAAATAATTTCCACATACACAAATATTTCACCACATTTTATTCAAGAATTACTTAAATAATTTAAGGGGCGGGTATCTCACGACAGCCACCCCTCAGGAACTAAGGAAGAAAAATAAAATGCAATGCAATTTTGCAATTTAGCAAGAGCAGAGTGATGCTTGCATCGACTATGCCGCGCGTGCGCAAATTCGACGGTAGTCAATTTTGCAATTTAGCAAGAGCAGAGCGTCGACTACATCAGCTTCTTGTACTTACCCTTGTCTTCGCCAGAACGAATCTTCTGAGCCATACCATCGTCGCAAAGGCGCTTTATCTTGCTATAGATATTGTTTTTATTTCCATCGTAGCCAAAACACTCATCAACATCTTCCGGTGTGAAGGGATTAGGCAGACGGCGATATCCCACCCATGTCTTCTGCTGATGATGTGTGTTGGATGCCTGCATAGTCTGCTGGTCGTCATAATGTTTCTCGGCAATACCCTTGAAATAATACTCTTGGAATGCCAGTTGAGCCTTAGCAATAATCAATGCCAGCGTGACGTCATGCTTATCTGTTTTGAAATCAGGGCCGCACTTCATACGTCCGTCACTATCCTCGACCATTTGATCCCAATGACGACTGACAATGAATGGTAGAGCATAATTGATGCCATGCCAACATGGGCGTTTAATCATATCCTCCTCGGCAAACGAACCATTCTCGCTGGCATCGGCCATACGACGTGCAGTCCACTGATGCAAAGCATCACTAATGGGCTTGCAGGGAATCTCTCCTTTGGTAGAATCAAGTTTGAAAGCCCAATCCTTCAACTGACGGTCACGCTCTGCATCAGCCTCATCATAGTCATGGGCTTCCATCATCTCAAAGTTTGAATTGCCCATAGGTACGAATGTAAAACGACTCAGCAAGCCATTGATAAAGTTGCTTATTGTGGCCAGTTTATCCAAGGCATCGTTCGTTCCGGTGTACACGCAGTTATAATGCACTGGATATTCACCCACATAAGCTGATGATGTCTTAAGCAGACTGCCGTGGGGCTCGTTGTGATACGACTTGAGCCATAATGTGAATAGTGCGTCCATATACGACTTCTTGAGCTGTCGCAGGGTGTTGTCAAGTTCCGAATCGAATTGACTAACATGCAGGAACGTATCCTCGCCGTCGATAATTTCATGTGCATTGGTTTCTGCCTCTCGTGCACCGGCAGCAGAGGTCTCGGCTGGAAGTCTGCGATATATGCCTTTGGGACGCGGAGATTTATTCTTCGACGCACCGGAATTCTGGTCCCTTTCAGTATTCCAACGGTTCAGGGCTTCAACCTGTGGCAGGTCGGAAATACGTACAGGTTCCATCAAGATGTTGTAGAGGTCTACTGCAATGTGCTTGCCGCTGCCCAATCTGCCGATGAGTGCCAGCAAGCTGTTCAAACGACACTTACGTCCAGGAGCCGACCAGAATCGATACCAGCAACGGGTTTGCAATGTCATGAGGAATGCACCGCCAGTCAACAATGCCGCGATGTAATGCTTGCACGGCAGACGATAGCAGAGTAGTTTGATTAGGGGATAATACGGGAACAGTTTTTCTATCTCCTTGCCGATACGTTCGAGCAGGACAATGACATCGTCCACGCCATTTGTTTCCATCTGTCCAACAATCTTTGATTGCACTTCCTTCACCAATGCAGCATACTTGCGTCCTGTTACTTGCTCGATGGCACGGCGCATGTCACGTGATGGCTGCAAGGGGGTTAGATTCTCGCATTCACGCTTGTGCTTCAGTTTCTGGGCGGCTTCCATGATGTCGTCCAACTCCTTATGACCTCGTTCGGCTACGATGTCCTTCACCCAAGGCAACTGCATTAGCAGCTGTTGCACGGCCTGTGCGTTACCGTCCTGTAAAATCAGAAGGTCGCTGGCCAGCTTCAGTGCCGTCTTGTGTCTGCTGCCTACGGGAGCACCGCCTGGCAACAACGCATTGGTAAAGTCCAACACGGGATGCTCGAACACCTTCAACTGTGATACGTCGATGGAAACCGGAGCAAGGGCTGCTGCCGTTGTGGCTGCAGTTGTGGGGTTAGTTACTTGGCCCTCGGCAACGGTGGTTTCGCTGTCGAATTCATGGCTCTTGTCCGTGGGGTCGGTCTGCTCTTGGCGGTACGACTCCAGGAACTTCTCATTAAAGTTGTCTGTTGAGTTTTTAATTTGTCCCATATCAAAATAAATTAAAGGGTTAATAATTAAAAAGTTTATCTTCGTCAATATAGTAAATGTCGCAAAGGCGTGGGGCATAACTGATACGGCTTGCATCTATACAGGAATTGTCGGTCACAGGTTTACCAGTTGACCCCAACATACCCAGCAGTCCCAGTTCGCGTGCCAACTCTATCTGGTTGTCGGCAATGTTGCCTATCTCAGGACGTGCCTCGCACACCAGTCTCAGACCGTGTCCAGAGGATGTCTTGTGAGCCAACCTTACCTGCCATGGGAAACTGGGACGCAGCGTACGTTCATACACCTCTCGCGGATTAATGGGCAGATGGTCGCCATCGAACATAAACAGGCCGCTCAGACGCTTTATGGCGTACTGTTTCCGACGTCGGAACATCACAGACCGCCCATCTTTATCCAGTACGGGATTGCCCTTCTTGTCGGTCTTTGGTACGGCCTCGAACTCTTCTACGGCAAAGATGAAGCACGGCAGCCACATCTTCAGGGAATTGGCCCACTGCACGAGTTTCTTCTCTACGGATAGTGCTGCAAACACGGCACCGGCACGTGGGCGCTGTTCCTGCTTCAGACAGAAGTTACGGAAGTTGGCGTCGTTTATCCAAGGGTCTAACGACAGTCCGTCCTCTATGGCACGGTCTATCATCTGACGAGTGTTGATACGCCACTCCACAGAGCCACTGGAAACTATACTCTTGAACTTGGCAGCCGTACAGGGCAGGCATTCGCCCGTGAACTGGTTGTCTTGATAAGTAAATCGATTATTCTGTTCCATATACCTTATTTATTATTAGGGTTAACGATTTCCGTGCGGTGACGTCCGATGCAGACGTTCATCTGTGCCTGCATCTGCAGCAGCTGGCGTTCAATCTCGGGCGAACACATAAGGCGTGTCAGGATAACGACTTCGCCACGCGCCGTGTCGTGCCATACCTGCAGTCCCTGACCGTTGTCAAGAAGCATGCGACCTGCCGTACCATCGGGCAACTGCGGTTTCTGCTTCTGCTGTTCGGCAGTCAGCACTTGGAATTGCTGGAACATCTCAGCAACGGGGTCTTCGCTCTTTCCGTCCACATTCAGGTGCAGGCTGTAGCTCGACTCCTTCTCGCCTTCCGACTTATAGAAGCTGCTGTTGCCCAGTTGCTTCAGCATTCTTCTATTAGATTCGCGCGTACCCGTGGGAATGAATTCGGCATAGCCATTGTCCCACTTGTTCAATTTGCCCTTCAACGTCTCACTTGGCTTCGTCTTCGGGCGACTCACGTAAGTAGCCGAGTCCCCACCTTGCAGGGACTTGGCTGTTGTTTGTTTTTTACTCATATTTGTTTGGATTAAATGGATTTGCCTCCCCGATAATCATGCGAGCCAATCCGTCCGACTTTACCTGCAGACGTTCATCTTCAAGGGAATGGCAGTAAATGGAGTCAATCAGTTTACCAAAGATGTAATTTGCCATCATGTTCTGATTGCCTCGCGACTCTGTTTCAAATTCCCGTTTCACATATAGGACATTGCGTTCGGGAATATGACCAATTAGGAATTCAATCAAATACTTCGCACGTCGAGTAAGAGAGTTTTGGTAACCATTATATATATAATAATGATTACGCACGTGGGGTTCATCACTAACAAGCTGGGCCTTGCCCTCGAACTTGTTGCCGCACGCAGCGGACTTTAAATTTCTTTGTGTCATAATCTTGATATTTGATTTGAGGGATGTTCCTCTAAACACATGGCAACATCAGTTCCAATTTTGTATGTTTACTATTGGAATAAAACAAAAAAAGACAGATAAATATCTGCCTGTATTGTCATAAAGAGTTGATAATCAACTCAAGGAATTAAAATATTATTTTTCTCTCAATTGGAGTGAAAACTTGTAAAATGAAGAAGCTTCAGTTGGAATGGAATTAGAAGTCATCGGATAGATGGAAATCGGAACCATTCATATCACTATCGTAATCAGGATAAGATATACCGCTATGGGGAACGTCCAAACCATTATTCCAGGCATCTGATTCCAATTCAGAACTTGTCAAGTCTTTATTATAAGTATATGGGTTCTCTTCTTCCTGATCATCGTTTTCGTAATTAGGATTCAACTGAGGTTTGAACCAACTGGCAGCATTATCCAGCGCCTTTGTCTGTTTTGCTTTTCCATCGCTGAGTCTTCTATGATTAAAATCCTCATCGGCAATCTTTCCGTTCTTAAATGTAAAATACCACTTGAAATGTGCTGCAACAATTTCCCAAATACCGAACCCCGTATTATTTTGAATATAATCTTGTATGGCCTGTATAAAATAAACAATATGTCCTTTCTCGCCAGTCCATTTTATTTTATCATATTTAGTATTTCCGCTGAACAGATTTCTCCATTGTATCTGTTCAGCTTTCATATAACCGCCACGCTCTAAAACAAGTCTTGCTTGTTCAAGACGGTTATTAATCATATCCTTTGTTTCTTTTTTTATTGAGAAATTAAAAGTTTTATTTCCTACAGGACGAGATACAGGAAGTGGTATATTATTAGAGTGCGGACTCACTGGCTCACGATTGACAGGGGCTGCTGCATCTAAAGACATATCATATGTAAAAGTTTCTATGTTATAAACGTATTTATTAATTAGTTTTTGCGTATAATCTTTTAGCTCAGAATCTCCATTCTGCTTTGCAGCATTATTTAAAACATAATACATTACAAGAGCATTATCACGGCAACCCATCTTTCTGAACTTGTCAGCTAAAGATAGGTATTTGTCAACACTCATAACATCAAATGCCGGGTGTTTTACGGATTTTGTCTTGAAATTAGTTTTCAAACCTCGTCTTCGTATGGCTGCACAGCATTTATTTTAAAACCACCAAACATTATTTTTTTGCGGGGATGGTTCAATAATTCTACCAAATGCTTTAACACGTCTTCATCAGTAGTAAATACTAAATGCCACTTGCCTGCGGGTTTATTCTCCGGTGGTAAAACAAAAGACAAGTTGTATCTCATGATTTGCATAGATATGTTATCTGCCATTTGCTGATAGTAGCCTTCTTTAAGCTCGATATTCAATGCAATAATATCGTCTCGGTCGGTTCTTACCATTGTAGGACGTTCATCACCGCAATATGTTTGAAGATGTACGACGTGGTTACCTGGAGGTATTGGATCTACTTTCACACCAAACTCTCCCAGCTTATGAAATAGATTCACTTCAGGCTCTGAATAGTATCCTCTTCTCCATATGTCGGTCCACAACAAATCTATGAATTCCTGCCATGGTAAATGAGAATCTGATAAACAGAGTGTAGTTACTTGAGCTAACTGCACATGATCCCAAACAACTCCCTCCATAAAGTATTGTTCGCCAAGATGCTCTTCTTTATTAACAGCCTCCTTGTTTTTGTATGTAACCACTGGATAGCTATGCGTCTCTATCTGAAATAAATTACGCTCATCGCCTTCTATCTGTGATGTAGCAATGAGCGTCCCTATCTGCATTCCAACCTGACTACCATACTTAATTATTTGGTACGGTGGTTGCAGAGGTACATAGGTTGTGCTTACATTCTTGTTCTCCATATTCTTCTAAAATCTAAATGTCATTATCTAAAAATGGCAACGGTTCTATTACAGATTCCCCACAGGCAAAACATGTCTGTGTGTCTTCGGCCTTTGTAATGTCTGCAATCTTGTGTCCAATAGTAGCCGTCTTACTCTCCTTACTCTTCAACTCGAAATCCGACTTGCAGTCATCACAGAAGAAATCTGCTACAGGCTTGTTCGCTTCGTAATGTCCCAAAACAGGAGCACCACAAACGGGGCAGAACATGTTTCGTGCCACCCAGTCCTCAGTCACCACGCGAGAAATTTGTGAACCGCTGTGGTAGCCAGTAGCCAAACTTTGGTTGAAGTGCAGGTCGATCATACACATCATTTAGTTTTCTCATTCCTCCCGTTCTTCCCATAGCTCCCATTAAGGTATCCCATCCCATGCTCTTCGCGCCATTGTCGTCTTGCCGCAGACATCTGTTCCTTGGTGCCACCTTCTTCCAGAAAGTCTTGTTTGTGTTTCTCCAACAGACGCCTCAGCAGGAAGTCGGTTTGGTGAATCAATACCAGCGCGACGTTTGCCAGCGTGATGTCGTCACGTTCCTCGCAGACACGCATGTAGTCGGCAGGTTTCGAATGTTCTCTGCACCAAGCCCGTGCATTGCGACACTGCTGACTGTCAACGTCCCAAAACAGATTGCCGTGGTTGCGTAGATAATCCTCGTAATCCTCCTGCAATTCCTTCAGGCTCGCCTTTGCCACGTTCACCAGTTTTATACATGCCTCCATCGATGTCGTTCCCGTTTCGTTGCCCTCGGCTATGTTCTGCTTGCCTGAACGGGCAGCCTGCCTCATCTGGTCCACAGTACGGTCACCAATCTGTGGCAGGTAGTGTTCTACGAAGAAGAGCGTGATATCGTAGATGCACTCCGTCTTCTGGAAAGCGATGAGATTCTTGTAATCACCTTTCGGCTTAAGAAACGTTTTTATGTCAGTCATAATGGGTGGAGTAATTGGGAACAATGAGAACTATGGGAATTATGGGAGCTGCTAGAACAACATCATTATTATAGGTTTAGTCAGCTGGTGTCACCCAGTTGTTCGATTGTTAGCATTTTCAAAGTTTGCTACAAAGATACGATTTATTTCTTATACTTCCTATTTTCGTAGTGAACATTTCCAAAAAATGAAAAATTGCAAAATTGCATTGCATTTCATTTTTCGGGAAACGAAGGAGGATAGAGAAAGGGAATTATTATATATAATTACTATATAATATATTAATATATAAATACTTATATAATATTTATACTTAAAATTATCCTCTTCTTCTTGTTGCTCACTCGCGATAAAAACAAATGCAATGCAATTTTGCAATTTAGCAAGCGCAGAGTGATGCTTGCATCGACTTTGCCGAGCGTGCGCAAATTCGACGGTAGTCAATTTGCAATTTTGTGCAAGGCTACGGGGGGGCGCTTTAGCGGGAATGGGCAGAGTGATGCCGCAAACACCACATCCCTCCGCCCGAAGGATAGTAATCCTAACGTCCTCGCCATACTATTCCTCCGCCCCCAACATTACTATCCCTCCCGCACAGGCATGCACCGCTCCTTGCGAGTGGGGAGGTTTGTTTGTGGGGGACGGGGGCGGCAGATGAAGAAAAGGTTTCGAAAGTTTGGAGGTATCGGGAATAGTTGTTATATTTGCGCTGATAAATGACTATTAATTACCTTATTAACTAAAAATTAGTATGAAAAAGTTTTTTTGGATGATGTCACTTTGTGTAGTGACTCTTCTGTGTGCAGGTCTTGCTTCCTGCGGTGATGACGAGGGTGATGATACGCCTTCAAGCAACCTGAAGACGAATGTGCTGTATGCCACGTTTGCCGACGGCAAGAAAGTGGAGTTCGACATCGTGGGCATAGGCGGTAATGCCAACAACCCGCAGTCTTCGGAAGAGAACCGCTTTACCTTCTTCGATGGTCCCTGCGATGTACATCTGGAGTGCAACTTCAAAACCGGTAAGGGTACGGGCGATATCGAGCTTGTTGACCAGAGAGCCTTAAATCCCGAAACACAGGCTTTGGCTTCAGAGTTTGAGTTTGTGGGTGGCGAGTTTACTGCTACCAAATGCCGCTATGAGAAGGGGATTCTTTATTTCCACATCGAGGGTAAAGGCGCTGGCGTCAAGGCAGGAACACAGGAAAATGTTGCCTGCACTTTCAAGGCCGACGTGAAGCAGACAAGTACGATTTACTATCCCCAACAATAACTCAACCGGGGTAGAAAAAAGAGAGGGGCAGCATTGAGCTGTCCCTCTTCTTTTGTGTATAATCGGCGTTTATTATCCGCCAAAAGTTAACTACGCACTCTGCGCTCGCTAACCGCCAAAATTATCGAAGCGAATCATGTCGTCCTCAACACCGAGTGAGTGCAAGAGGTCGAGCACGGTCTTGGCCATCATTGGAGGTCCGCAGAGGTAGTACTCGCAGTCTTCGGGAGCCTCGTGAGCCTTGAGGTAGGTGTCGCCCATGACGGGTGCCACGAAGCCCGGCGTGTACTTGATGCCTGCTGCATCGGCCTTGGGATCGGGACGGTCGAGAGCGAGGTGGAAGTGGAAGTTGGGGAAGTCCTTCTCCAGCTGCAGGAAGTCGTCGAGGAAGGGAATTTCCTCCAGCGCACGTGCACCATAGAAGTAGTGCATGGGGCGCTTGCGGTCTTCGTCGCTGACACCGTGACCCTTGAGCATGTGCATAATCTGGGCACGCAGAGGAGCCATACCGGCACCACCGCCGACCCAAATCATCTCACGACCCGAGCCATATACGGGACGGAACTCTCCGTAAGGACCGCTCATGATAACCTTGTCGCCGGGTTTCAGCGAGAAGATGTACGAAGAAGCGATACCGGGGTTCACATCCATGAAGCCAGCTCCCTGGTCCTTGGGTTTGAAGGGAGGAGTGGCGATACGCACGTTCAGCGTGATGATGTCGCCCTCGTCGGGATAGTTGGCCATAGAGTAAGCACGGATGGTGGGTTCGGGGTTTGTACACTTGAGGGGGAACAAACCGAACTTTTCCCATGCAGGCAGATAGGTGTCGCCAATGAGGCTCTTGTCGAAGTCCTTGTCGTAGTCGATGCAGTCGAATGCAGGAATCTTGATCTGTGCATAAGAACCCGGCTCGAAGTCCATGTGCTCGCCCTTGGGCAGAGCCACCTTGTACTCCTTGATGAACGTAGCCACGTTCTTGTTGCCGATAACCTCGCACTCCCATTCCTTTACACCCATTACAGAGTCGTCGACCTTGATGCCGAGGTCACCCTTCACCTTGCACTGACAACCCAGACGCCAGTGGTCCTTCACCTGCTTACGGGTGAAGTGGCCCTTCTCGGAGTCGAGAATGTCGCCACCGCCCTCAACAACCTGCAGTTTGCACTGGCCGCAAGAGCCCTTACCACCACAAGCCGAGGGAAGGAAGATGCCTTCCTGACTCAGTGTTGCAAGCAAACTGGCACCCTGCCCTACGGACAGCGTGTCCTTGCCGTTAATCGTTATATTCACATTGCCCGAGGGGCTCAGATAAGCCTTGGCTACCAGCAGGATGGCCACCAACACGAGGATGATGCCCAGGAATACGCCAATGCTTGTCAAAATCAAATTCATATCCATTGTATATTCCTCCTACTATTAGATGTTAAGACCACTGAAGCACATAAAGGCCATAGCCATCAGACCTACGGTGATGAACGTGATGCCCAGTCCCTGCAGAGGCTTGGGAACATCGGCATAAGCCATCTTCTCGCGGATAGCTGCCAGACCCACGATGGCCAGCAACCAACCGATACCGCTACCCAGTGCATAGGCAATGGCATCGCCGAACGAGCCAATGGCCTGACTGCTGACTTCGGCATCCATCTGCACACGCTGCTGCATGAACAAGCTGGCACCCATGATGGCGCAGTTCACAGCAATCAGCGGCAGGAAGATACCCAGGGCGGCATACAACGAGGGACTGAAGCGCTCGACAATCATCTCCACCAACTGCACCATAGCTGCAATGACGGCGATGAAGAGGATAAAGGCCAGGAACGTGAGGTCGACACCCTCAACAAGGGCATTAGGACCAAGAACGTACATCTGGAGTGCATAGTCCACAGGAACGGTGATGAGCAGCACAAAGGTAACTGCAACACCCAGTCCCAGAGAGGTCTTTACGGTCTTGCTGACTGCCAGGTATGAGCACATACCCAGGAAGAAAGCAAATATCATGTTGTCCACAAAAATGGAGCGGACAAAGAGACTAATCATATGTTCCATACTACTTCTCCTCCTTATTTATTGAGCGGTGTGCCCAGATTACACATCCAACGATGATGAGCGACATGGCAGGCATGGTCATCATACCGTTGTTCATATAGCCATTCTCGTAGCAGAAATCGGGAACAATCTGGAAGCCCAGCAAGGTGCCGAAGCCCAGCAGTTCGCGAACGAAGCCCACGATAACCAAAATGGCAGCATAGCCAAGACCGTTACCGATACCATCGAGGAACGACTCCCAAGGACCGTTCTGCATGGCAAAAGCCTCCAAGCGGCCCATCAGGATACAGTTCGTGATAATCAGACCCACGTAAACTGAGAGCTGTACGCTGACGTCGTAGGCAAAAGCCTTCAGCACCTGGCTCACGATGGTTACCAGGGCAGCCACAACCACCAACTGAACGATGATACGGATGCGGTTGGGGATGGACTTGCGGATGAGCGAGATAATCACATTCGAGAATGCCGTGATGACGGTCACGGAAAGACCCATCACAATGGCAGGCTCCAACTGACTGGTGACAGCCAGAGCCGAGCAGATGCCCAGCACCTGCACCGCAATGGGGTTGTTCAGGTTCAGAGGATTGGAAAAGACTTCGCAATTCTCCTTAGAAAAAAGTTTACCCATATCTTATTCCTCCTCTTTATTTGTTAAGAAAATCCTTATAGGCATTCAGACCATCGGTGACCATAGCACCCACACCATTGCTGGTGAGCGTGGCACCTGTGACACCGTCAATTTCGGTTTCGGTCTTCGAATTGCCTTTCTTTACTACGGTCAGCACAACGTCGCCCTGCTCGTTGAAGATGGGCTTGCCGTTGAACTGCTCCTGGAACCAGCGCTCCTTGATACGAGCACCCAGACCAGCCGTTTCACTCTCGTGGTCGAAATATGTACCGTAAACAGTCTGCTTGTCCTCGTTGACCGAGATGTAGCCCCAAAGGCCACCCCACAGACCACGTCCCTTGACGGGCAGAACATACTTGGTAACGCCCTCGACCTGTGCAACGAAGACCTTGCCACCCAGCTCCTGCAGCTCACTGGTAACGACCTCGGCATATTTCTTGTCGATAGCCTCGCCACTGAGACCTGTGATGTTCAGGCTGGTCAGAATTTGGTTCTTCGTATCACGTGCCACATTGGCATCCTGCATGGGCTTCAAAGCCGAAGCAACGAAAGCCAGCAGGAAGGCTACGATAACAACCAGTACGGTTGCATAGACAAACGTGTAAACGTTTCCATTTGTGTTAATCTTCATAACTTAGCCCTCCTTTACTTTTTAGTTGCACGTTTTGCACGCATCGAAATGTTGCGCTCCACTACACAATAGTCTATCAGTGGTGCGAAGAGGTTCATGAGCAGGATAGCCAGCATCATACCCTCGGGATAACCGGGATTCAGGACACGTACCATCACAGCCACGATACCAATCAGCAAACCGTAGACATACTTACCACACTCTGTGCGGGCACTGGTTACAGGGTCGGTAGCCATGAACACAGCACCGAAGGCAAAGCCGCCCAGTACGAACTGCTGCCACCATTCGATTTGTGTGAGGCCCAGAGCCTGCATCAGCCAACCCATCAGGCCGCCACCTACGAACACGCTCAGCATCGTCTTCCACGAAGCAACGCCTGTCCACAGCAACAGCAAACCACCCAGGGCGATGGCGATGACAGAGGTTTCACCAATACTGCCGGGGATGAGACCCGTAACGGCATCGGTAATCTGCTGGCAATCGAAACCACCGAAGCCCTCACCTGCAGCCTGTCCCAGGGGGGTAGCAGCGGTGTATGCCTCAGGAGCATCGAAGCCCAAGCCGAGAATCGACTGCTGGTTTACCCATACGGTGCTGTCGCCCGTCATTGCCGAGGGATAAGAGAAGAAGAGGAACGCGCGCGTAATGAGTGCGGGGTTGAAGATGTTCATACCCGTTCCACCGAAGATTTCCTTGGCGAGGATTACGCTGAAGGCAACAGCCAAAGCAAGAATCCACAGGGGAGTCGTTACAGGTACAATCATCGGAATGAGGATACCGCTGACGAGGAATCCTTCCTGAATCTCTTCCTTCTTCCACTGAGCCACGACAAACTCGATGCCGAGACCCACTACATAACTTACAACAATCTTTGGCAGTACAGCCAGGAAGCCGTACCAGAACATGCCCCAGAATGTTGCCTCTGCCAGTTTACCGGCAGCCACAGCGTTCTGGTAGCCCACGTTATACATACCGAAGAACAAAGCGGGCATCAGAGCAATCACTACGAAACTCATGATGCGCTTGCTGTCGATAGCATCGTGAATGTTCACGCTGCCCACACGGCTCGTCGTGCGAGGAACGAAGGCAAATGTCTCCAGTCCATCGAACAGGCTGTGGAATGCGTGAAGCTTGCCGCCCTCCTCGAAGTTCGGCTTTATCTTATCCAGATAATTTCTTAAAGCTTTCATATCGATCAAGCGTTTTCTTTACGTAAAATATCCAAGCCCTCGCGAACGATGCGCTGGAGCTCCAACTTACTACTGTCCACAAACTCGGCAATGGCGAAGTCCTCGGGGGCAACCTCGTAGATACCCAGAGCCTCCTGACGGTCGATATCGCCAGAGATAATGGCCTTAACCAGATAGCCGGCAAAGATGTCCATGGGGAATACACGGTCATACTCGCCAGACATAATCATGTGGCGCTCGCCACCCTTGATGCGGGCATCCAGCTTGTACTCCTTCTTCTTGCCAAAGAGCCATGAGAAATAACTGCGGCTGGTGCTAAACTCCTTGAAGCGAGGCATAATCCAACCAAGCAGCTCGGCATTGTCATCACCCTCGGGAATAACGTTGACTTCCGTCTTGTGAGCACCCAGGAAACCTTCGGCCGTAGTTTTCAGACCCGTCATCACGTTTCCGTCGATGATACGCACGTTGTATCCGTTGTCCTCGATCTGACCTTCGAGCAGGGTGGTCAGCTTCTGACCCACCAGCACCTTGTAGTACTTGGGGAACTTCACCTCGCTACCAGCCAGAGCAATGGTACGAGTGAAATCCACCTTACCTGTCAGCATCAGACGACCAACGAAGATTACTTCCTCGGCAGCCAGTGTCCAAACAACTTCGCCCTTATTGATAGGGCTCACGTGATTAATCTGAACACCAACATTACCAGCAGGAGCAGGACCATCGAAAACAGTTACTTCACAATCCTTTGCTTCCAACAGAGCCTTGGAGGTCTGCTTGGCGCTGACACCCAGATTTACCTTTGCCAGCTTGGCAAGGGCACTGATACCTGCCTGGAACTCATTCTCCTGACCCTTCAAGATGAACTCGAAGTCCTGACTCAGCGGCATTGAATTGAAAGCCGAAACGAAAATGGCCTTGGGCTGGTCATCGGGGTTAGCCACAACGTCGTAGGGACGGCTGCGGAAGAATCCGAACAGTCCGCTCTCCAAAAGCAGCGCTTTCACATCCTGCTTCACGTCGAACTCACGCGCTTCCTGTTTCTCGTCGCACTTAACACGAACCGAGAGCAGTTTACGGCGGTCGCCACGCTCTACAAGACTGACAACGCCACTAACGGGCGACGTAAACTTCACTTCGGGATGCAACTTGTCTACAAACAATGCATCACCAGCAAGAACCTTGTCGCCTTCCTTAACAACAACCTTTGGTTTGAGACCCGTGAAATCATCGGGCTGAAGTGCATATTCACCCGGACATTTCACTTGGGCAATCTCATCCGCAGGCTTGCCTTTCAGGTTGACATCGAGGCCCTTACGCAACTTGATTACTTTTGTCATATGGTTAACAATAAATATTAAGATTCACTAAACGGGCGTAAAGTTACGAAAAATAAATGAGAAAAGCATGATTAATAGAAAATAATGTTGTATTTTTGTAGTGTTTTTAAATTGCCGTATTATACACTAAACCAAATAATGAGACACGCGAAACGGATATTACAGTGGCTGGTGGGCATCATCGTGGGCCTATACCTGGCAATAGCCCTGCTGGTGAATATTCCGTTTGTACAGCGATGGATGGCGAATGGCGTAGGAAGTGTACTGGAAAACATTGTGGGTACGCGCGTGGACATAGGACGTGTGGAAGTGGGATGGAACGGCAGACTCATTATTACCGATTTGGTGGTAGATGACCAGCAGGGCGAAGAGATGTTGCGCATAGCCCGTGTAGCGGCTAAATTAGGCATTCACGACATCATCAACAAGCGGGTGCGCATCGGCAATGCCCAATTGTTCGGAATGCACGCCAATCTGTATCAGGAATGCGAAGAATGTCCACCCAATTTCAAGTTCCTCATCGATGCCTTTGCCTCGAAAGATACCACCAAGCATACCCCGCTCGATTTGCGAATCAATCAGCTGTTGGTGAGAAGAGGTAATGTGAAATGGGAACAAAGATGGAAAGCAAAGCAAATAGAACTCAGCGACCTGAACATAACGGCTCATCTGAATTGCCTGACAGACGATTCGCTGAATGTTCGCGTGAAAAGATTCGATGTCAAGGAGAAGAGCGGACTTACCATCAAGGCACTTGCCTTCAATTTGGTGGGCAATAAACAGGGAGGCACGTTATCGAACTTTAAATTGGAACTGCCGTCCAGCAGTGTCGAAGTTCCAGAGCTTCGTGTCAATGGTTCATTAGGAAAGAAAGGCACTCGCGCGCAATTGGGACAATACGCAGGCAGCATAAAAGCGCACCTCTCCCCCACTGACTTCACAGCATTCCTGCCCCAGCTGTCGGACATAAAGGATGTGGTGGACATGAGTGTGTATTTCCAAGGCGAGGACGACAAAATCAATGTTACATCCCTGAGGATGCAGGACGGTGAGGGACAACTTAGACTGACGGCATCCGGTAAAGCGGAGCGTTTGCGCATGGGCAAGGACAGTTTGCATGCAGTTGTCAACATCCAAGACCTTTATGCCGAAGCCGATTTCCTAAAGCCCTACATGACGAACAGGAAAGGAGAGCAGAATGAAAAGCTGCTGACCCTGTTAAATCGCATAGGCAACATCTATGCTACAGGACAAGCGGCATACGGAGAAGGAGAAGTTCGAGGAAACATCGATGCCCGTACTCTGTTGGGAAATGCCTCGGTAAAGGGAAACGGGAAGAAGAATGGAGCCTTCGAAGCCACCCTGCAGAGCACAGGTTTCCGTTTGGGCGAGTTACTCGACAATAAAGACCTGGGCATTCTGGCCGTCGATATGAAAGCAAAAGGAGTGCTTGCCAAACGTCCCAAGATTGCCCTGACTGGTCGCATTCCCGAGGCTGAATACAAAGGATATAAATACCGTAGTGTCGATATCAACAAAGCGACATTCGAGAATGAACTCCTGACTATAGATATGGCTTCCGGTGACCCCAATGCATCCTTCAAGGCTGAAGGTGAAGTGGACTTAGCGAACCATATCTATAAGGTGAAGGCGGACATTGCACGGCTCTCGCCCAACATCTTGAATCTGACCAAACGCTTTACGAATACGGACTTCTCCGGTTCTATTTTTGCAGACCTCAAAGGCAGGAAACTGAACGATATGGTGGGCGTGGTGCAGCTCAACGACTTTGCCATGAGCGACTCCTTAGGCACCTATCGTCCAGGCGATATTCATCTGACGGCACGTGCCGAAGAAGGCAAGACAGATGGACAACAGCTGCTGCTCATCAGTCCATTCCTCGAGGCACAAGTCGAGGGTAATTTCGAACCGCGAGTCATAGCCAGCCAGATAAAGCGAATGCTTAGCAACTACCTTCCAAGTATTAACAAACAAATCACCACGCAAGAGACTCCTGTGAAGGGACAGGCTGCCTTCACCATTCGTGCATACAATGCCGAACCCTTGCGACGTTTGCTGGGTGTTCCCGTTTCGTTGACAGGAACTATGGTTGCCAACGGCGAGATAGACAGCGAGAACAATGCCCTGTGGATGAACCTGAAAACACCAAGTATTCAGTATGGCAAGGAACTGTTGCGCAACATAGACCTGCATCTGGAAAGTAACTACGAGTCTATGTTAGCCAATCTGGGCCTTCAAAGACAGATGAAGGGGAAATGGATAAATCTGGGACTCGATACGCAAGGCTATGACGGACGTCTGAATACACGTGTATATTTCGATAACAACGTGAAAGGCGATGGACAACTGAGCCGCACCTATGCTGGCGAGCTGAGCGTTGTGTCGCGTCTGTGGCAAGATATAGAAGGGAAACAGGGTTTCGAAGGCCGTGTACTGAAATCGAACTTCATCATCAGCGATACAACATGGACGGTGCACCCGGGTTTTGTTACGTATTACGACGGAGCTCTTCAGGTGGACAGTTTCCAAGTTAGTCAAGGTGACCGTTATATCCGAATAAAAGGAAGAGCCTCGAAATCGGAAGCCGACACGCTGCATGCCAAGCTCCAACGCATCAACCTCGAATACATATTCTCGCTCATCAACTTCCATGCTGTGGAGCTGACGGGTGAAGCTACTGGCGAGGCTCATGCCCATTCGCTATTCTCCTCGCCCAAGGCCGATGCCTATGTCCGTATTCCACAATTTGCCCTGAACTACGGAGTATTGGGCGACCTGGATATACATCTGAATTGGGGCGACCGTCCGTATTCCATATTCCTGGATGGAAATATCGTCGATACTCCCCATAAGGGACAAACGGTTGTACAAGGATATATCACTCCGAAGAAAGATATCGACTATCACGGCATAGACCTGAACGTGAAAGCCGAACAAGTTAACATGGAGTTTATCAACAAATGGACAGCAGCCATCTTCGACGACCTGCAGGGAAGGGCAACGGGATGGGTGCACATATTCGGTCCCTTCAAACAAATAAACATAGAGGGCGATGCGGTGGTAAACGAAGGTTCTGTCGGAATTCCCTTTATTGGTGTGCGCTATCATCTGGAAAACGATACGGTGCAGTTGCGTCCGGATAACATTTACTTTACCGACGCTCTTCTCTACGACCCACAGGGGAATCCGGGTATAGAGGGACATCAGGCATTAGTGACGGGACATCTGCATCACGAATCCTTCAAGAACCTGTCCTACGATATTCTGGTACGCGGCGAGAACATCCTCGGATACAACTTCTCGGACTTTGGCGACCAGAATTTCTATGGTACCGTTTACGCAACAGGTGACGTAACTTTGAAGGGTCAACCGGGTATCGTACGTATCGGCATCAAGGCCCATCCCGAGCGAGGGACGACATTTACCTATAATGCGACGTCACCCGACAAACTCACAGATACGCCGTTCATATCGTATGTTCCCAAAGGTACACTCTACGAGACTCCAAGTCAGGATGAAGGAGATAATTCCTCCACGCTGTTACCGTCTGATGCAAATCAAGCGGATAATCCAGCTTCAAACGACCTGTATATTGACTTCGACCTGGACATTGACGAACAGTCCACTATGAACCTGCTGATGGATGCCCGCTCTGGCGACAAGATTTCAATAAACGGTTCTGGACACATGCTCGCGCATTTCTATAACAAGGGTTCGTTCGACCTCTTTGGCACTTATCGTGTGAATCGCGGCACCTATAACCTTTCGCTTCAGGAGGTAATCCGCAAGAACTTCGAATTCTCGCCAGACGGAACACTTACATTCAACGGTGAACCATACGATGCCGACCTGAATCTGCAGGCTGTTCACACCGTCAGCGGTGTCTCGCTGAACGACATCAATCCCAAAGCCAACTTCTCGAATACGACAAAGCGCGTGAACTGCCTGATGAACATTGGCGGAAAGGCACGCGAACCTCGCATTACCTTCGATTTTGATATTCCTAATGCCAACGAAGAGGAAAAGCAGATGGTTCGCTCCCTTATCTCGACAGACGAGGAACGTAATATGCAGGTCATCTATCTGCTGGGAATCGGACGTTTCTATGCCTACGACTACGCAAATGACGACCAGACACAGGGAACAACCGCCATGAACTCATTGCTATCCTCTACCCTCTCTGGCACAATCAACCAGGCACTTTCCAACATGCTTGGCAAGACGAACTGGAACTTTGGCGCCAACCTGCGAACAGGAGAATTGGGATGGAGTGATATGGACGTGGAAGGCATGTTACAAGGTTCGCTGTTGAACAATCGACTGCTCATCAATGGTAACTTCGGTTATCGAGACACACCTGTAGCCAACTCGAACTTCATTGGTGACTTCGATGTCAAATACCTGCTAACACGTTCCGGTTCCGTCGCCCTCAAGGCATACAGCGAAACCAACGACAGATATTTCACCAAATCGTCCCTCACCACACAGGGCATAGGCGTGCTGTTGAAAAAGGACTTCACCTCGTGGCGCGAATTGGTTACCAGACGCAAGAAAAAGAAATAAATGGGGGCGGACGTGAATAGCGACCTAAAACGGTACATCGAATCGGAGATATTGCCCCTTTACAATAACTTCGATAAAGCACACCAAAGACCACACGCGGATTTGGTGATTCGCCAAAGTGTGGAATTAGCCAAACGATTAGGTGTGGATGTGGATATGGCCTATACCATTGCGGCCTACCACGATACGGGTCTGTGCGAAGGACGCGACCTTCATCATGCGGTATCGGCACGCATCATCCGTAACGATAAGAACCTTCGCCAATGGTTCACCGAGGAACAAATCGACACAATGGCAGATGCGGCTGAGGACCATCGAGCCTCTGCCAGCCACCCACCTCGAACCATCTATGGGCGCATTGTGGCAGAAGCCGACAGATACATCGAAGCTGAGGATATCATCCGCCGTACCATTCAGTTCGGACTCGACCACTATCCCACCCTGACACGCGAAGAGCATTACCAACGCATGGTGGAGCACCTGCGCGAGAAATACGGACGCGGAGGGTATCTGCGGCTGTGGTTTCCCGAATCGCCAAACAGCGAAAGGCTGGAAAGACTCAGACAAATCATCGATGACGAATCGAGATTACAACAATACTTCGACAAACTATTCATAAGCGTATAACTAACAAAAATACCAAACCATGAAAAAACGTATTACTTTTCTTTTAACCTTCACATTGCTGTGTCTCACAGCTGTGGCGCAAACGGACTATACCACGAAGATTACCAATCCCAGTTTCGAGAATGAATGGACTGGATGGGAACACAAGGATTTAGGGTTGCAAGGCAACAGCGTCTTCGACATTAAGGCCGGCAACACCTATGCCGAGAAGTGGACAGGACGTGGAGGGAAGGTGGGTTCGGCCCATGCCAGTCAGGTACTTTCCAACCTGCCTCCTGGCAACTACGAATTGTCGGCAGCAGCACAGAATATTCAGGAAAACACCCCACAGACTGTCCAATCGGGTGCCTGGATATTCGCAGGCGACAATAAAACAAAAGTAACAGTTCGAGACACCTATACCGTAACCTTCACCTACGTTACGGGTGAGATAAAGATTGGTTTCGAGGCAGTTGATGCCACAGGAAACTGGATTAGTGTCGACAATTTCCGTCTGACGTTGGTAGGCGATGACCTGAGCAAAGAACTGACTGCCGCTATAGAATCGGCTCTGGTGCTGTATGGCGATGGAAGCGGCAAGGAAGCAGAACAACTGAAATCCACCATCGATGCCGCACAGGATGTTGCCAACAACGCAGCATCAAGCGGTGAGGAACAAGCCAATGCCATAAAGGCACTGTTGGATGCAGAGGAAACATACAAACGTGCAAATGCCAGCGAAGAGAATCCCTACGATTTAACCTCGCTAATCATAAATCCGAGTTTCGAGACGGGCGACCTTACGGGATGGACCTCATCGGGCATGGGCACGCAAGGTAACACTGTATTCAACATCAAGCAGGGAAACACCTATGTGGAAAGGTGGACAAATCGTGGGAGTGCTGTCGGTAATGCTCGCCTGAGCCAAATTCTGAAAGGCATGCGCCCTGGACGATATCGCCTGATGGCAGCGGCACAGAACATACAGGAGGATACCCCCAAGCAGGAACAAACGGGAGCCTGGATATATGCAAATACGCACCAAACAGCTGTAACCATTCGTCAGGACTACACCCTGGAATTCGTATTGGTCAGCGACCAGCTGGAGATTGGTTTCAAGGCAGAAAGTGCCACAGGTAACTGGCTGGCCGTAGATAATTTCCGTCTGCAATTTATCAGCGACAGTTTCGATGAGGTGAAGACAGAATTTACGAACCTGATTGCATTGGCCGAGAGTGTCGCAAGCCAAAAGACGAACGCCACGATACACAACACCTTGGTATCTGCCATCGACAATGCTAAGGCTCTGCTCGCACAGGACAATGCTGATGGCTGGGGTGTTACTGCCCGCGAACTGGAAGAGGCGCTGCATGCCGCAGAGACGTCGGCCGAAGTGTTTGCCCGCCTCTATCAGGCCATCACTGAGGCACAGAACGAAATCGAGGGCTCGACATCTTCCCTGAAGGAGAATTACGAAAAGGCCATTGGCGAAGCGTTGAATACGTATAACGATGATGCCACTACGGACGCACAGGCAGAAGCCGCTATTGCAACGTTGTTTGAAGCAGGCTTTGCCTTCAAGATTGAGAACGGAACAGGCGATGTTCCCACGGTTACCACAGACAAACGTTTCATCCGCGGTTCGGTATGGGCTTTCGGACGCAGCACAGTCAAGGGTAGCAACATTATAGAGGAAGGTTTCTGCTGGGCAGAGAATCCCGACCCCAAGGTTACCGATAACCGCACCACTGAGTACCTGAATCAGGCTGGCAAGATATATTGGTTGCGCGATTTGAAACCAGCCACCGTTTACTACATGCGCGCGTACGCAATAACTAAGGAATATGCAGTGGGCTATGGCGATGTCATCAAATTCGTGACGGTGCCCAAAGGAACCATCGGCTATTGGTACAACAACGGTGGCGACGAGGCTACGAACGAAAGGTTGAGTTATGCCACAGAGCGTTCCATGAATTATTACTGGAACAGTCTGTCGAGCATCCATGACTTTGGCATCACCGTAAACTACAGTCCTGGAACTCCGACTGCCGATTGCAGTTATGGCGGATGGATGCGCGTGGGCGAAAGTTCGTCCTATCAGCAAATCGGAACCATCATGCACGAGGCGTTTCACGGAATCGGCGTGGGAACCCACAACATGTGGTGGAACGGCGAGATGCGTTCGGCAGGAAACCGCGGAGATTGGTTGGGAGACCGTGTAACGGAGGCTGTCCGTTTCTGGGACAACAGCGCGACGGCTGTCATTACGGGCGACGATATGCACCTTTGGCCCTATGGCTGTAACGGTGCCCACGAGGACACGCATAACGATAATCTGTATTGCATGATGGGTATTCTGGCACAGGCGCTGAACGAGGACGGATTGCCAGGTTCCGACGCCATCGGCTATGCGCTGCCCTACTACTCGTTCAATCACGAGGAGGGTGTGAAGTATTACATCAAGAACGAGGACGAGAATCACGGCCTGTACACTTCCTATCTGGTTGAGACCGACAACCATCAGTTGCAATGGAAGAGTATGGCTGCCGAAGACGCAGCAGCCGACGACCATGCTGCCTGGTACCTGACTTTCACCCCAGGCAATCAGTACTATCAACTGAAGAATGCCGCAACTGGCTACTACATGACCTACAACAGTGGATTCAAAGTCGCCAAGCACACTACGCCTACGAGTGCCGACAACATACACCTGATGCGGGGACGTGTGGATGTGAGCGGATATCGCGGCTACTACTTTATCCATCCGGAAAGCAGCGCCAATCCGCCTGTGCTGGTGGCAAATGCCAATGGCAAAACGACTAACGGCTCATTCAACATTGCAAAGTCCGCAACCACACAGCGCTGGCTCATCCTTAGCGCCGACGAGGCTCAGCAATTCGAAGCCAGCACGCTGGATATCTCCAAGAAGGAACTGAACAATCTGTTGGCAGAATACAAGAAACTGGCCCAGACACCACATACCGAAGAGGCTGAGGGCGTGGACGAGGCATTTCAAACAACACTTGCCGGCATCGAGGCAAAGAGCGATGTTGCCACCAATCCCATTCAAGTCGAAGAACTGCTGGCAGAGGCTCGCGAGGCGGCAATGAGTTTCCTGGAGAATGTTTCCGCAACGGATATCGAGCAGCCCTTCAACCTTACCTTCATGATGCAGAATCCCGACTTCGACAAGGATGCTACAACGGGTTGGACCACGAATGCGACACCTGGCTACGGAGGCGGTGGTGCCGAATTCTACGAAAAGACGTTCAATTTCTATCAGACGCTCAAGGGTATGCCCTCTGGCGTATATCAACTGCGGGCAAACGCCTTCCAGCGTCCTGGCGAACCCTCGGCTGTATATACCCAATACAAAGCCGGCACTCGCAACATCAGCACGCAACTGTACATCGGTTCAGCATACGTCCTGGTGAAACACATCTGCGACGACAGCCAGAAAAAGTCCCTGCACAGCGACGACAAGCAACTGGCAACGGGAGTCTATGTACCGAACGTGATGAACGGTGCTGCACAGTACTTTGCCAAAGGGCTTTACGACAACAGCGTCAACCTGGAACAAACCACCTCGGGTGCAAACCTGAATGTAGGTATCCGCAGCACCAAATCCGGCAGCTACTATTGGACCATGTTCGACCATTTCCGCCTTTACTTCTTCGGCAAGAACCGTACCGTGGTGGGTGTTGAGGGAATCCAGAGTCAGCCGACGGAACGCTGGAATATGGGAGATGCCATCTACGACTTGAGCGGTCGCAAGGTTACGAATCCCTCGAAGGGTCTCTACATCATCAACGGGCGCCGCATTCTGGTGAGATAAAGCAATCCCCCTGCTGGAAGATTATTATCCAATGGCAGGGGGATTATTATGCCTTCACGGAAGGATTAGTATTCCTGTGCGTGTAGGATTAGTATTCCTTCAGCAGGAGGATTGGGATCTATCGTACGACACGTTTCTTTCCGTCGATGATATACACGCCCTTCTTCAGACGCGACGTATTTATCGTTGATGCGCTGGACGATACCGTGAATACGCGACGGCCACTCAGGTCGTACACCACTCCCCTGTTTCCGTCGAAGATGAAGAGCGGAGTGTCAACTTCCTTCAATGAATTGGAAAGTTCAGACGTCAGCATGATGCTGCGGAATTCATCGATGTCCTCCTGGCTGATGCCCAGTTTATCGATGAAGAACGTATTGAACTTGTCACGCAGCGTCTTGCCCTTCAGCTCCTTGATGTAGTCGAAGAACTCGTTCTGGGTATGGCGGTCGCGGTAGCCGGCAAGGGAGAAGGTGGTGAGTTCGTAGTTCTTGTTCGACTGGTCCTGCGTTACACCCAGTAAGCCCTCGAGCAGCCACGAAAGCATACCCGTGCGGTCGGCTCCCCAGATGCAGTGGAAATAGACACTCCTACCCTTGCGCAGATTGCTCAGTATGTGGTTGAACTCGGAACGCCAATGTCCGTAGCTGACCTCAGAGGAAAGGTTCTCAAGATGCCAGTCGGTGCTGTTGGCATAATAGAAAGTGCCACCGGCAATGGTGAAGCCAAATGCCGATTGGCCAGATTTACTCTCGTCATCGGAACGGAGGTCGATTTCGGCATCAATACCCAGATTGCGCAGACGCTTGACATCGCCCTCGGTAGCCGTGTGCGAACCATTCAGTTCACCACCGCGATACACCAGTCCGTAGCGGATATACTGTCCGTCGGCAGTCTTCCAGCCTCCCAGGTCGCGGACGTTGCTGACGCTGGGGGCAAAAATCATGCGCAGATAGCCCTCGGTGTGGAACTTGCCCTTACCCACAACAACATCGCCAGCCTTTGCTTCATAGTAATAGGTGCGCTGGGGAATCAAGTTGGGCACATACAGCATCTTACCATCCACCAGACGCAGGGTAAATGTCTGTGCATCGCTCATATCCTCGTTTTCGGAGAGGGTGAGCTTATAGCGCGTGGCACTGAGGTTGGCAACGGGAATACCCACGTTGTTGGGCTCGTCGCGACGTGCTGGCGGCGTGTGGTTGTAGTTGTTGATATGGCAGCTGGTGGTCGATACATAGTCCTCCAACTGGATGAAACGACGCGCCTGCATATTCTCGAGGTTGACGGCATAATCCATATTCATGGGGTCGCAAACCACGAAGTCGAGGTCCTCGGCATTCGTCACCGTCTTTGTATCGACAGAGGTAACCGTCCAAGTATAATTCTTGACGTCACTGTAGAGAATACCTCCGTCCCAGGGCAATGGAACTTCTGCCTCCTGGCTGGACACGTTGTACTTTGAAGCAGGAATAGAGAAGTCGGGAATGTCCTCGTTGGAGAGCACGACGCAGGGGTCGCCTGCATGAACGGTGCTCACGGGATAAAGCATTGCCTTACCATTCAGCACGCTGCCCACACCATACAGCTGCAGGCTCTCGCTTGTTTCCAGTTCGAAAGGCAGGCAGACGGGTGTAAGTATGCCGGCATCGACAGATTTATCGATGGTGATGGTTGGCGTCTCTCCGTAATACAGCTTCAAATTGCTGGCAATAAACCAGTTGTCGTCCTTTCTGGGAGTGGTAATGCGGAAGCCCACTTCCAGTTTGCCGTCAGACTCCAGGTCACCCTCCGACACAGCGGGATACTGACCTTTCATAAAGGCATTAACTGAGGTGGATTGCGTCATGGGAACACAACGTCCGTCGACGGTTCCATAGATGTCCGTCGTGCCGCTGGGCGTATGACGTGCACCATCGAAGAGGTTCATCACCGGCGCGCGCTTCTTTATCACATAGATTTGTGCAGGATGGTCGTCGGTACCAGCCTCGTACAGTTCCGAGGCAGCAGCGACAGACGACGGGCAGTAGAGCGCATTGGCGCGGAAGGTATAGTGTCCGGCAGGCATATCCTCGAGGGTCTGACTCAAAGTGGTGGACGAAACGATGTTCTGTGCACGCTGTATGCCGGTCTTGGTAAGCATCGTGGTGAGGTCGAACTGACCCGTTTCCGTTGTTCCCGTCTTGATGAGTTCCATAAGCGCCTTGCGCAAACGGGCATTCTGGGCGGCAATCACCTCGTCCGTAACATCCTCGACCATCAGAGCTGCACGCACCTCCTTGAGCACGGCATCATAAGCGCTGCGGTCGAGTGCCTGACTGGCTATCGGCTCGAAACTGTTCACAACCGACAAACGGCGTTCCTGCTCGTAGGCATCCGTCATTCCATAATACATGAGGCGGAAGTTGTCGGCACGGAACCAGCTGCACGAACGCATACCGATGGTGAGTTTGGTCTCGGAGGGAGAGAGATAGATGGTCACCTCGTAGGTTTGCTTGAACGACGACTTCGACTGGGGAACAAAGCTGGTCACGTAATTGTTGCCGTAGAGTTCCACAGGGGTGTTCACGCTGCTATAGGTGTTACTCGAAGCCAATGCCGACAGGTGATATTCGCCCGGAGGCATGTTGGTGAGCGTCTGTTCCACGAACTGTTCGGGTGTTCCGTAGGCGTAGCTGTCGTTGTAAGACCACGTGTTGAACAGATAATCGCCATCTCCACCCTCGGTAGCATACTCGTTCTCGTTCTTCTTCACACCCACGTCGACACGACCGCCGTCAACACTACTGGGTTTACCAGCTGTCCATCCGTCGAGCGTTCCCGTTTCGAACGAAGGGTTCGTAATGAGGTAGGTAACATCGCTGACATCCCCCACTTCGCCCTGATAATAGAGCTCGAAGTTGTCGAAGCAGGTCCATGATTTCGAAGAGCTGACGCTGCTACGCAGACCGATGGTCAGGTCGCCAGCCGACAGAAGTTTTATTGTAAGGTTGTTCCAATACTTACCGTTCTTGAAGAACTTGCTGGCCTCGCTCACACTGTTGGGAAGCCAATAGTCTGTACCGTTCACGGTGTACTGGGTACCGCCAATGGAGTTTGTCGTCTGTACATCACGGGCAATCGGGGCGATGGCCACCTGCTGGTTGTTGGCATACAGATAACCGTCCGACTGCGTCAGGAGTCCACCCAGGTAGTTGCTCAGCGCCTTGTCGTTCGAATCATCGCTGCGCTGGTACCCCTGCATACGTATCATATATGTACCTTCCGGCATATTGGGAATCGTCTGGTGCATGTCGTAGCTCTTCGAATAGAACTCGGCATTGCCATAGGTCTGGAAGCCAGGTGTCGTACCTTCCCACGCAATCGCATTATCGCTGGGGAACGAGGCGTTGATGATGAGCGGCGTCACGTTAATCTGATAGCCCTGGGATACGGTGATGGCGTTAAGGAACGTGCAAGCAACAGCACGCAGGTCCACTACGGCACTCAGTATCTCGTCCTGCGTAGTGGCGGCATCCACGATGTCCTGTGCCTTCTTCATGGCATCACGGACAACCTGACGGGCATCATCCTCGCAACGGATGTGAATATCATCGTCAACCAGATTCTGCAGCATCGCCTGCAAGTCGGCATGCGTCAGGAAGGGAGCAGAAACCCTCAGAGCCGTGATTTCGTCGTACAACGAACCTTCGGCAAAGCATTGCCAATAGTATTTGTCGGCCGACGAGCTGTTGCTCATCGTATAGCTGATGTACTTGTCGTTACCCACACATTGGAACTGGAAGCCCTTGTCCGCTGTATAGGTGATGCGCCACAGGCCCAATCCATCACCGTCCTGTCCATAGACATGACTCTTTCCCGTAGGTTCACTCTCACCTGCGAAGAAGCACCATCCTGCACTATTCAGGTAAGCCGCACCACCAATGCCGTTGGGGAACAGCTCGTGCAGACCGTTGGAGATATTCACACGGTAAACCTTCTCGCCATTGTAGGTAATCTGTTCGGCTTTCATCAGGTAGTAATAGTCCTTGCCGTTGCAGATGAGTGCCGACTCGGCAGGCGACATAACATTCTGCATGTTACCCTTCGTCCAATAGGGACTCTTGTAGGTGCCATTGTCGCTATAGGCCATGATGAAATACTGCGTTGTCAGGTCCTCGGCCGTTGTCAGTTCCACATCGGCAGCAAAGGACGACATTGCCGAAACAATAGCCAGAAGAATCAAGAAGAAATGCTTTTTCATAGGTATGTGATTTGTATTCATTTTGTTCCGTTTCCTGCAAATTTACGAAAAAGAAGCGAAACTCTCGCCTGTTTTCAAAAGAAAATGCATCACGAAAGGCAAAAAAATAAGGGCTATCAAAGATAGTCCTTATTGTGGTCAGTGATGAAAGATAATTACTTCTTCACCTGAGCAACGACAGCCTTGAATGCTTCGGGGTAGTTGACAGCGAGGTCGGCAAGAATCTTGCGGTTGATCTCGATGCCTGCCTTGTGCAGGGCACCCATCAACTGGCTGTAGCTCATGCCCTCGAGACGAGCGGCAGCGTTGATACGCTGAATCCACAGAGCGCGGAAGGTGCGCTTCTTGTTGCGACGGTCGCGGAAGGCATAGGTAAGACCCTTCTCCCAAGTGTTCTTGGCAACGGTCCAAACGTTCTTGCGAGCGCCGAAATAACCGCGGGTCAACTTCAGAATCTTCTTTCTCTTAGCTCTACTGGCTACGTGATTTACTGATCTTGGCATAGTTTTGTTTGTTTTAGAATGTTAGC
>JAFZWQ010000044.1 GCA_017617235.1 Bacteroidaceae bacterium | reverse complement strand
GCAACGGTCCAAACGTTCTTGCGAGCGCCGAAATAACCGCGGGTCAACTTCAGAATCTTCTTTCTCTTAGCTCTACTGGCTACGTGATTTACTGATCTTGGCATAGTTTTGTTTGTTTTTGAATGTCAGCGACAATGTTATTGTTCTTTGGTGCTGGGCATTCGGTTAATAACTTTAGTAAATTGACTCTGTTCCTAACGCGACATTAACGGAGGTTCAGCAGGTCACGGACTTGCTTCATGTTCTCAGTTACTACCAGGTCGGCATGCTGCAGGTTACGCTTCTGCTTCTTGGTCTTCTTTGTCAGGATGTGGCTGTGATAAGCGTGATGACGCTTTACCTTACCACTGCCGGTGAGTACGAATCTCTTCTTTGCACCGGAGTTTGTCTTTACTTTTGGCATTTTTTTTGTTTTTAGTTGTTATTAATAATGGTGTGGCAACGCATATACCGGGCGTTACGCACTACCCTTTTTTCATTTTTCAACCCCATCCAAACCTTCCCGAGGGAAGGCTTTTGTTTCTCCCCCTCGGGGGAGTTAGAGAGGGGTCAGTCGTCAAAGTCCTCACCCTCTACCTTGGGGCCGGTGTATTCCTTGCGGGCCTTCTGCTGGGGAGCTTTCTTTACAGGAGCTTCCTGTACTTCCTCTACTGTCTCCACTGGCTTCTTGGCACCACCACCAACTTTCTTGGGAGCGATGAACATTATCATACGCTTACCCTCGAGCACAGGCAGGGACTCTACTTTGCCGTATTCCTCCAAGTCAGCAGCAAAGCGCAGCAAGAGCACCTCGCCCTGTTCCTTGAAGAGAATGCTACGACCCTTGAAGAAGACGTAAGCCTTCACCTTGTCGCCATCGCTCAGGAAGCCAATGGCGTGCTTCAGCTTGAAGTTGTAGTCGTGGTCGTCGGTCTGAGGTCCGAAACGAATCTCCTTCACGTTGACAACCGTCTGCTTTGCCTTCATCTCCTTTTGTTTCTTCTTCTGCTGATAGATGAACTTGGAGTAGTCGATAAGGCGGCATACGGGTGGCTCGGCATTAGGAGAAATCTCCACGAGGTCAACCCCACGCTGCTCTGCCATCTGTATGGCTTTCGAGGTGGGCACGACGGCAGATTCTATGCCATCGCCAACGATGCGGACTTCACGAACACGTATTTGTTCGTTGATACGATACTGTTGTTTTTTGTCGTCTTTCTTCATTAGGTTGTTTCAAAACGGCTGCAAAGTTAGTGCAAATCGAGCGAAAAAACAAATTTTATTTGATTTTTTCCGAGATGCTGCCTAACTTCGACCTGCGAAGTAGGTCAAAGGTAATATATTTAGTATCAATATTTCTCAGTCAAGGCACGAACCTCGTCGTTGATTTTCTTGGCAAACTCATCGACAGTCATGGTGCCTTGTTCGCCACCACCCTGCTGACGGAAGTTCACGGTCTTGCTCTCCTGCTCCTTCTCGCCCACGATGAGCATGTAGGGCACGCGCTTCAACTCGTTGTCGCGAATCTTACGACCAATTTTCTCGTTGCGGTCGTCCAGCACGGTGCGTACATCTTGCTCCTCGAGTCGCTTGCAAACCTCCTTGGCATAGTCGTTGAACTTCTCGCTGATGGGCAGCACGGCAACCTGGTCGGGAGCGAGCCAGATGGGGAAATGTCCGGCCGTGTGCTCGATAAGCACAGCGGTGAAACGCTCCATAGAGCCGAAGGGAGCACGATGAATCATCACGGGACGGTGCTTCTGGTTGTCCTCGCCAACATATTCCAGCTGGAAGCGCTCGGGCAGGTTGTAATCCACCTGGATGGTACCCAGCTGCCAACGGCGACCCAGGGCATCCTTCACCATGAAGTCGAGCTTGGGACCGTAGAAAGCAGCCTCGCCCAACTCGGTGGTGGTCTTCAGGCCCTTCTCCTCACAAGCCTCGATGATGGCACGCTCGGCCTGTTCCCAAACCTCGTCGCTACCGATGTACTTCTCCTTGTCGTTGGGGTCGCGCAGAGAAATCTGAGCCTCGAAGTTGGCAAAATCCAGAGCACCAAAGATAATCTGAATGATTTCCATCACACGGATGAACTCACCCTTCACCTGGTCGGGACGACAGAAGATGTGTGCATCGTCCTGAGTGAACGAACGTACACGGGTCAGTCCGTGCAACTCACCGCTCTGCTCGTAACGATAAACCGTACCGAACTCGGCCAGACGCAGAGGCAGGTCCTTATAGCTGCGGGGCTTCCAAGCAAAGATTTCGCAGTGGTGGGGGCAGTTCATGGGTTTCAGCATGTACTCCTCGCCCTCTTCCGGAGTGTGGATGGGCTGGAAGCTGTCCTTGCCATAATGGGCATAGTGACCGCTGGTTACATACAGATTCTTGCCACCAATATGCGGAGTAATAACTTGCTGATATCCATAACGTTTTTGGATTTTCTTCAAGAAGTCCTCAAGGCGCAGACGCAGGGCTGTACCCTTGGGAAGCCAAATGGGCAATCCCTTGCCGACACGCTCCGAGAACATGAACAATTCCATCTCCTTACCAATCTTGCGGTGGTCGCGCTTCTTGGCCTCCTCCAACAGCACGAGATACTCGTCCAGCATCTTCTTCTTGGGGAACGAAATGGCATAGAGGCGAGTCATCTGGGGACGCTTCTCATCGCCACGCCAGTAGGCAGCACTAACACTCAGCACCTTCACAGCCTTGATGGGAGCCGTGCTGGTGAGGTGCGGGCCACGACAGAGGTCGGTAAACGCACCCTGTGTGTAGGTGGTGATATGACCGTCCTCCAGGTCGGCAATCAGCTCGTTCTTATACGTCTGACCGCGGTCACCGAAGAACTTCAGGGCATCCTCCTTCGAGATGTCGCGACGCACCAGTTCCTCCTTGCGGGCAACCAGCTCCATCATCTTCTTCTCGATTTCTGGAAAGTCGTTCTCGCGGATGGTAACGCCCTCAGCAGGCATCACGTCGTAGTAGAAACCCTGCTCGATGGCAGGACCGATGCCGAACTGAATGCCAGGATACAACTCCTGCAAGGCCTCGGCCATCAGGTGGGCGCTGGTGTGCCAGAAGGCATGCTTACCCTCCTTGTCGTCCCACTTATACAGCTGAATGGCAGCATCTTCGTTGATGGGGCGATTCAGTTCCACCGTCTCGCCGTTCACGCCACAGGCAATGACATCCTGTGCCAAACGAGGCGAAATACTCTCTGCAATCTCAAGTCCCGTCACGCCCTCATTATACTGGCGCACAGAACCATCCGGAAATGTAATATTTATCATCTTATTTAAATATTTTGCAAAATTCGGGTGACAAAGATAGTGAAAACCGAGCGAAATACAAAATATATGAAGAGATAAAATGTCGTTAGGCATGAAAATAACGTGCTTGCATGATTATTTTCGCGTATGGCGGCATAGGGCCGATAGGACAAGACAGCAACGTTGTATCTCTTCAAATATTGGGTATTGCCGAGGTGCATCCTATTTTCAACGTAGTTAAAGTTAAGAAAAAAAACGCTACCCCCCAACGGAATAGCGCCTTTTCTTGTTGGGGGAAAGGGGGATTAGTGGACGAGTCTGCCGTTGAAGTCAACTGTGCATCGGACTACTGGATGTATTTCAACAGGATTGTCAGTCATTAATATTTATTAATCCATTCCGCATTGTAATACATCACTCCCGTGCGTTCCTCTTCTATCGCATCTTTGAACAGCCTCTCTATCCAATCATCACCGAAATTGTCGAAGTGAAATATCGTTATATATCCCGTAGCACGGTTATTTTCGTGAATAACCGAACCCTTTTCTGCATAATAGAATATGTTCACTTCTCCCTTATTTTCCACGTATACTACATCGTCCGCACGTCCGTGACACTTAAATTCCCAATGGACAGGGTATTTGAAAACAAACACGTTATCCACAACCTTCCCTAACCATAATGTGTAAAATTCATTATAAATAGTCGTCAATATATAATAATTAGGATTATACGTAGTTGAAATTATCGCATATTCACCATTAGGCAAGTCTCTATAATCATACAAATCAACATAAGAATATGGAAAGTAGTCCTCATCTATAGGGTTTTTCCTCTTTTCTGCAATAAGGCTATCAAGCGACTCCGTCCATGGCTGCTCAAGGACAACGGATTTGCTGACATATCCCTTCGTTTCTAAATAGCTAAAGACATAACTCGAGGGATAAGTTACATTGACTTCATACCACCCGTCCAAATCGTCCGTTACAGGGTAGAGTATCCCTTTTTTCAGATGTAATTTTTCAGGTTTATCCCAGTCTTCCCAACAATTGACTTCAACAATAGGGGCTTTCAGATTCGGTTTTTCTCTCACATTTGCTGTATTCCCCTTTACTGTTATTAACTTTTTGGGAGCCTCGTATTTCAAACTGTTCAGAAGGCTTTGGGCGCTTAATGTAATGCCTCCATAAAACACAACCAACATTAAAAGTGTCTTTTTCATAGTATAGATTATATTATGGATAATTAATTTTGTCTATTTCTTTGCAAATATACAAATACATCCTAACACTGCAAAGGGATGGCCGAATTAAATATATTTAATGCCGCGAATCCTTTGTTGTCTCGGAAACAATCACTATCTTTGCAGCAGATAAGATGTATAGTAAAGTAATATGGTGAAAAAGTATCCTGATATGGAAACCGATTCGGTTATGGTTGCCGCTGAACCTGCTGTGGCTTATGAAACGAGTCGTCGCTATCATACTCCGTCAAAAGATGATTCCACAAGAGAACGTGTGATGGCAAGTACGGTTTCTGTTGATGAGTATTTCGACGAACTCATCGCACGCGTTCACGAGGACTATGCGAATCTATGAGGTGCGAATCAGCCATGCAGCCCATGCAGACATGGCCAGTTTGCAGACTTTCCTGGATGCAATGCTGTCTGAGGAAGGTGCAATACGCTATGCAAACAACATGAGGGCCGAAATAAAAATGCTGTCCGTCTATGCAGATTGCATTGGTCGTACCACTTCCAAAACTTTACGCAAAATTCACCCGGAAGCTCGCAGAATGGTGTCGCATAACCGCCGCTGGATATATGTATTTCATATAGAAGAAGACTTTGTAATCGTCGACCGTATTCTTCCCGCAAAAATGAACAAGGGTTAACATCATCCTCTCCCCTCCCTGCTCCGCGCTAGGTGTTGAGAGAATGAGTAGCACCGCTTGCTCCTCTTCTTTAAATCCGCTGAAGAATTTCTATTTTTTTGAAAGGTACAACGTTTTCTGCCTGTTTCTTGATAAAAACATTTAAAATTCGACTTCTTTTGCAGTTTTCTCTAAATAATTTAGGTAAATTGCAAAAAATTATGTAATATTGAAGCGACTAAGCCAATCCTGAGCTGTCGGATGTTAGCAATGGCTGATGACTCTAAGTACTGGGCGCGTCAAAACAACCATCGATGGAATCTGAAAATTGACAATATTATAAAACTTTTAACGTTATGAAGAAGGACAAGAACAACGAAGAACTTCAGTCACGAAGGGAATTCTTCAAGAAGGCAGCCAAGGGTGTGTTGCCTATCTTAGGTATCATAGCGTTTGGCCCTACGATATTAATGTCTTGTGGGGATGATGATGTTGAATATCCGCCTACTCCCAACCCTTATTCTTCTAAAGGAGATGGTACTTTTATGTCACCTTACAGTCCCTCGGAAGCATATAAAGTTGCAAGCCAACTGGCCGATGGAGAGATGACTGATGAGGTGATAATTAATGGACGAGTGAACTCTATTACTTACAATTACAGCATTGAGGAAGGTACTGCCACATTCTATCTGAGTGACCTTGGCACCACGGGTGATACGTTACTTGTTTATAGAGCCTATTATCTTCATAATACTCCTTACAATTATGGAGCGCTCCTAAATACCGGCGATGAAGTCCTCCTCATCGGAAAGCTGACCAAATATAATGGAACCCCTGAAGTGGCTAACAGAAGTGGATATCTGCATCTTCTAAATGGTCATTATTCGCCATCAAGTACTTGTACAGACTGTAGTGCTGTTTGTTCTGCAAATTGTTCTGGCGAATGCACTTCTAGTTGCACGGGTGCATGTGGGAGTTCATGCACAGGAAGTTGTAGTGGGAGTTGCGAAAACGCCTGTAAAGGCAGTTGTACGGGTGGATGCGGGAGTTCATGCACAGGAAGTTGCAGCGGCGGTTGTAGCACTACTTGTACTGGCAATTGTGTAGGAGGTTGTTCGGGAGGTTGTTCAAGTGGCTGCACTGGTCAATGTGGTAGCACATGTACAGCGGAATGCCGTAGTTCGTGCACTACATCGTGTTCAGTATTGTGTGATACCACCTGCAAAGGAGGTTGCGACACCACGTGCTATGCGGGTTGTTTGCAAACCTGTAAAGGAGCATGCTATGGAACATCGTACCGCTATGGATAATTCGTCGGACATCATAAAAATACGGAAGAACGCCTGGCAGGAGGGCATGGCAAAGAACATTACGTTCATTGTCACGAAGGATTGTCAGTTGGCCTGCAAATACTGCTATCTGGTAGGAAAGAATACCAAAGAGCGCATGTCATGGGAGGTTGCCAAACAGGCTATTGACTACATATTAGCCCAGGAAAATTTTCGCCAGCCATCGGTCGTATTTGACTTTATTGGAGGCGAACCGTTTTTGGAGATTGACCTAATCAATAAAATATGCGATTACATCAAGACGGAGATGTTCAGGCTTGACCATCACTGGTTCAATTCCTACCGTTTCTCTTTCTCAACAAATGGAATCAACTACCACGAGCAAAAGGTTCAGGAATTCATCGAAAAAAACAAATCGCACCTGAGCATAGGTATCACTATCGACGGAACGGAGATGAAGCATAACTTAAACCGTGTGTACAAAGGTTCTGGCAAGGGTTCCTATCAGGATGTTCTTCGTAATATTCCTCTATGGCTTTCACAATTTAAAGACAGCGGAACCAAGGTTACTATAAGTTCTGCAGACCTGCCTTATGTTAAGGAGAGTGTACTGCATCTGTATTCTTTGGGAATACGCGATGTGAACATCAATTGTGTTTTTGAAGATGTATGGCATGAAGGTGATGACCTGTTATTTGAAAACCAGTTATTACAATTGGCAGATGCGATAATAGACGGAGAGTGGTATCAAGGTTATTCCTGTTCATTCTTTTCGGAAATGATAGGTAAGCCATTGGATAGAGTTATGCAAAATCAAAACTGGTGTGGTGCAGGCATGATGTTGGCCGTAGATGCGGCTGGAAATTTTTATCCTTGTACTCGCTTTGCAGGCTATTCGTTGCGCTCGAAACACCCAATTATTATCGGCAACATATACGACGGTATTGATAAGAACAAACTTCGACCATTCTTGACACTCGACCGCACCACACAAAGCCCGCAGGAATGCATCGAATGTGAGGTGGCCAGTGGATGTGCCTGGTGTCAGGGAGAAAACTATGATGCGGCTGTGACAAACACTATTTACCAACGTTCGACGGCTATCTGCAAGATGCATAAAGCCCGAGTACGTGCCAATAACTACTATTGGAACAAGCTCTACCGCAAGCTGGAGTTAGAGGGACTGCGCGAGGAATATGAGAGGAACAAGAAGGACGTAAAACCAGAAATCTGCTGACCATCATGTTACAATACCTTATTATTTTATTAGACGACACGAGCACTTCGTTCTGTCACTATGAGAGCGCCAGGACAGAACAACGATTGGTGCCTCTCAAGACGTTAAGAGCAGGTATCCGTTTCGGCATGATGGAGAATCTGATGATTCAGTATGTCTATCCCGATTACGAACTGCCTGCTGAATACGACGAGTTGATAGAGAGTATAGATCACTCGAAGATAAAACCCACGAGAGAGAATGCCGACGTATGGGTGACTGATGACATCTGCGATGTGAAAGCCGATGTGCCAGTGGTGTGGCGGACAGACAAACAGGGGATGTTTGCACACGAGTCAGACATCATCAAGACTTTGACTAACGTATCAAGGCTAAATATCGTACTGACAGACATTGAGACATTCACCGACGAATACTTCGACATTTATAAGGCCTTGCTTAGCAGACTGTCGGCAAAAGTCGAGACGATGTTCGTGGATGGCAAGTCACCACAGTTGAACCTGCTTACTGACCGTATGATGATCACGCAAATGAACAACTGCGGAGCGGGTGACACGACAATCACGCTAGCACCCAACGGAAAATTCTATGTCTGCCCAGCATTCTACTACGCGGATGAGAAAGACTGTATCGGCGACTTGGAGCATGGACTTGACATCAAGAACAAACAACTCTACAAATTGGAATATGCCCCCATCTGTCGTCACTGCGATGCCTATCATTGCAAACGTTGTATTTGGCTGAACCGCAAGACGACGTTTGAGGTGAACACTCCGAGCCATGAACAATGCGTGGTGGCACACCTGGAACGCAATACCAGCCGCGACCTATTGAATCACATCCGAAAACATGGAACCTTCCTGCCTGATCATGAAGAGATTAAGGAAATAGATTATTTAGACCCCTTTAATATCGTAAACAGATGGAAATAAGAAAAGTAGTCGGGAAAGTAACCCCAGAAGAACGCAATGAGATACAGTGTCTCTTCGAACGTCGCAACGGCCTGAACGAACTGGCAAAAATTCTCACAGCTGACAACAGCGAACTATATGAAAAACTAGTGAAAGACATGGGTGAAACAGGACGAAAATTCCAACAATGGTGGGACGAAAAAGCCAAACAATATGGATGGGAAAGCCATCCGAAAGGAAACTGGGAAATTAATTTCCAGACATGTGAAATTACACTTATAGCAAACGAAGCATAACTTCCATGAGCGAAGCGCAAATAACTTCCCTTTAACTTCGTGGCGAAGCCACATAACTTCTAAATTGAAAATGATATGAGAAGGATATTTGGAATTTGGTTGCTGCTGCTGCCGATGGTGTTGATGGCAGCGCCGGTGACACAGGAACAGGCCATGCAGAGGGCACGGGTGTTTGTGAACAGTCGTCCGCGGATGGCACAAGGTGGAAAGTTGAAGGCGGCACGTGCCCCGCTGAAGTTGCAGAGTGCACAAGCCACTGCCAGTTACTACGTGTTCAACGTGGGTGAGGGGCAGGGCTTTGTGATTGCCTCGGGCGACGACCGCACGCCAGCCATTCTGGGCTATGCCGATGACGGCAACTTCGATGTCGACAATATCCCCACGAACATGCGGGCGTGGTTAGAGGACTACGAGCGCCAAATCAGCGCCCTCGACAAGTATCCTGCAGCCCAGGTGAACAGCACAATCCATGAGGCCGTCGCCCCCTTGCTGACCAGCACATGGAATCAGCTTGCACCTTATAATGAGATGTGTCCTATGGTGGATGGGAACAAGGCAAAGACGGGCTGTGTGGCTACGGCAATGGCACAGGTGCTTAACTATTACAAATATCCGGCCCAGACGACAATGGCTATCCCTGCCTATACCACTAGGATCAGTGAAATCGACATGCCCGAGATTCCCGTAACGGACATCGACTGGGACAACATACTTGACCGCTACGACGGCAGCGAGACAACAGCACAGAAGAATGCCGTAGCCACCCTGATGAAACTCTGCGGGCAGGCCCTGGAGATGGAATATTGTGCAGAAGTCAGCGGTACCCCCTCGATAAATTGCGTAAAAGCTCTGTGCCAGTATTTCGACTACGACAAGACCATACAATACCTGTCTCGTGAACACTTCAGCGCCACTGATTGGGAGAATCTCATCTATAACGAATTGGCCAACAGCCGACCGGTGCTCTATGCCGGACACTCGACAGGTGGCGGCCATGAAATCATCGTTGACGGATACGACGGCGATGGTATGTTCCACATCAACTGGGGCTGGGGCGGAGATGATAATGGCTACTTCCTGCTGTCCGTACTGAACCCTTATAATAATAAATCTCCCGGAGCAAGCAGAAGCGATGACGGCTACAGTTTCAGCCAGGATGCCATCGTTGGTATTCAGCACAGCACGGGCGGGAAGACTGGAGAGCGGCTCAGCGTTTACGGCTTTACCAATAAAGGAGCAGACAGCTACACGCGCACCTCTGATGCTGATGATTTCACAGGAATAAAAATCAGAATACTTTGTTACAATTTAACTGGCGATAGGCACGATTATTCGCTACGTTTTGCATTAGTGGATGGCAGTAGCAATCAGACAAGCGTCGATATCGATGAAGGTAATCATTTTGGCTTTATTGAAAATCTTTTCGGATTTGAAACCATCATTAGTGATATCTCGTTTGGAGCAAGCTTGGCCGATGGTGACTATTACATTATTCTTGAGAGCCGTTCTGAAGATTCTGAAGATTGGGAACCCTGCTGGGGATCGGACGTCTATCGAATCAAAGCTACCATCAGCGGCAATACGCTGACACTGACAGGACCCGAAGTCAACCTGAGCGGAAAAATTGCTCCCATTGACAACGCAAAGTTCTTTAGTAGAGTCAATGTGCAGGCGCAGATTACAAACAACGGTACATACTTCAACAACTATGTTTATCTGTCCGTTGACAACGTCATCACAGGCGGACGGATGTTTGAAGCAAAAGCAGGTGAAACAGTAACGTTCGACATAGACTATTTGCCTAGAACTGCAGGAACGATGAAATTAAATTTATGTTATAAAAACGAAAATGACCAGTTTGTCCCCTTTGCCGTGGGCAGCATCACCATCCCAGAGGATACTGGAGAGCCGCAATTGACAGGAACCATAACCCTGACCAATGCCAACAGACAGGGCAATGTGGAAGAGAACACAGTCAACGTGTCGGCAGAGTTCCAGAATATTGGCGATGGAACCCTCGTAGATGGCTGGGTCTTTGTGGCTTTATATAAACATAACTTAGAGACCGAAAAGTGGAAGATGACAGCTCCCCGAGATTACAAATTAGTCACCATCGCCCCAGGCAACAGCAACACCTTCACGACATCCTTTAAAGACTTGGAGCTTGGGGGAAATTATTTCATAGTAATGGGCTATTACAAAGATGATGATAACATTATTGAATATGATGAAACCATAAAGTATTTTGATGTTATAGATCCATCGGCACCTGCACCCGTCATGACGGGCAGTCTCGCCCTGACCAATGCCAACGCCAACGGCGACATAGAAGGGACAACGGTAAACTTCAAAGGTTATATTAAGAACAAAGGAACTGCGGCACTGGAAAACGGTGGTCTGTGGATTGATTTGTATCAGATAGATGAATCGGGACAGAGCATAAGCATAGATTATATGGGCGATTTTGTTACGCTGGGAGTCGGAGAACACGTATCATTTAATACATATTTCGATAATTTAGAGGTTGGAGGTAAATACGCTTTGGCCTTGAGCTATAACTTGTATGGAAGTGGTAATTATATTGTCATAGATAATTGCACGGTTGTCTTCAACGTGGTGGAAGAGGGCTCTGGCATCGAGACGCTTCCGACCACTACCCTGCCCTTCACCTCTACATACGACCTGCAGGGACGTCGCGTCTCTGCCAACCACAGGGGGCTCGTCATCAGTCGCGAGCTCAAGCCCGATGGCACCGTCGTCGTCCGAAAGGTAATAAATTGAAGATTGAAGATTCTTGCTCCTCTGCGCTACGCAAGCGAGCAAGCTCGATTAGAAAATTGAAAATTGAAGATTCTTGAACGAGTCAAGCGACTATGTCGATTAGAAAATTCTTGCTCCTCTACGCTACGCAAGCGAGCGAGCTCGATTAGAAGATTCTTCTGCCCTTCGAGCGAAGCGACTACGTCGATTAGAACATTGAAAATTGAAAATTAAATCACTAAACTTCTAAACTTCTAAATTTCTAAACTTCTAAACTTCTAAATTTCTAAACTTCTAAACTTCTAAATTTCTCGCTCGAACTTGTTCGCTTGCGTAACAACGTGGAGCAAGTAATCGACTCAGTCGCTTGCGTAACAACGTGGAGCAAGAAACTTCTAAATCACTAAACCTCTAAACTTCTAAACTTCTAAATCACTCGCTCGAACTTGTTCGCTTGCGTAACAACGTGGAGCAAGAAATCACTAAATCACTAAAAAGAGAAGGCGCTACTCCCCAACGGAATAGCGTTTTTTTGAAGAAATTCATCAGGAAACCAAAAAATAGTAGTATTTTTGCAAACAGGTACTAAACGTTAAGCGTATGAAGACATTCAGAATCATGCAGACCATCGTTTTGGCAGCCGTTGCCGCCCTGATATGGAGTTGTGGTAATCATAACAGCCAGAACTTGGATAGTCGTGAGAAGGCAAAGGAACTCGTCGGTTATTGGGGATGGGTAGGTGACGAGGGCCCTGAGTTGCTGCTACGTTTGGAGATGACGGACGAGGGATTGGAAGTCTCCGAATGTAACATCTATCGCCTCTATGGTTTCGACAACGCCACCGCATCCTTCGATGGTAGAGAGCTCACGGTAAACGAATTAGCGTATGACGAGGTAGCAAAGGATACCACGCAGGAATTCTATTTCCATGCCCACCTGGACAGCAACGGAGAACTTACTGGCAACTGCCGTATCAAGCATCCAGCAGCCGACAAAGATTACGAAGGCCCACTAACGCTCCGAAAGGATTACTTCAAATACGATGAGGAATAGGTATTAATCAGATAGTCTATCACCTTCTGACAGGCTGGAGAGAGACTGACATCGGGGGAACCGCTAATACGAATGGTTCCTCCTTCGAATTCGCAGGTGAACGACCATTTGCCTTTCCCGTCCAGTTTTTGGGGACAGTCGGGGAAACGAGGAGGATTTTTATAATCGGTCGGTTCACGATAGATACCACCCTCCTCCACCATCTGACGCACGGTTGCAGCTAGGCTGTCGGCAACGATTCCCCCGCTGAGGTCATTGTATTTCTGATGATAAAGACTCCATTTCCCCTGTTCATTTTTCGAAAGTTGCAACGATTTGGCCTTGGGAGGCGTTGACCGCAGCACATCATATTCATAACGAAGTTGTACCAGCTGTCCAGCAGGCATCGTGCACGTTGCTGCTTTGTTGCGTTCCTGCATTACTTCGTCGCAGAACTGACGCAACGTCTGGTAACGTTGTGAGGTAACAGGCAGCGTCACCTCTGTCGTGGCATAGAGTATCTCCAGTTTCTGCTTGTCGTAGTTGTTTACTTTCTTCAGCAGTTCATTGGGCACCACAATACGGTGGGACATGACCCAGTCCATCGTGCGCAACGCCTCGTTAATACGTGCTGTATCGTTGCTGTATTCCTCAGGGTTTATGAAGTAGGCGGCCTTACAATATGCCTGTGCCATCCAATCGTCCTTCAGTATTTCCTGATTCAAGTCACTCCTGTCGGCAATGCGGTTCAGCGAGTCGATGGTCTGTTGCAATTGCCGTATCTCCTCCTTCTTGCTTCCTGCCGACGCCGATGACGCAATAGCTATCAGGCAGAACAGCATGCTGTAAAATATTTGTTTTCTCATTGTTATTCGTCGTCTTCTTCGTAAATCAACTTACCCTGTCGCAGGCAGAAAGTCCCCTTGACACAACTCTCCGGAGCCTGACGGATGACTTCCAGCACCAACTCGTCGCCAATCATATAGGCTTCTGTGATTTCCTGTCCCACGTAATGGCCTTCGTCATCTACATTCCATGAGCAATCCCCTTCGCCATACCAGTTGCCCAGCACCTCGTGAACATACACGTTGTCATCATCCACCAGCACATCGAGAGCCAAAGCATAGCGTCGGTCATCGCCTTCCTCTCTGGGAGCAGCACGGTATTCGTCTGCAAACTGTATCGAGCCCCACAGATAGCGTCCACCGACGATGGTGTAAATATCCTCGGAACTCATCGTCATACCATAACGTTTCTCCAACAGGGTTACAGTTTTCCGAATCTGTTTCTGGCGCAGCGAGTCGTTCGTGGGAATGTCGTCGGTGTCCAGCATGGCATCCTCCAAGAAGTCATACATCATGTCTATCTCCGAAAGTTCTGTCGGCAGGCCTCCCTCATCGTCGTCAGTATAGCTCAGGAAATCGTTAACATACCAGTTGCCGCGTTCGCAGACAAGGGAAAGGGTAACACGCTGGTCCTCGAAGTTATGCACCGTGAGTGTCACCAGAGCAGCCGTATCATCGCCTGGAAACTCAACCGCCTCGATAGTGGCCCTGAAGTCCTTGTCGCTATCTTGCCCCATCAGCCAGTGGTCGTAGTCGCGCCAGATGTCATCCGTCTTGCAGCTCAGCGCATCGCACCGTTTTTTGAGATTCAGATAGTTCTGGGTGCAGAACTGCGCATCCAGCTCAGCCTCTGTTTCCTTGTCTATCTGGCTGTAGATGCTGTTCACACGGTCCACAACATCGGCTATCGGCACATGTTCCCAGTCAACCAACAAGTACTGCTGATAATCCTTATCGATTTTCGACAACTCGAACTGGTACTGGTTCGAAAATTCTCCGTGGTCGTTGGTATCGTTCAACACAAAATACTTCTCGGCAATCGTAATCCCGTCCTTACATGCGAATACGGCATGGAATTGCAGATAGCGCCGTTGTGGAAGTGACAGTGGTCGCTGCATTTTTTCCCAGTCTCTATGGTAATACAGAACGCCCACCAACAAACGGCCCTTATGCAAGTTGCCTTCCTTACGTTTCTTATCATTGCTCCGCTCGAAGTCCAGGAACTGGTGCCAAATGGCCGCCTTCACGGCATCGTCCGCAAACGGGACTCTCAGTTTATTGAGTTCCTCAGCAGTCATCGGTTTATTGGCAGAGAAGGGATTGCGAAATTTCATCATCTGTCCAGTCTTCCAGTTTCTCACCTCCACCTTTTTGGAGTTTGCACACGCTTCCAGCGAAAACGCAAAAAAGACCAAGAGTGCCGTCAGCGAGATTCTGACCGCATATTTCATCATCATACGGTTATGGATTAGCATGGGTTCTTCAATATTCATAAGGACTATTCACCAGTTTATCGAAACCCTCCTTCAGGTCCTTGGCCAACCGACGGGCGAAGACGTCGTCCATGACTGGACCGCCTTTGATGATTTCGTGGATGAGTCCATCCTCCTTCGTGAAATAGTAACGTGTCTCATCGACCTGTTTGCTTTCCTTCCCATTTTCCGTCTGACGCAAATAGCAGAACACCAACTCACCCTCGTCAAAAAGAAACTCCTCGTAGTTAGAGAAGGCACCGCCGCTGGTTTTGCGGATAATGAAACGCAACTGGCAATATGCGTCCCAGCCTTCTTCGGGGAAGTCGCACGAATAATAGAAATGCATCTCCTCCTTCACCGGTCCGTTGCCAGGTGTCATATAGTGACTGGTCACCACCGTCTCGTCGGGTGGCAGGTCGTCGGGTAAACCCTCAGCCTCCCGCTGTTCGGGTGTCTTTGGCTGGGCAGCGGCATACAACTTGCGGATGTGGTCCAGTGCCGCCTTCTTGGTGTCTTGTGCCTGTAACCCCATGCCGAAGGCCAGCAACAGCACCAGCGCCTTGTTTCGACGCGACAGCATGATGAAACCTACTATCAGCGGAATGGCTGCCACACACGCCAGCACAATCCCCATCAGGCTGCCGAAGATGGTGGCAAAGCCGCCCTGTCGGATGTCGGGCTTGGGGCGCGACTCGATGATGGAGTCCACTTCGGTGGTGTCCGCCGTAGCCTCGACCTGTGCCACCCATTCGTTATACTCCTGCCATTCGGCCTTATTCTCGTCGGCAGCCATCTGGTCGCCATTGTAGGCACCCAGAATCACCAATGCCACACCGACCATCAGCACTATGCCCAAGGTTATCAGCGTAAATCCACAACCTGTATAAAACTTCTTGTTCATAACTGCAAATACATATCGTTAGCAATATGTTCAGTCTTCGATTCCGCTCTGCGAGAGGAAGGCAGCCTCCAGGTCGTCGTCGGTAATTTCCATCAACTCCTTCTCCTGCAGGTTCGTGCGCCCCTCCAGGCGGTTGGCCTGTTCCTGAATGGCTTTCTCGAAGAAGTTGCGGGCAAAACGGGCATTACCGAAGTTGCGGTCTTTGTGCTCCACCTTGTAATCCATACACAGATGCAGGTATTCCTCTGCCTCGGAAGACAGGGTGTACTGGTTCTTCTTCATGTACATCTTGAAGATGTCCACCAGCTCGTCTGCCGAATAGTCGGGGAAGTCGATGTAGCGGTTGAAACGCGACTGCAAGCCCGGGTTCGAGTCGATGAAACGTTGCATCTCGTCCTTGTATCCGGCAATGATTACCACCAGCCGGTTCCTGTAATCCTCCATGCGTTTCAACAGGGTGGAAATGGCCTCCTGACCATAGTCTGCCCCATTGCCGTTTTCAGGCACCAGCGCATAGGCCTCATCGATGAACAGCACACCGTCCAGCGCCTGCTTGATGACGGTATCCGTCTTCATCGCCGTCTGTCCCATGTATTCTGCCACCAGTCCGCCTCGGTCCGTCTCTACGGTATGGCCGCGTTTCAACACACCCAGGTCCTTGTAGATACGACCTATGATGCGTGCCACAGTGGTCTTACCCGTACCCGGCGACCCGTAGAACACCAGATGGTAGCTGACCTTGGGTGTCTTCAGTCCCTTTTCCTCGCGCTGCTTCTGCAACTTCACGAAGTTTGCCAGCGAATGCACCTCCTTCTTCACGGATGTCAGACCGATCAGGTCGTCCAACTCCTGATAGGGGTCGCCCTCCAGAGGTTCGTTCACCACCACATTCTCGTTCTGCACTACCTGCGTACTATCACTTGGTTCGCCTTCGCCTTCCTCCTTGTTGCTATTGTGGCACATCACCACCACAACCAGCAGAACTGCCAACAGCACCAGACCTATCGACACGCAGCCGCAGCCCTTCAGCGCCTTCTTTCCTAATTCTTTATATTCCACTTTTATTTGATAACTTTTTTGCCGTTCTGGATGTAGAGACCCTTCGCAGGCTTGGAAACCTTTCGACCTGCCAAGTCATAAATCTCATTTCCTCCATTTCTCATTTTCTCATTATCAAGAGGCGTAGCGCCGATTCCGCTCGGAACAGCCGTCTTGTCGGCAAAGACAATGCCTGTGGCTTTGTTACCATCTGCATTTACAATGGTATGCTCCTCCGCATCGAAATAGGCACCTTCTGGTTTCAGTATCTGCGTACCGTTCAACAGCGTTAAAGAGCCGAATCCCCTAACCTCATCTGCTGTTATCCTTTTCTCTGGAGATGTCAAATCAACTAGCAACTGAGTATTATAACCATGGTCAGAAGACTTAGCACCAATAAAACTCTCAGCATTTACTTCAATATCCTTTAGCGTAAGAATAGTTGAATTAAAACTGGTTATTGCAATTAAATCAAGGGTTCCAGTTCCTTTTATGGTAGTGTTTGCACCTAGAAAAATACTTGTCGGTCCAGGATTCTTCTTTTTCATGCTGCTGTTTGCTGCAACATCAATGGTCAGCCCATCTACTGAATTATTCCAGATTCCCTGTACCCAATCTTCGCCAGTATCTATCGTAATACCATCGAGGGTCAGGGTCTTGGTTTCGGGGTCGTAGGTTACGGCCTTTCCACCACCGGCAGTAATGTACTTGCTGCCGATGCCCTTGCAGTTGGCATTGTTCACTTGGGTTCCACCAACATACAAATCATACTTCTCTGTTACTGGGGCGAGGCATACCCACTTGTTACTCACCACTTCGCCGCCGTTCTGGCACACCTGTCCGTATTCATTCAGATAGCAACCCGGTGTGGTTTGTGACGTGCCGTCGTAGTAGAAATCCATCGAGTTGAATACGTTATTTTCGAAACCGGACAATGCAGCCGCACCGCCCCTCATCCAAATCTGGGATTTTCCGCTAAACGTAATCTTGGAGCCCGCCGATGTTTCGGGTGCAGAGAGGATGCCGTACATTCCACCCGTGACATACAGGGGCTTGTTGGCTTTGATGGAGAAGTTATTGCCTGCAATGAACATGCCCGTACCATCTTCGCCGGAAACAAACATTGTTGGTGTATTCTCTGTGGTTGCCGTCGTCAGGCTTACACCATCTTCGTACACACCCAGTGCAGCTGCCCCGCTATTAATGTAGATGTTTCCCTTCTGCACAATCTTTACATTGGGTTCGCGGATAGAAATAGCCTCTGCAAAGACCTTTGGTGTCAGCGAAACTGCATCCAGGGTCAGTTCCTTCGTGCTCTTGTTATAGGAAATCTTTCCGGTGGAGAGACCGTCCGTCTGCACATCCGTCTCGTTCAGGTTCGTTACGGGCGTACCACCCACCTCGATGTTGTAGTCCGTGGTGGGAATGTCGATATACAACACCTCGTCACTGCTACCATATAGAGACTTAGTGGTACCAAAACCACAAAGGTCGGAACGGAAGCAAACACCAGGCGACTGTTTTGTATCTACCTGACAACCCTCCATGGTGCAAGTTGTAAACCTATGAATAGCCCCATAGTTTCTATCACCACCAACTTTCGAAATCTTTAGCCGTGAATTCCTGATGGTTAAATCCGACTGCTCATTATATGGATAATCCGTACCCCCACCAACAATTCCTCCATAATAGTCAACATCCATTTCAATATTAATGTTGTCGATGGTAATGTTAGTACCCCAAATACCACGTCTACAATATTTGGTACCTTTAATAATTCGCAGGCCCTTGTTTTCGGCAACGCCTTCACCCTTGATGGTTATTTTTCCATTGGAGTATATACCATCATTTCCCCTTATCCAATTGCCTAAGGTACACAATCCCTTGATTTGCAGCGTCAAACCATCCACATTATTACATATTCTTTCTAACCCCCAATTAGTATATTCATCACGTAACCAAACATTGGCATTGGTCAGGGTCAGGGTCTTGGTGGCCTTGTCCCACGTCCAATTGGTGCCACCCGTCGTATTAGAGACAGTACGTACCATCTCATTGCCGACTCTCAGATAGGGTTCGACCAGAACATACTTCGTAAGTTTTCCTTCATCAAAGACACCCTTACCGCTCACATACTCACCATATTGCAGAAGGCAGTCATCGAAAGTAACGGACTTAAAACCTTTGAGAGCACTACCATCCCCCCAACTATTGATCGTTGCAAAAGTCAGGGCAAAGGTCAGTTCTGCCTGGGTGGTCCCCAAGAGTACATCGTTGGAAAAACTTGAATAAGCGTCAAAGTATGCATCGAAGATATTTACCTGTCCATCGTGAACCTGTACACAGGGCTTCCCACTCGTTTCGCAAGCCGAATTGTCGAGTTTTACGGCATGTTCATTGCCGCGTATCATGATTCGGCTGTTCTCAAAGTAGATGCAGGTGCCCTTGGAGTTTGTAATCTCCAAATCGTTATCGAGCGAAATGGAATACACGGCAGAATTCAGGTCCTTGGCATACAGACGTTCGTCCTGCAGGCTGACGTTTTTCAGCACCAGCGTGCGACTGCTGGCTATGTATGTGGCAGTACCCGACTTTGTGCCGATGCCCGTATAGGTACCGTTTTTTGTCAGGTCGATAGTCTTGCTGCCTACCATCAGGCTCTGTGCCTGGGCCGTTGCGATGCCTGCCACCAACAGGCACATGGAAATAAACAGTTTTTTCATATCTTACTTCTTTATATATTTCTTTCCATTCACGATGTTCACACCACGACGGGCCTTGCTGAGCCGCTGTCCCGCCAAGTCATATAATTGTGAATTATGAATTGTGAACTGTGAATTATCAAGAGGCGTAGCGCCGATTCCGTCGATTAACGTCTCCTCGATGAACGTGAATTTCTTCCAGCCATCCGTAGTCTCGTAGAGTGCCTTTGTGTCGGGAAGTACATTGAGGTTAGCCATTTGATAGGTCATTTCATCGAACACATCGTCAGCAATGGCAAACGGCTCCTTGATGTAGCAGGAAATATCCCACAACTTGGTACATCCGTGGAAAGCGCCCCTTCCGAGAATACCTCCGGCAATAGAGGTCACCGTGCTGGGAATGACAACGCGTTCCAGCGAGGTACAATTATCGAATGCAGATGCATCTATAGAAACAACACCTTCCGGAATCGTGATTTCCTTCAGGCCTGTGCACTCAGTAAAAGCATTAATGCTTATAACTTTCACGCTGTTGGGAATAACGGTATTCTTACAGCCTAATTTGAGTGAATTTGATTCCGTATAGATGAGGGCATTGCAATTGTCGCGACTGTCGTAAACCGGATTACCTTCGGCAACTTGAATCATTTGCAACTGGGGACAAGCATTAAAAGTAAGCAATCCGATTTCCGTTAAGCTGGCGGGAATACTGATAACCAAAAGATTGGAACAACTTGCGAAAGCAATTGAACCAACGCTGGTCACACCTTCCGGGAGGATAATACCCATGAGGCCACTAGCACAGAATGCTGCAGATTCGATGCTGGTTACGCTCGATGGTATATCGATGGTTTGCAGGGCCGTGCAATCTTCAAAAGCATTTTGTCCGATGCTGGTCACGGTCTCAGAAATAACGACATTCTCCAGATTCTTCAAAAAACAAAACGCATACTTACCAATGCGGGTCACACCAGACTCGATGGTCACCGTCTTAATTTTATCGTAGATGAATCTCCAAGGATAGGTTCCCATCCAGCCCGTAGGAGTATCATACTTGCTATAATCGCCCATCGGTCCGTTACCGCGGATGGTGAGGGTATTTGTGGTTTCGTCGAAGGAACAGAACAGGTCGTCGCCGCAAATGCCGATTGGCAATTCGCTGATGGTCTTGAAGTCCTTCCAGTTGTCTGCTGCCTCGTAATTCACCTGCTGACCCATGTAGACACAGAGCTCAACAGTTTCGTAATTCAATTTGAAGACATTGTTTGCAATCTCTATCGGCTCCTTCAGATGGGAGATAATTGTTTTCAGGTTGGGACACTCAACAAACAGGTCCGCACCCATAGACTTCATCGTTTGGGGGATGATAAAACTCTTCAGGGCGCTACAGCCACTGAAAACGCCCTTGCCCAGGGTGGTCAGGCCCTCCATCTCCTCCAGCTCTACAAGACTGGCGCAACTGGAAAAGGCATAGTCTTCGATTGTGGTTACGCTGCTGGGGATTTCCACTTGGGACAGGTTGGCACAATCCTTGAAGACCTCTTTCGTCAATGTGGTGACGCCTTCTGGAATACGGATGCTCTGCAGACTTATGCAGGAGGAGAATGCAGCAGTACGAATGGCTTTGACAGCATCGGGCAGTACGATGCTGCTAAGTGACGAACAACGACAGAACGCATTGATACCGATGGTGGTCAGCGTGCTGGGGAGCGAAACTTCCGTCATGTTCTCCAAACCCAAGAAGGCGTTACGGCCCAGGGCGGTAACACCCTCTTCCACCGTTACGGTCTTGATGCTATTGGCATAGGTGTACCAAGGTATCGCGCTCGTTTGCTTGAAACCATCCATTTCCCCCGTTCCCGAAATGGTAAGGGTTCCCGATGCCGCATCGAAGGAATAGGTCAGGTTCTCGCCACACGTACCGTTAAAGGGGTCGTCCACTTCCTCTATCGTGGGGAAGTTGTTCCATGCGGCCGTTGCCTGATACTTGGCCTTCGTGCCCTTCACGACGTACAGCGTGGCATTGGGGAACATGTACTTCTTTTCCGTAGTATTATAGTAATAGAATACATTCTCCTCGACTTCGAACGGTTCCCGGATGTACGAGGTCACGCTCTTCATTTGGGGACATATGGAAAAAGCATAGTTCTCGATAACTGCTACTGTGCTGGGGATTACCACACTTTCCAAAGAGGAGCATTTAGAGAATGCTGAGAAATTAATGCATTTCACGCCCTCTGGGAGTACAACACCCTTCAGACTAGTGCATTCAGAGAAGGCATAGTTTCCTATGACGGTAACACTGGCGGGAATGCTCACACTAGTTAGGTTGGTGCAACTATCGAATGCATATTTACTGATTTGTGTAATGCCCTGTTCCACTACCACTTTCTTAATGTTACCCTTATATGCATTCCAAGGAGATTCGCTAAGGGAATTGCCTGTGTCCATGTAGCCCTTACCCGAAATGGTAAGGGTTCCTGTGGATTCCACAAAGGTGTAGGTTGCATTGGGACCGCAACTTCCGCTGTCGTCAGCACTGGCTGCCATCGGCAGCAAAACACTCGCAAGAATAAATAACAGTTTTTTCATATCTTTACTTCTTTATATATTTCTTACCATTCACGATGTTCACACCACGACGGGCCTTGCTGAGCCGCTGTCCCGCCAGGTCATAAATCTCATTTTCTCCATTTCTCATTTTCTCATTATCAAGAGGCGCAGCATCGATTCCCGTCGGAGCGGGGTCGCCATCCTGCAGCGGAACGATGTTGCCGAAATCACTCCAAGGAAATGTTGCCTTGTAGGCCTCTACCGATGCTGCCGGCACGTGCAGGGTGGATTCGGAAAGGTTGGAAAAAGCAAATGCCCATTCATTAACCAAAGGTTCGTCCTTATAACAGTACACATCCTTGAGATTGGATTCTTCGAAAGCATAGTTGTCAATCCATTCCAAGCTGGCAGGCAGAACGATGGAGGTCATATTGCAACAGCCTATGAATGCTTTTTTACCAATCGTGGTTACCGAATTGGGAATCACGACAGAGGTAAGTCCTTCCATGCAATAGAATGCCTCATCGCCAATGGCGGTCACCTCTTCGCCAATGGTAATTTCCTTCACGCTTTGAATATTCTCCAGACAACGATAGGGAATCGTCGGGCAATGGAAGATGGCATGTTCCAGATTCTCGCATTCCCAGAATATCGTACTACCGACATTATCCAAATTGGTCAATGACTTTCCAAAGGTTATTTCCCTTAGATTGGTACAATATACGAATGCGCCACTCATTACACTCTCCACATCGTCGCCAATGACAACGGTCTGCAAGCCGGAACAATATTGAAAAGCGTTACTGCGAACGGTTGTTACGCCACTGGGAATTACCAAATCGGTGATTTCCGTATCGTAGCCACTGTACAGGTGTATATCATAACCATTCCCCATGATGTATGAACCAAATCCCAAATTTGTTATATCGGACAGACAATACGCTGGAATATCTATGATGCGGTTGACCCGTTTAAGAGCGGGACATGTCAGGAAAGCGTAATCCTCTATCGTATTGAGGGATTTTCCCAGGGTGATGGTGGTCATTGCCTCGCAGCCCTGGAAGGCAGAAACACGGATGGCGGTTACGGTGTTGGGAACCAGGACGTCCGTAATTTCATTACAGAACAGGAAGGCCCTTTCGCCAATCTCCGTAACGGTATATTTCTCACCGTCCACGTCAACGGTTTCAGGAATACGGATACTGCCCTTGTATTTTTCGTACTCGCCACTGGTGACAACCGTTGCCGTGTTGTTGGTCTTGTCCAGATTAACATAGAACCCGCCTACGAAAGCATCGCAATGTGAAGGCTTGAAGGTTGGGTCGGGGTCGTCGTCCACAGCAACGATGGTTCCAAAGTCTTGCCATCCCTCAGCAGCCCGATAGGCTTCAATCGAGGCTTTGGGAACATGAAGGGTCATGCTATAGCTCCCCCAGAAGGAATAGTCGGATGCCTCGGGAGGCGTTACTGCCAGACAAGTTACATCCCGCAGTTTATCGCAATAACGGAAAGAATCGGAAATAAAGTTTACCGTAGCGGGAATGGACACGCTGGTAAGCTGGATGGAATTGCAGAAGGCTTCTGAGCCGATTTCTGTAACGGTGTATGTACACTCGTTGTAGAGAACAGTTTCGGGAATCACAACGTTACCGCTATAGCATCCCTCTCTGTTTGAGAATTTGTCTAAGTCGTGGGTTACTACTGCAGTCTTGTTTTCCTCGTTAAAATTGTAGTAAATACCCTGAATATGAGCATCATAGGCATAGGCTCCAAGACTACATAGACACAACAAAATCACCAGCAGAAGGTGGGGGGGGGTAATTCTTTTTTCTCATAGTTAAGATAAGGTTAATATATAATACTTCTTATTTATTAATGCGACAAATTTAGGAAAAAGATATGATATAAAAAAGAATATTGCACAAAAAATGACAATCGTCCTGATTCTCTTAATTCTAGGCGATGGTTTGTGCCACGCATGGGACAAGCTTATCCCACCCGTGGGACAACCTTTTCCCACGTATGGGATAAAGGGAAGGATTACTATTCCTCCGCCCGGAGCGTTGCATTGTTTTCCACCCAGCGACGCAGCGCACGGCGCATAGGCAAAGGGGGGATTAGTGGATCACAACTTTTTTGCCGTTGAGGATGTTCAGGCCGTTGGTGGTGGGACGGCGGACAAGGCGGCGACCATCGAGGGTATACCAGCCGTCGGAAGGAGCAGCCTCATCGTCACGAGAGGGGCCGTAGCTGTCGGGACGGGTGATGGAGGTGGGATTGGACTGACCGACCAAATAGACGAGTCCATCGTAGCGGTAATAGCCGCCAGAGTAGAACGGCAGGATGGTGGTCAGCAGGTCGTGGTTGGTGAAGATGAGTTCCACAAAGGACTGTCCGTCGGCTGGTGTGCCTATCCAGCGCCAAATCTTACGACCGTTGGCAGTGGTGCCCACCATCTCGCAGAGGTCTCCACCTGCGTTGCTGAAGAGGTCGGTGGTGGTGTCGCCAGCCGTACGAACCTTGCAATATATGGGTTCGTCCCAACAGAAGCGGGGTTCTTCGAAATAGACATAGTCGGCATCACAAATCACACCCACGCAGTCAGGCGCATCGGCAGGACGGGAGTAGTCGGGCTCTTCGGGAGCAGGCAGCGGCTGTGCATCGGCATCGGGGAAAACGGTGAGTCGCAACTCGGTGCAACCGTAGGGCACGAGGTCGATGTATTGTGTGGCGTCGCTCAGGAAGGTGAGATGTCCCTGTTCGGGCATGGGAGGAGTATAGCGTCCGTCCACGAGGTCCCACTTGATTTGCTTCACGGGGATGCGAATCTTGGAAAATACGGTTTCCAGGTCGCAGGGGAAGGGAACAGCGTCGTAGTATATCGGTTCGCACGTCAGGGGCTGGCCATCGTCGGCATAGGCGTAATTGAAGGCGCCCGTAGGCGTGATGTTCCAGCACTTGAATTCGGGGTTCTCGGGTTTCTTGCCGTGCATGCATTCGTATTCCGTGGTGTCCTCGACCTTCTGCTGCGGAATGGCGTAGGAATAGAGCAACGGACCATACTGGAAATAGACACCCTGACCGGGAATGGAGTGCGTCTCGACCTCCATGGGCAGCATCAGGATGATGACATCGCCTTCCTGGACCGGCTCAGGCAGTCTGACAAAGGTTCCGGCAGTAAGGCTGATATCTACGGGCAGGCCATTGACAGAGAGGGAGGCATTGTTGCACCACGTGGGGATGCGCAACGTCAGGGGAAGGCTGATTCCCGCGTCTCCGCTGACAGAGAAGACCAACATTTTGCTGAAAGGATAACTGGTGGCACAGGTGATGGTGATATCGCCTTCGTCCGTGTGGAAGGTGGCCTTGCTGGGACCATAGATGGCAGCCACTGCCCCACCCTCGCTGTCGGTCATCCACATGCGGCTGACCAGGTTGGGCAGCATGCGGTTTACGTTGCCGGAGCAGCACTCCGTCTCGTGCGTGGGGCGATAAGCCATCCACGTGGAGCCATGCTTATAGGTATTGTGGTTCGATGTGCCGGTGGCAATGAACTGGTTGACGGACGAGAAATATTGCAGCGCGCGGAAGTCCTTGGTGATGGCTCCCAGACCGGCATTATAGACGGCATGCTCGATTTTGTCGGCCCACTCGGCATCGCCCGTCACAGCCAGATAGTGGCCCAGTGTCCACGAGAAGTCCACAACATCGCAGGTCTCGTGACTGATGTCGACATCGTCGCCCAGCAGGAACTCGGCACTCGACGGAACACCATCGGGCAACATCGACTCGCGCTCCACCTTGCGGACAGCCGTCATCGCCAGATCCAGATAGTGCTGCTTGCCTGTGTAGGCATAGAGCAACAGGGGCAGTTTGAGCATCTCGCAGAACGTGACGCTGTGCATGTAGAAGGGCTCTGAACTGAGGATGGCCGTCTCGTCGACAGCGAACTTATCCTGAATGGCCCAGGCGTCCTCGGCTAACTGCAGGAGTTTGGCATTGCCCGTCTTGCCGTAGGTCCAGAGGATGCCCTCGATGGACATGATGTTACGACCACCCACGATGCCGCCAGCCAAATCCTGTGGCGTGAAGTTCAGATAGTGTTTCTCCAAAGCCGTTGGAATGCGCTCGTCGCCGTCGTGCTCGTATTTGGCCTGCAGCACACGGAAGAACACGGACATGGGCCACGTGATGCCCTCCAGCGTCTCATTGCCCAGCACACCCTTCTCGTCGGGATGTGCCAACGTGTATTCGATGCCCTCCATCGCTTTGTCGACCATCTCCTGAGCACCCAGCTCGTAGCCCAGCCGCAACAGTCCGTCGGTATAGTACGCCGTCTGCTCGTAGCGCCACCAGTTGTCGCCATAGCTCTCGTCGGCACGCGAAATCTCGCCTGCCCACAAGCAACTGTTATAGGGGTACGACAGCGCCTCGGGATGTCCCGTCAGTCCGTCGTGCTGACGCTGCATCATGGTCTCGAGCCATCCCATCGGATGGATGTCGCTGACCTTTCCTGCCGTGAATTTACTATTGTTCTGTGCCTCTGCACTGAACGACGTGCAGCAGATAAAGGCTGCCGCCAAAAATAAATTTCTTATCTTCATGGGGTATTCAAATATACTTTAACTTATTTCGCCTTTGAATAGCGTTTTTCTCATTTTAGGGGTGAAGGAGGATTTTGCCATTGAGGATGTTCAGGCCTTTCTGCAGACGACTGAGGCGCTGGCCCTGGAGGTTGTAAATCTGCTGACAGGGCTGCGAGGCGCTGACGGGAGCTGCTATGCCGGTGTTCTGGGACACGGCGATGGGTGCGGTGAGGTTAATCACGTCGTTATAGCCCGGGGTATTGTAATAGCTGATGATGCCTTCTACATCGTAGCGGTTTTCGGACAGCTCCTGTTTCGTGGGCATATCCATATTACCAATGTATTTAGTGTTAAGGAAGATGGTGTGCTCACCATCCGCGATAGACAACTGTTCTACGCCTTTGCTGTTTGTACGGTATTCAAGTTTTACGTCCTTCAGTGTGATGTAGTCCATGATTTTGCACGAACCCATATTGGCGAGTGTCACCACATCGGGCTCTGGCGTGGGACCATGCGTAACCTGGATGGAGCCAACATAGTTGATGCCCTTGATAGGATCCATCTCAATCCATCCAGTGTCTTCAAAATATTTCGAATATAAAAGACCGTTGAGCACATCGCCTGGCACAGCATCGGGCAGAATATCGTATAACATGATGCTGCCGCTGCCATCGCGTACAAACGCACGATTCTTTAGATATACAAAAAATACCTGTGCATCGTTCAGTTGCAGCACTTGCGGGGTTTTGCTGGGATAATTGAAGAGACTTTCGATATTGGGAACGGCAGGGGCAGGCTGCACCGTTACGGCACAAGTGGCGGATAAGGAGTCGTTGACGGTGAGGGTGATTTGTGCCTCGCCCTCGGCCATTGCCGTTACGTTTCCTTCCTGATCGACACTGGCGACCTCGGGGTTGTCCGATGTCCACTTGGCCTGGTACGTTTTCTTGGGCACATAGATACCGCGTTCGAGTTCGTAGCAGATGCCCTGGTACATGTCCTGTTGCTGGGGCAGAACAATCTCGGCGAACGTGCTGGCATCCACCAGGTCGAAAGAGATGATGCCGTCGGTTTCGGCGATGTGGACAATTCCGAATTTGTTTTCCCTTCCCGCCCATGTCCGCAGATTGGCAGGCGAGCTGTAGTTGGTGAGCATGGTGACATTTCCCTTTCCGGGGAAGGATTCGTAGGGTGAATTGCCACCTCGATATCCTCCGGCATAGAGCATTTCGTAGTACTGGCGCTTGGGATCTACATTTATACAATTATCATTCCATTTATCCATATCGCTCCTGTCCACACGGAAAACCAGCATGCCATGTCCAGGCAAATAGGTGTCCCACCCTGTCTGCTGACGGTTTTCGATGATGAAGAACTCGTTTTTACGTGACGTATCGAGCCAGAAGCCCTCGTTGGTGGTGACATCGTGCATGGAATACGTGCCTACCTCGTTCAGTACCGTGGGCTTGTCGCAGAATCCCACGAGATAGCGCTCGTAGAGCGAATAATTGCAAGGAACGCGGCCATAGGCAAGATCGTCGCCAGCAGACATAAGCGACCAATATAGGAGGTCGTCGGATTGGCCTCCCGAACCTTCATAGTCTGTATCGTAAAAATCGGGCAATCCCAGTACGTGGCTTAATTCGTGACAGATGGTTCCAATGCCGGTAAGCATGGGAAGTTCCTCATTAACCTCCATCTCCGTACTGCAGGTATAATCCACCAGTTTGACTCCATCTTTCACCTCGTCGACGAAATGGGATTTATGTGCCCACATCAAGCGCTCGTCGTTAGCAGGATTATGTGAGGCAAAACCCGCAAAGACAAAGTAAATCAAATCTACCACACCGTCGCCGTTGCCGTCGTATTGGCTGAAGTCGACCAGTGGGTCGGCAACATCTACCACCTCCTTCACCAGTTGCGGCGCATAATCCACCCCTCTGGGAAAATACTGGCTTTGATTCACTTTTACAGGGCCCACAACGTCGAACTTGGGCTGGAACTTGCCGTTGGAGTTGTCGCGAAAATAGTCGTAAACGCTGCCATAGAATCGCCCATCAATCCCTTTCGATTCGTCCACATAGTTCGTACGCGAGTCGCCTTTGTAGCCTTCTTTGTTGGCAATGTCGTTCATGATGTCGTTCATCTCGTCGCCATACTGGAACGAACGGTCGTTGTATTCCACCAGGATTATCAGGCCGCGGAAGTTGGAATAGTCGAAGCCCTCGGCACGCCGTTTCTCCAGCGCTTGGGCCTGTCGCATACGATTGCCCTGACGCATCTCTGCCATACGGCTGTCCATCTGGGGCTTTATTCGACGGGTGGTGCCGTTTAGAAAGGCCTTCTCGTCGGCCTGACGGTCGGCTTCGTCGTGGGCCACCACATTGGTGGCTGCTAACGTGCCGTCGGCCTGCTTCGAGGCATACACCCAGAAGCCGCGTTCATTTTTCACGACAGTGAATCCGTCTGCCGTAGTGGTATAGTGGAAATACTCGTCGCCGTTCAGCCTGAGCGTTACGAACGTGCCGTCGGGCTGTTGTATTTTACGTGGCGTACGGTCGGCAGGAATGGACCAACACACATAGGTCGAAAGGACGAGCAGCAGTGTGCTCAGCAGCTTCTTTATCATAGTTTCCGTGATTAACAGTTATACAAAATTTATTTGGCTTTGGAGTAGCGCTTGATGAGATTGTAGGCACCATAGAGACCGTATTCGCCTGCCTGGGAAAGGTCGGCAAGTCCCTCCTCGGTACGACCATCCAGGAGTCGGATTACACCACGATTGTAGTAGGCATCGGGGAAACGGGGGTCAATCTCCAAGGCACGGGTATAGGCCTCCTGGGCTTTGGCATATTCGTGCAAATGTGCATAGATGTTGCCGATATTGTAATAGGCGAACAGCATATCGGGCTCCAGTTCCACAACCTTTTGCAAATCATCGAGTGCCTGTCCATAGACGATTTTCTCCTCGTTCGTGGGGGACAAGGGCAAGGATGGCAAAGAGGACTGGGAAGCCATTTGCTGGGCACAACGCACCTGGGCACGAAGGAAATAGCTGATGGCTACCAAGGGCTGCAGGACAATGGCACGGTCCAGGTCGGCCAGACAGGCCTCGAAGTCGCGGACATGATAGTAATCCATTGCACGACGCAGGTGCAGGCCCGTGGTCTCAGGCGAATCGCCCAGGACCTCGGTGACGGCCTGTATGTCCTGGAAATGCTGCTGCATGCGCTCGGCTGTGGCATTGGTCTCGACATTGCTGATGTACAGCGGCAAGGGCAACTGTCCGCTACGATTGAAGCTTTCGACCCTGTGATGGAAAGGAATATAGTTGGACAGACCGTTGGCACGTTTGTAATACGTCATTACGTACATCGGTTCGGGCACCAAGTCGGTTTGCTTGTTCTGGACACGTCCGCGATATTCGCTGGTATATTCCTCTTTTTCGGGTTGCTGGGTATCTTCCTCCACCAACTTGTTATAGTCTTCCGGATTCCTGTCGCTCTTCTTGCGGGTCTTCGACTTGCTGCGATAGGTTCCTGTACGCTTTTCCATCTGTGCCTTCAGCACCTTAAACTCGTCGCGTTCAGCCCCATAGACGTCGCCAATCTTGCGCAGGATGGCAGCACGAGTCTGATAGCCCGTCCAGAACTCGGGATATTCCTCGATAACGGCAGAAATATCGCGAATGGCACCCTTGAAGTCGCCTGTATTGTCGAGCAGAAGTGCACGATTGTAAAGGGCAATAACGTTGTCCGGCTCCTGTTCGAGCACAAAGTTGAAATCCTCGATAGCACGATTGTCATCGCCCACCTGCGCACGAAGCAATCCACGATTGAAATGACCCAGATAGTTGCCAGGTTCGATTTCCAAGGCTGCATCGTAATCCGTCATAGCACCACGCAGATTCTGCTGGTGGAAACGAGCTAAGGCACGATTGACGTACAGGCTGGCATTACGCGGCATTTGCAGGATGGCACGGTCCAGACACTCCTCCCCTTCCTTGTACTTGCCACGATTCAGGGCGACCATCGCCTTCATGCTCCACGCTGCACCCTCGTAATTGTTTACTTCCAGCGCCTTATCGAGCCATTCCTCGGCTTTCAGCGTATCGGAAAGAGCGAATCGTATCTGAGCCTTCAAGGTATAGTTGTCGGCCTGTTTAGGCCATTGGCGAATCATAACATCCAACGAAGAATCGGCCCGTTCGTATGCCTTTTGCTCCATCTGACACAAAACCATGTTGTGCCAGTTCCCCTCGATTTGGGGACTGATTTGCGTTGCTTTCACGTAGTCGGCTTCGGCCTGTGCGTAGTTCTGAAGGTTTACGCGACACAAGGCTCGCAGCGAAAAGTTATTCTCGACATAGGGATTCCGCTCGATGGCACTGGTGCAATCCGTTTCTGCACCCTTGTAATCTTCGAGATAGAACTTTGCCAAGCCGCGAAAGAAATAAGGCTCTGCCAGGAAGGGCTTGGCATTGATGACCATATTGAAACGCTGGATGGAAAGCACATAATCCTCGTAATACAGGGCATTACGTCCCATCAGCATCACCCGGTCGGTATTTATCTGCGCATGAACCCCCTCTATCATCGCCCCGAGGGGGGATAATAAGAAAAACACTATGGAAAGGATTTTCTTCATACACAATAACAGTTTCTCCCTCCCCTCGGGGAGGGATTGGGAAGGGGTTTTATTTTCTCAGCTTAACCTTGTAGGAGCAGGAGAAGCGACCCTTGAGGAGGTCGTTAAGGCTAGATTTAACCATCTGTTTCCGAAGGCCTTTCAGGTGGTCGGTGAAAACCTCTCCCTCGAGGTGATCGACCTCGTGCTGCACGACACGAGCCAAATAGCCGTCTATCCACTCGTCGTGCTCCTGCCACTCTTCGTCCTGCCAGGAAAGGCGCACACGAGTCGGACGACGAACTTTCTCGTGAATACCGGGCAGCGAAAGACAACCCTCTTCGCTGACATCCGTTTCCGAATCGTCGTACTCCTCGATATAGGGGTTGATGAACACCTTCTTGAATCCCTGGTATTCGGGCAAATCATCGCTGATAACATCCAGGTCGATGACTATCAGACGTATGCTGAGTCCAATCTGTGGAGCTGCCAAGCCAATACCCTGACTGCGCGCCAGCGTGTCCCACATGTTTTGGATGAGTTCGGGCAACTGGGGATAACTCTCGTCTATTTCTTCAGCCACTTTCCTTAAAACCGGCTGACCGTATGTATATATTGGTAAAATCATAAGAAACAGCCCCCTTCCCAATCCCTCCCCGAGGGAAGGGCGTATATACTACAGAAGATGGGGATTATTATCATATTCGGTTAATACTAATTACTTTGGTGACCACTCCCCTCCCTCGGGAGGGGTTAAGGGGGTGGGGCCTATTGGCGGCGTTCCATCCAACCCTGAAGGATGATGCAGGCCGATATTTCGTCGACAAGGGCTTTGTTGCGACGCGCCATCCGACCTATTCCACTGTCGAGCATCGTCTGATGGGCCATGACACTGGTGTATCGTTCGTCCCACCACGTTACTGGGATATCGGGTATGGCCTTCTGCAACTGCACCACGAACTGCTGCACGTTCTTCAGGTTCTCGCTCTCCCGTCCGTTGGTTTGCATGGGGCGACCCACAACGAAACGTTCCACCTGCTCTTTTGTCACATAATCCTGCAAGAATCGCAACAGCTGGCGCGTATCCACCGTCGTAAGACCGTTCGCTATTATCTGTAAGGGGTCCGTCACAGCAATACCTGTGCGACGGACCCCATAATCTATAGCAAGTACTCTGCTCACTAATTACTTCTTATAGAGCAACCATGCATCGGGATAAGTACCCAGCAGGGCAGCACGGCTCTGAGCAGCCTGTTCCTTGGTGTCGTGAGTAGAAGCAACAACACGATAGAAGGTCTTGCCATCTACCAGAGCAGAAACAATCTGTGCAGCATAACCCTTAGCGGCCAAAGTAGCCTGGAAGCTCTGGGCGTTGCTCTGCAGCTGGAACGAATTAACAACCACGCTGAAAGCACGCAGGCCAGTTCCGCTGACCAGAGTAACATTCTCCGAACGAACGCCAACACCGCTGTAGTCCTGAGTAACAACAGGAGTGGTGGTCTGCTGAGTGGGATTTACAGGGGTAACCTGAACAGGAGTGGTCTGCTGAGTGGGAGTGGTAACATACTGCTGACCTACCTGAGTAGACTGAGCCTTCTCGTAAGCCTTTTTGTACGCACTTTCCTTACTCTTACAACTTGTCATGGCAAGCACCATAAACAGGGCTGAACCGAAAATGAGAAACTTCTTCATAATTTAAAATATGTTGTGATTTAATAATATATACCTATTAATCCAATTTTTACCGCTACAAATTTACCTATTCTTGACGATATAACAAAGCGTTCTATTTAAAAAAAAGTTAAAAGACAAGAAATAATTTACATTTCACGATATATTATTCACGATTAATGCGTACATTTGTCGCAGATACATAGTACAAACCTTTAAATACTACGATTATGAAAGCATTGAATTATCTGGCAGCATTCCTTGGTGGCGCCGTTGTTGGTGCAGCCGCTGGTTTATTATTCGCCCCCGAAAAGGGAAGCGAGTTGCGTGAAAGAATTGCTGAGGCCCTGCGCAAGCGCGGCATCCGTCTCTCCTCGAAGGAGATGAGCAATTTGGTAGATGAAATTGCTGAAGAACTGCAGCCCGAAGAGTAATGTTTTTCAACCTTTTCAGCGACACTCAGAAACAGATGCAAGACCTTCTTTTGGAGACCCGCTCGTATGTGGGTCTTCAGAAGAAGGCTATCATAGTCGAGACTCGTGACAAATTGTCCATCGTTCTGTCGCGTCTGGCTATTGCTGTAGTATGTCTGGTTCTGGGTGGAATGGCGCTACTCTTCTTCTTTTTCTTCCTGGCCTACATCATCGGACAGGCCATTGGAAACAATGCTCTGGGATTTGCCTGTGTCAGCGCATTCGCCATATTGCTTCTGATTGTTTTCTGGTTTAAACGCGAAGCATGGGTTATCAAACCCATCACGGGTATGCTGACCAACGTGTTTACCCCAGGCGAAGAAGCATTAAACAGCAAAGAAGTTAACGAACAACTGCAAGAAAGCAAAACCCGCATGTCGGAAAGTTTCAATCTGCTGGTCAACCCTGAAGACCAGAAGGATGGAAACAAACTGACGAAAGCCAGCAACCTCATCAGTCGCGGTTTTGCTATCTACGAGGGTCTGCGTATGGGACTGACCATCATTCGCACCTTGGGAAACATCTTTGGTCGCAAACGCCGTCGCCGCAGATGAGTGACGGTAATTTCAACAGAGCATTACTACCCCACACACCTTACCAAAGTGGACTGAAAGCAGGTAAGGCCATGGGGGCAATGCATGCCATCGAGGCATTCAAAGAATATCTGGCTAAATATCATCCTGATCTTAACGAAACGTCCTTTTTGGAACAACTGGAAAACTTCCGTCAGTTGCTTTCCCGTCGCATGAAATAAAAAATGCACACGCACCCTTTGGGACACGTGTGCACACATCTTTATGGGAATGTAACTTACTGGTGTTCCGGACGGAGCAAATCGTTCACGGTCTTCACCGGGTTAAAGGTCTCCAGAGGCACTTCCACGAATATGGTGTTCCAATTACTCATGGCACCATTCCACAGGCCAGGCAACTCCAGCGCTTTCAGTTCCTTACCGTTCTTGCTCTTGTATGAAATGAATCCTGTAGCGGGGTCTACATACTTCGGCAGGTCGAACTTCTCGCCCTTGTAGTTACGAATACCGCAAACGAGGTCCACGGGATTGAAGTGAGTACCTTCTGTGAACATCTTCACGTATTCGGGGTTGTTTTTGTCTATCTGACTGCTTTCCAGAATCTGCAACGAGATAGAGCCGTCGGGATTATAAGCCAGGAACGGGCCACCACCCGGTTCGCCCACATTCTTTACCACACCGCAAACACGGAAGGGGCGATTCAGTTTGCCACGCAGGAAGGTTACAAGTTCTGCATCCTCCAAATCCTTCAGGCCTGGAACATCGGTGCAGAGTTCGTGGCGTACGAAGCGAATCATCTCTTCAATCTGTGCATGACTATAGTTGCCCGTATCCAGCAGACGCAGATAATCGAAAGCCTGTTGCTGGGCCTTTACCAGCACACCGGCTATCACCTGTTTCCAGGTTACCGTTACAGGTTTCAAGCCATCAGGCACCACATTGTCGATGTTCTTCACGAACACCACATCACTCTCCAAATCACCCAAATTCTGAATCAAGGCTCCGTGTCCGCCCGGACGGAACAGCAACTTGCCGTCTTCTGTGCGGAAGGGGGTATTATCCATATTGGCAGCAACGGTATCTGTCGAAGGCTTCTGTTCGCTGAAGCTAACGTGATAACGGATACCGAAACGCTGTTCGTAATCAGGCAGGATGCGTTCTACCAGCTCCTCGAAGAGTTCACGATGTTCCGTGCTGACGGTGAAATGCACATCGGCTTCGCCACGCGACTGGGCATAAAGGGCTGCCTCCACCAAATGCTCCTCGAGTGGAGTACGAACTTCCTCTTCGTAGGCATGGAACTGGAGCAAGCCCTTGGGCAACTGACCATAATTCAAACCTTCCTCGCTGAGCATACAACGAACAACAGCCTTGTAATCGCCTTCGTCAATCAGCGCATCCACACCCTTTCCTTCGCAAACCTCGCACGCATCGTCCAATGCCTGGAAGAAGGCAAATTCGTGAATACCTTCGAAATATTGTTTTTCTGCTTTCGTGGTGGGCACATCGTAATCGGCATCCAGGAACTCGAACATATCCTTGAACATACGACTTGCAGCTCCCGATGCAGGCACAAATTTTGTAATGTGGTGTCCCTCGGCTTTGTAGTCGTCCCAAGCCTTGATACACTTTTTCTGCTCATCCGCATCGATGGCCAAGATGCCCTTGCCGATAGCGGCGGCACCAGCCAATTTCAGGAATGGGAATCCAGTTTGAAAATCCTTCAACTGTTGTTCGATTTGCGCCTCGCTGATGCCCTTGGCACTAAGCTGAGCTTTGTCTGCTGCTGTTAACATACGCGTAAATTATTGTTAAGTATCGCAAAGGTAAGCATAAAAAGTGAATTACAAATCAGAATTACGAAAATTATTCGTAACTTTGTACAACTCAATCGACATTAGAACAAAATGGACGAAGAAATACGTGGACTATTAGCCACAATGGTAGGCGGCGAACAAGAGTACGAAGCCATGTTTGCCGATAAGGAGAGAATGGAGACGGGAGCACAGCAACTGACAGATTTGCTGAACAGCGTTCCCCGTGCCGCTATTGGCACCGAGAACTTCCAATCCCTATTCATCACCACAGCTGCCGACATGCGCATCATACTATTGATGATAGCACGTAGTCTGATTGCGATGCGTCGATACGATACCGAACAGCCCAATACCACTTTGGTCGAAGAGGCAGCCAACCTGTATGCCCCTTTGGCACACAAACTGGGACTCTATCAGGTGAAGACAGAGTTGGAGGACCTTAGTCTGAAATTCTCCGAACACGATGTCTATTACCACATTGCCCACGAACTAAACCAGAAAAAGCGTGAACGTGATGCCTACATTGCTCGCTTTGTGGAAACCATCGAGGAGCGTCTGCATCAGACCCCATTGAAGTACCACATCAAGCAACGCACGAAGAGCATCCACTCCATCTGGCAGAAGATGCAGAAGCAACATGTCGATGTGGATGGGGTGTTCGACCTGTTTGCCCTACGCATCATCCTGGATTCCCCCGCAGAACGCGAGCATGCCGATTGCTGGCAGGTGTTCTCCATCATTACAGATATGTACCAGTCGAATCCCAAACGTATGCGCGACTGGCTCAGCAAACCCAAAGCAAATGGTTACGAAAGTTTGCACATCACCGTAAAGGGACCAGACGAAAAGTGGGTGGAGGTACAAATCCGCACAGAACGCATGGACGATATAGCCGAACACGGTTTGGCTGCCCATTGGCGTTATAAAGGGATCAAGAGTACCGAAGGAGGCATTGAGGCTTGGATGGCAAACATCCGAACAGCTTTGGAAACAGGAGACAAGGAGCCTGTAACGGGATTGGTGGAGGACGAGGTGTTTGTCTTCACCCCCCGTGGCGACCTGTTCCGTTTGCCCATGGGAGCTACCCTACTCGACTTTGCCTACGCCATTCACACCCAAGTGGGAAACCACTGTACGGGCGGACGTATCGGAGAACGGCATGTAACCCTGAAACAAAAGCTGCAAAGTGGAGACCATGTAGAGATTCACACGTCGAACAACCAATCGCCCAAGCAAGACTGGCTGGGTATTGCCACCACCAGTCGTGCACGTGCCAAGATACGCCAAAGCCTGAAGGAAGCCGAAGCCGGACGTATCACCCTGGCCCGCGAATTGTTGGAACGCAAGATGAAGAACCGCAAGGTGGAATACAGCGAAGCCACCCTCATGCACACCATCAAGCGACTGGGCTACAAGGTGGTTACGGATTTCTATCGCGCCATTGCCGAAGAACGGCAGGATGTGAACCAGGTTCTGGAGGCCTATCAGGCACAACAACGTCACGAACGAGGCGAGGACGAGGTGGTAACCCGTTCTGCCAGCGACTTCGTCATGCAGCAGGAAACGGAAAACGAAAAGACCCACGGACATAGCGACGTGTTAGTTATCGACCAGAACCTGAAAGGCATCGACTTCCAGTTGGCAAAATGCTGTCGCCCCATCTACGGTGACGAGGTATTCGGTTTTGTATCAGCCACAGGAGGCATCAAGATTCATCGTACGGATTGTCCCAATGCCCAGGCCATGCGCGAACGTGCTCCCTATCGTTTCGTAAAGGCTCGCTGGGCCTCGAAACACGGCAACCAATACAGCATTACACTCCACATCGTGGGTCAGGACGATATGGGAATTGTGAACAACATCACCTCTGTAATCTCGAAGGAGGAGAAGATGCTGATGCGTAGTATCAATATCGATTCCCACGACGGACTGTTCTCTGGTCACCTGACGGTAATGCTCGAGGATACCGACCGTCTGAATGGCCTCATCCGAAAACTCAAGACCATCAAGGGGGTAAAGAATGTTACTCGCGTATAAATAAATAGGAATAAACAATAAAAATAAGAGATATGAAACGATTTTATTTATTGGCAGCTATGCTAACAGTTTGTAGCCTGTCGAATGCAGAAACCACTAAAGTAACGCGGCTGCGCATCTCGCAGCCCTTTGCCATCAGTCGTCCGTTCATGACAGACACTACTGACGTAAACGGGAAAGCCTGGGATCTGAAACAGGACTTGATGGACAACTCCGTAAGTCCACTGGCTTGGAAAAATGGTACGGAGACCGAGGATTCCGTATTGGCAGCACAAGAGACCGATGCCGTTCGACTGGCAGGTTTCACCCTACAGAACGAAAGTTTTGCCAAAGTAAGCATCAAGGTCAACGGCCCCAAGACCTTCCAGGTTTACATCGACGGAGAACAAGGTGCCGACAAGGACTTGGTGCCTGGTCGCCACGACATTGTGCTGAAGATTCGTCAGGAAGCCGATAAAGCCGACACACTGAATGTATGCGTCGAAAGCAAGCAAGCCATCCAGGTGAATCCCACTGGCAAGGAGCCCTACACGCTGCGAACCCTGATGTATGGTGAACGCATGGGCGGCATTTCCATCAGTCCCGACGGACGTTTTCTGGTCGAGGACAAATATGTAACGAAGAACGATGCAAAAACCGATTGGACCAAATACCTTATCGACCTGCAGACAGGCGAACGGAAAACGGTAACTGATTTCCGTCAATGGACCTCTGCCGGACATCTCTATATTTCTGCCAGCACGCTGAGCGATATGACTACGCTGTACGAGAAGGTGGATGCCCTGACGGGCAAACGCGAGGTGCTGTTCAACGACTTGCAGAACCAATCGGGCACTTTCCTGCCAGGTGAGAAACAGATGCTCATCTATAAATCGACAGACGGTCCGAAGGAGGATGCCGAAGTGTTTCAAACACTGGTACCCGACGACAGACAACCCGGTTGGCGTAACCGTTCGAACCTGAGACTCATGGACCTGTCCACAGGACGCATCCAGACACTGACCCTGGGTCAGCACAACGTATCGGGAATACCCTCGCACGACCAAAAGCGCATGCTGCTGCACATCTATGAAAACGACATCACACGTCGTCCCTTCACTTTCACAACGGCAGTCATCATCGACCTTACCACGATGCAGGTCGACACGCTCTTTGCTCACGAAGGTTTTGCAGGTTCCGGACAATGGAGTCCCGATGATAAGTGTATCGTATTCGAGGGAAGTCCTGAAGCATTTGACGGAATTGGCAACCGCGTGCCAAAGGGAATGACACCAAGTATGATTCATATGGGTCTTTATCGCATGGATTTGGACACCAAGAAGGTGACACCGCTGACGGCTGACTTCTATCCCTGCATCAAGAATTGGGAATGGTCGAAAGTCGACGGCATGATATACGCCCTGTGCGAGAACCGTGACAATCAGGACATCTTCCGCATCAATCCACAAACGGGAAAGAGCGAAATGCTAAACCTTACGGAACGTTTCGTCATGCGCTTCGACATTGCCAACGAAAAACCCATACTCACCTACTATGGACAGGGACATTCCAACAGCGACCGTCTATACGTCTATGACCTGAAGAAGAACCGTGAGACCCTGGTCGAGGACCTCGATGCCGTTCGCATGAAGAACATCGAACTGGGTGAGTTCGGCGACTGGAACTTCCGTGCAGAACGTGGCGACACCATCTACGGACGCTATTATCTGCCCCCCCATTTCGACCCATCGAAGAAATATCCCATGCTGGTTTACTACTATGGCGGATGCTCGCCTGTGGGACGCTATCTCGACAGCTATTATTCCTATCACGGATGGGCCGCAATGGGCTATGTGGTATATGTAATCCAGCCTTCTGGTTGTACGGGATTCGGTCAGGAATTTGCCGCACGCCACGTGAACGCCTATGGCGACTACACAGCAGATGACATCATCCAGGGCACAAAGCAGTTCTGTAAGGAACACCCCTTTGTGAACGACAAGAAGATTGGCTGTCTGGGTGCCTCGTATGGAGGCTTCATGACCCAGTACCTGCAGACCCAGACCGACATCTTTGCCGCTGCCATGAGTCATGCGGGTATTAGCGACCCAACCAGCTATTGGGGTTACGGTTATTGGGGCTATTCCTACAGCGCCATATCGGCTGCCAACAGTTACCCTTGGAACAACAAGGAACTCTTCACGGATCACTCTCCACTCACCCTGGCCGACCGCATCCACACACCCATCCTGTTCATGCACGGCTCGGACGATACGAACGTGCCCATCAACGAGAGTATCCAGCTCTTTACAGCGCTGAAGATACTGGGTCGCGAAACGGCCTTCGTTACCGTAAAGGGACAAAATCATCACATACTCGACTATTCAAAACGCATCAAGTGGCAAAACACCATCTACGCATGGTTCGAGCGTTGGCTTAAGGACGACCCCACTTGGTGGAACACCCTATATCCCGAAAAAAATCTATAAAGCCCCATCCCCCAACCCTTCCCGAGGGAAGGGAGTATATACGACCGAAGGATGAAAGACTTCACATACAGAACCGCATCGCCCGACAGATATGCACTATTGAAGGAACGAGCAGAGAAAAACAGGCAATTCCCAACAGAAGCTGAAGCACATTTGTGGTACCACATCCGTAACAGCCAATTAGGAGTAAAGTTCAACCGACAACACATTATTGGTGATTACATTGCGGATTTTGTATGCTTGGAAAAACATCTGATAATAGAGGTTGATGGGAAATATCACTATGAAGAAGAACAAATAGAGAGCGATTTCGACCGTTCTATAGCACTATCTCAAATGGGATTTCATGTTATTCGATTCGACAATAATGCAATATTACATGACATCGAGAATGTGCTAAACAAAATATATAATGAACTAGAATAATGAACAACGATATACAACAAACAACAAAACAATCCACGCCCCTCCCCCGGGAGGGGAATGGAGGTGGGGCCGCAATTGAGAAGAAGATAGGATTCGACGAAATACGTACTTTGCTGAAAGGCCATTGCATCAGCAAACTGGGTACGGAACGTGTCGAGGCACTGTCTTTCCAAACCGATGCCGAACAGATACAGTTCCAACTGAATGTGGTCGATGAAATTCGCCAGATTCTAGATACAGAACTGCAGTTGCCCGGCGAGGATTTCTTCGACCTGCGTCTCCCCGTTCGCCGTCTTCGTGTCGAAGGTGTCTATATGGAAGAGAACGACCTATGGGAACTGAAGCGTGCACTCGACACCCTGCATTCGTGGATAGAAGTCATCCGTGCCGAGGATTCACCTTATAAGGCTCTGGACAAACTATCCGAAGGCGTATTCACTTTCAACGGCGTAACTCGTCAAATCGAGAATATACTGGATAAATACGGACACGTCAAAGATACCGCCAGTCCTGAATTGATGCGCATACGTCGCGAACTACACCGTACCGAGGGTAGCGTCAGCCGCACGCTGAACAGTATTCTGGAAAGTGCCAAGAAAGAAGGTCTGATAGAAAACAGCGTGATGCCCGCCATTCGCGACGGACGTTTGGTAATACCTGTGGCACCTGCCCTGAAACGCCGCATTCGCGGTATCGTTCATGGGGAAAGTGCAACGGGTAAGACCATTTTCATTGAACCTGCTGCTGTTGTCGAGGCCAACAATAACCTGCGCGAATTGGAAGCCGAGGAGAAACGAGAAATCATCCGCATCCTGCAGACCTTTGCCGACACGCTGCGCCCCAATGTGCCCGAATTGCTTCGCGCTTTCGAATTCCTGGCAGATGTAGAATTAGCGCTGGCAAAATATCGTTTGGGACAACAGATTGGCGGCATCACGCCCCAGTTGAAGAACTATCCCCTCATCGACTGGACACAGGCCCGTCATCCGTTGCTCGAACTCAAGTTGCGTCGCCATCAAAAGAAGGTGGTTCCTCTGGATGTCGAACTGACGCCCAAAGACCGTATCCTCATCATCAGCGGTCCTAATGCTGGTGGAAAGAGTGTCTGCCTGAAGACCGTAGGCTTGCTCCAATACATGCTTCAATGCGCCCTGCCCATTCCTGTGGGCGAGAACTCGCGTGTGGGTCTGTTCAGCGCAATCTTTATTGACATTGGTGACGAACAAAGCATTGCCGACGATTTGTCCACCTACAGTTCGCACCTGCTGAATATGAAGCAGATGATGAAGGAGTGTTCCGACAGTTCGCTACTGCTCATCGACGAGTTTGGCGGAGGAACGGAACCCACCATCGGTGGTGCACTGGCAGAAGCTATGCTGCGCCAGTTCGTGGAACGTCGCACCTATGCCGTCATCACCACCCACTACCAGAACCTGAAACATTTTGCCGACAATCACGAGGGGGTTGTCAATGGTTCCATGCTCTACGACCGTCAGCAGATGCAGGCCCTGTTCCAGCTGGAAATCGGACACCCAGGCAGCAGTTTTGCCATCGAGATTGCACGTAAGATTGGAATCCCCGAACAGGTAATTACCGACGCTTCGGAAATCGTGGGACAGGACTATGTGAATGCCGACCGTTATCTGCTGGACATCGTACGCGACAAACGTTACTGGGAAGGAAAGCGTCAGACCATCCACCAACGCGAAAAGGATATGGAGAAGACGCTAGCCCGTTACGAGGAAGAAATCGCCGAACTGCAGCACAAACGTAAGGAAATCATTGCCTCTGCCCGCCAACAGGCAACCGAACTGTTGAACCAGAGCAACGCTATGGTAGAGAACACTATCCGCGAAATCCGCGAGTCGCAAGCAGAAAAGGAACGCACACGCGAGGTGCGTCAGGAACTCGACACCTTCCGCACAGCACTCAGCGAGGAAGATTTGGAGAAAGATGCAGCTATCGAACGCAAGATGCAACAGATTCTGGCCCGCAAACAGCGTCAGGAACAGCGCAAACGCGAACGTAGCGAAAAGAACAGCGGAAACCAAACTGCAGCAGAGCAACAGCCCAAACCCACGCCCCAAAAGCAATGGACCGAAGGTAGCCCTGTACGCATAAAAGGACAGAGTACCACAGGTACGCTGGAAACGATCAAGGGCAAGAAGTGCACCGTACTGTTCGGTTCCATCCGAACCACCCTGCCCTTGGATATGTTGGAACCTGCCGACGGGCCCATTAAACAGCAACCTGCCGTAACTGCTACCACATACATCAGCCGCCAGACATTGGACCAGATGCACAAAACGCAACTGAACTTCCGTCCGGAAATCGATGTACGCGGACAACGTGGCGACGAGGCTCTGCAAACTATCACCCGTTTCATCGACGATGCCATTCTGGTGGGAGCACCTCGCGTACGCATTCTACACGGTACGGGTAACGGTATCCTGCGACAGCTCATCCGTCAATATTTGGGCACTGTGCCACAGGTATCCAATGCACGCGATGAACACATACAATTCGGTGGTGCAGGAATCACCGTTGTAGAATTTGCCTAATTGCTTAGAAGGTTAGTAGCTTAGTAGCTTAATAACCTACAATAACATGGCGCGGCGGAAAGCCTCGTAGCTGTTGGACAGGCGCGCCAGTTCATAGGGCTCGATGTGGAGCGAGAATGTCCCCGTTACCTCGTCGAGCCCGTAATATGTCTTTATCAAACTGGCAAGGTTGAATCCCATCGCATCTCCCCGTTGCATCAGGAAACGGGCTGTGCGCACAAGCAGCGGACGCTCGTGTTCTATATAATGCAGGGTGCGAAACAGGGCATAGTTGGCAGCTGTTGTTTGCACACGCAACAACGCGGCAAGTCGTTCTCTACCTTCTTCTACACCCAGTTTTCCAAGCAACCAGGACACATCCTCCGGACTTTCCACCACGGGCAGCAGTTCCGTCAGCACCTTCTGTCGGTCCACCTCATTGTTGCAAACCATAGCAAAGAATGCACGCGAACCAGATGAACGCAGCGACAGCGTCCCAAGCTTTAATCGAACAGCCACCGCCTTCATCATCGTCACAAGGAAAGCTTTGGCGTTGTGTGCCACCAATGACGAAATCAGGGCCCACATATCTGGTTCGTCCAACTCAGGTATCGTGCGTTCACCCAACATGTAACCTGCTGTGCGGAACTGGGCATTCGAAAGGCCGTCCAAATACAACAGTAAACCCTGCCAATCCCGTTGTTCCGCAAAATTTTGCAGACATCTCGAAATGGCAGGGTTATAATGTTTATCCATTTTTGAGCCTCTTGTCGGATTGAATATCCGTAAAGCCTGCCGGCGGCAGACTTTCAAACAAAAAATCCTCAGCTGTCATTTGAAACAAGTTTCTATGCCATCCAAGGACTTTTTCTTTGAGCCTCTTGTCGGATTCGAACCAACGACCCCGAGATTACAAATCACGTGCTCTGGCCAACTGAGCTAAAGAGGCGGGTGGGAAAGCTTGCCGCATCGCGCCGCTACAACCGAGTACCCTTGCTGCGGTCAAGCCCTGGGGGATTCCAAGGGAGCATGCCGTACGGGACTTTCCCATTTTGCGGCTGCAAAGTTAGTGCAAATCGAGCGAAAAAACAAATAAAAATTTAATTTTTTCCGAGATGCAGCCAAACTTCGACTTGCAAAGTAGGTCAAAGGTACGTAATCGGACGGCCAAAGGCCTACGCTTGCGTAACAAAGTGGAGCAAGAATAAGTGAGCAATTTGGAGCTATAACAAGGAAGTAAAAAGGAAGCATCAAGAGATGGAGGACCAGTCGACGGTGCGTTTGTTCAGGTCGGAAAGAGCAGCCCACATCGTCTGGTGTTCAGGACGCTGACCATCGGGATCGCTGTCGAGAATACGACGAGCCACATCGCGTGCCAACTGAACCACCTGTCCGTCGCGTGCCAAGTTGGCAATGTGCAGGTCGAAAGGAATGCCGCTCTGCTGTGTTCCTTCCAGGTCACCAGGTCCACGCAGACGCATATCGGCCTCGGCAATCTCGAATCCATCGTTGGTATCGCACATAATCTGGATGCGACGCTGGGTGTCGCCAGACAGTTTGAAACTGGTAACCAGAATACAGTAGCTCTGGTCGGCACCACGTCCTACCCTGCCTCGCAACTGGTGCAACTGTGCCAATCCGAAGCGTTCGGCATTCATGATGGCCATTACGGAAGCGTTGGGAACGTTGACACCCACCTCGATAACGGTAGTAGCCATAAGGATTTGTGTTTCTCCACGCACAAAGCGGTCCATTTCCCTGTCCTTGTCAGCAGGTTTCATCTTGCCATGCACCATGCTGATGTTTAGGTCAGGGAAAGCCTTACAGAATTCGCGATAACCCTCTTCTAAGTTCTGCAAATCCATCTTCTCACTTTCCTTGATGAGGGGATAAACGATGTAGGCCTGACGTCCCAGACTGATTTGCTGACGCAACCCTTTGTAGAGCTCCTGCCGTCGGTTTTCGAAATGGTGTATGGTCTGGATGGGTTTGCGGCCAGGCGGCAGCTCGTCGATAACGGACACATCAAGGTCACCATATACGGTCATAGCCAGGGTACGGGGAATGGGCGTTGCCGTCATCACCAGTACATGCGGAACGGTCTGTCCTTTGTTCCACAGTTTGGCACGCTGGGCAACGCCGAAACGGTGCTGTTCGTCGATAACAACAAATCCCAGCCGACGGAAAGTAACATTGTCCTCGATAACGGCATGGGTGCCAACCAGTATCTGCACCTCACCCGTCTGCAGCCCCTGCAGTATAGCCTGTCGCCGCTTGCCCTTAACGGTGGACGTGAGCAGTTCCACCCTGACTGGCATATCCCCCAAGAACTGACGGAAGGTGTCGAGATGCTGCTCGGCCAAAATCTCCGTGGGGGCCATGATGCAGGTTTGGAACCCGTTGTCCAGAGCAATGAGCATAGACATCAGCGCCACCAACGTCTTTCCGCTGCCCACATCGCCCTGCAACAATCGGTTCATCTGGCGCCCCATCTGCGTGTCCTGACGAATCTCGCGGATAACACGTTTCTGTGCCTCCGTCAGTGGGAACGGCAGGTGATGATAGTAGAAATCGTTGAACAAATCGCCCACCACGGGGAACACGTATCCCGCAAATCGACGATTGCGTTCGCGGGCATACCTCAATATATTCAGTTGGATAAAGAACAGTTCCTCGAACTTCAGGCGATAAGTAGCCCTGCTCAGATGTTCAGCACTCTGGGGATAGTGCATAGCGCGAATGGCTTCGTCGCGCGACATCAGGCGCAATTCCCGTAGCATGTATTCAGGTAAGGTTTCCGCCAACGGCTCGTGGATGAGACGGAAAACAGTTCGTACCCATTGCTCCATCATGCGCGAGTTGATACCTCGTTTCTGAAGCTTTTCAGGCACGCTGTAATAGGGACGAAGACCCACGGATGAAATGCTGAATTTATCGGCACTTTCTATCTCGGGATGCGTAATATTGAAACGGTCACGAAACAGCGTTGGTTTACCAAACACCACATAATCCGTAAGCAGTTTATAGGTCTTTTCCACATACTGCAACCCGTTGAACCACACCAGGTCCACAATGCCGTGCCCGTCCGAGAAATGTCCTACGATGCGACGTTTGCGTCCAAACCCTTCCTCCTCGAAACTCAGTATCTGCCCCCGCATCTGTACATAGGGCATTTCCGTCGTCAGTTCGTAGCTGTAATAAAAACGGCTGCGGTCGATATGTTTCGAAGGAAACTGCTGGATAAGGTCACCATAGGTACGTACGCCCATCCCGTCGGCAAGCTGTTTGGCCCTTGCCGGTCCCACATTGGACAAATACGTCACGGGATAGTCGAGAACATTCATCTTATAGAGCTACGAGTTGCAAGTTAGGAGGGATTCAGCGAAGCGGATGTCGGAGGGGGTGGTGAGTTTGATGTTCTCGCGATTTCCCTCGACCAGCGCAATGCGGTAACCCAGTGCCTCCACCACCGATGCATCGTCGGTAAAGGCGGGCTGATAGGGCTGTTGAAAAGCCTCTTTCAAGAGGGGGATGCGAAACGTCTGCGGGGTCTGTACCAGTCGATACTGGTTGCGGTCCACCGTCAGGCTATCGCCCTCTGGTAATAGCTGCCGTACCGTCTCCACCACAGGAACAACAGGCACTACAGCCCCATGCTGACGAGCTCCCTCGTAGCATCGACGAATAACCTCGACAGATACGAAGGGACGCACTCCATCGTGCACACCCACTACTCCATCGGCATCGTCGGGCACCAGAGCCAGTCCGTTTTGTACGCTGTGGAAGCGCGTCTCGCCACCAGTTGCCACCTGATGCGACAGCGTGAAGTGATATTCGCGACACAACTGTTGCCAGTATTCCTGTTGGTCAGCGGGGAGGACCAGAATAATCCTCATGTCTTCATCGGCCTCGTGGAAGACACGCAATGTGCGCATCAGCACAGGTTCACCACCAACTGGCAGGAACTGCTTGGGTATGTCTCCACCCATTCGCAGGCCCTTTCCACCAGCAACTACTATTATATAATTCATAATGAACAATTCACAATTAACAATTAATTGTTCATCAAGAAGTTGTACATCATACCTTCGCGTAAAGCTTCAGCAGTCTGTTTATCCTTCAGACGCTCCACCAACACGTAACCCAGCTCCATAGCGGCACCAGGTCCCTTGCCGGTAATAACCTGTCCATCCTGCTCGACCAGCGAGGCAGTATATGTGGCACCTTTCAGCTCGGTTTCGAAGCCTGGATAGCAGGTAGCCTTCTTGCCTTCCAGCAGTCCCAGATGACCCAGCACCAACGGAGCAGCACAAATGGCAGCAACGGGACGACCGGCCTGATAGTGTTGCAGGATTCCCTGACGCAGGGGCTGACAGGCATCCAGATTCGTGGCACCCGGCATTCCGCCAGGCAGGAACAGCAAATCGGCATCTGCGAAATCAATATCGGCTATCGTTCGGTCTGCCACAATGCCCACACCATGGGCTGTCAGAACTACGCAATCGTCTGTGATGCTAACAGTTTCGACCTGCAAGCCAGCACGACGCATGATGTCTATGGGAGCCAATGCTTCTATATCCTCGAAGCCTTCGGCAAGAAATGTGTAAATCATATTATCAAATTAAAAATTAACAATGAAAAGTGAAAAATTAAATGTAAATCCATCTTGAAGTCAATAGTATCAATTTTTCACTTTTAACTTTTCATTTTTCATTATTTAGGCAGGCAAGATAGCGACGGATAGTTTCCTCGAGACCCAGATACAGGGCATCACACACCAGGGCGTGGCCAATGCTGCATTCATCGACGTAGGGCATGCGCTCGTGCATATAGGCCAGGTTCTCTAAACTCAGGTCGTGACCCATGTTCAGTCCCAGTCCCAGTTGCTTGGCACGTTCTCCGGCACGTACAAAGGGTTCGATCGCTGCCTCCCTATCCTTCGGATATTGGGTGGCATAGGGTTCTGTATATAGTTCCACACGGTCGGCACCGGCTTTGGCGGCATATTCCACCATCGCCTCGTCGGCATCCACGAAGATGCTGACCCTAATGCCCTTCTCGTGGAAGCGCTGTGTAACCTCCGTCAGGAAAGACAGATGGGTGCGTGTGTCCCACCCGTGGTTACTGGTAATCTGGTCAGGGCTGTCCGGCACCAGAGTTACCTGTGTGGGCACCACCTGCAGGACCAAATCCATAAATTGGGGCGATGGATAGCCCTCGATGTTGAATTCGGTAGTAAGGCGCGGACGCAGGTCAAAAACGTCCTGACGACGGATGTGGCGCTCGTCTGGACGAGGATGAACGGTAATGCCCTGCGCACCAAATCGTTCGCAATCCAATGCCACACGTACGACATTGGGATTATCGCCGCCACGCGCATTGCGTATGGTCGCAATCTTATTGATATTTACACTTAGTTTCGTCATTAATCAACACTTTTTACCATATCTTGCCACAAAGTTAAGCAAAAATCCGTATCTTTGCACCAAATATAGTAGATTAATTATGCGCAAACTGCGATTTGCACTCTTTGGAAACATATACCAAGCCAAGAAATCGGCATTGGTGAAGAAGTTGTTGGGTTGTCTGGAAAGCCATCAGGCCGAGGTCTATATAGACCGTCCCTTCTACGACTACCTGACCACCCAGATACAATTGAACGTAGACCCCACCGGCATCATCGACGGAAATAGATTCCAGGCCGACTTTGCCATATCCATGGGGGGCGACGGAACCTTCCTGCAGACCGCTACACGGGTGGGCGACCAGCAAATCCCCATCGTGGGCATCAACATGGGACGCATGGGATTCCTGGCCGATGTGTCGGGCGACGAGATTGATTCCACCATCGACTGCATCTATAACGGCGAATACCGGCTCGAGGAAAGAACCGTACTGGAAGTGATTTTCCAAGAGCAAGGAGCAACTCTGAACTCTGAACTCAGCACTCAGAACTCAAAATCCGGAACCTACCCCTATGCACTGAACGAGGTAGCCGTACTGAAACGCGACAATTCGTCGATGATTAGCATACGTGTGGACATCAACGGCGAATACCTGACGACGTACCAGGCCGACGGACTCATCATCAACACCCCCACGGGTTCCACAGGCTATGCGCTGAGTGTGGGAGGCAGCATCATGGCACCCGATGCCGGCACGCTGGGCATTACCCCTGTGGCAGCACACAGCCTGAACGTGCGCCCCATTACGGTGTGCGACCATTCCGAAGTCAAGCTGTCTGTATCGAGCCGCAGCCACAATTTCCTGGTTTCCATCGATGGACGCAGCGAGACATGCAGCGAAGACACCAGTCTGACCATTCGTCGCGCTCCCTACAACATCAGTGTTCTGAAGCGTCCCAACAGCAGTTTCTTCCGCACCCTGCGCGAAAAGCTGATGTGGGGCAACGATATCCGGATTGAAAACTAAACGCTGCAGAAATTGAAGAATACCCGAAGCATCATACGTTGGTTCTGGACGATTCTGAAACGTCTGCGCCTGCAAGTAACCCTGAACGCCATCATCGGCGTTCTGTGTGTGGGTATAGACTTTGCCTTCATATGGGCCACAAAGCATTGCATCGACATCGCCACCCTGCATCGCGAGGAATCCATTCGCCCTGCAGCCTACCTGCTCATCATCATCATCCTGTGCCAGACCACCATCGGATTCGCCCGTAAATGGATTGGGGCATTGCTGGGTGTAAAGGCCCAGAACCAGATGCAGCTACACCTGTTCCACCGTCTGCTGAAGAACGAATGGACAGGTCGCGAGGCCTATCACAGCGGTGACATCCTGAACCGACTGATACGCGATGTGAACGACGTAACGAATACGGTAACAGAAACCATTCCTTCCGTATTCAGCGTGCTCACCCGTCTGGGTGGCGCCTTCCTGTTCATGTTCACCATGGACCCCAAGCTGGCGTGCATGATTATAGCCATTGTGCCCATCTTCATAGCGTTCAGCCGCATGTATGTAAACAGGATGAGACGTCTGACAAGGGAAATCCGTAAGACGGACAGTGCCATACAGAGTCTGCTGCAGGAAAGCATCCTGCATCGCGTGGTGCTGAAGACCCTGGGACGCATCAAGATGATGGCCCGAATCCTGGCCCGCTACCAAATGCAGCTGCGCAGTCAGGTCCGCCACCGCACGGTGTTCTCGTCGGTATCCGGCACACTCATCAGCATGGGCTTTGCCACAGGTTATCTGGTAACCTTCCTGTGGGGTGTGAACCGTTTGCACGACGGACTCATCACCTACGGCATGATGATTGCCTACATCCAGTTGGTAGGACAGATTCAGGGCCCCTTCCGCGAAATGATAAGATTCATACCCGTCATCATCAGCTCCTTCACGGCAGGTGAGCGACTGATGGAACTGGAAGATGCACCCATGGAGGAAGAGGGCAAGCCCATCCGCTATCCCGATGGTGCCGGCCTTCGACTGAATCATGTCACCTTCCGCTACTGGGCAACGAGCAGAGACATTCTGGAGGACTTCTCCTACGATTTCCCGCCGGGCAGCCGCACAGCCATCCTGGGCGAAACGGGTGCGGGCAAGACCACACTCATACGCATCATCCTGGCCCTGTTGCGACCCACCGAGGGAACGGCAGAGATATACAACAAGGAGGGTCAGTCGTCACGCATCTCCCCACTCACGCGCTGCAACCTGGTGTATGTGCCACAGGGCAACACGCTGTTTTCCGGAACCATCCGCAACAACCTGCTGTTGGGAGATCCGAAGGCAACGGAAGACGAGATGCGCGAAGTGCTGAAAATAGCCTGCGCCGATTTCGTAATGGAACTGCCGGATGGCATCGACACCCCGTTGGGCGAAGACAATGCCGGACTCAGTCAGGGTCAGGCTCAACGTGTCTGCATCGCCCGCGCCTTGTTGCGCAAGGGCAGCATCCTGCTGTTGGACGAGGCCACCTCTGCACTGGACAACGAGACAGAGGCCCGTCTGCTGAAGAACCTGTCGGAATATCTCCGCCCTGAACAGACCCTGCTGTTCATCACCCACCGCGAGGCCGTCATCGACTACTGCACCCAGACGTTGCATCTGACAAAGAAGAAAAGCAATATAACAAATAAGTGAACACATGAAAAGAAAGAACTTACTCATCATTGCCGCTGTTGCCACCGTACTGGTGCTGTGCGGCATCATCGCCTACCTGGCCTACCGCACGAACAAAGCCGAGGAAGACAACGAGCAAATGAAAGTACTGCAGGAGCTGGCAGAAATGGACAAGCTGGAAATGCAGAACGAATACGAAGAGTTTGCCCGTCAGTACCAGGAACTGCAGACCCAAATCAACAACGACTCGCTGATTGCCCAGTTGGAAAAGGAACAGCAGCGTGTGCAGGAACTGCAGGAAGAACTGAAACGTACGAAGAGCAACGATGCTGCCGAGATTATGCGACTGAAGAAGGAACTGGCCACCCTGCGCGAAATCCTGCGTAACTACGTCATGCAGATAGATTCGCTGAACCAGTTGAACCAGCAGTTGAATATGGAGAACCAGAACCTGCGCACGGAAAACGCACAGGCCCAGCAGCACATCAGCAACCTGACGACAGAGAAAGAAACCCTGACGGACAAGGTGGCCATAGCCTCGCAGCTGGACGCTACCGGCGTATCGGCCTTCGGAAAGAACAAGAAAGGCAAGGCATCGAAGAAGATAAAGGAAGTAAAGCGCTTCCAGATATCCTTCTCCATCAGTCGTAACGTTACGGCACAGACGGGAATGAAGAGTGTTTATGTCCGCATCATGACGCCCACCAACGAGGTACTGACCCAGGGCGGCACCTTCCCCTTCGAGAATCGCACGCTGGAATACTCCATCCGCAAGGACATCGAATACACGGGCGAAGAACAGGCCGTAACCGTTTACTGGGATGTGAACCAGACGCTGTTGGCAGGTACCTATCGTGCCGACATCTTTGCCGACGGTCACCGCATCGGAGGCACAACATTCTCGTTTGAGTGACCCCTACCCCTCACCCTCCCCGAGGGGAGGGAGTAGTTATAATAGAGATAAAATAAGATTAAATATTAACTTCAAAAAAAGGCTTTAACCCCTTCAATAGTATATACGCCCCTCACTCGGGAGGGGATTGGGGGTGGGGCCGATTAAAAACATGGAACAAGTCTTTTCTTACATCATCAGCCTGGGCGCATCGGTAATGATGCCCATCCTGTTCACCATCATCGGTCTGTGCATCGGCATGAAGTTCGGCAAGGCCATGAAGAGCGGTCTCTACGTGGGTGTCGGTTTCGTGGGTCTGGGTATTGTCACTGCCCTGCTCACCACCAATTTCGACAGTCCGCTGAAAGCCATCTCCGAACTCTACGACCTTCAGCTGAAGGTCTTCGACATGGGTTGGCCCGCTGCTGCTGCCGTAGCCTACGGAACAGCCGTTGGCGCACTCATCATCCCCATCTGTCTGGGTGTTAACCTGCTGATGCTGTTCACCAAGTGCACGCGCACCGTGAACATCGACCTGTGGAACTACTGGCACTTCGCCTTCATCGGTGCTGTAGCCTATTTCGTTATGGACCAGAGCCTGTTGTGGGGCTATTTCGCTGCCATTGTCTGCTACATCATCACGTTGGTGATGGCCGACCTCACGGCCGACAAGTTCCAGAAACACTACGACCTGCAGGGCATCTCCATCCCCCAGCCTTTCTGCCAGAGCTTTACGGTGTTTGCCGTTGGCATCAACTGGCTGCTGGACAAGATTCCCGGTTTCTCTAAACTCGACATCGATGCCGAGGGCCTGAAGAAGAAGTTCGGTGTGCTGGGCGAGCCGCTGGTATTGGGTGTCATCGTGGGTGCCCTCATCGGTTGGGCTGCACAGCTCGACATCAAGAAGATTCTGTTCCTGGGTGTAACGATGGGTGCCGTCATGGAACTCATCCCTCGCATCACCAGCCTGTTCATCGACGGTCTGAAGCCCATTGCCGAGAAGACACAGGAGGTAGCCAAGAAACGTTTCGGAGGCATGAAGGTACACATCGGCATGTCGCCTGCCCTGGTCATCGGTCACCCCACTACCCTGGTCTGCTCCATCATCCTCATTCCCGTCATTCTGGCCATTGCCGTGTTCCTGCCCGGCAACCAGTTCCTGCCTCTGGCATCGCTGGCGGGTATGTTCTACCTGTTCCCCATGATTCTGCCCTACACCAAGGGAAATGTGGTGAAGAGCCTTATCATCGGACTTGTGGCCCTCATCGTGGGACTGTATTTTGTAACGGATATGGCATCGGCCTTCACACTGGCTGCCAACGAGGTGTACAAGACCGACCCCACGGCATCGGCTGCCAAGATTCCTGAAGGTTTCGAGGGAGGTGCTCTGGACTTTGCCTCCTCGCTGTTCGGCTACGTCATCTATGCCTGCGTCAAGTATCTGCGCTGGATAGGCATGGGCGTGCTGTCGCTCATCACCCTGGCCATGCTGGTATGGAACCGCATGCGCATCGTCCGCGAGTCAAGCAATAACGAAAACCTCTAAATCACTAAATCACTAAACCTCTAAACTTCTAAACCTCTAAATCACTAAATCACTAAACCTCTAAACCTCTAAACCTCCAAAAATATGAAACGCATCATTGCATTAGCTCTGCTAACTTTCAATTTTCAATTTTCAATTTATTTGCTCAGGAGGCCGACCGCTTTGTGGGCCGTCAGCATGTGAAGTTCCAAACCGCCTGTCATCCCGAGGATGTCAAGGAGTACGACACGAAGACCCTGCGCGAGCGCTTCGTTATGGAAAAGACGATGGAGGCCGACTCCATACTGTTGACCTACAGTCACTACGACCGCTTCATCTTCGGTGGCGCCATGCCTGTAAGCCAGACGCTGAAGCTGGAGAACTTCTGGGAACTGGGACTCGATGTTGACCCGGGCATCAAGGAGAAGTATTTCCTCTACAATCGCGAACTGGGTGTAGTGAACTGCGGCGAGGGCGATGGTTTCGTCATCGTCGATGGCAAGGAATATGCCCTCTCTCCCAAGGAGGCCCTGTACATCGGTCGTGGTCACATGGGCAAGGGCAAGGATGTGAACAAGGAAGTGCTGTTCCGCTCGAAGGATGCCTCGAAGCCTGCCAAGTTCTACCTGAACAGTGCCACCGCCCACCAGCATTTCAAGACACAGTGGATTACCCTCGACGGTCGTAAAGGTTCGCTGAAGGCTGCCGTCTGGGGACCTGTAGGTTCGCTGGAGGAGTGCAACAACCGCACCGTGTATAAACTCATCGTGAACGATGTGCTGGAGGAAGGTCCCTGCCAGTTGCAGTTGGGTCTGACGCAGTTGAATCCCGGTGCTGCCTGGAACACGATGCCCCCTCACACCCACGGTCGTCGCGTAGAGGCTTACTACTACTTCAACCTGCCCAAGGACCAGACCATTGCCCACATCATGGGACAGCCCGAAGAGAGCCGCGTGGTATGGCTGCACAACGAGCAGGCCATCATGTCGCCCGAATGGAGCATGCATGCTGCTGCAGGCACCTACTACTACACCTTCATCTGGGGCATGGCTGGCGAGAACCTCTACTACAACGACAAGGACAACATCCCCGTCATCGACATCCGCTAATCCCCATCATTCCCCATACAGAAAGCGCCCCGGTTCTCCCAGGGCGCTTTTTCACTTTTCACTTATCACTTTTCACTTTTAATTTTTCACTTTTAATTTATTATCACCTTGCGGTTATCGATGATGTATATCCCCTTCCGCGTGGGGGTCTTTTGACGACGTCCCGTCAGGTCGTAAATGGCTTTGTCCGCCACACGGCCTTTGTCCGCCTCGATGGCTATGCAGCCAGTCTGTGGGTTTTCATCCACTTCAATTGCAATTTCGCCTATGAAGAAACCACTGGGCAGACAGACATTCAATAACACCAACCCGGCTTGCTCCGGTGTGAACGAAACGGTGTATTCCTTCTTCTCTCCCGACAGCATGGAGATGCCATAGTACATAGGTGTTCCCTTGGTGTAGGGCATATCGTAGACCGAGTCATCGTATTTCACGTCACCAAAGTAACAGGGGGATATATACACATATCCGGAGATGGCAAAGTCCATCGGGTTCCACATGGTTATAGTCAGGTCACATGCCTCACCCACAGTTAGCGTGTCTTGCGCGACGCGAGCATCCGTACAAATTACGGTGCTGGGATTTCCATATACGTCGATATAGAATCGTCCGTCGGCATTGCGCCCTGCCACGATGTGCGACGCTGCCGGTCTCAGCAGCTGCCACTGGGCACCGGGTGCGCGGAATCTGTATATCGGGTACAGCGTCATTGACTCACCCGGTTGGAAGGCCATGCTGTCCACCACCACATCCATCACATTACCAGAGAAAACGATGCTGTCGTTGGGATCGCCCAGGAAGCGTGGCGTCAGCGTGCCGTCTGCCTCCATAGTGGCCAGTGCTATGTCCATCGAAATTTCCTCTTTATCCAGCTCTTCATACAAATAGGCGAATGTGATGGTGGTAATATTCCCGTCACTCACTTTTATCGGAGCATATTGATATAATTTCACCGCTGGGGTAAACTGCACAGGTGACGGCTCCATCGACGGGTCTGTGTGGATAATAACTTTCTGAGTACAGCTGAATCCGAAGTTGTGGTGTCCCCCGCCCGGTGCGTTTTGCTCAATGGGACTCAACACCGAAACCACAAAATATCCGTCATAGACACCACCCCATCCCCAGTTAATATGGAACAGTCCGTTGCCGTCGTAGCCGTCCACCACAAATTCGTGTCCGCCATAAGATCCACTATAGCCGCCATACTCTATGGGACGTCCGTTGGCCAGTTCGTCATACAACAGGTCTTCCCATTCATCAATCTCCAGTATATCGTCTCGGTACAAGTACTGGGCGGCGGGATAGCCGAAGATATCCCTTAGGGCCACAGCGGCATCGGACTCGAGTGCACCCGATCCGAGGGGGTGATAAGCCATCTTCGCCGCCTGTCCGCAATAGCGTATCAGCGTGGCCACAGCGTCTTGTTCTTCCTCGGTGCCAAGCACTTCCACCACGCCCGTCTCCGGGTTCGTCGCACAATAGGTGTCCAGCATATGGTCCCAGTCGAATGTCACGGGCGGCAACGCATCTATGTACCACAACCCAAATCCCATCTCATCAAAAGGCATATATCCGGGCAGTCCGTCGGGCACTCCGCTGGGCCACCGATAATAGTTCATTATCTGCGCCATCGCTGTGGCTACGCAGCCTGTATAACTGCGTTTTCCTTCATATTCGGGATTATCACCTCCGTAGATGGGGCACTGGTTCCAATAGGGCTCCAACTGGTTCCAATGCGTCTTTATCAGGGGCTCCACCGCCTCGTGTGCCGTGCGCTTTGATGTCCCGTTCACCCAGTTTCCGTCCACCAGGTCCGTACGGTCGCCCAGGGTGGCCATCGCCTCGTCGTACTGCATCAGCCATGCACGCATGTTCTCGGGCATCTGCTCCCAGTCTATGCTGCCCGTGTCGCTGTAACCCAGTATGGGCAGTGCGCGGCTGTCGGCCGAGGCTATCACATAGCCCCCGCCCTGTCGGTTAAAGGCATAGATGCTGCTGGCCTTCACCGGTGTCGCCACCAGTTCGCTGCTGCGGGCTGGGGCACGCCGCCCTACCCTTTGCTGACTCATGCATTTCACCACACGGTTCAGGGCCTCCTGCTGCGAAATCTGCTGTGCCCACATGGTGCCCGTCCAACTCAGCACCACCACCCAAAATACAAATATCCTTCTCATATTATAATTTTCAATCTTGAATTTTCATTTTTCACGCGGTCACCTGTTATTTCATGTCGCTTAAATCTATTCGCTCCGTATTTCCGTAAATCTCGTATCCTCCGCAACCATGTCTGCGGTAGTATTTTCTTCCATGTTTGGATAAGGAACCACTTTCCCATCAAGAACAAGACGAATAGAAAGTGCTTCTTCCAGTTTTGTTAGGGTTTCGAGCGACATATTCTCCTGTCCTTTCAGTATTTTCGAGACATATTGTTGGGTACAGTTCATACGCTCTGCAAGAGCCTTCTGCGTAAGTCCCTCCTGCTTCATCTGCAGCAGCACCTTAACAGCTATTCTCTGTGAATGGCGCAACCAAGAGCGATTGTCACGTCGCCATTCAGCTTCCTCGCGCCACTTTGATGGCGTACTGCTCTGATGAGCTTCGAGGAATTCTATAGTTTTCTTTTTCATAGGCCCCTCCTTTGTTCTTTATTGTAGTTCTGACAGAAAATCCACAAAACCGTCTGCATCTATAGCCTGATTGCTGATGAGGTAATTGCGTACCTGTTCCATCTTGTTCAATTCGTTGAGCGTATGCTCACGCTCTTGCATGGTGCGAGTCAACTTGATGGCTCCACCAGTAATGATGTAGCACCCAGGCTCCAACTTAATGGCATAGATGCGAAGCCACGAAGCGTGTTGAGGGCGGTCTTTGATTCTGGCCTTCTCTTTGCCCAGCATCATCTCACTGGTACGACTATTCTCCAAGGGACGGAAAATATTGTCAAGGTTAGCTTCTGGAGAGAGGTCGAGAATCAGACACTGTATACGTTGATTGTCATCAATGGTATCATAGATGGCCTGATTGATATCAGTAATCTTGAAATAGGATTCCAAGTCTGCCATATTAGCCAAGAAAAAATCTACCAGCCATTCAGGATCGCTCCACTGAGAGAAGAGGGTCTGCAAGGCGTTATCGGCTACTCCGTCATAGCGGACAGCCCATAGGGTGTCATTATCAAGAATCTTATCGAATGTCATACTTTATCCAATATCGTCGCCGCAAAGATAGGAAAAGATATTGATAAAAACAACTGCTAGTTGTAAAATTTACTAAATTATTTTATAATTATATCAGTATTCTTACTGTATTCTATATTGGATAATGCAAAATCCCACGGCCCGCATCACGCAAGTCGTGGGATTCTCTTTGTGTTCAATGGTCGCGGCAGGAAAATTAATTTTCAATCTTCTAATCGACGTAGTCGCTTCGCTCGTTAGGGCTGAAGAATCTTCAATCTTCTAATCGACGAAGTCGCTTGACTCGTTCAAGAATCTTCAATCTTCAATTTGTGAGTCAGTGGGGCATTGAGCCCCAACTGCTCACTCAGTCTGCCCGTTGTCGTCGCCACCGTCGTCGCCACCATTGTCGTCACCGCTGCTGGTTCCAGCCATGGCTGCATTCATCGTTTGCTTAGCCAACTTCTTAGCTGCGGCCTGCTCTTTCAGCGTTGTCACGAGCTCGAAATCGACTTTGTTGATGATGTTATCCCATGTTGCCTTATCGAAGCGTACATGGGGTACCACGGCGGTGATGTGTACGGCTGGATTAAAATCCTCGGCGTCGTCCACTGCCTGGCTCTTCAACGTTATGTAGAACGTTCCGAGCCGGGGGATGTGTACGCGCTTGCCCGCCAGCATCTGCTCGACGATGTGCTTTGCGAGATCCGTAAGCACGCCTGT
>JAFZWQ010000043.1 GCA_017617235.1 Bacteroidaceae bacterium | reverse complement strand
GAGAGGTGAGAGGTGAGAGGTGAGAGGATACTATTATAGTGTCCAACGGCCTTTGTCAATACCTCGCGCTTATGGCGGATGCCTGGAGTATCGAGACCGGCACCGGCACCAATGCACTCGTCGAGGGGGATGTTGCAGAACAAGCTCATCCATATACTGGAAGGTGATGTATTGCCTATACCCATCTCTCCAATACAAAGCACACGACACCCCTCTACGACGCAGTCGTCCACCAACGAGGCGCCAACTTCGATAGCTTTGTTAAACTCTTCCTCTGTCATCGCTGGCGCATGCAGGAAATTCTTCGTGCCATAAGCTATCTTATAATTTTCAATTTTCCATTTTCCATTTTCAATTGAGAAATCATGGTCGACACCCACATCGACGATGCGCAACTTGAAACCATGCTGACGACAGAACATATTCACACCACCACCGCCTCGGGTGAAGTTAATCATCTGTTGCCACGTAACCTCACGCGGTGACACGCTGACGCCCTCACGCTCGATGCCGTGGTCGCCACCAAAGAGCAGGTGGCATGGATGGGCCAACGAAGGCGATAGCGTCTGCTGTACCAGACACACCTGCATGGCCATGTCCTCCAACACGCCCAACGAACCTTTAGGTTTGTTCAGGTTATCTATCTTGTCCTGAATAGCCGGACGCAAAGCCTGATCTGGCCTTTCTATCTTAAACTCTCTCATTTCAATCATTAACCTTTAACCCTTAACCCTTAACCGTTACTGCGATTCCGCTAACCATGAGGATTACCTCTTCCGCCTTGCTGGCCACATATTGGTTCATCCACCCTTGAAGGTCGGTAAACTTCCGTTGTACGGCATTATCGCTCACACCTCCCATTCCAATCTCGTTGGTCACGAAGATATAAGTCGCATCATGCGAGGTAAACTTGTCGAACTCTGCTTTGAGCATATCAAGAGCTGCATCTACATCCTGCAGCTCAAAGAACCAGTTGGTACACCAGAGTGTGATGCAGTCGATGACGACCACACGTCCCGTCAGATCGTGACGACTCAGATGTTTCTCCTCTTCGATATTCGTCCATTCTGGTCCGCGACGTTCCTGATGTTTCTTCACCCGTTCGCGGAACTCCTCGTCCCACACATGAGCCGTGGCCACATAGACGGGATGCGGACTCAGAGACAGCGCCAGTTCTTCGGCGTATCGGCTCTTACCTGAACGTACTCCACCTGTTATTAGCTTAATCTTACTCATATATTAATAGGAATGTTATCAACACTAGTAATACGGCCAGCACTTCTGCCGTGCGATTAATGCGTACGGCCCTTTTCATGTCGGCAGTAGTGAGAGGACGGTCGTTCTCACCGATATATGGTTTATCGAAGAGTTCTCCGAAATAGTAGTGTGGTCCTCCAAACCGACAGTTGAGAAGACCAGCTAATGCCGCCTCGGGGTAGCCGCTGTTGGGCGAGGCATGCATTCGTCCGTATCGACGGACGAAACCAATGAGTTGCGGCTTGCCAGCAGCGATAGCCATCAGCAGGGCTGTGAGGCGGGCAGGGATGTAATTGGCGATGTCGTCGATGCGGGCGGCCCAGCATCCGAAGTCCTTGTAGCGTTCGGTACGGTAACCAATCATTGAGTCTAGGGTGTTAATCATCTTGTAGGTGAGCATAGCAGGTACACCGCCCACTGTCAACCAGAACAGAGGAGCTACAACTCCGTCGCTTAGGTTTTCCGCCAGTGTTTCCAGAGCGGCTGTGCGCACCTCTTGGGCCGTAAGTTCGCTGGTGTCTCGCCCCACAATGCGGGCCACCTGCCTGCGTCCTTCCTCCAACGAACGGTCTAGGGCCCAAAATACCTGTCGCACTTCGCGGATTAGCGTGGTGCCGGCCAGACAATAAAAGATCAACAGAGAGCCCACTCCGACCCTTCCGAGAGGAGGGAGAAAATAAAAGAGTATCCATGTAGAAAGAAAGACGATGGAATCGAGCATAATTGTTATCAAAGCCCCCTTCAGTTTACGATGTCGACCTTTATTGAGATGTCGCTCTCCCCAGGCTATCATCTTGCCAAAGCCAACAACGGGGTGTGGCAACCAAGCAGGGTCTCCCAATATGAGGTCCAGCAACCAAGCTGCTACTAAAGCAATGCATAATTCTTCGTTGAACGAAGCGGCAAAGCCGATTACATAATTCATAATTCACAATTCATAATTCACAATTGCTTTCACGAGTTTCATCATTCTCTTATTATCTGATAAAGCTTGTTCATATCCAGGTGCTGGCGAATGTGGTCGGCAAGGCGGTTGTACTGTTCTTCCTTGAATGCAGCATAGCTTTGCACAGGAGCAGCGCCTACGGACTTGTCCTTGAGCAAATAGTCGATGACGGGTGCATTATCGAGGAAACCGTGAATGTATGTGCCTATACAGTGTCCACTTTGCAGGATGGGCTGGTCGGCATCGCTCACACCCTGATGTATTTCGTACCCCTGGCATTCGCAACCGTTGAATTGGAACGACACCTGTCGGGTGGTTTTCTCTGGAGTCATGGTGGTGTGGATGGGCAGCAGACCGAGACCGGGTAGGCTGGCAATGGTGCCCTCGATACCATCGGGGTCGCATACCGTTTGTCCCAGCATCTGATAGCCACCACAGATTCCGATGATCGTTTTCCCATCGCAATGTGCTCGGATTATCGCCTGTGCGCAACCATTACGTCGCAGTTCCAGCAGGTCGTCGATGGTGGATTTCGTGCCAGGCAGGATAATAATGTCGGCCCTTTGCAGGTCCTCGACATTATTTGTGTAGAAGAGATTGACGCGTGGGTCGCGTTCCAACACGTTGAAGTCCGTGAAATTACTGATGTGTTGCAACAGCACTACCGCCACACGTACCCCCTCATTTTTTAATTTTTCATTTTTAATTTTCAAGGCGACGCTGTCCTCTTCCTCTATGTGTATGTCCTTGAAATAGGGAATGACACCGAGAACGGGAACACCGCAAAGTTCTTCGAGCATGCGTCGGCCTTTGTCGAAAAGTCGCAGGTCGCCACGGAACTTGTTGATGATGATACCCCGTATGCGGGCACGGTCTTCGGGCGTTTGAAGGGCGATGCTGCCGTAAACCGATGCAAAGACACCGCCTCGGTCTATGTCTGCCACTAGGATTACGTCGGCGTTTGCATATCGGGCCATGGGCAGGTTTACGAGGTCGGTGTCGCGGAGGTTCAGCTCCGATACGCTGCCGGCACCTTCCATAACTATGGGATTGTATTGGGCAGCCAGACGGTCAAATGCTTCACAAACCTCTTTTCTTAATTGAGAATTGAAAATTGAAAATTGAGAATTATTCTTCCAATACTCATACGCACTTTTGTTACCTATGGGCTTGCCGTGCAACACCACCTGGCTTGTATGGTCGGAATTGGGTTTCAGCAGCAGCGGATTCATGTCGGTGTGGCAGGGAATGCTTGCGGCCTCGGCCTGCACGGCTTGTGCTCGTCCTATCTCCAGTCCGTCGGGCGTGGCATAGGAGTTCAGCGCCATGTTCTGCGCCTTGAAAGGGGCAGGCTTGTATCCATCCTGCCGGAAAATGCGGCAGAGGGCAGTGGCCAGCACACTTTTGCCCACATCGCTGCCCGTGCCTACGAGCATCAGGGGATGGAGAGGCGAAGTCCCTGTTTCTGGGTTTGCAGGCGACTGATGTTCCTCGCTTAGGACACGCACCAATAAATCGTTCTCCTCCTTCGTCTGTGCCGCCACACGGAAATGGTGGGGTGTCAGACCTCGGAAATTCGATGCATCGCGAATCAGTATGCCGTGTCTTCTGGCCAGTCTCTCCTTCAATTCGGCAGCGGTAGTGCCATCGATGCGACAAAGCATGAAGTTGGTCTGGGTGGGTTCAACCGTAATGTCCGGAAGGGCATTCAGGCCGTTGCGTAACCGCTGGGCTTCCTCGAGGTATGCCGGCAAATCGGGAATAACCTTTGTCTGGTGCTTTATCAGCCACGTGGCGGCCTCGATGGCAAGCGAGTTTACCGACCAGGGACGCTGGTGCTGTCGCAGACGGTCGATGAGCGGAGCTGCACCAACGATATAGCCCACACGCAAACCAGGAATGCAAAAGGCTTTCGTCAGCGAATGCAGTTGCAGGATATTTCCTGCTGTAACGGCCTCGACTGCAGTCAATAACGGTTCCCGGGTGTAATCCTCATAGGATTGGTCGAGGACCAGCAACGGATATTTCTCTGCCAATTCCAGTACCTCTGTTTTGGACATAACGGCTCCTGTGGGATTGTTGGGATTGCAGAGCCAAAGCATCCCGCCTTCGCCCTGCTTTATGTCGTGCAGTTTGCAGGCATCGGCATATTCGCTAAAGGTGGGCTGATGCACGACAGCTGTCATCTCCCTCCATGTCTCGGCAATCAGATAGATGGCCTCCGTCGCTCCGTTTGTCACCAGTACACACTCCGGGGCTATACCACACCGCTCGGCAATCAGTTTCACCAGCACACCTGCATCGGGCTCGGGGTAGGAACCAATGGCGTCGAGGCGGGTGGCCAGGAAGATTTTCAGCGCGTCAAGGTTGGCGTGACTGAAGATGTTGCTACTGAAGTTATGACGGGTGCCGCTGTAGCGAAAGGCATCATCACCGTGACCGTTTATCATTTTTCGAGTACAAATATAGCAATAAGTTTTCAATATTTTGGCGTGCCAGTCCGGGAAATGAAAAGAAAAGGCGAGGATTCGTTTGAATCTTCGCCTTTCTTGCGTGGTGTCACCAGGAATCGAACCGGGGACACAATGATTTTCAGTCCTTTGCTCTACCAACTGAGCTATGACACCATCTCGGTTTGCGGGTGCAAAGGTAAGGACTTATTTCGACATGACCAAATATTTTGGCAAAAAAGTTTAAATAATGCACAATTCATAATGCACAATTCATAATTATTTACTAACTTTGTGCCCGCAATTAAGCAAGCCCTATGGGGCCTTCGGACAGTAGCGCAGTTGGTAGCGTACCACGTTCGGGACGTGGGGGTCGGGAGTTCGAGTCTCCTCTGTCCGACACCATGAAGAAGAAAATTGCCGTAGCTGGCACGGGCTATGTGGGTCTGTCCATTGCTACATTACTATCTCAGAGAAATTCAGTGACGGCGGTTGACGTCATCCCCGAAAAAGTGGACCTCATCAATCACCGCAAGTCTCCCATTGTCGATAAGGAAATCGAGGAATACCTGGCCACCAAGGACCTGGATCTGCGTGCCACGCTGGACGGCGAAACTGCCTACCGTGACGCAGAGTTCGTGGTGATTGCTGCTCCCACCAACTACGACCCCGTGCGTAACTACTTCGACACCAGTCATGTAGAGGAGGTGATAGAGTTGGTGATGAAGGTGAACCCCAAGGCCATCATGATTATCAAATCGACCATCCCCGTAGGTTACACTGAGGCCACGCGCCAGAAGTTCGGCACAGAGAACCTGCTGTTCTCGCCCGAGTTCCTGCGCGAGTCGAAGGCTCTCTACGATAATTTGTTCCCCAGCCGCATCATCGTGGGTCGTCCTGAGGGCGATGAACGTCTGGACAAGGCAGCCCGCGAGTTTGCTGCATTGTTGCAGGAGGGTGCCATAAAGACGGAGATTCCCACCCTGTTCATGGGGTTGACGGAGGCCGAGGCCGTGAAGTTGTTTGCCAACACGTACCTGGCCCTGCGCGTCAGCTATTTCAATGAACTGGACACGTATGCCGAGAGCAAGGGCCTGTCGACACAGGATATCATCGATGGCGTCAGTCTCGACCCCCGCATCGGTCAGCACTATAACAACCCCTCGTTCGGATACGGTGGTTACTGTTTACCAAAGGATACAAAGCAGCTGTTGGCCAACTATGCCGATGTGCCGCAGAATATGATGTCGGCCATCGTTGAATCGAACCGAACCCGCAAGGACTTCATTGCCGACCGCGTGTTGCGTAAGGCCGGATACTACGACTATTACAACCGTGGCGACTATGCTCCTGACAAAGAACGTCGCTGTGTGATTGGCGTGTACCGACTGACCATGAAGTCGAACTCGGACAATTTCCGTCAGTCCTCGATTCAGGGCGTGATGAAACGTGTGAAGGCCAAGGGCGCCGAGGTCATCATCTACGAGCCCACACTGCCCGATGGCAGCACGTTCTTCGGCAGTCGCGTAGTAAACGACTTGGATCAGTTCAAGCGCGAGTCGCAGGCCATCATTGCCAATCGCTACGACGCATGTCTCGATGATGTGGAGCAGAAGGTCTACACCCGCGACATATTCCGTCGTGACTAAATGGCATCCCTGAAGGAACGCACAGCAAAAGGCCTCTTGTGGGGCATGGTGAACAACGGCACTACGCAGTTGCTGAATGCCGTGTTCGGCATCCTGTTCCTGCGGGTGCTTACCCCCGACGACTATGGCAAGATAGCCATGCTGATGGTGTTTGCCACCATCGCCAGTACCGTGCAGGAGTGTGGATTCCGTGCTGCCCTGTGCAACCTGCGCGAACCCACGCACCGGGACTACAATGCCGTGTTCTGGTTCAACATCGGCATCTCAATCCTGCTTTACACCCTGCTTTTTCTTTCCGCACCCCTCATTGCCTGGTTTTATGGTGACCCCAGCCTCGTCTGGCTGGCACGTTACCTGTTCCTAGGCTTCCTCATCTCCAGCTTTGGCATCGTACAGCGTGCCTACATGTTCATTCACCTGATGAACAAGGAGATGGCCATTATGGGCATTGTGGCCCTGGTGGTATCGGGAACAGTGGGCGTGGCGATGGCCGTGCTGGGTTACGCCTACTGGGGACTGGCCACACAACAGGTGCTTTTCATCCTGGTGGTGGCTCTCATCGCGTGGTTCTACTCCCCCTGGCGTCCTACAATGCAGATTGACCTCCGACCCGTCCGTCAGATGTTCGGATTCAGCAGCAAACTGCTGTTGCAGAACCTCTTCAATCATCTCAACGCACATGCTTTCAGTGTACTGTTGGGACGCTTCTATGGTGCACACGCGGCAGGTGTCTACTCCAACGCCCGCAAGTGGGACGACATGGGCATAAATACCGTTAATGGCATGGTGCAGGATATTGCTCAGCCCGTGTTGACCCGTGTCCGTGAGGAACAAGGCCGTTATCGGCAGGTGTTCCGTAAGATGCTGCGCTTTGTGTGCTTCATTTCCTTCCCTGCCATGCTGGGCATTGGACTTATTTCCCGCGAATTTCTATATATCGTGGCTGGGGAGAAGTGGTTAGAGAGTGCCCTGTTGCTGTCCATGCTGTCCGTTTATGGTGCCTTCTATCCCATCACTACGCTTTATAGCAACCTCACTATCAGTCAGGGACGTTCCGATATCAACCTGTGGAACACCGTTGTGCTCTGCCTCATCGTGTGGGCAGGCCTTATCGGGCTTCATCCCTTCGGATTGCAGACGATGGTTGTATTCTTTATCTCCATAAACATCCTGTGGCTCTTCGTATGGCAATGGTTTGCCCATCGGCTGGTGGGACTGCGCCTGTGGGACGTCCTGCGCGACGTGGTACCCTTCCTCCTGTTCACCCTGTTAGTGATGGCCGCCACCTGGTGGCTGACACGTGGCATCGGCAACCCGTGGCTGAAGCTCGTCAGCAAGATTCTGACTGCCACCGCGCTCTATGCCGGAGTAATGTGGGTGAGTGGTGCAAAGATTATGCGCGAAAGCATACAATATATATTTAAGCGACATGAATAGACGAATGGAGTGGCTGGATGCCATGCGCGGACTGACGATGATTTTGGTCGTGGCCTATCATGTTGCACAGATCTCGTTCGGACTGGACGAGAAGACCAGTTCATCGCTTCCTTTCCTTGTGCTGTTCCGCATGCCTCTGTTCTTTTTCGTCAGCGGATTCCTGGCCTACAAAGCCAACTTCGAATGGACATGGCCTAATGCCCTGAGGCTGACGTGGAAGAAGATATTGATACAAGTGCTGCCCGCCCTCGTTTTCCTCACTGTCTTCATCATCCTGCGGCGAAACGACTTTGCGGCGAGTTTCCAGTACGCCATGAAGAGCCCCACGAAGAGCGGCTACTGGTTCACATGGGTTCTTTTGCACATGTTCATCATCTACTATATGGTCTGCCTGTTGCAAGAATGGCTAACGACTAAAGTCAAAAGTCTGCAGATACCTCCCCATCTTGTCATTTGGGTGCTGTTTGTGCTGAGTCTGGTGGTTTACGAAACGCTGTATCTGCCTGGCGTAACCTATTATAAGGAACCTTTCTTCCGCTATTCGAGCCTCATCAAGACCATGAACTTCCTGCCCTTCTTCCTCTTCGGAAATCTGGCTCATCGCTATTGTGATAAAGTGCAAAAAATGGCGGATTCATCGTGGCTTGTTCCTCTTTTGATGATTATCGCCTTCGTCTCCTGTGCCGATTTTTTCCGTTGGCACGGGTGTACAGGTGAGTGGAGGAATCTGCCCCGCACCGTGGCCATGTACTCCCTGCTGTCCATTGTCGTAATTTTCTTCCGCTATTACCAGGAATGGTTCACCCAGGAACACGTCATTGGGCGTAGCCTTCAGTACATCGGAGTGCGCACCCTCGATATCTACCTTATCCACTACATCCTGCTGCCCAAAATGCCGCATGTGGGTGAGTGGCTGAATGTCAACCGTCCCAACTTCATCCTCGAGGTTGTCTCCTCGGTTGTCGTGGCCCTCGTCGTCATCGCTTTCTGCCTGCTTGTCAGTCAGGTGTTGCGCATCAGCCCTCTTTTCCGTCAATATCTCTTTGGTCGCAAATGAATATCGCTTACCTTATCTCAGCCCACACCGATGCCCCACAGTTGGCGCGTCTCATCGAAGCTTTGCACCCCGATGCGGAATTCTTCGTTCACATCGACAGGAAGAGTGACATCCGCCCCTTCCAAGAAGCAATAAATGCAAAAAACGTCCATTTTATCGAGAATCGTATCGATGTCCGTTGGGGTACGCTTATCGAGGTGGAGTACCAAATGGCCCTTATACGGGCGGCTGTTGAGTTCCCTCGTCATTTCGACCGCATCTTCTTTCTCTCGGGCATGGATTATCCCTTGTGGAGCAACGGACACATCACAAAATGGCTCGAAGAACAGGGCAACCGCGAGATACTGCATGGTATTTGCATGAACACCGATGCTATTCAGGGAGCACAGCGCAAACAATACACTCGCAGTCGACCCCTCTTCCATCTGTTTAAGAATAAGTGGAATCAACGGCTGAGCATTCTCTGCCGCAAGGCATTAGTGGCTCTGTACTATCGTAAACGGCTTTATTTCAAGGTGGGAAACGAGACTTGGGACCTGTATAAAGGATCGGCATGGTGGTGCATCAGCGAGGAACTGGCGGCCTATTTGCTCAGGATGTATCAGGAACGTCCCGAAATTTGCCGATACTTCCGTGACAGCTTTGGTCAGGCCGAGACACTCATCCAGACTATCGCCTTCAACTCTCCCCAGTGGGCACAGCGTTGCATTCTTTCCGAAGGCAAATACCCGGGTTTGGACGCGCTGACACCCCTGCACTACATTGTCTACGAACCCGTCATCCAGGTAATGGAGAAGAAGGACCTGCCTGCCATGATGGCCAGCGGACGTATGTTTGCCCGCAAGTTTCGTACCAGCATCAGCGAAGAAGTGATAAGTATGATAGATAAGGAACGAAATGCTTAACTATAGTAAATTACTTTATTATCTTTGCCATCAAGAATGGCGAACTTACTCCGTCTCGGCATAAAAAAGATTAAAACCTTTTGTTCTGCTCTCGACTTTTCGTAACTTTGTGCCGTATAAACCTGAAAACTATGTATAATAACAAAGTTGTAGTGTACACTTCCGGGACATTCGATATGTTCCACTCGAACCATCTAAAGATGATTGAGTATGCTCGAGGACTGGGCGACACTTTGATTGTGGGTGTAAGCACCGACGAACTGGTATGTTCGTACAAGCGTCCTCCCATCATTCCCTTCGAAGAGCGCATAGCTATTGTCAAGGCCCTGAAGTATCCCGACATCGTTATTCCACAGCGGTCGCTGGACCATACCGAAATCGTAAAGAAACTGAATATCGACGTTTTCGTGGTAGGTGACGACTGGACGGGAAAGTACGATTATCTGAAGCAATTGGGTGTCACCGTCTTCTATTTCCCTTACGGCGACGGGGTCAGCACCACGAGTATCAAGAAGGAAATCGTGGAGCGCTACGACGAACTAAAAAGCAAAATCGACCACCAGCCAAATCCGGACATCAAGTCATGAAGAAAGCATTAGTGGTGGGTGGAAACAATGGCATAGGACTGGCCATTGCATTGGAATTGTGCGATAGTTACGAGGTAACCGTCATCGATCGCGTGGCACCCGCACCAGAGTGGGTCGACAAGTTTCATTACGAACCCTTTGACCTGACAGAGGAGGACTATTCTCTCTTCGACCATTATCTGGATGTCGATGTGCTGATGATTACTGCTGGATTCGGACGGTTGGCCTTGTTCCGTGACATTGACGAGTCGCTGATTCCACAATATTTCCAGGTGAACACTATTCCTGTGATGCGCATCATCAAACACTTCTATTCCCGCCTGCAGTCCACAGAGCCTTTCTATTGCGGCGTGATGGCGAGCATAGCAGGTTTTATGTCGACGCCTTTTTTCTCGGTTTACAGCGCCACGAAAGCTGCTTTAAAGGTTTTCATTGAAAGCGTAAACGTGGAACTGGAAAAGGAGGGCAGCAAAAACTGTATCCTGAATGTGTCGCCTGGTTCTATCAAAGGAACGCATTTTGATGGTGGAACACAAAACGACACCGAATCCACACGCCCCTTGGCACGCGACATCATCAGCCATCTGTTGGCAGGCGACGATTTGTTTATTCCGCGCTACGACGAGGTGTTCCACGAAGTGCTGGAACGCTACCACCAAGACTTCCGTGCCGAAGGTCGACACAGCTACGATTACAAAATCCAGAGCGGTAGAGCAAAGGGCTAATCTTCAATCTTCACGTCATCGGCATGATACTGCGCACCAGGATTGTCAGGTAGGCGCATGTAGTCGCCGTAACGATAGGCCAAACACTTCTCGGCCTCGCGCATGATAGGTGCTGTAGTGTCTTCATAGGGTACACGACGAACGGGTAGGAAATCCTCTTTCGTGCTCTTTTGGAAATAGGGAATGCCCATAGCAAAGTCGTAATATGGCGTGCGGAATATTCCAGCCAATAGGCGCAAAAATGGGAAGATGATGCAACGGTTCACGTTTGCCAGCAGCCGTACGCGTTTCATGGCTTTAAAGGGGTCGCTGGCAGTTCGCAACATTTTGTAGGTATGTCCGAAACTAACGAGCGACAGTTTGTGAATCCACAGTGGCATGCGCTCCAGTGGGAAGATATCGACATAGATGCCATGTTCTTTCCACACGCGGTCGTAGCCGTTGCGTTCGAAAAGTTGACTTCTCTTGTCCCTGACCTTGGCATACTGGAAGAAATAGTTTGGGTCGGTAGTATGCCATTGCAGCACCATATCCTCGGGCAGTTCCTTGGGTAGCAGTTTCATCAGTCGCTCAAAGTCGGGTCGCAGCATTTCCAAATCCAGGTCGTCGTCCCAAGGGATGAATCCCTGGTGACGAACTGCTCCCAGCATACTTCCACCTGACAGCCAATAAGGGATGTTGTGACGTTGACAAATGTTATCAATGGCTTGATAGACATGTAACATACGCTCCTGCATTTGCCGGAGTAACGACCCGTTGGGGTTGTATTTGGCTCTAAGTGCTTCGTTATCCACGTTCATCTCTTCGTTTTTCGCTTTTCACTTTTTGGGCCATCTACCACTGAGCCACGGTGTGCGTTCGATGTATGGTACCATCCAAGCACATATGAGGAATATGGCGGGTAGTAGTATCAACGCTTCGTCGTAACGCCCGAAGATGCTGCGGCCAAAACACAGGTGCATGTATTTGACGTAGTATAAAATGGGATAGTGGCTGACAAAGAACACCATTGAATGTTCGCCAATGAAGTTGATGACGGGTATACGAGGCAATCCTCCGGCAATGAGCAAGCCCGACAAACCGCATAGGATGACGGTGATGTTCACCACGGTGACGAAAGGATTCCCCGTGAACTTGTTGTTCGACATCACATACGAAGCATCGTGGAAGATGATATTGCTGGCAATGAAGACTAAAATCAGGGTTATGGAAATGTAGATTGCCGTTTCGTCCTTCCAATGTCCCAGCAGACGGCTCCAGGCACGTCCTAGTTCAAAGAAGAAGATACCCATGAACACATTGCTCAAACTCATCCACAATGGATTGCCCAGCGTGTAAAGTCCATAGCTGATGATGGGAAATACAAAATAGAGTGACGATGACCACTGTAGGACGATATGAGGAGTACGTCGGAAAAGCCAGTGACGACCCTTCTCCAAGAAATGTATGGCGATGTATGCCGCCCAGAAACTGAACAGGAACCACGTGGGGTTGTTGCCATAGAAACTGCTGGTCGTCCAGATGTGGGACCACTCCAGAGGTTCGATGGGATGGTGGAAGCGGTTGATGATGAACGGCAGAAAGGAGAAATAAATGGCACCGCCAATCAATCCCGTTGTAATATAAGGTATTAAAAGACGTTTCGACTTGTCCTTGCAGTACTGACAACTGTCGCCTAGCACGCTCTTGTTGAAGTAGCCTGCCTTGAAGAAGAAGAACGACATGAAGTAGTAGGTCCACTGCATGATTTCACGCCACCAGTCATCATCGGCATGACCGCAAAAGGCCATCACATGCAGGCTCACCATTCGTATGATGCAGATGCCACACAGGAAGTCGAAAGCGTGATTTCGTTGTTTCATGCCTGCAAAGATAGTGTAAACCGAGCGAAAACACAAATTTATTTGATGTTTTCCGAGGCGCAACCTATCTTCGAGGCTACAAAGTAGTCTCAAAGTACTAATAATTTTCCATTTTCCATTTTCCATTTTCCATTTATTTCATATCTTTGTACCATGAAATACGCACCTGTAGCACTTTTCGTCTATAATCGGGCAGATAACACCCGCCGCACATTGGAGGCTCTGGCAGCAAATACGTTGGCCGGCGAAACGCAGGTGTATGTGTTTAGCGATGGAGGAAAGGACGAAAAGTCGTGGGCATTGGTACAGGAGGTCAGGCAGACTGTCAGGGAGCTTGCTGGAGCATTTAATAGCTTTAAACTTATTGAAAGACCCGAAAACTTCTACTTGGAGCGTAACATTACAGAAGGTATTGCCCAGGTTCTGGATAAATACGACCGCATTATTGTTTTGGAGGACGATATGGTAACCTCGCCCTATTTCCTGCAGTACATGAACGATGCCCTGAACCTGTATGCCGACCATCCACGGGTGATGCATATTGCGGCCTTTACGAATCTGGCACTGGATGATGTTCCTTTCTACTTTACACCACACATGAGTGGATGGGGGTGGGGAACGTGGAAAGACCGATGGAATGGGCATTTTTTGCATTATAAGACACGCGAAGAAGCCCTCGAAGGGCTCTCTGCCGATGACCTCAATCGCATCCAGTATGGTGGGGTGTTCCAATGTCTAAAGAGTTTGGATAAACGTCCCATCCCTTGGGATATCTGTTGGGAACTAGCCATCTATCGTGCCCATGGGCTTTGCCTGTCGCCTGGTCGGACGTTGGTGCGTAACATCGGGTTGGCACAGGGAACGCATTTCCGTTCGTTCCGTATTTTCCAAAGCTATGAGTTTGACCGCGAACCCCTTGGGCAACCCTTGCCGCTCATTCGTGTTGAACAGCCCGAAGCAAATCCGGAAATCGAGGCTCAGTTTGCCAAAGCCATTACCGATTGGGGTATCCGATACACCCTGTTGGGCAAGGTTGTTAGATGCATTTATAAGAAAGCAACGGAATATCGGAATCACGGTATAACGGAATCACGAAAAGAATGAAGATTCTGATTGTCAACACCTCGGAACGGGCGGGTGGAGCGGCCATCGCTGCCAACCGACTGATGCATGCCCTCAAAGCCGAGAGCGTGGAGGTTTCGATGCTGACCAGAAGGAACAATTTTCAATTTTCAATTTTAAATTAAACCTTTGGCTTTCTATTGGGAACGTCTACGTATTTTTGCCGCCAACGGATTCAGCAAAAAACGCCTGTGGTATGTCGACATTGCCAATTGTGGTGAGGATATTACCCGGACTCGCGAGTTTCAGGAGGCCGATGTCATTCATCTTCACTATATTAACCAAGGTTTTCTGTCGCTTGGTGTAATTGACAAGATTCTGCTTAGCGGAAAGCGTGTGGTGTGGACCATGCACGACATGTGGCCCTACACCTCCATATGTCATCATGCCGATACGTGCCAGCATTATCAGCAGCATTGTCACGATTGTCCGCTACTGATGCATCCTGGCAGTCGCGACCTGTCTTACAAGGTATTCGAACAGAAACAGCGTGTTTGGCAGCACGACAGTATTACATTTGTGGGGTGTAGCCAGTGGATAGCTGATTTGGCCGCCAAGAGCGTATTGACACAAGGACATCGTGTGGTGAACATCCCCAACGTAGTGCCCCACGAGACCTTCCGACCTATGTCGAAGGCTGAGGCTCGAGCGCTGTTCGGACTGCCTGCAGACAAACGTCTTTTGCTGTTTTCGTGCCAAAAAGTAAGCGACGAACGCAAGGGGATGTCATATATGCTCGAAGCCCTTCAGTTGTTGCAAGACGAGAATATTGCGCTGGTAGTGGCCGGTAGTGAGGCTGATATCAGTACCAGTTTGCCAATACATGCCGTTGGTTACATTGCCGATGAACAACGTATGGCAGCCCTATATGCTGCTGTCAATGTATTTGTTACGCCATCGTTACAGGAAAATCTGCCCAACACCATAGCGGAGGCAATGTCGTGCGGCACACCATGCGTGGGTTTCCATGTGGGAGGTATTCCAGAGATGATTCACCACAAGCAGGATGGTTATGTGGCCCGATATCGCGATTCCAGCGACTTGGCCCAGGGCATTCGCTATGTGCTTGCCCATCCCGAACTGGGTGAGGCTGCAATCCGATATGCCCGTGAAACCTACGATGCTCATCGCATCGCCCAACTCTACATAGCCGAATATAGTCGTAATTGAAAATGGATAATTGACAATTGACAATGAACTATCCACTAATAAGTATAATTACAGTCACGTATAATGCGGAACCCACCATCGAGCGAACGCTTCAAAGTGTGAAGGACCAGACTTATAATCGTATCGAGCACGTCATCATCGACGGTTGCTCCACCGATCACACGCTGTCACACATACAGCGCTATGTGGAAAGGAATGCGCAGAACCGGCACATCATACGTGTTGTACGTGAGCCCGACAAAGGACTTTACGATGCCATGAACAAAGGCATCCAGCAGGCCACGGGCGACTATTTGGTGTTCTTAAATGCTGGCGATAAATTGCATGCTGACAACACAATAGAACAATTGGTAGTGCATTCCGACTGGCAAACTGGTCGTGCGAACTATGCCGTTTTGTATGGTGAGACCGACCTGGTAGATACCGAAGGAAATTTTTTGCGTCATCGCCGTCTGCAGACACCTGAGGAATTGTCCAGCAAGTCGTTCCGAAGTGGAATGTTGGTCTGCCACCAAAGTTTCTATGTCCGTACGGATTTGGCAAAGGCCACACCTTACGACCTTCACTATCGATATTCTGCCGACTACGACTGGTGCATCCGTATTATGAAACGGGCGGAGAAGCGTCGCCTCCGTTTCCTCAATACCCACCTCATTCTTACCGATTACCTGAGCGAAGGACTCACCACGAAGAATCACCGTCGTTCGCTCTTCGAACGTCTTCGCCTTATGGCTCACCACTATGGTTGGGGTACAGCATTAGCCGAACACCTGTGGTTCGTCGTCCGTGCAATAATAAAGCGGTAGGAAAAGCCCACCGCTTTATTAGTATAAAAGTTCAAGAGTTCAAGTGTGAAGAACTCCGTTTTTGCATAAGAAATTTTATCTCTTGTTGCGTTTAACGTAGGACCACACCAGCAATCCCACAAAGAGCAGTGTGAGGACGCCCAGAGCCGAGTATGCGATTGCTTCTGTGATGTGCTCAGAGCGAGGTTTGAAAGTGAGAACCACCTTATGCTTGCCGCCGTCGATGCGGATGGCACGCAGGACATAGTTGACACGGCCGATTTCAACGTCCTTCCCATCGACTTGACAAGTCCAACCGGGATAGTATATCTCGCTGAAAACGAGCACGCCGCCCTTGCTGCTCTCTACATCGTACTGCAGTTCGTTAGCTTCGTAAGAGGTGAGCGTAACAGTGGCTGTTGTATCGTTTTGGGCAGTGCCTAACACTTCCTTGAATTTCTTGTCTGCCACAGCCACGTGCTTGGTATCGAGGCCGTTCAGTCCTGCCAGTTCGGCATCGGCATCATCGACATATTGCACTTCGCTTACGAACCACGCATTGCCGTTGGCTGCAGGATTCATGACCTCCACTTTGCCGTTGTCCTTAAGCGGCAGAATCATGTACTTCATGTTCAACATATTCAGTACAGGTAACAGCGAATCGGCCTGTTCCATTTCGGGAACCATATTCCACGCCAGCTTTATTTCCTCCTGAATATGTGCTTCGATGAGTTCCTGATAACGACGCAACTTGGCAGCATGATAGCCACCGATGGATTTGTGGTAGTACGACGTTGTGTTATCGTTGAAAGTGCTTACGGTCAGGTTCAGCACACGATAGTCTTTTGCAGGGTCTTGCAGAATGCGTTGGTCGACATCCGTCATGGGGAAAGCCTGTTCCGTAGTACGCGGGCGAACGAAGTTGTCGTTGTTCAGATAACGACGATTCACTGTCCACATATCCACGAGGCATAGCAGTGCCAGACAGACCACCATAGGAACTTCCTTCAGTTTTTTGGCCCTGTAAAGCATCAGTATGCCGAAACCTATAAGAATAATGATAAGCGAACGCATGGCATCGGCCTTGAATACAGCACGACGCATGTCGTTGAGATTTGCAATCACATCGTTGACCGGCCATCCGTATTCTTCCAATCCTTGAATGGCTTGCATCTCGCTTGAGGAGATGTAACTTCCGAAGAACACATCGGGCATGAGCCAGAACAGGAAGCAAATACCAGCAGTCAATCCCAGGCTGATGTACATGGGCTTGGAGTAATCCTTAGTCTTTAATCCATCATCCATAACCAGTTCTTTCAGGGCCAGCATCGCTAAGAGCGGGATGGTGAACTCGGCAATGACAAGAATGGAGGCCACAGTACGGAACTTGTCGTACATGGGCACATAATCCAGGAAGAAGTCTGTAAATGGCATGAAATTCTTGCCCCACGACAACAGAATGCTCAGGACGGTGGCAATCAAAAGTGCCCATTTCATCGGTCCTTTTACGATAAAGAGACCCAGGATGAAAAGGAACAATACAAAAGCACCTACATAGACAGGACCACTGGTGCCGGGCTGCTCGCCCCAATACTGACCCAATTGCTGATAGAGGGGACGATAGTCGTTCTTGGCTTTCTGCATTGCGGTCTCGCTCTCTCTCAGGGGAACCGATGCTCCGCCCTTCGTGTTTGGAACGAGTAATGTCCAAGTTTCACCAATGCCATAGCTCCAGGCCGTGATATAGGAACGTTCCAGTCCGCTGTCCGTCTGGTCGGCGGCATCCTTCGTTTTCTGCGTCAATTCGCTCTTGCCACGCATCGTCTCTTTGCTGTACTCGTAGGTGTGGTAGAGGTTCGAGATGTTCATACTTACACCCAGCAGTCCGCCGATGAGGGCTGCACAACTGCCTTTCACCCATTTTTTCCAATCCTTTTTACGCAGTGCTTCGATAAAATAGGCTATGGACATCAGCAACATGACGCTGAGGAAGTAGTACGACATCTGGATGTGGTTCGAAAGTACCTGCAGTCCTGTGAAGATACCTGTTACCACAATGCCCCATAGGTACTTACCCCGATAACAGAGCACCATACCAGCTATGGTGGGCGGGATGAAACACAGCGTCAGCAGTTTCCAGATGTGTCCAGCTGCAATAATGATGAAATAGTAACTCGAAAAAGCCCACAATATGGAACCGAGTGCTGCCATCCACTGTCGGAAATCGAATACCCGCAACAGGATATAGAAACCCAGCAACAACATGAACACGTAGCCAGCCACTTCGGGCAGTCCCAACTGATAGACTTTTTCAACTGTCGACAGCGTTGTGGTGCTGTCGTACGAGGGCGACATCTGGTACGTGGGCATACCCGAGAATAGCGAATTCGTCCAACGGGTGCGTTCTCCGTTGTGCGTCTTGCGATACTCATTCAGTTCTATGTTCGAGCCTACAGCCGCGTTGTGGTCGGTACCTGTTAGCACCAGCCCGTCCATGATGGGTGTCCAGAAATAGGCCAAGCTGATGAGGGCAAACAGGGCCACCATCAGCACGTCGGGAAGTAACTTTTTATAATTCATAATTCATAATTCTTGCTCCACGTTGTTACGCAAGCGACTACGTCGATTACATAATGAAATGAAACGAAAAAAGCCGCGACACAGGTCGCAGCTTTATTTCTCCAAAGTTGGCTGCGCTTATTACTTACGCAGACCCAGAGCCTTCACGATAGCACGATAACGGTTGATGTCGCGAGACTTCAGGTAGTTCAGAAGGGCACGACGCTTACCTACCAAACCGGTCAGGGCACGCTCGGTGCTGTGGTCCTTACGGTTTTCCTTCATGTGCTCCGTCAGGTGCTTGATGCGATAGCTGAACAATGCAATCTGGCTCTCTGCGCTACCGGTGTTGGTTGCACCACCACCAAATTCGGTGAAGATCTCTGTCTTCTTGGCTGAATCTAAATACATAATTTTTAATTGTTTATGTTTAACTTGTTTGACGAACAGCAACCTCTCTTCGGCACTGTTTCGCAAATGCGACTGCAAAGGTAGTGCAAATCGTTCGAATAACCAAATTTATTAGTGATTTCTTGTTCGTCTATGGAAAAAATTGTACTTTTGCGCTTGAAAATAAGTACAAAATATATCGAAATATGAAGTCATTCATCAATGTAGAAGACTTGGGCGACCTGAAGCAGGCATTGGCCGAAGCACAAGAGATTAAACAGGAACGTTACAAATATCAGCATCTGGGAAAAAACAAGACCCTGATGATGATTTTCTTCAATAACAGTCTGCGTACACGCCTTTCTACGCAGAAGGCAGCAATGAATCTGGGTATGAACGTCATCGTGCTCGACGTGAATGCGGGTGCGTGGAAACTAGAAACAGAACGTGGTGTAATCATGAACGGCGACAAGAGCGAACACCTGCTCGAGGCTATTCCTGTGATGGGTTGTTATTGCGACATCATCGGCGTTCGTTCGTTTGCGGGTTTGAAGGATCGCGACTATGATTATGCCGAGACCGTACTGAAACAGTTCATCCAGTACAGCGGGAAACCCGTGTTTGCGATGGAGACGGCCACCGTACATCCCCTGCAGGCTTTTGCCGACCTCATCACCATCGAGGAATACAAGACGGTACAGCGTCCAAAGGTTGTGTTGACCTGGGCTCCTCATTGCCGTGCTTTGCCGCAGGCTGTACCCAATTCGTTTGCTCAGTGGATGCTGGCAGCTCCCAATGTTGACTTGGTCATAACCCATCCTCATGGCTATGAACTCGACCCGCAGTTCACCCGTGGTGCCCGTATCGAATACGACCAGAAGACAGCCTTCGAGGGTGCCGACTTCATTTATGCTAAGAACTGGAGTAATCCGGGTGTCACCAATCCTGCCGACTACGGTAAGATTACCTGCGAGGATATGTCGTGGACGGTAGATACCGAGCATATGTCGTGGACCAACAATGGCAAGTTCATGCACTGTCTGCCCGTTCGTCGTAATTTGATTGTTACGGACGACGTCATCGAGTCACCCAACTCCATCGTTATTCCCGAGGCTGCCAATCGCGAAATCTCCTGCTCTGTTGTCCTCAAGCGTATGCTCGAGGCTCTCTGATGATGACGAAGATTCTTTTTGTCTGTCACGGAAATATCTGTCGGAGTCCGATGGCAGAGTTCGTGATGAAGGACTTGGTGACCAAAGCCGGTCGCGAGGCAGAATTCTATATTGAATCGGCAGCCACCTCGACAGAGGAGATAGGTAACCCCGTTTATCCACCTGCACGACAGAAGTTGGCAGAGCACGGAATCGGCTGTGCGGGTAAGACTGCCCGACAGATGACGCGTTCCGACTACGACCGTTTCGACCTCATCGTGGGTATGGACAGTTGGAATCTGCGCAATATGCATCGTATCTGCGGTGGCGACCCCGATGGGAAAATCCGTTTGCTGTTGGATTACACCCGCCGTCCAGGCGATGTAGCCGACCCATGGTACACAGGTAACTTCGAGGCAACTTGGCGCGATTTGCTGGAAGGTTGTCAGGGCATTCTCAAAACTTTATAAGGAAAAGCCTTATTCATTAGCGAGGAAGGCACGTGCACGTTCGAGTGCAACGTCGATGTGCGGACAGATGTGGTCGGGATTCATCTTCTTGTAGAATCCGGCCTTTTCCAACTGGCTATGCACTTTTGGCGTAACACCTGAAAGAATTACGTGTACGCCATCTTCGTGGTTCATCTGGATGAGGTTCGACAGGTTGTGTATGCCTGTGCTGTCGATGAAGGGCACCTTGCGCATACGGATAATCTGTACGCGAGGTTTCTTGCCGTGAACCAGATTCGTCTGCAAATCATCGAACTTATTGGCAATACCGAAGAAGTATGGACCGTTGATTTCATAGACGGCACAACCCTGCGGAATCACGAGACTCTTGTCCTGGAGGTGCATATCGGCTTCGTCGCTGGGGTCAATCTCGTCCTTGACAACAGAAATCTCGGTGGTCTCCATCACACGTTTGATAAAGAGGGCGCAGGCAATGATGAGGCCCATTTCTATGGCGATGGTGAGGTCGAAAATGACGGTGAGCAGGAACGTTACAATCAATACGATTACATCGCTCTTGGGGTTGCGAAGCAGACCGCGGAAGGCACGCCAACCACTCATGTTATAGCTGACGATGACCAGTACGGCAGCCAGCGAGGCCATGGGGATGTATTCGGCATATGGCATCAGCAGTAAGAGGATGAGCAACAATACGACTGCGTGGATGAGGCCTGCCACAGGAGTGCGTCCGCCGTTGTTGATGTTCGTCATCGTTCGGGCAATGGCACCTGTAGCGGGAATACCGCCGAAGATGGGAGTAACGAGGTTCGCTACACCCTGTGCCACAAGTTCCATGTTCGAGTCGTGACGGTCCGATATGGCACCGTCGGCCACAGTGGCTGACAGCAAGCTCTCGATAGCCCCCAGAATGGCGATGGTGAAGGCCACTGGCATCAGGGTCTGAATCATCTCGAACGTGATGCTGGGCACCTGCATGGGGGGCAACTGCGACTGGATGTGGAAGCGGTCGCCAATGGTGTCGATGCCAGTTATACCGTATTGTTTCAGCAGAAGAACACCACCTGTGCCCACCAGAATGCACCAGAGCGAGCCTGGGATTTTATTCAGTACAGGAACCGAGCGCAGCAGACGTGGCGACAGGATGATGACCAGTATGCCCACGATGGCTACGACGAAGTTCCACAGGTTGAACGACTGGATGTTCTGGCCGTAGCATATCCACTTGCCGATAAAGTCGCCAGGTGTCTTCAGGGGTACGCGAACCACCTCGCCAGCCTCCGTCACAGCTTCCTGACTCAGTCCCAGCACGTCGCCCATCTGCGTGGTGAAGATGGTGACGGCGATACCTGCCGTAAAGCCGATGATGATGGGGTAGGGAATGAATTTGATGACGGCACCCAGTCGGAACACACCCAGTGCAATCAGGATGACACCTGCCAGCATGGTGGCGATGAGCAGTCCTTGCAGACCGTATTGCGGATTGTTGACAATGCCGTAGATGATGACGATGAAGGCACCCGTTGGGCCGCCAATCTGCACTTTTGTTCCTCCCAGGAACGAGATAACGAAGCCGGCAACGATGGCCGTTACAATACCCTTTTCAGGTGTTACGCCCGAAGCAATTCCGAAGGCAATGGCCAGCGGCAGTGCCACAATACCCACGATGATGCCTGCCATCAGGTCTTTCATAAATGTCTCGCGGTCGTAGCCCTTCAGGCAGTCCATGAGACGCGGTCTCAATTTCATTTCCATAGTTTCTGTCGTGTGATTTTGCTGCAAAGGTATCGATTAATTCATAATTCACAATTCATAATTCACAAATATTTTCTATCTTTGTGGCATATTTTGACGAAAATCAATAACTAAAACTATATTTTTATGTTCGAAGGACAACCTAAGGGCCTATGGGCACTTGCCTTAGCCAACACGGGCGAGCGTTTTGGTTACTACACCATGCTTGCCGTCTTCGCGCTGTTCCTGCAAGCCAACTTTGGCTTTGCAACAGGCACCGCTAGTACTATTTATTCCACGTTCCTCATGCTCGTTTATTTCCTGCCTGTCATCGGAGGTATAGCTGCCGACAAGTGGGGGTTTGGCCGCATGGTCACTACGGGCATCCTCATCATGTTTGCAGGCTATCTTCTGCTCTCCATTCCCCTCGGAGGTAACGGTGTTGCAATTGCTGTAATGTGTGCTGCCCTCTTGCTGGTCAGCTTGGGAACGGGCCTGTTCAAGGGTAACTTGCAGGTTATGGTTGGCCGTCTGTATGACGAACCCCAGTTTGCTTCTCGTCGCGACTCGGGTTTCTCGCTTTTCTATATGGCCATCAACATTGGTGCCATGTTTGCTCCTACGGCTGCCATCGGCATCATGAACTGGGCTCAGAACGACCTCGGAATCAGCGAGTCCGACTCCTACCACTTTGCTTTTGCTGTGGCTTGTGCATCGCTCATTGTCAGTATCGCTATTTATTATGCTTTCAAGAGCTGGTTCAGTCACGTTCTTGAAGGCGAGGGCAAGAAAGACGAGAAGGCTCAGGTTGTAGATACGCTCACACCCGCAGAGACCAAAGAACGCATTATCTGCCTTTGCCTTGTTTTTGCCGTTGTCATCTTCTTCTGGATGGCCTTCCACCAGAATGGTCTTACGCTGACCTTCTTTGCTCGAGACTATACACAGACCTCTTCCGAAGGCTTGCAAAGCATGATGTTCGATGTTACGAACCTCGTGGCAGCCATCTTCATTGTCTATGGTCTTTTCAGTCTTTTCCAGAGCAAGACCTCCAAGGGCAAGAGCATCGCAGCACTCGTTGTCGCTGCTGCAGCAGGCTTCCTTATTTACAAGTTCAATGCCATTAGTGGTAGTGTAGATGTTAAGGCCCCTATCTTCCAGCAGTTCAACCCCTGCTTTGTGGTGATGCTCACGCCTGTTAGCGTTGGTGTTTTCAGTTGGCTGGCCAAGAAGAACCTGGAGCCCAGCAGTCCCAAGAAAATCGGTTTGGGTATGTTGGTTGCCGCCTGCGGATTTTTCATCATGATAGGCGCTTCCATTGGCCTGCTGTTGCCTGATGCACAGACGGCAGCTATCGAGGCTGGCGGCGACGTAACACGTGTTTCTGCCAATTGGCTTGTTTCCACCTACCTCGTACTGACCTTTGCAGAACTGCTCCTTTCGCCTATCGGCATCAGCTTCGTCTCGAAGGTCGCTCCTCCGAAGTACGCAGGTCTCATGATGGGTCTTTGGTTCGCCTCCACTGCCATCGGTAACTTCCTCGTTCAGATTCCCGGTCTGCTTTGGGGTGCCAACGTGCAACTCATCTACATCTGGGCTGTGCTCGCAGGTATTTGCCTCGTCAGTGCTCTGTTCATCTTCTCCATCCTGAAGAAATTGGAGAAGGTGGCATGACGCCCAAGGTTAAAGGCTTTACGGCGGGCAGTATTGCTGCTGCCTCGTACGGATTGAATCCACTCTTTGCTCTTCCTCTTTATCGGGAAGGGATAGGGGTGGATTCCGTTCTTTTCTACCGTTATGCCTTTGCCATTGGCATGATGGCCGTGCTGTTGCGTTTCCAACGTGTGGATATGCGTGTGCGTCGCAGGGAATTACCCCTGTTGGGCATCTACGGCCTGTTGTTTTCTGCCAGCAGTCTCTTCCTCTTCCTCAGCTACAACTATATGGATGCGGGCATTGCCAGCACCATTCTGTTCATGTATCCCGTGATGGTGGCCCTCATCATGGCTGTGTTCTTCCACGAACGGGCATCGTTGCTCACATGGGTGTGCATTGTGTTGGCTGTCGGAGGCGTATCGCTGCTGACGAAGACCAGCGACGGTTCTTCCGTATCGGTGCTGGGCATCACCTTTGTCCTGCTTTCGTCGCTTTCCTATGCCATTTATATTGTGGGTGTCAACCGTTCTTCGATAGCCCGCATGCCATCGGCCAAACTCACGTTCTATGCCCTATGCTTTGGTATCCTTATTTATATCATGCGTACGCGTGGGCTCTCGGAACTGCAGGTGCCGCATACCTTGCTGGGTTGGACGTGTGCCTTCTGTCTGGCCTTGTTTCCCACCATCATCTCGCTGGTCACCATGACCATCAGCATCCGCAATATCGGTTCCACATCGGCAGCCATTCTGGGTGCTTTGGAACCCATCACGGCTCTGGTGGTGGGTACGCTGGTGTTTGGCGAACGACTGACGCCTCGCATCTGTCTGGGCATCGTCCTCGTCCTCACGGCTGTCACCCTTCTCGTTGCCGGCAAGAAAATTTACTATGTCTTTAAGGCTTTGTGCCGAAATAATACCCATTAACCAAACATTTTAAATATACAGCTATGAAAAACTGGAAATTATTGATTTGCCTTGCTGTGTTGGCTCTGCCCGCATGCCTGAAGGCGCAGACGACAAAAATCCCGGCATGGACGAAGTTCGCCGTGCTTACTACCGATGGCGTAAATGTGCGAAAGGCTCCTAATGCGCAGAGTCCCAAACTGATGTGCTATTGCGAGGGCTACGATGGTTCGGAGGGTGAACTGCAGTGGCAGTTGGCCCAGACTCCCAAGCGGTTCGAGGCATTCCACCTGCAGTTGGAAAAGGCCTATCCCATTCTGGAGACATCGGGCGACTGGGTTAAGTTGTGGGTTGCCGACGAGGGTTACTTCTATTTTCCACATCGTGATGTTTGGATTATGAAGAAATTCGTCCGCGAGGTGGAGAGTCAACCCATTACGGCCTCCGCACTGAAGAGTGATGAGTATGATATATATCATGCTTATGAAGGAGGCACCGTGCTGCATTCCTACTTCGGATTCATGGACGAGATGAGTGTTGATGCTGGTGTGATGGCTGGCGACCGCTGTGTTGTTTTCCCTGGTGGTCAGACCATCGGACAGAGGTACGATGAAAACATGCAGGGATATAAGTTGGACGAAGGCACGCTGGTTTTTGGCAAGAATATTGCCCGTAATATGTCCGAGGAAGGCTCCATGTTCCTGTTCGACCCTGTCAAGATTTCGGAGGTCAAAGCCAAGCAGCTGTTTGCCGGCTGTTCCAAGGACAATTATTATACCGTCATGTTCTACGTGAATAACAAACTGACATTGTATCAGATGTCCGATGAATATCCGCATGAAACGGTGGTCCCAGCTACGCCCATTGCCAAGAAACCCGTGGAACCGGCTGCTGGCTCTGCTGGTGGTTCGGACGCTGTAATCGAGGTGGTAGAGCAACCTGCGGAGTTCCCAGGTAACGTTTACCAGTACATCGGCAGTCAAATCAAATATCCCAAGGAAGCAATGGAAAACGGTATTCAAGGCCGTGTTACCGTGCAATTTATTGTGGAGAAGGACGGCAGCATCAGTGAAGCGAAGGTGTTGCGTTCGCCCGACCCCATACTTAGCCAGGAAGCCTTGCGCATAATAAGCGGTATGCCGCGTTGGAAACCGGCTATGCAGAAGGGCGAAGTGGTCAGGTCGCGATACAATCTTCCCATACAGTTCCGTTTGGGCGATTAAGTCTGTTTCGGTCATAAAACAAGCATGAAATAGCACGGAAGTGTTAAAATAATGTTAAAAAGGACGAATCTTTACGGGGTTCGTCCTTATTTATTATACCTTTGCAGTGTACTAAACAACTAATACACTATAAAACTGATATACAAACGTAAAAACTCAAGGTTATGATTGACATTAAGAATGTGACATTTGGGTATGTTCCTTCGCACAAGGTGCTGAAGGACTTCAGCCTCCAGTTCCAGGACGGAGGTGTGTACGGACTGTTGGGAAAGAACGGTACGGGCAAAAGTACGCTGCTGTATCTGATTACGGGCCTGTTGCGTCCGCAGGAGGGCAGTGTTGAGGTCGATGGCATGGAATCCTCGAAGCGCAATGCCGATATGCTCAGCGAACTCTTCATTGTGCCCGAGGAGTACGACCTGCCTGCCGTCTCCCTGAATAGTTATGTAAAGGCCATCAAGCCCTTCTATCCTCGTTTCAGCGATGAGTTGCTGGAAAAGTGCCTGCAGGAATTCGAGATGCCGATGGATGTGAACCTGGGTAACCTCAGTATGGGTCAGAAGAAGAAGGTGTACATCTGCGTAGCTTTGGCAGCCAACACGCGCTATCTGCTGCTCGACGAACCCACCAACGGACTCGACATCCTGTCGAAAAGCCTGTTCCGCAAGGTGGTGGTGGCAGGCATGTCGGACGAGAAGACCGTCATCATCAGTACCCATCAGGTGCACGACGTAGAGCGTCTGCTCGACCACGTGGTCATCGTCGACCAGAACTGTGTGCTGCTTGACCAGCGGTTGGAGGAGACGGAAGATTCTCCCATCGACATAGAGAAACTATTCATCGAAACATTAACTCAAGGCTAAAGACTAACGACTAATGGCATTTGCCTTTCGCCCTTTGCCTTTTGCCAATTAAAATAAATTCAAAAATGAACGTGGTTAAATTATCTGCAGGAGCCTTCCAGCTCACCGAAAGTTTACGTAAAAGTACTTTCAATTTTAATAGATTCCTGAATGTAGCGCGTTGGAACTTTGCCATCAACCGCTCGCAATACCTCAAGTTGGCCCTGAGCCTCTTTCTCGTAATGTCCCTGCCCCTGTTGCTGTTCATCCTGAAGAGCGTCTGGGTGTCGGCAGTCACGCACCAGACCGCATGGGCGCTGGCCAGTATCCCCGGCATCGGCATGGGCACTTGGATGTCGGCCTGTTTCTTGCTTGCCTGGCCCATCCTCGCTGGCTACACGTTCCACAACCTATTGACCAAGCAGTCGCGCATCAAGGAACTGACCCTACCCGCTTCGAACGGCGAGAAGTTCCTTTTCCATGCGCTGGTAACCATCGTTGGCTCCCTGTTGACCTATGTCGTTGGCTATTTCCTGCTCGACATCCTACAATATTTCTATGTAGGCATCGTCTATGGCTTCTCCAATGCCCACTGGATTCCATACACCAGCATTTTCTTCAGCACCCCTGAATTTACCAACAATATCTTAAGTATCCTGGGCGATAATGCCAGCCTCTGGTTTGTCCTGCTTGGCGACGTTTCTTCACTGGCTTTCCTGTCCACTTTCGTGCTGGGCAATGCCATCAAGTATCGTCACAACGTGCTGTGGACCATTCTCTTCCACTGGGCTTGGGGCTTCTTCTGCCTCATCTGCCTGGGACTGAGCATACCTCTGCTTACGAATGGAACTATGGATTGGCTCTGGCGATGGCTCAGTGGACTGGGTGCAGATGGAGCTATTGCCCTGGTGAAGTGGATGGTCCTGCTCTTCTTCTGTGCCATCACCGTCTTCTGCTGGTGGCAGTCGTATCGCCTCTATTGCCGTGCGCAAATCACCACTAAGCGCAACAAGTAATTTTCAATTTTCAACTTTCAATTTTCAATCTACCTCATGGATTTCAAGAATCAAAAAGCCATATATCTGCAGATTGCCGAGCGCGTCATGGACGAAATCCTGTCCGGGAAGTACGCCGAGGGCGACAAACTGCCCAGCGTTCGCGACTATGCGGCCGATGTCGAGGTGAACATGAACACCGTCGCCCGCTCGTTCGAATGGCTGCAGATGCGCGAGATAGTCGCTGTCCGTCGTGGCCTGGGTAACTTTGTTGCCGAGGGTGCCCGCGAGGCTGTGCTCAAACTGCGCAAACGAGAGTTTTTCGACGAACAAGTGCCCGAGTTCTTCCGCACCATGAAGGCGTTGGGTATCACCCTCGAAGAAATTATTCAGTATAACAAGTAAAAGACAATAATCATTATGAAAACACGTCGTTTTTTCCTTTCCGCCGTGCTGTTGTCGGCAGTGGCATTCACTTTCACCAGTTGTTCCGATCTGGCAAAGAAAATGGCTATGAATGCCGTTAACGAGTCCACAGAATTCGAGAAGGATACCATCCAGTGGGGCAGGGTAGTGGAACAAGATCTCGACCTTCCGACCTTCACCACCATCGATGCCAAGGGGGCTGTCCGCATCGTCTTTACCCAGGACAGCGTCTTCTCTGTACGTGCTCGTGCCAACGAAAAGTGTTTACAGGCATACCAGTTCGAGGTTCGCAAGGATGAGCTGAAGGTGCAAGCCAAGGATGCCGCCAGCAGGAACAATGTCAACAAGCACACCCCTGCCGTCACCCTCTTCATCTCTGCTCCCAGCCTGTCCGACATCGAGATTGCCGGAGTCGGAAAACTGGAACTGACAGGCGCGATTATTCAGGACAGTTCGTTGGATATCGAGATGGCTGGTGCTGGCGATGTCAGTATCGAGGACCTGACAGCGGAATCCCTGAACATCGAATTCAGCGGTGCCGGCAAATGCAATATTGCCAAGGCCACGGCTCGCGAGGACATAGAGATTGAGGTGAACGGTGCTGGCGATGTCAATGCCAACGTATTCTGTCAGGACCTGACTGTCGAGCTCAATGGTGCAGGCAATGCCGTTGTGAGCGGCAAATGCAAGAGTTTCGTCTACGAGGAAAACGGAGCCAGCAAGATCGATTTCTCCAACCTCAATAGATAATCCCTTTCCAACTTTTCCAATTTTTTCTTTTTACCAAAGGAAATCCCACGGCCGCCTCTCGCAGTCGTGGGATTCCCCATTTCTTGCTCCTCTTTGTAAGCCCCCTTGTTCTGATGTTTTTCCTGTATTTGGCGCTCATCAAGTTGTTGCGGAAAAACACATTATACAAGGAAAATATTGGATACAGAATACAGAATACAGTTTTTTAGGGGGCAGGTATCATCACTTGGCAAAACTTGGTTAAATAATTTTTACTATATATAATATATATATATTATATATAGTAAATTTTCAACGTCCATATTTTCATGTGCTCATGAGAAAACTGTATTCTGTATTCTGTATCCATCCGATTGCATAACCAGCTCCCACCACACGCCCCAACGCTACCGACGGAGCGACGCGTCGCTAGGCGCGGAGCGTTGCAACGCTAGGCAGGTAGGGATAGTATCGCTTGGCTTGTCACACAATTGTGTGTCAAGAGGAACGTTGCGACGCTCTGGAGGTCGCGTTGCGTTGCGACTTAATGTTAAAAGGGTGAAAAAGGGCGCTATTCCGTGGTGGTAGCGCTTTTTCGCTATCTTTGACTTCGTCGAAAGTAGGAGGGTTTTGCTACCTTTGACTTCGTCGAAAGTAGGATGCATCTCGGAAATACGAAACTTTATAGCAGCACGGCTCTGCCGCTCGCATCCTGCGTCTGCTTATGTTGTCGGCCTGGGTAAAATTGTATGCAAGCATCCCCTTTTTACCCAGTCGACAGCATTTTGCTGCTATAAATTTGGTATTTCGCTCGATTTTCACTACCTTTGTCGGCCCAAAATGATAATAATATATAAATTAAGGTATAAATGAACACAACTTTCGAGAAGGTCGACCAGGTGAACGGCCTCATTACCATGCAGATTGAGAAGGCAGATTATGCCGAGAATGTAGAAAAGGAACTGAAGAACTATCGCAAGAAGGCCAACATGTCCGGTTTCCGTGTAGGACAGGTGCCCATGGGCCTGCTGCGCAAGCGTTTCGGCACAGAGGTGAAGGCCGAAGCCATCGATAAACTGATTCGCGAGAAGCTGTACGGATACATCCGCGACGAGAAACTGAGCGTGCTGGGCGAGCCTCTGCCCAACGACGAGAAGACCCCGAAGGTTGACTTCGAGATGCAGGACGACTTTACGTTCGTTTTCGACGTTGCCCTGGCTCCCGAGTTCGATGCCAAGCTGACGAAGAAGGACAAGGTGGATTTCTATACCATTACCGTCGATGACGAGATGGTATCGAAGCAGGTGGAGTCGTATGCCAGCCGCAACGGTCAGTACGTGAAGGTGGACAGCTACGAGCCCCGCGACATGGTGAAGGGTCTGCTGGCCGAACTGGACGAGGCTGGTCAGCCCAAGGAGGGCGGTCTGCAGGTGGAAGGTGCCGTTATGCTGCCTGACTACATGAAAAATGACGATGAAAAGGCCAAGTTTGCCAGTGCCAAGGTGAACGATGTGCTGGTCTTCAACCCCTCGAAGGCCTATAACGACAGCGAGACCGAGCTGGCCTCCCTGTTGCGCCTGAAGAAGGAAGAGGTGGCCGACAAGAAGGGCGACTTCAGCTTCCAAATCGAGGAAATCACCCGTTACCAGACGGCTCCAGTAAATCAGGACCTGTTCGACCACATCTTTGGCGAGGGTAAGGTGAAGAGCGAGGAGGAGTTCCGCGCCCGCATCAAGGAGCAGCTGGAGAACCAGTTCAAGAACGACAGCGAGTTCAAGTTCATGCTCGACCTGCGCAAGCACCTCGTGAAGCGTGTGGGCAAGCTGGAGTATCCCGAGACGATGCTCAAGCGCATCATGCGTCTGAACAACCCCGACAAGGACGAGAAGTTCGTGGACGACAACTTCGAGAAGAGCCTGGAGGAACTGACCTGGCAGCTCATCAAGGAGCAGCTGACCGAGCAGTTCGAGATTAAGCTGACCCAGGAGGATGTGCTGGAGGCTGCCAAGGTGGTTACCAAGATGCAGTTCGCCCAGTACGGCATGATGGAAGTGCCCGAAGAGGTGCTGAACAACTATGCCCAGGAGATGCTGAAGAAGAAGGAGCAGACAGAGGGACTCGTAACCCGTGCCATCGAGCAGAAGGTAGCTGCCGCTGCCAAGGCTGCCGTGAAGCTGAATGAGAAGACCGTTACCCTCGACGAGTTCAACGCAATGTTTAAGGACTAATGAACGATTTCAAGAAATACGCTACCAAGCACCTGGGGATGAACAGCATGGTGCTGGACGACGTCATCAGCGCCCAGAACCAGTACCTGAACCCCTACATCCTGGAGGAACGTCAGTTGAACGTGACCCAGATGGATGTCTTCTCGCGCCTGATGATGGACCGCATCATCTTCCTCGGCACGCAGATTGACGACTACACCGCCAACACCCTGCAGGCACAGCTCCTCTATCTGGACCAGGCCGATCAGGGCAAGGACATCAACATCTACATCAACAGCCCCGGTGGCAGCGTATATGCCGGTCTTGGCATCTACGACACCATGCAGTTCATCAAGAGCGATGTAGCTACCATCTGCACTGGAATGGCCGCTTCGATGGCAGCTGTGCTGCTCGTGGCCGGTCAGGAGGGTAAGCGCTTTGCCCTGCCTCACAGCCGCGTGATGATTCACCAGCCGATGGGTGGTGCCCAGGGACAGGCCAGCGACATTGAAATCACGGCTCGCGAGATTCAGAAGTTGAAACAGGAACTCTATACCATCATTGCCGACCACAGTCACCAGCCCTACGACAAGGTATGGGCCGACAGCGACCGCGACTACTGGATGACAGCCCAGGAGGCCAAGGACTACGGCATGATTGACAAAGTATTCACAAAGAGGTCATAAACAGTGGCAAAAGACATATGTTCGTTCTGCGGCCGTTCCGATAAGGAGGTCTCGCTGCTCATCAAGGGTATTTCGGGCTTCATCTGTTCCGATTGTGCCCGGGCGGCCTACGAGATTGTGGAGGAGAATGCCGCGCATAAGGCGGCTAAGAAAAACAAGAACGACTTCGATTTCGCGATGTCGGAACTGCCTCGTCCGCACGACATCAAGGCATACCTGGACCAGTACGTCATTGGACAGGACGATGCCAAGCGCTATCTGTCCGTCAGCGTCTATAATCACTATAAGCGCCTGACACAGGAACGTGGTGACGATGGGGTGGAGATAGAAAAGTCGAACATTGTCATGGTTGGTCCGACAGGAACGGGAAAGACCCTGTTGGCCCGCACCATTGCCAAACTGCTGAAAGTTCCCTTCACCATTGTCGATGCCACAGTGTTTACCGAAGCCGGTTATGTGGGCGAGGATGTCGAGAGCATCCTCAGCCGTCTGCTGCAGGTGGCTGATGGCGATGTGAAAGCAGCCGAGCGAGGCATCGTTTTTATCGATGAAATCGACAAAATTGCACGCAAAACGGATAATCCCAGCATTACGCGAGACGTCAGTGGCGAGGGTGTTCAACAGGGTCTGCTGAAGCTGTTGGAGGGAAGCATCGTGAACGTTCCCCCCAAGGGCGGACGCAAGCATCCCGACCAGGAATACATCCAGGTGGATACCCGCAACATCCTGTTTATCTGCGGTGGTGCCTTCGATGGCATCGAGCGGAAGATTGCCCAGCGACTGAATACGCACGTGGTGGGATTTAACTCGGTACAGAATACCCGCAACCTGGACAAGAACAACCTGATGAAGTACGTGCAGCCCCAGGACCTGAAGTCCTTTGGACTGATTCCCGAAATAATCGGTCGTCTGCCGGCACTCACCTACCTGAATCCCCTCGACCGCGAGGCGTTGCACCGCATTCTGCTGGAGCCCAAGAACTCGCTCGTCAAGCAGCAGAAGAAGCTTTTCGCCATGGACGGCATAGAACTGGAATATTCCGACGAGGTGCTGGACTATATCGTGGACAAGGCCGTCGAGTACAAGCTGGGCGCACGCGGATTGCGTTCCATCATGGAAACCTTGATGATGCAGTTGCAGTACGATGCTCCCACGACCCGCAAAAGGGGTGATAAACTGGTCGTTACTAAGGAGTACGCCCAGCAACAGTTGGAAAATTCCATCTTGCAGGAGGCCGCCAGCGGACTGTAAAATCTTTTTGTTAACACTTTTGCATCGAAAAAAGTCAGACGAAAATTTGTTTTTTCGTTTGATTTTTTATACTTTTGTAAGGAAGTTACTGCAAAAGATAACAAATTGAGAGACTTAAATCTTGCCGAGAAGCTAAAAAAACACTTTGGTTTCGATACCTTTAAGGGCGACCAGGAAGCCATCATTCGCAACGTGCTTGCGGGGAAGGATACCTTTGTGCTCATGCCCACGGGAGGCGGAAAGTCACTCTGTTATCAGTTGCCGGCACTCATGATGGAAGGTACGGCCATCGTCATTTCCCCACTTATTGCCTTGATGAAGAACCAGGTGGATGCCATCCGCATGGTGAGCGAGGACGATGGTATTGCCCATTTCATCAACTCTTCCCTTACGAAGACCGAAATAGACCATGCGAAGGAGGATATCCGTTCGGGACGCACGAAACTGCTGTATGTGGCACCTGAAAGCCTGACAAAGGAGGATAACATCGAATTCCTGCGCACGGTGAAGATTTCGTTCTATGCCGTTGACGAGGCCCATTGTATCTCGGAATGGGGCCACGACTTCCGTCCCGAATACCGCAAGATACGTCCCATTGTCCAGAATATCGGTGTAGCCCCCATCATTGCCCTTACGGCCACGGCCACCGACAAGGTTCGAGGCGATATCATGAAGAACCTGGGAATGGTGAATGCCACCGAGTTCAAGAGTTCGTTCAACCGTCCTAATCTATATTATGGAATACGGGCGAAGACCAAGGATGTGGACAAGGATATCGTGCGATTCATCCGTCAGCATGCGGGTAAGAGCGGCATCATCTATTGTCTGTCGCGTAAGAAGGTCGAGGACTTGGCCGAGTTCCTGCAGGTGAACAAAATCAAGGCCAAACCCTACCATGCAGGCATGGATGCCCAACAGCGTAACGAGACACAGGACGATTTCATCATGGAACGCATCGATGTCATTGTGGCCACCATCGCCTTTGGTATGGGTATCGACAAACCCGATGTGCGCTTCGTCCTGCATTACGATATTCCCAAGAGCCTGGAAGGATACTACCAGGAGACGGGTCGTGCCGGTCGCGATGGGGGAGAGGGCCTCTGCATCACCTTCTATACCCGTAAGGATTTGCAGAAACTGGAGAAGTTCATGGAGGGCAAGCCTCTGAGCGAACAGGATATTGGTAAGCAATTGCTGCAGGAGACGGCTGCCTATGCCGAAAGTTCTGTGTGCCGTCGCAGGGTGCTGCTGAACTATTTTGGCGAGGAATACAAGGAGGATAACTGCGGAAACTGCGACAACTGTCTGCATCCCCATCCTGCCGTTGAGGCCAGTGCAGAGCTCGTGAAGGTGCTCCGTGTGGTGCGCGATGTGAAGGAGAATTTCAAAATCAACCATATCATCGATGTATTGGTGGGTCGTTCCACCGAGGAGGTGATAGCCCACAAGCACAACAATCTGGTTTCCTTCGGCATCGGTGGCGATTTCCCGCCGCGATTCTGGAATGCCGTCATCCGTCAGGGCATACTTGCCGGCTATCTGCGTAAGGAAGTGGAAAACTACGGACTGATAAAGATGACGACACGTGGCGTGACCTTCATGCGTACGCCTGTTCCCTTCAACATTATCGAGGACCACGATTTTGCGGAGGTCGACGACGAAACCGTAACCACTGCCGCATTGGACGAGCCGTTGCTTTCCATGCTGAAGGACCTGCGTCGCAGCATTGCCCGCAAGATAGACAAAGCACCCTACCTCATCTTCCAGGATTCCACCCTCGAGGATATGGCCACCATGTATCCCGTGAATACGGAGGAACTGCTTCATATCCAGGGTGTCAGCGAGGGTAAGGCCAAACGTTTCGGTAAGGAATTCTGTGAGCTGATTGCCCGTCATTGCGAGGAAAACGAAATCGAACGGCCCGAGAATCTGCGTGTACGCTCTTCGGCAAAGGACAACAAGTCGAAACTGAAGGTGATGATTATCCAGAAGATTGACCTGAAGGTCGGTCTCGAAGATATTGCCGATGCCTGCAATCTGGAATTCAATGAACTGCTCGACGAGATAGAAACCATCGTGTATAGCGGTCTGAAGCTGAATATCGACTATTACATCGATGAAATCATGGACGAAGACCATATGCTCGATATCTACGAGTACTTCGAGGATGCCGATTCCGACGATTTGGAGGAGGCTCTTGATGAACTGGGACCGGACTATACAGAAGAGGAGGTTCGACTGGTTCGCATCAAGTTCTATTCCGAAATGGCGAACTAAATCTGCATTTAGTTCTTAAAAAGAATATTTTCTTTTTGTTCGATTCGCACTCTTTCCGCTATCTTTAACTTTGTTTAAGATACTTCCGCTCGGAAAAGTTCAAATAATTTTGACTTTTCGCTCACTAATTCGTATCTTTGCAGCCAAATTACAAAAACCTAGCATTATGGCATCATTTATCGAAGACAGAATCGTTATGGATGGGTTGACCTATGACGATGTATTGTTGGTTCCGGCATATTCCGAGGTATTGCCCCGTACAGTAAGCCTGTCCACAAAGTTCTCCCGCAACATCGAGTTGAAAATTCCTTTTATCTCCGCCGCTATGGATACGGTCACGGAGGCAACGATGGCTATTGCCATTGCCCGTGAAGGAGGTATTGGTGTAATTCATAAAAACATGTCCATCGAGGAACAGGCTCGTCAGGTGGCCATCGTGAAGCGTGCAGAAAACGGCATGATTTACGACCCTGTGACCATTCGTCGTGGACGTACGGTTGCCGATGCACTCGACCTGATGAGCGAGTATCACATCGGTGGTATACCTGTTGTCGACGAAGAAAACCACTTGGTAGGCATTGTCACGAACCGCGACCTGCGTTTCGAACTGAACCAGAACCGTCCCATCGACGAGGTGATGACCAGCGAGAACCTGGTTACCACCCATGTCCAGACCGACTTGTTCGGTGCAGCACAGATTCTGCAGGAAAACAAAATCGAGAAACTGCCCGTGGTGGATGACGAAAACCACCTTATCGGTCTGATTACCTACAAGGACATCACTAAGGCCAAGGACAAACCTATGGCTTGTAAGGATGCCAAGGGTCGTCTGCGTGTGGCTGCCGGTGTGGGTGTTACCAACGATACACTGGAGCGCATGAAGGCTTTGGTAGAGGCTGGTGCTGATGCCATCGTCATTGATACGGCTCATGGTCATTCGAAGTTCGTCATCGAAAAGTTGAGGGAGGCAAAGGCAACCTTCAAGGATGTGGATATCGTAGTGGGTAACGTGGCTACGGGTGAAGCAGCCCTCGCACTGGTAGAGGCTGGTGCCGATGGCATTAAGGTGGGCATTGGTCCGGGTAGCATCTGCACCACGCGTGTTGTGGCAGGTGTGGGTGTTCCCCAGCTGTCTGCCGTTTACGATGTGGCTCATGCTTTGGCAGGAACGGGTGTTCCCCTGATTGCCGATGGCGGTCTGCGCTATTCGGGTGATGTGGTGAAGGCTTTGGCTGCCGGTGGATACAGCGTAATGATTGGTTCGCTGATTGCTGGTACAGAGGAAAGTCCGGGCGACACTATCATCTACAACGGACGTAAGTTCAAGTCGTATCGCGGCATGGGTTCGCTGGAAGCTATGGAGTGTGGTTCCAAGGACCGTTATTTCCAGGGCAACGTGAAAGATGCCAAGAAATTGGTTCCCGAAGGCATTGCCGGACGTGTTCCCTACAAGGGTACGGTACAGGAGGTCATCTACCAGCTGATAGGTGGTTTGCGCAGTGGTATGGGTTATTGTGGTGCTGCCAGCATCGAGGACCTGCATCATGCAAAGTTCGTCCGCATCACCAATGCCGGCGTGCTGGAGAGTCATCCCCACGATGTAACGATTACCAGCGAGGCTCCCAACTACAGCAGACCGCAGTAAATAAGGGAAAAAGTAAAAGTTAAAAATGAAAAATTATGCATAAGATGAAACGTATAATATTTCTTCTCATTTTCTCATTTTCTATTCTCTCTGTCTTCGCACAGACGAACGACCCTGTGGTGATGAAGATTGCGGGCAAACCTGTGCCCCGTTCCGAGTTCGAATACAACTATAACAAGAACAACACCGAAAACGTAATTGACAAGAAGGACCTGGAAGAGTACGTCCAGCTCTTCATCAACTACAAACTGAAGGTTCAGGCTGCCGAGGATGCCAAAATGGATACAGCCAAGAGCTTTATCGACGAGTTCCATACCTATCGCAATCAGCAAATCATGCCGCTGCTCGTGCCGGAAGGTGCCGAGGAGAAGGAAGTGCGTAACTATTACGATGGAATGTTGAAACAGCTCAACGGTCACGACCTGCGTCTGCCGGCCCACATTTTCCTGCGTGTGCCTCAAAACAGTACGGCAGAGGAACAGGCCGCAAAGAAAGCACGTATCGACAGCCTATATCAGGCATTGAAGGACGGTGCTTCGTTTGAGGAACTGGCAAAGAAATATTCCGAAGACCGTCAGTCCGCTATGCAAGGTGGTTCGCTCACCTGGTTCGGTCCTGGTCAGCTGGTTCCTGAGTTCGAGAAGGTGATGTATGCATTGGAAAAGGGCGAGACATCGGAACCTTTCCTTTCTACGGTGGGTTATCACATCGTCAACCTCAAAGATTGTAAGCAGTTGGAGCCTTACGAGGAACTCCAGCCCCAGATACAGCGCTTCCTGCAGTCTCGCGGACTGTCCGATCGCTTATCAAAGCAGGCTACCGACAGCTTGGCCAAGGTACGTGGCATTACTGCCGAGGAGTTGCTGGATGCCGAGACGGAACGCCTGTGTGCTCAGGATATGGAACTGAAGTACCTGGTACAGGAATACCACGACGGACTGTTGCTTTATGAGCTCAGCAAGACGCAGATATGGGATCCTGCCGCAGCAGATACAGCGGCTTTGGAGTCGTATTTCAAGAAGAACAAGAAAAAGTATGCTTGGGAAGTGCCTCATTTCTATGGAATGCCCTACTATGCCCACCGTCAGCAGGATGTGAAGGCTGTGCAGAAGGCAGTAAAGGGTGTGCCCGAGAAGAAGTGGACCATTACGGTTCGCGATGCTTTCAACAAGGATAGTATCACGGTGCGCATGGAACAGCCCCGTCTGTTTGCCAAGGGCGAGAATGCCTATGTGGACTCGCTGGTCTTCAAGGTTCGCGATGGCAAGGCCAAGCCGCGTAAGGATTATCCCTATGCAGCCGTTGTCGGTCGTAAACTGAAGAAGGGTCCCCAGTACTGGACAGACATCGCAGCTCAGGTTGTTGCCGACTATCAGGGCGAGTGTGACAAGAAGTACGCCGAGGAATTACGTAAACGTTACGAAGTTGTCGTGTATCCCGAGGTCCTTTCTACGGTCAACAAACACGATTAATTAATGCATAATTAACAATGCATAAAGCATAAAATAATGAAGAGAAGCCTATTCATTCTCATTTTCTCATTTTCTCAATTTCTCATTGCCTTCGCTCAGCAGGCCAACAACATCATCGACGAGGTGATTTGGGTGGTAGGCGACGAGGCCATTCTGAAAAGTGAGGTCGAAGGCATGCGTCGCGACCCTTCTTGGTCACAAATCAAGGGTAATCCCTATTGCGTGATTCCCGAACGGTTGGCCATTCAGAAACTGTTCCTTCATCAGGCAGCCATCGACAGTATCGAGGTTACGGATGCCCAGGTGAACAACTACGTCGAGGAACGTATCAAAGAATGGGTGATGACAGCCGGCAGCAAGGAGAAACTCGAGGAATACATGGATATGCCCATGTCCCAGATTCGCGAGGAACTCTTTGACCGATACAAGGACGAAATGCTGGTGGGTAAGATGCGCGAGAAACTGACGGAGGATGTAAAGGTGACTCCTGCCGAGGTTCGTCGCTATTTCAAGGACCTTCCCGAGGATTCCCTGCCGCTGATTCCTACTCAGGTCGAGGTGGAGCTGGTGGTTCTGCAACCGCATATCCCTGAGGAGGAGATAACCCGTGTGAAGGAGGAGCTTCGCGGCTATGCCGAGCGTATCACCAATGGCGGTATGTCGTTCTCGACCTTGGCTATTCTGAATAGTGAAGACCCAGGTACAAAACTTCAGGGTGGCGAGATGGATTATATGGGTAGGGGACAGCTCGACCCCGCTTTCGCCAATGTGGCCTTTGCCCTGACCGATCCCAAGAAGGTGTCGAAGGTGGTGGAATCCGAGTTTGGTTTTCACATTATCCAGTTGATAGATAAACGTGGCGATAAGGCCAAGTTCCGTCATATCCTGCGTAAGCCGAAGGTTGCCCAGGCGGATATCGATGCCGCTTTGGCCCGTCTCGACTCCATTGCCGACGAGATACGCAAGGAGAAGTTTTCCTTCGAGGATGCCGCCACCTATATTAGTGAGGACAAGGACACCCGAAACAATCGTGGTTTGATGACGAACCAGAAGCAAAAGTCGGACGGCAGTCTGATGCAGACATCACGCTTCGAGATGGGCGAACTGGCTAACGAATCGTCAGAACTGGCTCGCGTTGTGGACGGTATGGAAATCGGCGAGATATCCAAACCCTTCCAGATGACCAATAAACGTATGAAGACGGTATGTGCCATTGCCAAGCTGAAGAACCGCATCAAGTCGCATCGGGCTAGTATGTCCGAGGATTTCCAGGTTCTGCGCGATATCGTGCTGAGAAAAAAGAAGGAAGAACTCGTCGACAATTGGATTCGCGAGAAACAGAAAACCACTTATATCCGTATCAATCCCGACTGGTGTAATTGCGAGTTCGAGTACCCAGGCTGGGTGAAATAACGTTAAGGTTGAGAGGTGAAGGACTGCAGGAACATATTGCTCGGCCTGTTCGCGTTGTTGGCATTGTCTATGACGGCAGGTCCCGTCAAGAAGAACAGCAAGCGGACACCCTCGGATTCGAGGGTGCACTTGCTTCATGCCGACCGCCTGTATTTCAACCAACTCCTGCATCCGACGGCACAATTCCTGGTAGGCGATGTGCAGTTCGACCACGAGGGAACCCTGATGTGGTGCGACAGCGCCCTTTTCTATGAAGCCACTAATTCGTTCGATGCTTTTGGCAACGTGCGTATGCGGCAGGCCGATACATTGGCGCTCGACGGCGATGTGCTCTATTACGACGGACTCGACCAGATAGCCCGTGTACGTCACAATGTGGTGCTGAAACACAGGGGAACCACCCTGTATGCCGACTCTTTGGACTATGACCGTCTGTACGACCTTGGTTACTTCTTCGAAGGTGGCCGTTTGGTTGACAAGGACAACGAACTGACCAGCGATTGGGGCGAATACAGTCCATCGACTCGCGAGGCTGTCTTCAACTACAATGTCCGCTTGGTGAATCCACGTCCGCCCAAGGAGGCTAAGTCCGTACTGATTAGCGATACGCTACACTACAATTCCCGTACGGGTATTGCCCATGTTCTTGGGCCCAGCAATATCGACAATGGCGACAACCACATCTATACCGAAGACGGCTATTACGACTCTAATACACAGGAATCGAATATGTTGGACCGTTCCATCTTGCAGAATGGCTACAAGGTGCTGATTGGCGACAGCGTGTATTGGAACGGGAAGGACTCGATAGGCAAGGCCTTTGGTCATGTGGTATACACCGATACCCTGAACAAGAACAAGTTCTTGGGCAATTATGTCCTCTACAACGATAAAACGGGATATGCCGAGGCCGCAGACAGTGCCGTGCTTGTCGACTATTCCCAGCGCGATACGTTCTATGCCCATGCAGATTCATTCTTCCTCTATACCTTCCATATCAACACGGATAGCGTCTATCGCATGCTTCATGCCTACCACCATGTGCGGGCCTATCGGGTCGATATGCAGGCTGTCTGCGATTCTATGGTCTTCGATGGACGTGACTCTTGTACCACGATGTATCGCGACCCCATTATATGGCAGGAGGGACAGCAGTTGTTGGGCGAGGTCATCAAGGCCTGGAGCAACGATTCCACCCTCGACAGCGTGTATGTGGTGAATCAGGCGCTTTCCGTCGAACGTATCGACTCGGTACACTACAATCAGGTGGCCAGCAAGGAAATGCACATCTATTTCCAGGACAACGATCCCTACCTGACGATTGCCGACATGAATGTCTATGTGAACTATTACCCCTTCGACGATGATTCCTTGATGATTGGCATGAATCATACCGAATCCAGTCAGATGAAGGTGTTTATGAACGGTCGCAAGGTGGATAAGATATGGATGCCTGAAGCCACGGGGGTGATGTACCCCCTGTTCCTGATTCCGCCAGGGGAGTTGTACCTCGAGAACTTTGCGTGGTTCGACTATGTGCGTCCCCTTGACAAGGACGACATCTTCAATTGGCGCGGCAAGAAGGCTGGAACGGAGCTGAAGGAGAGTGTGCGTCGCACGGCACCCCGTCAGAATCTCGACAACCTGAAGAAGGATAAAGATAAGAAACGAAATAAGTCAACGGATCAAAATACAAGCGACAATGGGAATGTTTCAGACACGTGAACCTCGCAAGTACAGACGTATCAGCATGTACACAAGCGAGCGCAAGGACAGGCTGGACAAACTGGTCCGCGATGTCAAACGCGAAATGGGTGAGTTGCCGCCAGACGACATCGACCCCGATCACTTCAAGGGTAAGTTCTCGCAATTTACACCTCGTGCCCATCGTGCCAGTCAGCGCGAACACCGCCTCACCTGGCCTTTGGCGTTGATTATCATCATGGTGCTCATCGTCATTTGGCGTTACATCCTCATGGGTCGCCTCTAATCCCTAACCCCTCAACTCTCAACTCATCTTGGATATCATACATTTGTTGCCAGACTCTGTGGCGAATCAGATTGCGGCAGGCGAAGTCATACAGCGCCCCTCGTCCGTCATCAAGGAACTGCTGGAAAATGCAGTTGATGCCGGTGCCCGTCGTATCGATGTTATCATCGAGGATGCAGGTCGTACCTCCATCCAAGTTGTCGACGATGGCAAGGGAATGTCAGAGACCGATGCCCGTCTGGCCTTTGAACGTCATGCAACAAGTAAGATTACGCAAGCCTCCGACCTCTTTGCCCTGACCACAATGGGCTTTCGTGGTGAGGCGTTGCCCAGCATTGCTGCAGTTTCGCAGGTCATTTTGCGGACCCGTCCTACTGATGCGGAATTGGGCACATGCCTGACAAACGAAGGGGGAAAGGTCCTGTCGCAGGAAGTGGATAGTTGTCCTGTGGGCAGCAATTTCCTGGTACAGAACCTATTCTTCAATGTTCCGGCTCGTCGCAAGTTCCTTAAAAGCAACCAAACGGAACTGTCTAACATCATTCAGGAATACGAAAGGGTGGCGTTGGTGAATCCCGACATTCATTTCACCTTTACCCACGATGGGCATTCCCTCAGCACCCTGTTGCCAGAATCCCCTCGTCAGCGCATTGCCACACTTTTCGGAAAGCGGCTTACGGAGCAACTCCTCAGTGTGGATGTGGAAACCACTCTGTGCACTCTTTCGGGCTTTGTCGGAAAACCTGAATCCTCAAAGAAGAAGGGCGTGCGCCAGTTTTTCTTCATCAATGGGCGCTTTATGCGTCATCCCTATTTCCACAAGGCGGTTCAGGAGGCATTCAACGAGCTGATTCCTACGGGCGATCAAGTTCCTTATTTCCTGTATATGACGGTGGACCCCTCTACCATAGATGTGAACATTCATCCTACCAAGACAGAGATTAAGTTCGAAAACGAGCTGGCCATCTGGCAAATTATTCTGGCAGCCGTCAAGGAAGCCTTGGGTCGTTTCAATGCGGTGCCTACGATAGAGTTCGACGTCGAGGGTCGTCCTGAGGACATTCCTGTCTACAACGCTTCACAGGCTCGTCCAACGTCTGTTGCTATGCCCAATCCAAAAGTTGATACGGGTTACAATCCTTTCCGTTCGTCTGCCTACGAGCGTCCCACAATACCCAAGGATTGGCAAACCCTGTATACACCAGAGGATACAGTTCAGCGTCTGCCCCTTACGGGTGATGCGGAAGGGGCTATGGAAGAAACAGTTGAACGCAGCGTCCAGCATTATCAGTATCGTGGACAATACATCGTTACGGAAGTGCGTTCTGGCCTGATGTTCATTGACCAGCATCGTGCGCACGTGCGTATATTATATAATAGGTATAGGGAACAAATGCAGGGACGTCCTGCTTCGTCTCAGGGTTTGCTCTTCCCCGAAGCCGTCCAGTTCCCCATGTCGGATGTCCCCATCATCGAGGAGATTCAGGACGAGCTGCATGCTTTGGGATTCGACATTACGCCGCTGGGCGGTGGCAGTTACAACGTTCAGGGCATGCCGTCTGGTTTCGATGGAGCAGAGCCGCAACGTTTGCTCAACGATATTGTGGAAACCCTGAAGAGTCGCGGACAGGGGCTCGACGAGGAACTGCACCACCGTATGGCGATGGCTATGGCTCGTAATGCGGCTATCCCTGTTGGACAGGTACTTTCTCAATCCGAAATGGAAAACCTCGTTTCTCAGCTTTTCCAGCTTTCTGAACCGAACTACACCCCCGATGGAAAGGCGATTGTAGTAATATATCCACACGAAAATTTAGAGAAAATGTTCAAGTAAAGGCCCGAAAATGCTATTTTTTCACTATTTATGTAAAAAAAACTTAATGTTTATGGTGCTAATTCATATTTTATTTGTAATTTTGTGCCCAAACGTAGAAAAGTGAATAATATAGTTTAACCTCTTTAATAAATTTAAAGTATGAAAAAGTTAATGATGTTACTTGCTTTCTTTAGCGTAACCAGCGTTGCGTTTGCCGCTGAGGAAACTACTGAAAGCTATCCTACGAGAAAGCATGGCTTCGTAAGTAATGGTTTCTGGGACAACTGGTTTATCGATGCAGGTATCACTCACCTGTCTTTCTACTCCACTCAGGAGCACGGCCAGAATCCTCAGGTGAACAAGAACCCCTTCTGGCCCGGCCGTCGTAACTGGGGTGGTGAGATTAGCGTTGGTAAGTGGGCAACTCCCGCTTTCGGTCTTCGTGTAAAGACTCAGTTCGCTTGGGGCACCCAGGTAAACATGGATTGGAGTAACCCTGCATACACTTCAGGTGCTAACCCCACCTTCACTCAGATGAACATGAGCATCCAGCCCATGCTGAACCTGAACAACCTGTTCTGTGGCTACAAGCCCCGCGTATGGAACATCAGTCTGTATGCTGGCTTCGGCTTCTTGTGGAACTTCGACGCCAATAGCGCTTCCTTCCTGTACACTGCTGGTGTATTCAACACCTTCAATGTAACCAAGCGCTTCCACATCAACCTCGACCTCTATGTAGGTGCAGGTGACCCCGATATGGACGGTATTGGTACCGGTGGTGGTTCTCCTCGTATCCTGAAGAGCCGCGACCTGCTGTTCGGTGCTAGCGCCGGTGTTGGCGTTAACCTCGGTAAGGTAGGATGGGAGAAGGCTCCCGATATGGACGCTATCCTGGCTAACCACAAGTCTCAGATCGATGCCCTCAACGCTTCTATCGCTGGTCTCGAGGCCGAGAACGCTGCCCTGAAGGACGCTCTGGCTAAGAAGCCCAAGGAAGTTGTTAAGGAAGTTGTTAAGACTGTTGGTGAATTCCAGACCACTAGCGCTTCTGTATTCTTCAACATCAACAAGAGCGTTATCGCCAGCAAGAAGGATCTGGTTAACGTTCGCGAACTGGCCGAGCAGGCTAAGAAGAACAACAAGAAGATCGTTGTTACAGGTTATGCTGACAGCAAGACCGGTAGCGCTGCCTACAACAAGGCTCTGTCTGAGCGTCGTGCCGAGACCGTTAAGAAGGCTCTTATCGACATGGGCGTAGATGCTGCTAACATCGAGACCGTAGGCCAGGGTGGTGTAGCCGACCTGACTCCTTACTCTTACAACCGTCGTGCTGTGGTTACTTTGAAGTAATCTCCAGACGAAAGTTAAGTTAAACCCCATGCATCGCATCGTTCCCCACGGAACGGTGCGATGCTCTTTTTATAGCGATATTAATCCTATGCGTCTAGCGTTGCAACGCTCCGTCGGTAGGGATAGTAACGCTCCGCTGGTAGGATTAGTAATCCTTCACTGGTAGGAATAGTAATCCTTCATGGGTAAGAATAGTATTCCTTCGTTGAAAGGGAAATGTTCCTTTCTGGATAGGATTGCGATGCTGGCGATATTGCCCGATGAAATGGGCGTTTTTGGAATATGTCCCATAGGAAATTTCGGTACGAGGCCCATTTTATACCAAAATTTCCAATTCGTTTGTGTATTATTTCGGAACTTTGCATCGGTAAAAAATGCGTGAACGAAAAACTGCTTTAGCAAATTCGATAAACATTCAACAATACTAAACAAAAATGAAAGCAAAAAAGACATTCCTTTACATGCTGATGTTCTCGGCCATTGGGCTGACCACATCCTGCCTGTCAGAGGTTAAGGACCTTGAGCCCAATTCCGGTGAGGAGACTACCGTAAAGAAGGGTCAACTGGTTCTGAACCTGAGTGCTTCGACTGATTTCGCACCTCAGACAACGCGTGCCCTCAACGAAGCTAATTATCGCAACACCAACAATTACACGGTGCAGTTGCTCAATGCCAACTCGGGTAGCGTCCTGTTCGAGTGCCTGGGTTCGGAAGTTGCTACGAATCTTCCCAAGACTCTCGAAATCGGCTCTTACGAGGTTAAGGCCTTCTATGGCACCGAATCTGCTGCTTCTCGCAACGACTTCCGTGTTGAGGGTAGTTCCTCGTTCCAGATTCAGGCCAACGACACCAAGACGGTGAATGTGGCTTGCTTGCCCACTTGTGGTCGTGTGAAAGTGAATTTTGCCGATGATATGGCAACTTATTACAGCGACTACAATGTCAGCTTCACTGGTACAACAGCCCTTGGCTCTAATTCTTTCGCATGGGCCAAGGCCGATAACGACCCCTGGTACGTAGCTGTTGGCACTGCTGGCGAAGACATCACCTACACCATCAATGTTACGGCTAAGGAAGAGTATGCACACGTCGACGCTAATGGCGTAAAGCAGACCACGGGTACTGCTACCGGCAGCTTCAAACTGCAGCGTAACGCTGGTTACAAACTCAACGTAAAGCCCCAGTACACTCCCACTACCGAGGGTGGTATCAAGGTTGTCGTAACCATCGACGAGAGCACCAACGATCGTCCTATCACCATCGAGGTGCCCCTGACTTGGATTTAAACTAACCACGAAGTAAGAAACCTAAAAACGTCAATATATTATGAAACTTAAGAATACATTCCTTATTGGAATCATAGCTATGGCAGGTCTCTCCTCGTGCGTGAGTGAAAGCCTGAAAATAGATGGGCAGACGACCGATAAGGTTGCCAAGGGATATATGAAGCTCGATGTTTCTCAGCTTAACCCCGAGGTTACTCGTGCCCAGTCCCAAGTTACGAACTATCCCGTTAAGATTTACGATGCCGAGGGCAATGTCGTAGAGAGCTACGAGGCTGTTAGCCAGGTACCCTCTATGGTTGTTCTTGCTGTAGGTAACTACACGGTAGAGTCTCATACTCCCGGTGTTATCGAGAAGAAGATGTCTTATCCTTATTATAAGGGTGGCAAGGAGATGGAAATCATCCAGAACTACACGACTCAGGTCGAGGTGGTTTGTAAGATGGAGAACAGCCGCATCCAGGTATCCTATGATGCAGACTTCCTCAACACCTTCGAGACTTGGACCATCACCATCGATGATGGCAGTGAAACAGTTCTTACCTTCACAGAGAAGGACGGAAACTCTCCCGCTGCTGTTTATTGGTACTTTGATCCCGCAGACAATGTTACGGAACTGACGCTGAACTTCCGTGCCACCACCAAGTCGGGTAGCACCGTTTCAGCTCGCCGTACGCTGACCAAGGAATCTGCTTCTGAGACATATAACACAGACGAGACCTTCACGGGTGGTGATGCTGTTGTCATCAACTTCACACCTACCGAGAATACCGAGGGTCAGGTTGTTGGTATCAACATCTCTGCTTCTGTTACCTTCGAGGAGACCTCTGGCGACGCTACGCTTGACGTTACCGATGCAGGTCTGCAGGAAGATCCTAACCAGGGTGGCGGTGGTGATGATCCTCAGACCGAGGTGCCCATCACACTGAATCTGCCCGAGAATATGACAGTTAGTGCCGCCACCGAAAAGTCTAAGGGCGACACCTACATCAAGTGCGACGATGGTATCAAGAGCATCAAGGTTAACATCGTTTCTACCAGCGGTGAGATGATCGAGTCTCTGCGTGACCTGAATACCAACTATGGTGTAGACTTTATCAATGGTGCCGAAATCGTTGACAACCAGCAAGTCGTTAAGCTCTTCGAGGATTTGAACCAGCCGCTTAGCGTTCCTTCTCAGGGTGATATAGACTACACCTTCCCCATTGGTAACTTCTTCGGACTGCTCGGCTTCCTGTCCGGTCAGCACACCTTCAACATGGTAGTTGAGGATATGAACGGCAAGAAGAAGAATGGTTCTCTGACATTAACTGTAGAATAATCCACTATAAATGCATACAACAATGAAAAAGATATATTCTATATTGTCTATCCTCTGTGCTGCCTTCTTGGCTGTGTCTTGCACCCTCGACAAGGTGAATACAGAGGAAATGGGTTACCTTAAGGTAGAGGTAAATACTGTAGAGACTACTCACACCCGTGTAACGTCAAAACCCAGCGACTACGATGCTAAGAAGTTGCATGTAGACGTCATCAACGAGGCTGGTACCATTGTACTCAGTACCGACGATTTGGCTAACGATGATAACTTCAAGGGCAACATCCTGCTCGCCCCCGGTAAGTACACCGTTTCCGTGCATTCTGCCGGATGGGATGGTAGCGACTCCGCTTTCGGTGCTCCCTACTATTCTGGTATGACTCGTGTAACCGTAACTGCCAAGACCCTTGTAACTGCCAATGTTACCTGCACGCTGGCAACTGTTAAGGTTACCGTAAACTGGGACCAGAGCTTCCGCGATAACTTCAGCACTGCACAAACCATCATTACCTCTGACCTTGATGATGTTTCTTTGCGCAACTTTAAGATGGGAACGACTGTAGGTTCTGCCTACTTCCCCGTAGCTCCCCTGAACCTCATGCTTAGCGTTACCAATAAAAGTGGCCAGCAGTGGGGCAAAACGGATCGTATCGAGGATCCTCAGGCTCGCGACCACTTCATTATTACTTATAAGGTAGCCGAAGGTGGTAAGATGGGTGGTGTAACCGTCTATGTTGACGATGCTACGCAGACCTATACCTACACCATCGAGGTTCCCCGCAAGAGCTCTACAGCTCTGGAGGCTAAACCTGCCAATGCATGGGGTAACTTTGCTATGCTTTCCGGTATGGTTACTGCCAAGACTAGCGACTTCGTAGCCGACAATGTCGTCCTGCAGTGGAAGAAGCAGAGCGATGCCGACTGGACCACCGTTGCAAACAGTGCCCTCACTGTCAGCGGCGATAACTATAGCTATAAGCTCCTGAGCCTTTCGCCTGCTACGGATTACCGCTATCGCTTCCAGTATAAGAAGGATGATGTAGAGGTCAACAGTAACGAGGTTGCCTTCAAGACCGATCCTATGACTGAAATCACCAATGGCGGATTCGAGAACTGGTATAAGGATGGTAGTGTATGGTATCCCAATGCTGACGCCAACAACCATTTCTGGGATTCTTCTAACCCCGGTTCTGCAAGTATGGGTGAAAGCTACAACGTAACCACAAAGAGCACAACCGATGTACACAGTGGTACTGGTGCTGCCCGATTGGGTTCAACCTACGTCATCATCAAGTTCGCTGCTGCTAGTATCTATTCGGGTGAATTCGACCACCTCGTAGGTACCAAGGGTGCCGTCCTCAACTGGGGGCAGCCCTTCACGGCTCGTCCTACTGCCTTCAAGGGATGGATGAAGTACACTCCCGGTAGTATCAACCGTGGTTCACAGCCCTCAGGTGTTGGTGCTCCTGCCAAAAACGAGAACGACGTTTGCCAGATTTACTGCGCACTGCTCACTGAGCGTCTGACGATTGACAACACTGACATGAGTACCTTCCCCGCATGGGATGGCAGTGATCCCCGTATCATAGCCTACGGCTCACTCACTCAGAACACCAGTGATGCCAACTGGAAGCAGTTCAATATCCCCTTGACTTACTACAACGCAACACGTAAACCCACTCATGTGCTCATCGTCTGCTCGTCAAGTAAGTATGGTGATTACTTCTATGGATCAGACTCCAGTGTGTTGTTACTCGATGACTTTGAATTTGAATACGGAACCGAACCAACGATTCAGTAAATGAACATAAGAAATAAGAGCTATCTGCTTGGATTGCTGCTGGCATTTGTGCCGGCAGCAATCTGCGCGCAGCAACGGGTGCATCGTGCCACCTATGTCCACGACACGATTTATGTCACGCAGACCCCCGACAGCGCAGAGTTGGCCCGTGCCATTCAGGAAAGTCTGATGCAGGTCTTGAAGAAACAGTCGAATCAGGCTTCTTCAGAGGCTGACGCACCTCGTACTGCCGCCGAACGTATCTGGGATCGCTCGATGCAGAAACGTAAGATTGAGCGCATTCCTCGTGAGGTGCAGAAATCAGTCTTCATCCCCAAAGGACAATGGCTGGTGGGCGGTACCATTAACTTTTCGGAGTGGAATACCGACAACTACAACCTGACGGTGTTGAAGAATGTGGACATCGAAGGTCACACCTTCAGCGGTAGCCCCTATTTCGGTTATTTCGTGGCTAATAACCTGGCCATTGGTGGACGTTATAACTACACACGTAACTATTTCTTCCTGGGCAAGTTCGACCTGAATTTGGGCGACGACTTTAACATCAGTCTCGAAGATATCTACTATCTGGGTCACACCCATACAGCCGATTTCTTCGTACGTCCCTATCTGCCCATTGGAAAGAGCAAGGTGTTTGGTGCCTTTGCCGAAATTCGTGCCGGTTATGCCCACACCACCAGCAAGAACAGTACAGGTACGGGTGCTGATTACGACGGCAGTTTTACCAAGGCCCACACCCTGCAACTGAATGTATGCCCCGGTATGTCTGTCTTTGCTACCGATTTCCTGGCTTGCGAAGCCAGCATCGGTATCATGGGTATCAAGTACCGTTGGGTGGACCAGACCACGAACCAGGTGGAGACGGGTCGCAGCCGCAGTGGTGGTGCCAACTTCCGTTTCAATTTCCTCAGTATTAATATCGGACTCACATTCTATCTATGATGCATCGTAAGGATATATTCGTTTTTGTGTTGACGACGTTGACCTTTGTGGCCTGCGCCGTCCGCGACGATATTCCTTACCCCATCGTAGAGGGTGCAATTACTGCATTCGAGGTTGAAGGTCAGTGCAACGAGGACGATAACGGTTTTGCTGAGGCTGTAATCGATAATCAGGAACGTACCGTCGATGTCTATGTCAGTGATACCGTTAATCTCTCTATGCTTCGCATCCGTCGTTTCGAAGTAAACAACGATGCTACCATCAAGCCTCAAGCCGATTTGTGTTACAATGCCGATACCTTCCCCAGTGAAAGTTTCAGCGAGCCGGCCGAAGGTTACAATTCGTGCGTTAACTTCCAGCGCGACAGCGTGCCATTTACCCTCCATACTTATCAGAATTATGAATGGGTGGTGCGTGTCCATCAGGTCGTTATGCGTAATGTGCAGATGTCCGGTCAGGTGGGCGATGCTGTAATTGACCCTATCAACTGCAGTGTCGTCGTCTATGTTTCCTCGAAGCAGGACCTCAGTAAAATCACGGTTCAGCATTTCGATATAGGTGGTCAGCACGGAACGGTTATTCCCGATCCGACGACCTCCGAGACCTATGATTTCAGTGGTATGTGTACTTTCCAGGTATTCTCACCGATGAACGACCGAGCCCAAACTTGGCGCGTCAATGTTTATCATACCGAGGCTGCCGAGGTTACTACTGCCAGTGCATTCCCCCACAGTACGGCTGCCTACATCAGTGGCGAGGTTCCCATGGGAACAACTCCCGTTGTCGAGTACCATGCCCAGGGCACCAGTGAGTGGACCAAGGTTAACGAAGCCCAGGTTACCCTTAAAGGCCGTAACTATATAGCTGCTCTTACGGGTTTGCGTCCCGGTGCCCAGTACACCTATCGTGTTACGGGCGGTACCAGCGTAACTGTAGAACAGACCTTTACTACGGAAGAAGAACAGCAGATGGAAAACTCAGGCTTCGAGGAGTGGAGTATCACGACAGGTCAGTCGGGTAAGGACCTCTATCAGCCTTGGGCCGAGGGAAAGACTCCCTATTGGGGAACGGGTAATCCCGGTGCGACCTCTGTCGGTAATAGTAACAGTACCTATGTTGACGTTCCTGGACGCGGGCGTGTTGCCAATCTTCAGTCCAAGTATATCGTCATCAAGTTTGCTGCCGGTAACATCTTCACAGGAACCTACCTGAAGACCGATGGCTCTAATGGTATCCTCGGCTTTGGACGTCCCTATACCTCTTTCCCCACGAAACTGCGTTTCGATTACAAGTATCAAAGCGAAATAATTAATAAGACGGGTGGTGATTGGAAATCGGTCTATGGCCGCTACATTACCCAGGAACTCTATGAAGGCCTGAAGGGACAGCCCGACTCCTGCAGCATCTACATTGCGCTGGGCGATTGGGAACCCGAAATGTACGATGGTAAGGAATATCCATACATTATCCGTACAAAACCCAAGGCAGAGGAGATTCACCTCTTCGACTTCAACGACAAGCATATCATTGCCTTAGGGCAATTTACCAAAGGTTCGAGCGTGGACAACTGGACCACCGAGACCATCAACCTCGACTATCGGGTCAAGGACCGTCAGCCGAAGTACGTTATTGTGGTAGCCAGCAGTTCCAAGTATGGCGACTACTTTGCAGGTGGTGAAGGTTCGCTCCTGCAGTTAGACAACCTTGAATTATTATATGAATAAGCATATACTCCACACACTGCTGCTCCTGCTGGCCTTGGTAATTACAGGCTGTGTCAGCGAGATCGACGCCCCCTCGAAAGGCGAGGGCGGTCGCCTGCAGTTGTCGTTGGGCAATATTTCCAAAACAGTTACGCGCAGCACGCCTGCTCAACTGGATGACCCAGAGGCTGCTGACTTCCATCTCAACCTTACCACGACCAATGGCTATAAGGCTTATGATGGTGTCTTCACCGAAGAAGAGCTCTCTGTACCTATAGGCGATTACAACATTACGGTTTCCTATGGCAACAATGCTCTGTTGGCCCTCGACCGTCCTTATTATATAGGTACGGCAACGGCTACGGTGCGTGAGGATGAGACTACCAATGTATCCGTTGACTGTAAGGTGGGCAATGCGCTGATTTCTGTCAACTTCGGTAGGGACGAAGACGAGCATGCCCGCTTCGAACGCTTCTACAGCGACTATGCCCTCTATGCCTATGTCGGCAACTATGGAATGTCCATCAATAGGTCCGATGCCTCCAGAAGCATCTATGTGAAGGCTGGCAGTCATGTTGTCCTGAAGTTCTGGGGTAAGCTGAAGCTGGAGGGCGATCGCGAGGTTAGCTGTGATTTGACCAGCACGGATTTCCCCGATGTGTTGAATGCCGCTGACCATGCCATTGTCACCCTTTCGTTGCCTGATCCCGAAAGTGCATTGGGTGTAGACATCAGCAAGGTTGAGGTAGAAACCGTAACCCTGGACGAAACAATTCCTCTTTCCTGGTTGCCCGTTCCACAGGCTACTGCCACGCATCAGTACGATGCCGAGGGCAATTTGGCCGGAACAAATATCGTATTCTCCAACTCCTATCCAGGAATGAATTGGAAGGCAGTGGTTACCAATGCTGCAGGCACCGAGGTTCGCAGTGTAGAGGGTACGGGTGAACTCACTTCGGGTTATCGCACCTCCTCTGCTTGGCCTTATCTGCCCCACGGCAAATACAAAGCTACCTATTATCTGGTTTACGATGATGGTTCCTCTAAGGTTACCAGCAGTCGTGAGTTCATGATAGGCTCTCCCACATTGTCTATAACAATAGGCGGTTACACCAACTATGACCGTTATCATGCTGGTAATATCGACGAAGCCAATACCCTCGATGGTTGCACGATTTACGAACCCTCTATTCGATGGAATGTCAGCGAGTCGCTGCTTACCAATAACAAGTATACCTATACTTACAGTTATACCTACGATGGTACCACCACGAATATGGGTGCCGGTTCCAATAGCTATACGGCAGAGGCTTGGGAAAAGCAAACAGTGCAGACCGCTAAGCATCTACTCAGCGCTACGGCCACGTTCGATGGCGTTACGGCAACGGATCGTCACGAGTATGTTATTACGGGCCTGCCTTATTCATTGAATCTCAAGAGCCACGATGAATGGGCCACCTCATCGGGTGTCGACTGGTACGACAACGATGTCCGCCTTGGTCATTTGTCTACGGGTAGCCAGAGTATCACTACGTCTACGTCCATCGCCATTCCTGCTGGTACGTACTTTTGTGCCGACTATGATGTGAATGTCCACACATTTACTATCGGTACGACATTCAGCATCACAGTTGGTAATATTACGATTCTCGAAATTGAGGAGCCAGACTCTCCCTTTAACAATCACGATAATATGCATGCTGGCACGACGAACTCCTACAAGGACGACAGTCAGTATTTCACGACCCTCACCTGCCACAATAGCTATGGTGCCGGTCAGACGTGCTCGCACATCTATTCACTCACGCTTAAATACGGTAAGAAATAATGAGACGGCTACTATACATCATCCTGGGCATTGTGCTGTTGACGGCTTGTCAGCAGGACGAACTCCCCACAAAGGGGCAGGGTAGTGCCGTGCTCGAACTCGACCTCTTGCGTGCCGGGCGTCCTACTATGACCACCCGTGCCGTCGATGCCGATTTGGCTGTTGCCATATACAAGCAGGGTGGAATCCCCTATGTGCAATATGCGGCTGGTAGCGTACCTAAGAAGATCGTGCTGGAACCGGGTATATTCAAGGTGATTGCATACACCGAGAATCAGGATACGTGGCAGACGGCCAATGGTGGAAAGGGCGCAGCCTGCTACTATGCCGAAACCTCTGTCGAGATGGAGAACGATATGGTTGTACGTCTTGCCCTGGAGGTTCCGATGACCAACTATGCTGTCGGTCTGGAACTGCCCGAGCACTTCACTGAGTTGTTCCGTTCCTATACCTTTACCCTGCGTAGTGGCAGTCGTACGACAGCCATTCAGCAAGGCGAGAAAGCATACTTTGATGTGGCCGATGGCGGCTTCAGCTATGCTCTGCGTGCCACCAACACCGACGGTAAGACGAATTCTCATTCTGCCATCGACTTCCCAGATGTTGAGGCGGGCAAGCTCTTCACCTTGCGCTATAGCTACGACTCCGATGCTACTTCCGGCGGTGTGGACATTGTGATTACCGACGATATGGAAACCGACGATACGAACGTTACGCTATGAAGAAGTACCTGATTATACTATGTTCTTTGCTCCTCACCGCCTGTTTGGTGAGTGAGAAGGACATGCCTGCTCCCACCCCGGCACCTGTCGAGACGGAGGAGGAGATGGGTAGCTTCGAACTCACCCTTACCGGCGAGCGTCAGACCCGTGCCACTTCTACCGTCATTACGAAGGAAGAGGCCGACAACTTCCTTATCACCATCTACAAGGGTAGCGACGTCTATCGCGAGACGGCTCGACTGAAGGACATTAACACCCGCCTGTCGGCCGGTTATGGTTACAAAATATTTGCCGAGAGTTGCAGCGAGACCGAAGCTATCACCACCAACTATGGATGGGGTCAGCGCCGCTATGCAGGTATGTCGGCTCCTTTTGCCGTCAAAGCCGGACAGACCACTCCCGTCAGCGTAGGTTGTTCGGTGGCTAATGCGGGTGTCGAGGTGGTCTTCGATGAATCCGTTCCCGCCTACTTTACTACGTCCTACGATATCACCATTACCGAAGGCAACCGCACCATTGTGTTCGATGCCATTACCGGCGGTACGCAGGTGGGCGGTGTCATCAACCAGGGCGAGGTGGCCTACTTCAATGTCGACGATGAGGGACATCACACCATCACCTACACCATCAATGCTGTTGGTCCCAAGACCCTGACCAAGACCGGAACCCTGGAACTGACCAAGGCAAAGATTAGTCGCATCAAGCTCAATTACGAGCGCAGCAACTTCAACTTTGTTATCTTCCTCGAGGAACAGGAAATCTTCCTCGAAGACTATATCAACATTTCCGACGACGACATTAAGGTCGACGATGGAAACACCGAAACAAGTACCTCGCACGATAACTTCACCGAGGACAATACTAACGTGGATATTGGCACTTATGGACAGAATTAACATACGATATGGTATTTGGCTTTTGTTGGCAGTATTCGTGCTGACGGCTTGCTCCGAAGAATCACTCGAAGGCGGTTCTGGAAGTGAGCTTATGCCGCTGACCATTGATGCGCTGGTACCCACCACGCGTACAACCCTTGGCGAGGATGGTACTACGGTACAATGGCAGGCCGATGACCAGATTGCAGTCTATGACTACCAGGCCACGAAGCATGCCTTCAGTGCCCAGATTGGTACCGACGGACATACGAAGTTCACGGGTCAGGTAACGGCCAAGAGCCAGTATTTTGCTGCCCTCTATCCCTATGCTTTGGCTGGCGAAAACGCTTCGGCCAACAGCGCACTTACCGCCACGTTGCCTGCCACACAGTATGCCGTGGCTGGCGATTTCCCCCAAGGCACGGTAAACGAGACAACTGCCGTTTGCAACATTTCTGTTGCCAAGGGCGAGCGTAACCTCGATGGTAGCCCTGCAGTTGTTACTTTCCACAATGTTTGCCAGATGCTCCGCTTTACGGTACCGGCCTATGCCGATGGCCAGATTAGCAGTATACAGTTCACAGCTCCATCCGCTGTCGCTGGAAAGCTCACCATCAATTATAGTGGTAACGAACCGGCAGTCAGCATTGCCTCTACGGAAAGCAAGGTTATTAACGTGCTGCCCCCGCGTCGCACCAGCACCTTTGCTGCCGGAACCTACTATATTGTTACGGCTCCCGTTCGTCTCAGTGGATTCTCCATGACGTCGGCCAGCAGCGGAAAGAATTATTCGTTGTCCAGCACCTCCACCTTCGGCGGTAATGCAGGCCGTATCTACAACTTGGGTAGCATTGACCTGGTGAATACCCCGACTGTATCGGCTTCTCATATCTATACAGACAATGTGTTGCAGGGTACACGCGTCACGCTGACCGGTGCTCCCATCGAGGGTAAGAACTGGACGGCAACTATCAAGAATAGCGCAGGTACTACGGTTCGTACGCTGTCTGGTACTGGTAACCTAACTTCTGCCGAGACCGATGCCTCGTGGCCCTATCTGCCCAAGGGGAACTACACCGTCACCTATAATTACACCACCTCCAATGGTAAGGCCATGACGGGAAGTCTCGCTCTTACTGTGCCCCAGATGACGCGTAACTTCACGGCCAGTCTGTCGGCTTATACGTCCTATTCCTATTATGTAGGCGATGGGGTGGCACAGAGCATCAGCAATGCCAATACTTGTGCCAACAATATTATCTATGCGCCTACGGTGCGTATATCCGGCATTTCCAATGCCATCCTGAACAATAGCCACTACACGTTTACCGTCACCCCGTCGGGCTTCACCAACTCGTTGAAGTCGAAGGCTGACGGTGTATATACCTATAATAATACTACCGCCGATACCTGGCAGGCCTACACGCTGTCGGCCAGTGTCAGCTTCGATGGCGTTACCGCCAATACAGGCAACAAAACAGTTTACATCACTGGCCTGCCCTATAGCGTGGCGCCTCCTACAAATTCAGGTTCCCATGCATGGAGCGAGGTTCAGGGTGGCGGTAAGATTAAGTGGAACAGCGGTAACGTAGCACTGGGCGATGGCGGAACGGCTACAGCCGATCCTATGGTGAAGTCCCCCAGTTTCTATCTGCCCAATGCCATTAATGTGACGTTGTCGGCAGCTGGAACGCTGCATACCAGACAGGTGGCCGTCTATTATCGTGCCACGCTGACGATGTATGTCGGCGACAGTTCTGTATGGGAACAGACCAGTCCTCAGAAAAGCACTACGGCGGCTAACTTTAATCCGGTTATCAATACATCCCTGAGTGGCTCCAGCAACTATGTGAAGTTCTCTACCGATACGCGCACTGCCTTGAGTGGATATGCGTACATCACTAGTGTAAGCCTGCAGTACAGATAAAAAATGATGAGATTGAAGATACGACATATTATCCCCCTGCTGACCGCCCTATTGTTGACGGCCTGCGTCAACGATGCAGAACGTCCAGCGGATGGTGACGGATGCTTCGCCCTGGGACTCACGTCTGAAGGACTTACTGCCGAGGTGGTAACCCGTGCTGCACGTGAGCTTTCTGCCAGCGAGGCAGCAGACTACACCATCACCCTTACCGAAGGCGACGAAACGGTGTGGGAGAAACGGTATGCCGATATCACCCTGGCCGACCGCACTCAGCCCCTGGGCTCCGGCTATCGTGTGGCTGCTGAGAATTGCAGCACCGACGAGGCCGAGAGTGCCAACAGTGGATGGGGCCAGCGCCGCAATGCCGGTGTGTCCGATCCCTTCGTTATCGTTTCGGGGGCTACTACCCCCGTGCAAGTCAGTTGCTCGATGGCCAATGCAGGTCTCTGTGTAATGTTCGACCAGTCATTCACTGACTATTTTTCGGAATATGCCGTTACTACCGATGATCTTCGCGGTCTAAAGTTTAATGCCGACAATGCGGCTGAGTTCGATGCCAACCGCCAGCTGATTCACGGCAATATGGCCTATTATAATGTAGAGGACGATGGCACACATACGGTTCCTGTCATCATTTCGGCTTCGGCTGGATGGGATGGCACGGTGCATCTCACCCGCAGCCTTACCCTGCAGCGTGGCAAGGTTGTCCGTCTGCGTGTGCGCCTCACTGGCAGCGAACCCACAGATGGTAATATCGGATTGAGTGTCACTACCGAGGACTTTATAGAGGGTGAATCGGAAGAAGTGATGTTAGAATAAGAAAATTAGGATATAACTAAATAATTTATTAATCATTTAAAACTAAAGGTTATGAAAAAGTTTTTTATGTGTGCAATGGCCGCAGTGGCTATGCTGAGTGTCTCCTCCTGCCTCAGTGAGGAAGAAGTGAATTTTACCCGTGGTCAGGAAAAGAATGTAGGCTACATCAGCCTTAATGCTACAACGGAAAATGCTGTAGTTACTCGTGCAATTACTACAGATCCACAAACTGGTGTAACCTCATATACTGGTACAGATCTTAACACCTGGTATGCACGTGTCTATACTGGTTCTACGTATAAATGGGGTGAGTCAGGATTTACGTTGATTAACAACGCAGAACTTTCTCAAGTGGGTCTTGACGCATCTCAAACATGGACTGTTTCTGTACGCAACTATCCTTCTCAAGATGATGCTCATGCTGCAAATGCAGATGGTACAACTCCTGCAATGAAATATGGTGCACCTTATTACGAGTTTACAAAATCTGATGTGGCAATTACTGCTGGTTCAGTACCGACTCCTGTAACTGTAGCATGTGGAGCTCCTAAGAACTCAAAGTTAACTGTCGTTAAGGACGGCTTCACAGGAACAGACCTAGTTATTTATATTACTTCTCCCCGTGCTGTAACCTTCACGGATGGTGGGTCCAGCTTTAATAATGATGGTGTTGCTTATTTCCCTGCTGGTGATGTGCAATTCTATATTAGTTATAAGTTTGGTGGTGTAACCAAGAGATGGCCACTTGAGGCTGCTACGCCTAACTATAGTACATTGGCTTTGACAGCAGGTAAGGCTAAGACCCTGACAATTACATCGAACAGCAATGGTACTATTACATTGACAATTACAACTGCTGGATTTGCGGATGATACTCCGACATCCGTAACCTTCGATGCTGTAACTGGTGACATCTCTGCATAATATTGTTGATAAAAAAGCATGAAGCACAATAGTCGATATGTAGTCTTGGCGATGGCGGCGCTGCTCTTCGGAGTAGTTAGTTGCCAGCAGGAGGAACTTCGTCAGCAAGAGACGAAGAGCATGGGACGTATTGTGCTTTCGTCCTCCGACATAGCTGTTTTTACCAGCGATGTGGTGACACGTGCAACACTCGACAACTATTCCGGATACGTCTTCACCCTCAACGGTACAACCGTTGACGGGTGGACGGTCCAGGATAGTGTCATTACCTTTACAAATAATGCGGCCATCATAGAGGCGGGTACTTACCGTCTTTCGGCTAACAATGATGCGGCATCGGCTCCTACCACAGGCAACGGCTGTGCCAACTACCGTGGACAGTCCGGCGAGTTTAGCCTTAGCATAGGCGGAACAACGACGGTAACTATCGGCAGTGATCTGACCCCCCTGACCCCGCAGAACACCGTGCTGACCGTGGACTCCACCAGCACGTTCTCTACCTACTACACCGACGTGTGCCTCACCCTCAGTGGTGGCGGACGCACTATAGCCATCGGCAAGGCTGGCGATTACGACGAAGCTTATTTCCCAGCCGGTACTGCACTCACCTATACCCTTACGGCTCATGCCCGTCGCGATAAGCACTTGACAGACATTAGCACCACATCCAGAGCTCTGCCCGTCACTCTCGTGGCAGGCAAACATTACACCCTTTCGTTGACCCTCGACCCGGAATCTCTCACCCCGGGCGAAATCGTCCCCATTATCAGTGGGACGCATACCGGGGAGTTTGATTAAAAAGACTCCTTAGGAAACTGAAAAAGCAAATAATGAAGCAAAAGCTACAACATATTATCCTCCTTATAATCCTCGCCCTCGCGTGGACCACCCAGGCGTGGGCTGTCAAGGATGGCTATAAAAAGGTTACGGAGAATAAATCTGTGACCATGACTGGATCGAGCCTACAAAGTATGGTCGGTTCATCAGGTTATACCGCTGAACATGTCACTTTTAAGATGGCAAACGCCTCTTATAATTCGGATCATCAATATATAAACCTCGGAAATGCAGGTACAACGGCTATTACGAGAAGCATTACTATGGCTGCACAAAGTGGCTATACATTAGAGTCCGTTTCTTCAACTACTGTAAAGGCCGTTGCATACAGAACTTCAGCAATATACGAAGGGTATGTGACAATTGAAGGCGGTAGTCAGACCGCAGTAGGTAATAGTAATGTTAATCCCCAAAATAATTCCAGTAGATATACAACAGTATCCAGTTCAAATGTTTCTGCTCCAATTGATATTTCTTGTGTTAGTAAGAGAGGTAACCGTGATTTTTATATCAATAGTATAACCATAGCTTATAGTATCTCCCACGAAGAAGAAATCATCCGTACAATTACCATTACAAATGGAACTACGAGTTCCACTACTGCTGGCGTCGATACACAAGGCACAGCTACAGCAAATAATCCGGCCAGCGGGTATGAATTTCTTGGATGGGAATATCCTTCCAGTGTTACATTGGCAACAGGTTACTCAAGCACAGATAAGACAATCAAGTTCACGGCTACGAATAATGCAACAATCACGGCCAAATATGGAAGAATATATGATGTAACGGTTGCTAATAATGTTGATGCTACGACCAGCACAGTCCAAGCAGGAACAATTAAAACAGCCAATGTAACTGCTACCGATAAAACAAATTATGAATTCTATCAATGGGATGTTCCTACTGGCGTTGCTTTGACTGGTGGTACAACAATAAGTAACAAAACAATAACAATCCAAGCCACAGCCGAGAACAAAACTATAACAGCCATTTATAAGCCGGTTTTCTTATTCTCTCCGGCTGCGGTATCGAGTAATGAGACACTTGGGACGTCAGCTGTAGAGGTGACAAATAGAGTTGTTGGCAACGTAGGCGCGGACAAATATTCTACTACCGCAACGTTTACTGCTTCGCCCAAGGACGACTGTTTGTTTTTAGGATGGTACACTTCGAATTCGTACACGGGTGAACCTGTCTCGACAGAACTCAGTCACACTGAAACATTAACCAGTACCATTGGAAATCCAGGGACGAAAACATTATATGCCCTTTTCAAGAAGAAGCAAAACCTTCAGTGGGTGGATAATGAACTTGATCTTAACCTTGTTTTAGGTGCTCCTAACCTGTCATCTGCCGCGTCTGTCACCAGTAACAAAACGATAGAATACACCAGCAGTAATATAAACGCACTCACCATTGCAGCTGATGGCTCCATTACAACTGTTGGCTTAGGTTCCAGTACGGTTACGGCTCACGTTGATGGTGATAATACTTATATAGAAGAAACTATCACCCGTGAATTCAACGTCGGAGAAAGAAAACAAGCGACATTCACGCCAAGTTGGGGCGAATCCTTGACCACAGATATAGAATTAGGTGAAACAGCAACCATCACGCTGAGGAATGTGAACTCCAACTTTAGTGTGACCAAGGGAGAAGGAAATTACTTCAGTTGGGAACGAACCAATTCGAGTACCATCACCATAACAGCTCTCTCCGCAGGAAGCACCACACTCACTCTATCGCAACCAAGCGATGGGGCATACCTCGATGGTAATACCACTACATATACCATAAATGTTGTCAAACATCCCAACACCTTTGCTCTTGCTGCCGAGTCTAAAGAAATGAAAGTGGGTGAAGAGTGGACGAATGTAGTAACCAATACTGGTAATGCTAACACGCAGGTGTCATACAGTCAATCCGGTATTGCTACCTACGATGCTGGTAATAATAAAATTGTTGCCAACGCTGAGGGCTCGACAACCATCACTTTTACGCAAGCAGCAACATCCACCTATGCCGGAACAACCAAGACTATTGATGTTACGGTAACTAAGGTTACAAATACTTTGTCTATTTCGTTACCTTCTTTAGAGATGGAAGTGGAAGGAACCCTAGCACTCAGCATCGAGAATAAGAATAATCCGGCTTCTATTGTAGCTAACATTACAGAAGTTCATCAGTCATCAGATGTAAACGATGGAGCGGGTGTCATCAGCTTTGACGCAACAACGAATGTCATTACTGGTTTAAATGCTGGTACAGCCAAGATTACCTTCTCTCAGCCTGCGACCAACCAATATACAGTCTCCCAGAGTTACACCTTCGACATAACAGTTAGCAAGATTGCCAATGCCATTACAATAAAATTGAATAATGAGCAGAAAAATTCAATGAATGTGGCGCGTGGTGATCAGGTCACACTCACGTACAACTCAGTTTCCAATGGAGCATACCATATAAATCTAACTTCAGGCTCGACAGCTACAGCCACCATCAGCGGTAATACCATTACGGCAGGAAATACGGATGGCACCAATATTTGGACCATTTCACAAGATGAAACAAACAAGTATATGGCCGCATCAGCAACTGTACGTATCAAAGTCAATTCTATTGCGGAAGCAGAGGGGTATGTTCTAAATGAATCAACACAATACTCACATGGAACAGGTTCTGGTGTAGTACATACTTACAACTTGTCGGGTCCTGGTGAAACGTTGATTTATGAGGCTAGTAGAGATGTTTCCGCTATTTACTATAATTTATACGTTGAGTATTATGATGGCTCAGATTGGATAGTTGCTCAGGATAATACAGATGTAGGGACGAGTTACAGTGAGTTCTCGTGTAAAATTCCAGAAAGTGCTAAACAGGTACGTTTCCGTTTTCCGGGGGGAGGCACATTAACAAAATATATTAGAAACGTCAAAGTCACTCGTTTGACGTATGTTCGGGCTAATGTGGATGATACAAATTTGGGAGATGTCTATACTGACCAAACCGCATCAACGACCTTCAACATTGACTATAGTAGCACCAATGGCGGTAATTTAGAGATTACCAGTAACAATCCTCGCTTTACCATTAATGAATCTTCCGTCATAGTTGCAGACAATAGCGATAATGTGGGCAGCCCCAAGTCCATCACTGTTACCTATACACCTGATCCAAATCTTCTTGGTACTGACAATGGTACGATTACAGTTTCTGACCGCTATTATAGTTCGGATTTGACTTTCACGGCTACTGCAAAGAAATATACAACAACCATTACACGTGGTAACAATACAGCTACGGAAACAACTGTAGAAGGTCCTATTGCCAATGCCTTCGCTTTTACTGGAACAAGTGCAACCTATCCTTCGGACAGTAGTGACGATGATTTCTATTATACCATCAGTCACACTCAGACTTCTGATGTTAATAACGGAACTGATGTCATCAGCTATGATGCAGAAAATAACACTATTATCGGTCGGAACGCAGGTACAGCCCGTCTGACCATTTATCAGAAGAAGACTAACATCTACAACGCAACAAGTCAGACCTTTGACTTCTCCGTCAGCAAGTTAGAGAATAATACCATCATGTCTCTGAGTACGAAGACATTGAATGTAGACGGAGCGGCAACCGTGGAGTTGATGAACGCTGATAGCAATGGTGATTTGTCGGCTACTTATTCTAATATTAATTATCTGAATGAGTCGCAGAACCGCGAAGGTGGTTTGCTGTTGCTTACTGGTAATACGCTTAAAGGTGTGAATGCTGGTACAGGTAAGGTTACCATTACCCAGGCAGAGACTTATAAGTATGTATCCAAGAGCACAGACTTTAATGTAACAGTCAACAAACTTACACAAGCCTTGTCATGGGATAACCCCGATCTTGAGACAACGATGCAGGTGGGCAGTACACTTGAAGGCAATACGGCAACGTCCGATGTCGGACTTACTCCTGTGATCTATTCTTCCAACAATACGGCTGCGATTACAGTAAATGCTACGACAGGTGTGCTTACAGCTGTGGAGACAGGTTCAAACATCACAATTACTGCCTCTCAGGTCGGTAACTACAAGTACTTGCCTGCTACGCTGACTCGCCAGTTCTCTGTCTTCAACAAACAGACACCAGCCTTTAATGCTGACTCGCATTTCAGCGGTTCGACAGGGCGAATCGAATATACACTAACTGCTACCATTACGGTAACTGGCGTGAGTGATGGAGTAAATGGTGACTTTACTGTTACCAACGGTGACAATACTATTATTGATGTCGTGCGTTCTGGCGAGACCATTACCATAACAGGTTTGGCGATAGGTAGCACTACGCTGACCTTGACCCAGACTGCGAACGAGGATTATCTTGGAAAGACCCAGACCTATAATATTACGGTATTCTGGCCCGATGACTTCCTGACGCTGACACCAGGAACGACTCCTGACTACGATGACGATGTTGATTATAGGAAGATATTCCTGCAGCGCACGTTGAAGGCTGGGTATTCAACGATTGCACTGCCGTTCGATACGGATGTTGCAACATTGACAGGACGTGCTGCCAATGACGAGGACTGGGTGGCACAGCTGTCGGCTGTGACCAGCAGTGTGGCAGATGGTTATACGCTGTACTTCCAGAAGGTTACGGGCGGCACTATCGAGGCCAACGAACCCTACGTGCTGCACTTAGGTAGTCAGGTGGTGAACCCCACATGGACGGATTTGGAGTATGGTATTAGTGTAGAAGCGGCTGAGGCTACGTCCATTGGTGCTTCCACAGGTTACAGCGGATATGCCGGCTGGAACATGTGGTCGAACTTCACGCCCAACTTCGCAATGGCAGGCAAGTATGGTATCGTGAACAGCGAGGGCGGATTTATGCTGGGCAGTGGAAGCGATGCCAAACTGAATGCCTTTGCAGCCTATATCGCTCCGCCACAGGCTAACGGTGCACCGCGTCTGCGTGTAGCTTATGTCGATGAGGACGGTACCACGACCTACGTGGGTTCGTTACCCGATGATAGTTCTGAGGGCGAGCCGGTGACCATCTATGGACCTGACGGTCAGCGTCGCAGTCGGATGCAGCGTGGTGTGAACATCGTTCGCTATGCCGACGGTACGACAAAGAAAGTACAGTATTAGTATCTTCGGAAATCCTCGGAAATCTTAGGTTATCATAGGAAATTTTTGTACCTTTGTCGCCTGAAACGACAAAAAGACAAAAATGGAATCAAAAGAGAAGATAATACTGACGGGCGACCGGCCAACGGGACGCCTGCACATCGGTCACTACGTGGGTTCGCTGCGCCGTCGTGTGGAGCTGCAGAATTCGGGCGAGTACGACGAGATATTCATCATGATTGCCGACGCGCAAGCATTGACGGACAACTTCGATAATCCCGAGAAGGTGCGCCAGAACATCATAGAGGTGGCACTGGACTACCTGTCGGTGGGCATCGATCCCGAAAAGACGCACATCTTCGTGCAGTCGGCCGTGCCCGAACTGACAGAACTGTCGTTCTACTACATGAACCTGGTGACGGTGCAGCGCCTGCAACGCAATCCGACCGTGAAGACGGAACTGGAGATGCGCCATTTCGAGGGCGGAACACCCACGGGCTTCTTCTGCTATCCCATCTCGCAGGCTGCCGACATCACCCTGTTCAAGGCTACCACGGTACCCGTGGGTGAGGACCAGAAACCTATGCTGGAGCTGACGAATGAAATCGTACGTCGTTTCAACCATATCTATGGCGACGTGCTGGTGGAGCCTCAGATCCTGTTGCCCGACAATGCTGCTTGCATGCGTTTGCCGGGAACGGACGGCAAAGCCAAGATGAGTAAGTCGTTGGGCAACTGCATTTACCTCAGCGACTCGGCCAAGGAACTGAAGAAGAAGGTGAACTCCATGTTCACTGACCCACAGCACCTGACCATCGAGTCGCCGGGTCACCTGGAGGGCAACACGGTCTTTACATACCTTGATGCCTTCTGCACCGACGAGGACTTCGCACAGTTCCTGCCCGAATACAAGAACCTGGATGAGATGAAGGCGCATTATACGCGTGGCGGACTGGGTGACGGCACATGCAAGAAGTTCCTGCTTAGTGTTCTGAACTCGCGCTTCGAACCTATCCGTGAGCGTCGTGCCCAGTGGGAACAGCGCATTCCCGAGGTGTACGAGATTCTGAAACGAGGCACTGAAGCCGCCCGTAAACGTGGACAGCAGACGCTGGCCGAAGTGCGGCACGCCATGCAAATCGACTACTTTGAGGATACGGCATTGATTGCAGAGCAGGCAAAGCGCTTTGCACAGGCTAAAGGCTAAGGGCAGAAGCTGCAGAAAAGTAAAAAAGTGTTAAAGAAAGGATGATTTTTCACTTTTCGCTCTTCACTTTTCACTTATTTGTATTATCTTTGCATTCGCATTTAAGGAACTGCGGTTCCGACGGGCGCTTAGCTCAGCTGGTTCAGAGCGTCTGCCTTACAAGCAGAGGGTCGGCGGTTCGAATCCGTCAGCGCCCACGCCCACATTTGTGGGACATATTCTTTGATGATTAACTCAGTATTGGCTTCGCCGTGAGGGCGGAGCCAATACGCTGTTTTATAGGGTGGCAATATCTCTTATAGGCCTTATAGAGCTAATGGGGCTCATAGGTTTAATGGGAATATTGGAAATCTCCGGAAATCTTAGGATAATTGGAAAAAAATCACTACCTTTGTCGCGCAAAAATTCGTATTGGTTTTTATGGAACTGGATTTATTAACCGCCATATCCCCTATAGACGGGCGATACAGAGGGAAGACGGAAGCCCTGGCAGCCTATTTTTCTGAGTATGCATTGATACGCTACCGCGTTCGCGTGGAGGTGGAATATTTCATCGCTCTGTGCGAACTGCCTCTGCCGCAGTTGGCAGGTTTCCCCGCCGATGTGGAGCGTCTGCGCGACATCTATCGTAACTTCTCGGAACAGGATGCCCAACGCGTAAAGGAGATAGAGTCGGTGACGAATCACGACGTAAAGGCCGTAGAATACTTCATCAAGGAGAAGTTTGACGCAATAGGTGGATTGGAAGCATATAAGGAATTCATCCACTTCGGTCTGACCAGTCAGGACATCAATAACACCAGTGTGCCCCTGTCGCTGAAAGAGGCGCTGGACGAGGTGTACTATCCCCAGTTGGAGGAACTGATTGCCCAGTTGGAAACCTATGCCGAGGAATGGAAGGACGTGCCTATGTTGGCCAAGACCCACGGACAGCCTGCCAGCCCCACGCGCTTGGGTAAGGAGATTATGGTATTCACCTATCGTCTGCGTCGCCAACTGGAGATGTTGAAGGCTTGCCCCATTACGGCTAAGTTCGGTGGAGCTACAGGTAACTTCAATGCCCACAATGTGGCCTATCCCGGTCGCGATTGGCGTGCGTTCGGTAATCGTTTCGTAGCCGAGAAACTGGGACTGGAACGTGAGGAGTACACCACACAGATAAGCAATTACGACTGTCTGGCTGCTGTGTTCGATGCCATGCGCCGCGTGAATACAATCATCATTGACCTGGACCGTGATGTGTGGCAGTACATCTCGATGGAGTATTTCCGTCAGAAGGTGAAGGCAGGCGAGGTAGGCTCCAGCGCCATGCCCCATAAGGTGAACCCCATCGACTTCGAGAATTCGGAGGGCAATCTGGGTGTGGCCAATGCTGTGCTGGCTCACCTCAGTCAGAAGTTGCCCATCAGCCGACTGCAACGTGACCTGACGGACAGCACCGTACTGCGTAACATCGGTGTGCCCATGGGCCATATGCTCATCTCGATACAGAGCACATTGAAAGGACTGCGCAAGTTAGTGCTGAATCAAGAGGCCATCAACCGCGACCTGGACAACTGCTGGGCCGTATGTGCCGAAGCCATACAGACCATATTGCGTCGCGAGGGTTACCCGAAACCTTACGAGACACTGAAGGCTCTGACCCGCACGGGCAAGGGCATAAGTGAAGAGACAATAAAGGAATTTATAGAAACACTAAACGTTAACGAACAAGTTAAAGAAGAATTAAGGCGTATTTCGCCACACAGTTACACAGGAATCTAGGAAAACTAGATAACCTAGACAAACTAGAGAATCTAGAGAGACTAGAAAAAAACAAACAAAAAGAAAAACATTATGATTACAGAAGACGAACGTTGGAAAGAGCAATTTTCTGACGAGAAGGGAGAAGGCCGGGATGGCTATCGTCCCTACAGCAGCGAGTATTCAGCATCGAAGAGTATGGGTAATGGCGAAGGACGCACACGTCGTCCCCGCATCCAGCGTAGTGAACCCGTTCGTCCCCAGGGCTATGGCTATGGTCAGCGTCGTGAGGGCGGTTACAATTCTTATAATCGCGAGGGTGGATACAACCGTGAAGGCGGCTATCAGCGTCGCGAAGGAGGTTACGGCCAGCAGCGCGAAGGAGGCTATCGTCCCCGTCGCGAAGGTGGATACCAGTCGTCGTACAACCGTGAAGGAGGTTACCAGCGTCGTGAAGGCGGCTATGGCCAGCAACGTGGCGGCTATCAGCGTGAAGGCGGCTACCAGCGTCGCGAGGGTGGTTACGGCCAGCAGCGTGGCGGCTACCGTCAGCGTACTCCGGGCTACAATCCTCATGCCAAGTACAGCATGAAGAAACAGATAGAGTATAAGGAAAAGCACTATGACCCCAATGAACCCATTCGTCTGAACAAGTTCTTGGCCAACAGCGGTGTTTGCAGCCGTCGTGAGGCCGACGACTTCATCCAGGCTGGTGTGGTTCGCGTGAACGGTCAGGTGGTAACGGAATTGGGCACCAAGGTGATGCGCACCGATACCGTGCTGTTCCACGACCAGTTGATTACGCCCGAACGCAAGGTGTATGTGCTGTTGAACAAGCCCAAGGACACCGTAACGACCAGCGACGACCCCCAGAACCGCAAGACGGTGATGGACCTGGTGAAGGATGCCTGCAAGGAGCGCATCTATCCCGTTGGCCGACTGGACCGCAACACTACGGGTGTCCTGCTGTTGACCAACGACGGTGAACTGGCTAGCAAGCTCACGCATCCCCAGTATCTAAAGAAGAAGATTTACCACGTGTTCCTGGATAAAGCCGTTACGGCTGCCGATATGCACCAGATTTCCGAGGGCATAGAACTGGAGGACGGCACCATCAAGGCCGATGCCATCGAGTATGCCGACGAGAAGGACAAGAAACAGGTGGGCATAGAGATTCACTCGGGCCGCAACCGCATCGTGCGTCGCATCTTCGAACACCTGGGGTACAAGGTGGTGAAGCTGGACCGTGTATACTTTGCCGGTCTGACCAAGAAGAACGTACGTCGAGGCGACTGGCGCTTCCTGACCGAGGCCGAGGTGAATATGCTGTACACGGGAATGTTTGAATAAATTAAAAAATAAAAATAAAAAATTAAAAATGAAGAGGACAAAGGTAATTGATGCGCTGAAGCGGACAGACTTCGGTAGCGAGATAACAGTGATGGGTTGGGTGCGCTCGAAGCGTGGCTCGAAGGGTATCTTCTTCATTGCCCTGAACGATGGTTCCACCATCAAGAACATACAGATAGTAGGCGAAGACCAGAACTTCGACGAAGAAACCGTGAAGCTGATTACCACAGGCGCCTGCTTGAAGGTGGTCGGTACGCTGGTTGAGAGTCCCGCAGCCGGTCAGGCCAGCGAGATTCAGGCCAAGCAGATAGAGGTACTGGGCGAGTGCGACAACACCTATCCCTTGCAGAAGAAGGGTGCCTCGTGGGAATACCTGCGTACGGTGGCTCACATGCGTCCCCGCACCAACACCTTCGGTGCTATCCTGCGCATCCGTCACAACATGGCGATGGCTATCCACACCTACTTCCATGAGCATGGGTTCTACTATTTCCACACGCCGCTGATTACTGCAAGCGACTGTGAGGGTGCCGGCAACATGTTCCAGGTTACCACCAAGAACCTGTACGACCTGAAGAAAGGCGAGGACGGTAAGATAGATTACAGCGATGATTTCTTTGGACAGCAAGTTGCCCTGACGGTGAGCGGTCAGTTGGAAGGTGAGCTGGGTGCAACGGCATTGGGCCAGATTTATACCTTCGGCCCCACATTCCGTGCCGAGAACTCGAATACGCCTCGTCACTTGGCCGAGTTCTGGATGATAGAACCTGAGATGGCCTTCTACGATAAGGATGACCTGATGGACCTCGAGGAGGACTTCATCAAGTACTGTGTGCGTTGGGCATTGGACAACTGTCGCGATGACCTCGAGTTCCTGAACAAGATGGTGGATAAGACCCTTATCGAACGTTTGGAAGGCGTGTTGAAGGAATCTTTCGTCCGTCTGCCTTACACCCAAGGTATCGAAATCCTGCAGGAGGCTATCAAGAACGGTAAGAAGTTCGAGTTCCCTTGCAACTGGGGCGATGACCTGGCTTCGGAACACGAGCGTTATTTGGTGGAGGAACACTTCAAGAAGCCCGTCATCATGACTGACTACCCGAAGGAAATCAAGGCCTTCTATATGAAGCTGAACGAGGATGGCAAGACGATGCAGGGTACCGATGTGCTGTTCCCACAGATTGGTGAAATCATCGGCGGCAGTGTCCGCGAGGAGAGCTACGACAAGCTGATGGCTGAGATTAACCGTCGCGGCATGGAGACCGAGAAACTGGAATGGTATCTCGACACCCGTCGTTGGGGTTCGTGTCCGCATGCCGGCTTCGGCTTGGGCTTCGAACGCCTGATTCTCTTCGTGACGGGTATGCAGAACATTCGCGATGTCATCCCCTTCCCCCGCACCCCGAAGAACTGCGAGTTCTAATTGTAGTAACGTATAGTTGATAGACTAAGAAAATCCGCGAAACGCTTGTCGTATCGCGGATTTTCTTTAACTTTGTGCATACATAACTATTAAATGGCATAGAAATGAAGAAGAAACCTTTTTTATGGATGCTACTTGCGGTCCTATTGTGTCAGGCGCCAGCCTCGGCACAGGTTAAGAAAACTACAGTAACGCGGCCAAGTACAGCCCGTACGACCGCGCCCCGTACCACGACACCCAAACAGACGACACCTACCGAGAAACGTTGGGGCTGTTACGAGATTGCGGCTTCGTACATCTCCCCTACGGATTCAGTGATTTATTATCTGGAAGGTGAGGAGAATAATGCGCTGATGAGCCTTGACTGCCAAACTGGTGCCGTCAAGACGGTGATTCCGGGAATCAAGGGCGTATATGAGGGCGCACGCCCTTTGTTCCGCGACGTGGTGGCCACGGGTGGCAAACTGCTTCTGCGGGTGACCAAGGAAAGCAAGAAGGGTATCTATGTGTGGGACGGCAAGTCGCTCTCTACGTCGAAGAAACTGGGCAACGCTCTGGAAATCGTGAGCTACAATGGTAAGTATGTCCTCGTCTACCGTGAGGTGCCCGAGGAACCAGGCAGTTCGTGGACGAAGGATTTCTATACTCTCTGGGATGTTGAGCAGATGAAGGTCATCACGAACTTCCCCGTCGACAAAGGTTATGGGGTTCTGAGCGATGCTCAGTTGGACTCGCTGGGCAACGCTTGGTGTACAGTTAACGAAGGCACGGGATTGTGGTGCATCCGCCCGAAGGAGGCATCGAAGTTCTATAAGTTGTTCAACGAACCCTATTTCATGGATCTTAAGGAGGAAGGCAATTTCAATGTTTCTGACGCGGCAGTGAAGTATTCTGGTGTCACCGTCGTCGGCGACTACGTCTATGTGGCCAGTCTACGCCGCATCTTCCGCATGAACATCCACCAGCCGGGCACGTGGGAAGAGTATGCCAAGATGCCCGCTACGCAGCCTGGAACATTCTGCCAGGTTGCCGCCCTGCCCGACGGCAGTCTGCTGACCAACTCCAAAGTAAACTACGACTATATGGTACACTACTTCCCCGTGGGACAGTTTGACACGCCCGTGTCGCTGGGCAAGCGCCCCTCCCTGCCTACGACGGGCCACTTCATCAACATGGACCAGGAATGCTGGATAAACCTGAACTACATGGACTATGACCATCAGGGCAACATCATCGTGCTGACCAATAGTTCGAATCGTCGTTCGAACAACATGTTTAACACGGGCAGCCTGTGGGTTATCAATCCCCAGGGCGTCAAGGGCTACAAGAATGCCGTAGGACGCATTGTAGAGCATTAATAATAATCAATAAAAGAAGATTATGAAGAAGATATTCTTTTTATCAGTTGCTGTCGTGCTGATGACTGCTTGTGGCGGTCAGAGTGCTAAAGAAGTTAGTGGTGCCGATTCGCTGTCGGTGCTTGGAGACAGTGTAGTGGCTGAGGCTGAACCTTTAGTGGAGGAAGCCGTAGCCGAAGAGGCTACCCTCAATGCTGACCTTTTGGGTAAGTGGAGCAACAACAACGATCCTGTAATCGAGATGACGGTTTCGGACAAGATTGGCAAGTTTGAAGACTGGAAGGGATATGGTCTGTTGAAGGCCGCCAACGAATATTTCGAGTATGACTTTATCTTGGTTTTCACGTCCGTTGTTCCCGATGGCGACAATATTCGTGTTAGCTATAATAAGATGTCGCAAGAGTTTGATGGCGATCCCGACGACCCCGATGGCGAGGGCCAATGGATAACTAAGAAGGTTGGTTCGGGTGAAATGATTCTGGTCCCTGCCGGTGCTAAGAAACTGAAGATTAATAGTAGCGATAAGCGCATCAGGAACGCAGTTCTGTACAAGTAAGAAAATTATTAATTATCGTTAAACTATAGCGGGCGGCGTGTGTCTATAAGACATGCGCCGCTTCCTATTTATATGTCTGCTGCTTGCTCCCCTGATGGTTTGGGCGCAAGCAGATTCTATTCCCAAACTTACCATCCGAGGTGTGGTGCGTGAGAACCAGACCTTCGACCCGTTGGAAGGGGCGCAGGTGAGACTCCTTCGCGATAGTGTGCAGGTTACGGGTGCTGTGGTGCAGAAGAACGGACTGTTCACGCTGCCCAATGTGCCGGCTGGTAACTACACGCTGAGCATTTCCTTTATCGGATACAAAGAACAGCGGTTCGCCCTGACGTTGCCCCGAAGGTCGGGTAACTACAGGGTGAAGGACGTGTTGATGCGTGAGGATGCCAAGGTAATGGCAGAGGCTGTGGTGGAAGGCAAGCTGGCGGAGATGACGGTTGTTGACGATACCGTTATGTATAATGCCGATGCCTTCAAACTGCAGGAAGGTGCGCTGGTGGAGGAACTGGTGGAGAAACTGCCGGGTGTCGTGAAGAACGACGACGGCTCGTACACCTGGAATGGTAAACCCGTACAGCAGTTACTGGTGGATGGTAAGGAGTTTTTCGGAAACAACCGCGAGATTATCCTGAAGAACCTGCCGGCGGACATCGTGGATAAGGTGAAGGCTTACGACAAGCAGAGTGACTATGCCCGCATCACCGGTGTGGACGATGGCGAGGAACGTACCGTGCTGGACTTTACCATCAAGAAGAACAAGAAGCGTGGATGGTTCGGCAATATCGACGGGGCATATGGTACCCACGACCGCTATTCGGGCCGCGTGATGGTGAATCGCTTCATTGGCGATCAGAAGTTCTCGATGTTCGGCAATGGGAACAATACCAATGGTAATGGTATGACGGACAACCAGTCGACGGGCATGACGATGAACTACATCGTGAAAGGTGACCAGAAAGGGGCCAAGAGCAAACGCGACCCGCTGCTCGAACTGAACGGTTCGCTGAGTGGTAACTTCTCGCAGGGTGGAAGCCAGTCTTGGCGCAACTCCCAGAACTTTGAGAATGCGACGGCGGCATACAACAATTCGTGGAACAAGAGCTCGAACGACAACAAGGGCCTTTCGTTCAATTACAAGGTGGAATGGCGGCCTGATTCGATGACGAATGTTCTGATTCAGCCCAACCTGTCGTGGAATACCTCGAAGAGTCGCAATGCCAGCGAGAGTGCGGCCTTCCTGGACGACCCTTATCTGCTGAGCGACGACCCGTTGCGTGACTATCTGCTGCTGTCGGACACCATCGGTGTGAACCACAGGGTGGGGCGCAGTCATTCCGGTTCGAATAATTTTTCCGTGGGAGGCTCGGTTCAGGTGAATCGCCGGCTGCAGAAGGCCGGGCGCAATGTTACGATGAATGTGGATGCCGGCTACGGATATTCGACGAGCGAGAGCGATTCGTACAGCCAGGTGGATTACTACCAGATTCTGGCTCTGACGGGTGGCGACTCGGTGTACCACAAGATTCAGTACAACGAGGCTCCGTCGAAGAACCGTAACATGTCGACCCGCCTGTCGTATACCGAGCCGATTGGACGGCAGATGTTCCTGCAGGTTTCGTATCAGTACAGCCGTCGCTTTACGGACAGAGACCGCACGGTGAGCAGTATCTTCGACTGGATGGAGGATGCGAACAATATGCCCTATCAGCCTTATTCAACCTATGGGATTACGGCGGACAACTATCGTCTGTGGAACGACTATGCGGCTCGCGATACGGATCAATGCAACTATACCACCAATACGTACCAGAACCATAATCTGAGGGTGCAGTACCGCATCAACCGCACGTTGTATCGCTTGACCATCGGCGCCAATGTGCAGCCTCAAATCAGTACGGTGGACTATACGAAGGGGAAGAAACACTACGACGTGCGGCAATCGGTGGTGAATGCCTCGCCAAACATCAATTTCCGCTATATGTTCAGTCGTCAGGAGCAACTGGAATTCCGCTATAACGGCAATACTGGGCAGCCGGGCATCACGGACTTGATTCCCGACACGCTGTCGAATGCGGACCCGTTGAACATCCGACTGGGTAACCCCGAACTGAAGCCGTCGTTCACCCACAACATGAATGCATCGTATCGCCGCTCGGTAGTCGACAAACAGCGCACTTCAGCGCTGAACGCCTCGTTCCGCACCACGCAGAACAGCACCACGAATCGCACCGAGTACAACGATGTGACGGGTGGACGCATCTCGAAGCCTGTAAACATCAACGGAAACTGGAACGGCTCCGCGTCGTTCAACTTCAATACAGCCCTGGGACCTGAAAAGTACTGGCGCTTCAACACGAACACCAACGGGTCGATGACGAATGCCGTCTCGTACGTCTATCAAAAGGCGACCCAGCAGACTGTGAAGAATCGCACCCGAGGCAAGAATGTGAGCCAGAGCCTGAGACTGTCGTATCGTCGCGACTGGGAGACCAAATACAGCCTGGAGGTGAGTACCAACGGTAACATCGGGTACAACCATAGCCGTTCGACCAACAGCTCGGCCTCGAACCTGGACACGTACCATTTCTCGTACGGAGGCTCCGTGAACCTGCAGTTCCCATGGGGCATGAGTTTCTGGACGGACATATCGGAACAGAGCCGCAGGGGATATGCCGACCATTCGATGAACACGGATAAGGTCATCTGGAACGCCAGCATCAGTCAGCGCCTGCTGAAGCAGCGCAACCTGACCCTGAGCATTCGCGCCTACGACATCCTGCAGCAGCGTGACAACATCAGTCGAAACATCTCGGCAACAGCCAGAACCGATTCGCGCAACGAGGCCGTGAACTCCTACTTCCTGTTTTCCGTCAACTGGCGCTTCGGCAAGTTTGGCGGACGCAGTCAGAACCGCATGCGAGGCTTCGACGGCGAGCGGATGCGTGAAGAGGGACAGCGCCCAGAGGGTCGAGGCATGCGTGGCGATGGCGAACGCCCCAGCATCCGAGTCGAGTCGGGAGGCGGCGGTTTCGGCGGAGGAATGCGTGGGATGTAAAGGAGGCACACAACGTTCTTCTTGACACACAATTGTGTGACAAGAGAAACGACGCATCGTTATCTTCGTAGGAATAGTAATCCTTCCCTTGTCACACAGCTGTGTGTCAAGAGCAGGGATGTGTCGCTATGCTCAGAACATAGTGTTCCGTCTCGCGAGTCTCCACATCGTAGGGGCAGTCGCGAAGCACGTCCTTCATCGTATCGCGGATTCCCGTGCCGATGAGTTTCAGCACGGCCTCCTTCCTTGTCCACAATCTGAGGAAGGCCAGCGCGGAGTCTTCTGCCTGCGAGATGGCAGCCCTCTCCTCGTCGTTCATCGCGTAGCGGATGAGGCTGTCGGATACCTTGCGCCCACGACTCTCGATGTCGATGCCGCAGGGACGTTCGTCGATGACACACGCCGCTGCTTCCCGGCAATGCGACAGCGAGAAGTGGGGCAGGGCGAGTCCTTCGTCCCAATGGGGTTTGTTGTGTTCGTTGAAGCTGAAAGGCGGCAGTTCCGCGATGTCGTATTCCTCGCGCAACCCCTGACACAGCAGACGGAAGGCTAGCAACGACTGGCGACGGCCCGCATCGTGTTTGATGGCTTCCACCCGTTCCCTGCGCCATTGGGGCAACAGCGCCGTCCAACGGGCGATTTCGTCAGCCGAATACGTCTGTATCTTGTCGTCAATTAGCACCTTCATCGATGCAAAATTAATAATTAAAAATCAATTATTAAAAATAATTTCGTATCTTTGTTCCCAAATAACCGTAACTAACCTTAAAACCTCATAACCTATGAATGTCGACTTCAAGGCGCTTGCTGCGCAGTACAAGAGTGAGTTGTTGGACCAGGTGATGCCCTTCTGGATGACGAAGAGCATCGACCACGAGTTTGGTGGCTATTTCACCTGCATCGAACGCAATGGTGAAGTGTACGACACAGACAAGTTTATCTGGCTCCAGGGCCGCGAGGTGTGGATGCTGTCGACACTATATAATAAGGTATCGCGCGAGGAAGTGAGCGAGGAGACGCGTCAGCAGTGGCTCGACGCCGCCATACAAGGTGCCGAGTTCCTGAAAAAGTACGGGCACGATGGGAATCTGAATTGGTACTTCTCGTTGGACCGCGAGGGCCATCCGCTGGTCGAGCCCTACAACATCTTCTCATACACCTTTGCCGTGATAGCCTTCGGACAGCTGTACAAAGCCACCGGCAACCCCGAATATGCGGATATTGCCAAGAAGACATTCGACATCGTCCTGAAGCGTCGGAACAACCCGAAGGACCGCTGGAGCAAAGCAGCCCCAGGTGCACGCGCCCTGAAAGATTTTGCCCTGCCCATGATTCTGTGCAACGTGGCGCTGGAAATCGAGGACCTGCTGGAGCCCGTATTCCTGCAGGAAACCATCGACATCTGTCTGCACGAGGTACTCGACGTCTTCTATCGTCCTGAGTTAGACATGATTGTGGAGTGCGTGTCGAAGGACGGCGAGCTGGTGGACTGCCACGAAGGACGATTGCAAAACCCGGGTCATGCCATCGAGGCCATGTGGTTCATCATGGACTTGGGCAAGCGTCTGGGCAGGCAAGACCTCATCGAGAAGGCCGTGCACATCGCTCTGCGCGAAGCCGAATATGGCTGGGACAAGCAGTATGGCGGCATCTTCTACTTCATGGACCGTCTGGGTCGTCCGCTGCAGCAGTTGGAATGGGACCAGAAACTCTGGTGGGTACACATCGAGACCCTCATCACCATGATAAAGGGCTACGAGCTGACGGGCAACGAACAATGCCTGGAATGGTTTATGAAGGTGCATGATTACGCATGGAGCCATTTCCGCGATACGGAATATCCCGAATGGTTCGGCTATCTGAATCGCAGAGGCGAAGTACTGCTCACCCTGAAGGGCGGCAAGTGGAAGGGCTGCTTCCACGTTCCTCGCGGCCTCTTCCAGGTATGGCAGGCTCTTGAACGAATCGCTCAAAAACAGAATCAATGATAATGAAGAAACTAAGTATAGCGCTGTTCGGATTGTTTGCGTGTGTGGCTACGGCTGTGGCACAACCCCAGTTCGTGGCTGAAACACCCATACAAAAGGTTGGCGAAATGGTCTTCCAGAATCCGAAGACGGTAACCTTCAACTTCGTCAATAAAGGCAATGCCCCCCTGATTATCAGCGAGGTACATCCCTCGTGCGGATGTGTCAAGGTGACCTATCCCACCAAGCCTGTCCCTGCTGGACATGCAGGAACCATCACGGCGATTTACGACGCCGGCATGCTAGGAACCTTCCATCGCGAACTGGCCGTCTATACCAACACCCAGCAAGATCCCATCTACCTGACCTTCCAGGGGCGGGTGGTGCAGACGTTGCTCGACTACGACGGCGACTTCCCCATAGAACTCGGCAACGTGCGCCTGAATACCAACTACATCGAGTTTAACGATGTGAACAAGGGCGACAAACCCGTTGTCGAATTGCAGGTCGCAAACATGGAGCACGGAGCTTACACTCCCCAGTTGATGCACCTGCCCAACTACCTGTCGGCGGAATACATCCCTCGCGAGATTCAGGCAGGTCGCGTAGGGCGCATCCGACTGACTCTGGATAGCGACAAACTGTTCCTGGACGGACTGAACCAAACGTCCATCTATCTGGCTCGATACATGGGTGACAAGGTTAACGACCAAAACGAAATCGTTGTTTCCACAGTTCTCCTGCCGGCTTTTCCTGACCTGACCGCCGAACAGTTGGCCAAAGCCCCCCGCATCGTGCTGATGGACGGAGAAGAGATGGTGAATGGTGAGACCTCCTTGGCAATGGCCAACAAGAAAAAGGCCACAAAGGTCATCAACATTACAAACATTGGTGAAGAAATGCTGACGATTAGTGCCGTCCAAGTCTTCAATCGGGCAATGACGGTGACGTTGGGTGAACGCAACATCCCACCTCATGGGACAGCGAAACTGAAGATAACCGTAGATGCCAAGGAACTGGCGAAGGCCAAGAACGGACCGCGTCTGCTGCTCATCAGCAACGACCCGCGTCAGGCCAAGACAGAACTGAGCATTAATGTAGAGTAATTATGGAACACCCCGAGAATAGCGAAGAATACAAGGGACTGACCGTAAACAGCGGAGTCGGCCCCGTGTCGATTGTCAACCCCTATCTGAAGCGTGGGCGTTTTGCCCGCCGCAAGATGTCGGTTAACGATTATGTGGAAGGCATCCTGCGGGGCGATTCTGCCATACTGGGACAAGCCGTAACCCTTGTGGAGAGCGTGAACCCCGACCATCAGGTGGTGGCACAGGAGGTCATAGAGAAATGCCTACCCTATAGCGGAAAGTCCGTACGCATCGGCATCAGCGGTGTGCCGGGTGCAGGCAAGAGTACCAGCATCGACGAGTTCGGCATCCATGTCCTGAAGGAATATGGTGGGAAGTTGGCCGTATTGGCTATCGACCCCAGCAGCGAACGCACGAAAGGTAGCATCCTGGGCGACAAAACCCGTATGGAGAAACTGAGCGTGCACCCCGACAGTTTCATTCGTCCCAGTCCCTCGGCAGGCAGCCTGGGTGGCGTGGCGCGAAAGACACGCGAAACCATCATCCTGTGCGAAGCGGCCGGATACGACAAAATCTTTGTGGAGACCGTAGGAGTGGGGCAGAGCGAAACGGCCTGTCACTCGATGGTGGACTTCTTCCTGCTCATCCAGTTGGCTGGAACCGGCGACGAACTGCAGGGCATAAAGCGAGGCATTATGGAAATGGCTGACGGCATTGTCATCAATAAATGCGATGGAAACAACGTCGAGAAGTGCCAATTGGCAGCAACGCATTTCCGCAACGCACTCCACCTATTCCCCGCCACCGAGAGCGGATGGATGCCTAAGGTGCTATGTTACAGTGGCTTCTATGGTACAGGAATCAAGGAAGTCTGGGATATGATATACGAGTACTTCGATTTCGTAAAGGAAAACGGATACTTCGAATACCGTCGCAATGAACAGGCCAAATACTGGATGTACGAGTCGATAAACGAGCACCTGCGCAACAGCTTCTATCAGAATCCAACGATTGCCGATATGCTGAAAGCGACGGAAAAAGGGGTGCTGGCAGGGGAGAAGACGTCATTCGTGGCTGCCAAGCAACTGCTCGACACGTACTTTGCACTCCTGCATTAGCCACGTTGGGGTGCTGGTGGCACCACAGATACCTATGGAATTGCAATTGGTCAGCCAACGGGAATCAATCTCGTTGGCTGCGTCTATCATATAGCTTTGTGGGTTCACACTATGGCACTCTTCGAAGAGTACACGCCCGTTGCTCGACTTCTTGCCACACACGAAAAGCACCACATCGTGGCGTGAGGCAAACTCACGAATGTGGGGCATGCGGTTGGCCACTTGTCGGCAGATGGTGTCGTAATACTTGAATGTCGCTGCCGGGTTAATATGCTGTTGGATATATTCGACAATGCGACGGAACTCGTCGAGCGGTTTTGTGGTTTGACTATATAGATAGATGTCTTTGTCGAAATCGAGATTCGTCACCTCTTCGGGCTTTTCAATGACAATGGCCGTTCCTTCGGTCTGGCCTACCAAACCCAACACTTCGGCATGACCGTTCTTGCCGAAGATGACAATCTGTTTGCGATGTTCGGGATCTGAGTCGTATTCCCGTTTGATACGTTCCTGCAGATGAAGGACAACGGGACAGGTGGCGTCGATGATAACGATGTTGTTCTGTTGGGCTGTTTCGTAGGTCTTTGGGGGCTCGCCATGTGCACGGAGCAATACTGTGGCATCGTGCAATTCGTCGTATTCCTCGTGCCCGATGGTGATGAGACCCAACTTTTGCAGACGGGTACACTCCATCGAGTTGTGTACAATGTCGCCCAGACAATACAACGTTTGGGTGTTGCCTTGTAACACCTCTTCTGCCTTTCCGATGGCTCTCGTTACGCCAAAGCAGAACCCACTGCCACTGTCAATTTCAACTTTCACCCTGCTGTAGCACGTTTATAAGCATCCAACAGCCATTGTTTCTGCTCTTCGATGGTCAGGTGGCTGTTGTCGAGCACAAGCGCATCGTCGGCCTGTCGCAGCGGACTGATATCGCGGTGGGTGTCGATGTAGTCTCGTTCCTCGACATTGCGCAGGATTTCCTTCATGTCGCAGGCCTCGCCTTTGGCGGTCAGTTCGTCGTATCGGCGCTGGGCACGTATCTCGGCGCTGGCAGTAACGAAAATCTTTAGTTCGGCATGTGGGAATACGGTGGTGCCGATGTCACGTCCGTCCATGATGATACCGCCTTCCTGTCCCATACGCTGTTGCTGGCGCACCATCTCTTCGCGTACGAATCCCAATGCAGCCACGGGGCTGACGTGGTTGCTGACTTCTAGGGTGCGGATGCGGTCTTCCACCCGTTTCCCATTCAGGTAGGTGTCGGGCCTTCCGCGTTCGGGATTGAACTGGAAGGAAATCTCGATGTTCTTCATCTCTTCTTGCAAACGGGCCTCATCGATTTTTCCATCCTTGATGATGCCGTTGTCCAAAGCGTATAGGGCAACGGTACGATACATGGCACCACTGTCAACATAGACATACCCAATCTCACGCGCCAGGTCCTTGGCCATCGTACTTTTTCCGCACGACGAGTATCCGTCAATGGCAATAGTAATTCTCTTCATGGTCTTATATCTTTTTCATTTTTTGCTTCTTACAGACTGTAACTAATGCTTACGGCCACAGTTGGGCTGCTAACGTGGTATTTGGCATAGGCTAGTCCAAACTTCACTTTCTTGATGTTCAGCCCGGCACCTGCCGACAGTCCTGCAGCATGACTTGAACCTGCGGCCTTCATTTCATAGGCCCGACGGAAATTGAAGCCCGCTGCAATATAGAATTGCTTTGTGGGGATGATGTCCACGCCAAAGCAGAAGTGGTTCATCAGTATGTTGCCGCCTTTTGGCTTCTTACTCACATGGTAATAATAGTTCGATGACCAGCGGCTAAGGTCGACCATCGTTACGCTAAAGCGTATGGGAGCATGTCCCAAACTCTTGGAGAAACCCAGTTGAAGGTTGAACGGTAAACGTTCGTGGTCCTCGCCGAAGGCCTTTACCTGACTGCCCAAGTTCGCGGCTACGGCAGAAAGGGAGAAGTCGTGCTCCTCATCGTAATAGTTCAAACCCAGGTCGACGGCCAGTCCACAGGACGTGTAGTCGGCATATTTGGAATATATGATTTTACCCGTAGCGGCACCTACCCATCGGTCGCTGAGGCTGTAGCTATACATGCCGTTGATGGCCATGTCCAAAGCATGCATCTCTCCCAGAACCTCGCCGGTTTCTAACGTCTCTTTCATGGAACCATATCCCATGAACTGAATGCCTGCACCCCATGTACCTCGCTTTCCGGCAATGCGTACGAAGGAAGCACTGCCCGTTTTGCTACCACGCATGTAGGTCATGAAGTTCAGGTTCATGGTGTTGTTGCTGACACTGGCTAATGCCGTTGGGTTCTGGAATATCATCGAAGCGTCGTCTTCGATTAAGGAGATGTTCCTTCCACCTAAGGCAGTGGTGTGCGACGAGGTAGGTAGGTTGAGGAAATTGAAGACACTGCCGCTTTCTTGCCCCCTCATAAACTGGGCGGTAAGAAGGAAGAAAGTAAGAAGTGTTATGCGGTATGTCTTCATTTTTTCGTTTTTACTCCTCAAAGATACATTTTTTTCGAGATACTACCTCATCTTTAACGTCAAAAGTCCTATAAAAGTTGCGTTGGGAACGTAAAAATGTATGAAAAGGGAAAAAAAAGCGTGCAGAAACGAACATAAATAAAAAAAATGTGTTACATTTGTTCCCGAAGTAATGAAATTAACAGAAATCTATATGGAAAACGTAGAAGAAAGAAACCTTAACGACGAACTTCAGGGTCAGTCGTGGACCAGTCTATTGATTGGCTATGTGCTTGTGCTTGCTGCCATCTTTGTGGCATTCGAGTGGACCCAGCGTGAGATTAAGCTTGACGAGAGCAACGAGCCCATCTATGATATGGCCGTTGAAGAGGACATGATTCCCATCACCAAGCAGGAACAGCCCATGCAGGCTCCTCCTCCACAGGCAGCTCCAATGTCGCCTGAAATCTTGGATGTGGTGAAGGACGAAGTGGAAATCCCTGAAGAGGAAATCCAGACTACAGAGGAAGTGAACCAGAGTATTGTATCTGTTGTGGGTACAGGAGCTCCTACCGCTGTGGTTGCAGGTCCTCCTGCTCCCGTGGTCGAAGAAGTTGATGATGACCGCATCCTCGATGTTCCTGAGGAGAGTGCCGAATTCCCTGGTGATGTATACGCTTGGTTGAACAAGAACATTAAGTATCCTCCCATCTGTCAGGAACAGAACATTCAGGGACGTGTTAGTGTACAGTTCGTAATCAACAAGGACGGTTCCATCGTTGATGTGAAGGTGCTTCGCTCGCCCGACCAACATCTGTCACAAGAGGCAGAGCGCGTGGTTAAGAGCATGCCTAAGTGGAAGCCTGCCCGTCAGGGTAACAAACCCGTGCGCATGCGTTATGTGCTTCCCGTTATGTTCCGTCTGAGCTAATATAGGAGTATAGCAATAAAAGGCTGCCCGCAATGGCAGCCTTTTTTGACTTTAATTTATATTATATGTACACGAGCGCGCAAATATTGGAAAAGGTAAATACGGCTTTAGCAGCTTTGCCTTATGATCGTGAACCGGCAGGACTTTATGCTCCCATTCGTTATGTGCTGTCTTTGGGTGGTAAACGTATACGTCCCGTGCTGATGCTGATGGGTTACAATCTTTATCGCGAGGATGTGGATTCCATTATGATGCCGGCTCTGGGTCTGGAAACCTATCATAATTATACGTTGTTGCACGATGATTTGATGGATAGGGCCGATGTGCGTCGCGGACATCCCACAGTGCATAAGAAGTGGGATGAGAATGCGGCCATCCTAAGTGGCGATTCCATGCTTGTCTTGGCTTACCAACGGATGGCACAGTGTCAGCCTGAGATGTTGCCCCAGGTGATGGAACAATTCACAGAGACAGCCCTGGAAATCGGAGAAGGCCAACAGTATGACATAGAGTTCGAGACCCGTAATGATGTGACTGAGGACGAGTACATTGAAATGATTCGATTGAAAACGTCCGTACTCTTGGCTTGTGCCTTGAAGATTGGGGCCATTTTGGCCGGGGCACCGACTGCTGATGCTGATGCTTTGTACGATTTTGGCGAACAGATAGGTTTGGCTTTCCAATTACAGGACGACTACCTTGATGTGTATGGAGACTTTAAGGTTTTTGGTAAACGCATTGGAGGCGATATCCTGTGCAACAAGAAAACCTATATGCTTATCAATGCACAGTTGCGTGCAAACGATGAACAACGCTGTGAACTGACGAAGTGGTTGACGGCAACGACCTATGACGAGGAAGAAAAAATAGCCGCCGTAACTCATCTGTATGATGAAATAGGCATTCCCCAGTTGGCTCAGCAGAAGATTCAGTATTATTATGATTTGGCTGAGAAAAGTTTGGCTAAGGTGAATTTGCCTGAAGCTACCAAGCAAAACCTATGGTTGTATGCCCGCGAAATGCTTAACCGCCAAAGCTAACCTATAGTTATTATTCATGATAGATACCCACAGCCACATTTATGGCCCCGAGTTTGATGAAGATCGCGACTTCGTGGTGGAGCGTGCCCGTCAGGCTGGGGTCGAGGCTATTCTGTTGCCCAATATCAATGCGGATTCGGTGTTGCCTATGTTAGAACTTTGTCGGGCCTATCCCCAATTCTGCTTCCCCATGATTGGATTACATCCCGAGGATATTCGGGAGGATTATCAGACGCGTTTGGATGAGATGGAGGATTTGTTAGAAAAACCACATTCTTTCCTTGCAATAGGTGAGGTCGGACTTGATTTCTACTGGGATGATACTTTTCGTAAACAACAGATAGAGGCTTTGGAACGACAAATATGCTGGGCGCGCGACTATAACCTGCCCTTGGTCATTCATTGCCGTTCTGCTCATCGCGAGCTGGTAGAGGCAATGGAACGTCACCGTGCAGATAATTTGTCGGGGATTTTTCATTGTTTCGGAGGAACGTGTGAGGAGGCTGCAGAACTATTGTCGTTTGAAGGCTTTGTGTTGGGCATAGGTGGCGTGTTGACATACAAAAAGTCTACTTTACCCGAAGTGCTGAGGACTGTTCCCTTGGAACGTGTTGTTATGGAGACGGATTCTCCATATTTGGCTCCGGTGCCACATAGAGGGAAACGAAATGAAAGTGCCTATGTCGTGTATGTTGCACAACGTTTGGCGGAGGTGTATGGATGTGACGTTTCGGTGGTAGATAATGTAACCACAAGTACAGCGAAAAGGCTATTTGGCCTGCCTATGTGAGTCCAGAAAGATACATTTTAACGAAAAATTAATAAAATTGTATGAGAAAACGTGTGCAGTTCACTTTTTTTTCGTAACTTGCACTCCGAATAACGGTGCAGAGGGCATATTGTGTCCGGAAACACCGTAATGGAGAGATGCTCGAGTGGCTGAAGAGGCACGCCTGGAAAGCGTGTATACGTCAAAAGCGTATCCGGGGTTCGAATCCCCGTCTCTCCGCGTAATATAATGAATGAACACATAAATAATTAATAATTAACTTTAAAATCAAAAAAACAATGAAAAAGTTATTTGCAATTGTTGCATTGGTTGCTGCTTGTTCTTTTGCTGCAACTTCTAACGTGATGGCACAGGAAGAGGCTGAAGAGGCCGCTACTGAACAGGTAGACACTGCTGCTGTAGACACTGCTGCTGCTGAGGCTGCCGTTGAAGCTGTTGAAACTCCCGTCGTTGAGGAAGAAAGCGAAAGTCTTCACAAAGTGCTGAAGACAAAGTTTATCGAAGGTGACGCAGGCTTTATGTCTCTTGTTGCCCTGGCTTTGGTCCTGGGTCTTGCATTCTGCATTGAGCGCGTTATTTATCTGACTCTGGCTCAGGTTAACACCCGCAAGTTCATGGGTGACTTGGCAGCTCTTGTTGGTGCAGACAAGGTAGAAGAGGCTATTGAACTCTGTAAGGCTACTCGTGGTCCTGTGGCTCAGGTATCTCGCAAGGCTTTGGTTTGCTTGAACAGCAAGGAACAGAACGATATTTCTTCTATCGAGCGTGCCATCAATACAGAGGCTGAAATTCAGGGCTCTTACCTCGAACAGCACTGCTCTTGGATTACCTTCTTCATTGCTTCCGCTCCTTCTCTGGGATTCCTTGGAACTGTGATCGGTATGGTTATGGCCTTCGATACGATTGAGAAGGCTGGTGATATTTCTCCTACCGTTGTGGCTGGTGGTATGAAGGTGGCCCTGATTACAACCATCTTCGGTATCGTTGTTGCCCTGATTCTGCAGTTGTTCTACAACTTCATCTTGGGTAGCATCGAAGGCTTGACTGCAAACATGGAAGAGGCCGCTCAGGAACTGCTGACCATGTGCGTTAAGTCACCCAAGTGCCAGAAGTAATTAACCTTTATTCTCTCATTCTTTAATTATTAAGGAGAGTAGTTATGAAATTACAGAAAATATCCAATCTCGTATTGTACGCAATATGTGGACTCATCGTACTCGTGTTCCTTCTGTTCTTCTCTATTGGCTATGACAATGTTGACATGGAGATTGCAGCTGATAAGAACGCTCCCATGATGACCAATGCGCTTATGATACTTATGTACCTGTTGGGCGTGGCCACATTCTGTCTGATGGTATGGAGCCTCGTTAAGAGTGCCCGTAGCGCAGCTGGAAGTGACGAGAAAGAAGCCACAGGTATTGCTGGTTCCAAGATTGTTGTGGTAACTGCGGTTGTTACGCTTTTGGCATTTGTTGCAGGTTATGTACTCAATCTTGGCGAGGAGCCTTTCACAACTTCAAGTGGTGTTACTACGTCGGGTGGTATGGTGACTATGGTTGATGCCTTTATGGTTGAAATCTACTTCCTGGCAGTTGCATCTATCGTTGCTGTCGTTGTCGCCAGTACTGGTGTAATGACTAAGAGTGCTTCAAAGAAGTAAAACGAATAATCTCAGCGAGATATGGCAAAGAAAAAAAGAAAAGTACCAGGACTGAATGCCAGTTCTACTGCGGACATTTCTTTCATCCTGCTTATCTTCTTCTTGATAACCACCTCTATGGATACGGATATGGGTCTTGCACGTCGTTTGCCCCAGCCTCCAGAAGACGAGGAGATTAAGCAAGAGTTGAAGATTAAGGAGCGTAATGTGATGGAAGTCCGTATTAATGCCCAGGGTTTCCTGTGGGTAAAGGACGGCACAGCTTCCAGCTATGTTGATATCCGCGAGTTACGTGGTCGTGCGAAGCAATTCATCAAGAACGAGAATAACCTGAGTGTCCTGCCCGAAAAGCACCCCATCAATATTCCCTTGTTGGGTATGTGTGCTTTGACAGACAAGCACGTTATCTCCGTGCAGACCGACCGTGGTACCCCATACAATATGTACTTCCAGGTACAGAATGAATTGGTGGCAGCCTATAACGAACTGCGCGATGAATTGTCCAAGCAGAAGTTTGGTCGTGTATATGCTGCACTGACCGATGAACAGAAGGTTGCGATTCGTACATATTATCCTCAGAAGATTTCCGAGGCTGAACCTAAAAACTATGGAGGGAACTAATTATGGCAAAGAAAAAAGGTAGTCGTGAAATGCCGGAGATGAATACCTCATCTCTGCCTGACTTGATTTTCACCATTCTGTTCTTCTTCATGATTGTAACCACTATGCGTGAGGTTACATTGAAGGTGAAGTTCGTAGTACCTGCAGGTACTGAACTTGAGAAGCTCGAAAAGAAGTCTGCAGTATCCTTTATCTATGTTGGTCCTCCAACGGATCAGTTGCGTGCCCAGTTTGGTAGTTCAACGCGTATTCAGTTGAATGACCGTTATGCTGAGCCCAGCGAAGTGATGGACTTTGTTTATCAGGAGCGTCAGTCGATGTCTGATCAGAGTGCTCAGGTTATATCCATCAAGGCTGACCAGAGAACTCAGATGGGTTACATTACTGATATCAAGGAGGTTCTGCGTAAGTCTTGGGCCTTGAAGGTTAACTATTCTTCAACGCACAGGAACTAATAAGACGGATAATCTATGTATTAGGGCTGAGTCTGTTAGGGACTCAGCCTTTTTTGTTTTGCAATAATTTGTAATTTAAGATGCCGGTTTCATAAAAATTTATTATCTTTGTGGACATTAAATCGAATAATATGACAATTTTAGACGAACTGGACGAGAAAATCCTTGAGTTGATAGCAAACGATGCTCGCATTCCCTTTTTGGAAGTGGCTCGTAAGTGTAAGGTGTCGGGCGCTGCTATTCATCAGCGAATTCAGAAGATGCAGCAGATGGGTGTCATCAAAGGTTCGCAATACCTTTTTGACCCAGAGAAGGTCGGGAACGGAACGTGCGCCTTTGTTGGTATTCAACTTCGTGACCCATCCGACTCCATCCGCGTGGTTACGGAACTCAAACTGATTCCCGAGGTGGTGGAGTGCCACTATACAACGGGCATCTACGATTTGTTTATTAAGTTGTATGTCCACGATAATGCCCACTTGTTGCGCATCATCCGCGACAAGTTGCAGAGTATCGGTATTCAGCGTAGCGAGACGATGGTTTCCTTCCACGAACCCATCCATCGTCAAATGACTATTTATAAGCAGGCATGATAAGTCTGATTGCTGCGGTTGCACGCAATCGTGCCATTGGCTACCAGAACAAATTGTTGTATTGGTTGCCCAATGACCTTAAGCGTTTTAAATCGCTTACCACAGGCCATACCATCGTTATGGGACGACGTACGTTTGAATCGCTGCCCAAGGGCGCTTTGCCCAATCGACGTAATATAGTCCTGTCGCGTGGTGATGTTTCTTTTGAGGGAGCAGAAAAGTATGCCTCGATTGAAGAAGTCCTTTCCGCATGTCGTGCCGACGAGGAAGTTTTTGTTATAGGTGGTGCCAGTATCTATGAACAGTTTCTTCCCCTTGCCGACCGTTTGTGCTTGACGGAAATTGATGATGAACCAGCCCAAGCCGATGCTTTTTTCCCTGACTATTCGGATTGGGTGCCTGTTTCCAAGGAACAACACGAGACTGATGAACGCCATGCCTTCCGTTATCAATTTGTTGATTACGTTAAACCATGAAACAATATCTCGACTTATTACAACGCATACTGGACGAGGGCGTGGAAAAAGGTGACCGGACGGGCACTGGAACCATCAGCATCTTCGGTCATCAAATGCGTTTCGATTTAGAGCAGGGTTTCCCTTTGCTCACTACTAAGAAAGTCCACCTGAAAAGCATCATTTACGAATTGCTGTGGTTCCTGAATGGAGATACCAATGTGAAGTATCTGCAGGATCATGGTGTGCGCATTTGGAACGAGTGGGCCGACCCTGTTACAGGCGACTTGGGGCATATCTATGGATACCAGTGGCGCTCGTGGCCCGACTACAATGGTGGTTTCATAGACCAGATACAGCAGGCAGTCGATGATATCAAGAACAATCCCAACAGTCGTCGTATCATCGTCTCGGCATGGAATGTGGCCGATATCGACAATATGAACTTGCCGCCCTGCCATGCTTTTTTCCAGTTTTATGTGGCAAATGGTCGTCTGTCGTTGCAACTATATCAGCGTAGTGCCGATTGTTTTCTTGGCGTGCCTTTCAATATTGCCTCCTACGCGCTCTTGTGTATGATGATGGCCCAAGTGTGTGGCCTTCGTCCGGGTGAGTTCATTCATACCACGGGTGATACACATATCTATACCAACCACCTCGATCAGGTGCGTCTTCAACTCAGCCGTGAACCGCGTGCTTTGCCGCGTATGATTATTAATCCCGATGTGAAGAGTATTTTCGACTTCCAATACGAGGACTTCCAACTCGAGGGTTACGATCCGTGGCCGGCTATTAAGGGAGTGGTCTCGGTATGATATTGCCAGAGGACTTCATCGCATTGATGCGAGAGCATCTGGGCGATGGACAGGCTGAAGCATTGTTTAATGGACTCCAACAACCGTCAACTGTTAGTGTACGCTTCAACCCGTTAAAGACTGCCAATCTTACTCTGAATCGTGAAGCTTTGGGTGACCCCGTTCCTTGGTGTCCCGACGCTTACTACCTCGATGGGCGTAAAGCTTTTACTTTCGATCCTCTTTTCCACGCTGGGGCCTATTATGTTCAGGACGCTTCTTCGATGTACTTGGCCGAAATTCTACGAAAGTATTTGCATGGGGTCGATGGGACTGATGAGTCGAATGGGCAAAAAGAGTCGCTTGTGGCTTTAGACGCGTGTGCCGCTCCTGGTGGCAAGAGCACGCTGTTGGCTGCCTATCTGCCCAAAGGGTCTATGCTTATCAGCAATGAACCTATTCACAAACGTGCTCAGGTGTTGGCCGAGAATATGCAGAAGTGGGGTTCTCCCAATAGCTATGTTACTAACAACTTTCCGCAGGATTTCGGACATCTGCGCAGTACCTTCGACTTTATTCTTACCGATGTTCCCTGTTCTGGTGAGGGTATGTTCCGCAAGGACGAAACGGCTATCCGTGAATGGAGCCTCGAGAATGTCCGCAAGTGTGCTGAACGTCAGCGCGATATTCTGCAAGCCATAATGCCAACCCTGAAGCCTGATGGATTACTTGTTTACTCTACCTGCACCTTTAATCGCATCGAGGACGAGGAACAGGTTCAGTGGCTCGTTTCGGAATATGGTTTGCAACTGCTCGAAGAGCGTCATTTCTTCCCTGGCCGTGATCGTGGCGAGGGGCTCTATATGGCAGCTCTCAGGAAACCCGAGTTCGATGCAGCAGTGCCCTCTCGCTCCTTGAATTCCTTAAAGAGCCTGCGGACCATAGAACCACAACTTATTATCGATCCCGAAGCACCTGTAGTGGAGCTTAACTATGTGCAGGCCATTGCCTACTTACGTCGAGAGGCGCTGCACCTTGAAGCACCACGTGGTATGGTTACGGTTACCTATTGTGGAGTTCCTCTTGGTCCAGCCAAGAGCGTAGGTACCCGTCTCAATAACCTCTATCCTCAGGAGTGGCGCATCCGCACCACCTTCAATCCCATAGAGCCCCGGCCCAATTTCTTTATGTAGATTAATTCCGAGAACAATGAAAAAAATCCTTATTGCATTTCTATTGATTGGACTGACACAGGTTGTTCAGGCCATAGACCTTAGCCGCTGTCGAATAGTAGTGTCTTCTGCCGACGCACCGTTGGTTAGGAAAATGGCCTGTGTGCTGAGCGAGGACATCGAGCGGGTGACGGGAAAGAAACCGTCAGTTGTCACTTGTGCCGAAGGAAAGCAGTCCGCTGTGGTGCTGGCAACGGTGGCACAGGTGACTACGGTTTGTCCCGACATAAAGGTGGACGGATTGCTCGGTGCATGGGAATGCTATAAGATAGTGACACGTGGACAGCGACTCGTTATCGTGGGTAGCGACCCTCGCGGACTGGCCTACGGCGTGTTGCATGTGAGTGAACAAATTGGCGTCAGTCCTTGGTATTGGTGGGCCGATGTGCCTGTGCCACATCGCGAGACGCTCGACTACAAGGAAAACTATACATCAAAGTCGCCCAGTATCCGGTATCGTGGAATCTTCATTAACGACGAGGACTGGGGCTTGAAGACGTGGGCTTCCAAGAACTTCGAGCGAGAACTGAACGACATTGGCCCGAAGACCTACGACCGTGTGTGTGAACTGCTGTTAAGGCTGAAGGCCAATATGCTCGCACCGGCTATGCATTCGTGTACAGGCGCTTTCTACAGTCATCCCGAGAGCCAACGTGTGGCTGCTGATTGGGGCATCATGATTACCACCAGTCATTGCGAGCCGATGTTGCTGAACAATGCAGCGAAGTCCGAGTGGAACAATGCAGTGGATGGCGAGTGGAACTATTTGACGAACAAGGAAACCATTTATCGCAAATTCGACGACCGCCTGCGCGAAACGGCTCAGTACGACAATATCTACACTACGGGAATGCGTGGCTTGCACGATGAGGCGATGAAGGGATCGAAAGACCCGAAGGTGCGAGCCAGAACACTGGAACAGGTGATTGCCGACCAACGTGAGATTCTGGAACGCCACAAACTGCGACCGGCAGTGGAGATACCCCAAATTTTCGTGCCCTATAAGGAGGCGCTCGACATCTACGATGCAGGCTTACGGGTGCCTGAGGATATCACCCTTGTGTGGCCAGATGATAACTATGGCTATATGAAGCGTGTGAGCAATGCCGATGAACGCCTTCGCAGCGGGCGAAGCGGCGTTTATTACCACATCAGCTATCTGGGCACACCGCACGACAATCTGTGGATTGCCACTACGGCCCCAGCCCTTATGTACGAGGAACTTAAGAAAGCCTATGATTCGGGTGCCGACCGCTATTGGTTGCTGAATGTGGGCGATATCAAGCCGATGGAGATGGAGATGCAACAGTTCTTCGATATGGCTTGGAATCTGTCGGCTTTTAGCTACGATAATGTGAACCGTTATCAAGCCCAGTGGCTTGCGAAAGTGTTCGGAGCCTCTTCTTCTCGTTTCCAAAGCATCCTTGATACATACTATCGTTTGGCTTGGCAGCGTAAGCCCGAGTTCATGGGGTACGAGTGGGAGTGGGATTCGAACGAGAATAACCGCCTGCACGACAGTGACTTCTCGTTTGCCGATGGAACGGCACAACGGCGTTTGACCGACTATCGGCGCGTCAGCAATCAGGTCGATTCCATCGAGCGTGCTTTGCCAGCGGAATATCGTCCCGCCTTTTTTGAACTGCTGGGCTACAGCGTGAAGTCGGCCTACCAGATGAACCGCAAGTTCCTGATGGCCCAGCGTAATCACGAAACGGGCAGTCGGGAGGCCGCACAGGAGGCTCGCGAGGCCTTCGACAGCATACAGTCGCTGCTGAGGATGTATAATACCCAGTTGGATGGCAAATGGAATCAGATGATGTCCGTAGTGCCGCCTGGCATCTGCGCCAAATATCAGCAAATGCCCGAACTGGTAGATGTTCCTACCGACGCCTATCGTTTGCCCGACAACCAGCGACACCCTATATTTCCTCAGCATCTTGACCTGAGTCGTGTAAAGGCTAAGGCGCCGTTCCGCAAGGTCGAGGGACTGGGTGTGGATTGGTTGGTGCTGCAGTTGGGTGAACCGATGGACGCTGTGCAAGACCCTGCCAGCCTGCGTTCCTCACATATCGACATTCCTTTTACTGTTGATGGTTCCGTGGGTGACAGCCTTCGTTTGTGCCTTTCTGTAGTTCCTTTCTGGCCTGTTTATTCTGATCGCAGTAACCGTTTGGGCGTCAGTCTCGATGGATGTACACCTGTCGTTTGCGAGAATAAATTCACGGAATGGTCGCTTCCTTGGAAACTGCAGGTGCTGGAAAATCGTCATGAGTTCCTGATTACCCTTCCAATTGACGGGGCCAGGAAGAAGCACAGCCTCTCGCTCATCATCGGTGATCCGGGTCAGATGGTTCAGTCCATTACTTATTCTACATTGTAACCTTCTTTTCGAAGCGACGTGTCGTTCCCGTCGGAGCGTTGCAATCCTCTCGTCGGAGCGTTGCAATCCTCCTGTCGGAGCGTTGCAATCCTCCTGTCGGAGGAATACTAATCCTATCCGTGTAGGAATACTAATCCTCCGCCTGTAGGAATGGTAATCCTTCGTTGGTAGGATTGGTATCCTGTTTGGCTAGGCATGTACCCTTTATTAATAAGGAATGCGCGGATAAATTACTTTTTTCATCGTTTGGTGATGTGGAGTAAATATCGTATCTTTGCAAACGTGAAGTGACAATAATAAATTCGTAATACAATGGATTGGATAATTAATCTATTTACAGACTCGGATTCCATTGCACACATCGTGTTGCTGTATGCGTTGGTCATCTCTGTCGGCATTGCCTTGGGGCGTATCAAAATCTTTGGTATTTCGCTGGGTGTTACGTTTGTGCTGTTCGCAGGCATTCTGGCAGGCCATCTGGGTTTGACGGGTACCACGAACGTGCTGACGTATATCCAGGATTTCGGACTTATCCTGTTTGTCTATTGCATTGGTCTGCAGGTGGGACCGGGCTTCTTCGAGAGCCTTAGGGACGCAGGTATCAAGATGAATCTGATGGCAGTGAGCATTGTCCTGCTGAACGTAGCCTGTGCCATTGGCCTGTTCTTTCTGGTCTTCTACGAGGGCGGTCCGATAGCAGGCGGAACGGCAAAGGACCTGGCCATGATGGTTGGCGTTTTGTGTGGTGCCATCACGAATACACCTGGTTTGGGTGCTGCCAACGAAGCCTGTGCAACCGTGTTCGGAGCCGACGCACCCCCTATTGCCAATGGCTATGCTTGTGCCTATCCCTTGGGCGTGGTGGGCATTATCCTGGCAACCATTGCCATCCGTTTCATCTGTCGCGTCAAGTTACAGAAGGAACAGGAACAATTGGAACAGGAACGTGCCGAAAATCCGCATGCCAAACCTCACAAGATGACACTGGAGGTGATGAATCGCGCACTGGATGGACGCAATCTGTTGCAGGTGAGCCAATTCTTGGGACGTGACTTTGTGGTGTCTCGTATCCTTCATGATGGACATGTGGCCATTCCCAATCGCGATACCGTGCTGCACACGGGCGACAAGATGTTCATTGTCTGTGCCGAAGAGGCTGCCGAGGCCATTACTGCCTTCATTGGTGAACCTTGCGAGGTCGAATGGGAGGAGCAGGATGTACCCTTGGTAAGCAAACATATCCTGGTGACCCAGCCCAGCATGAATGGTAAGACATTCGGCTCGCTGCACTTTAGCTCTGTATATGGTGTGAACGTGACCCGCATCCGTCGTAACGGCATGAACCTGTATGCCGACCGCAACCTGCGTATGCAGGTGGGCGACAAGATTGTGGTGGTAGGTCCAGAGGATGCTGTGGACCGCGTGGCAAACATGATGGGCAACTCGGTGAAGAGTTTGGACCATCCCAACCTGTCGACCATCTTCATCGGAATCTTCGTGGGTATCCTGTTTGGTATGATGCCTATTGCCATTCCTGGCATTCCTACTCCTGTAAAACTGGGTCTGGCCGGTGGTCCGCTGATTGTTGCCATCCTGGTCGGCCGCTTCGGCTATCGTGCACATCTGGTGGCCTATACCACAACGAGCGCCAACCTGATGTTGCGTGAGATAGGTCTGGTACTATTCCTGGCCAGCGTGGGTATCAAGGCAGGAGCTTCGTTCTGGAACACGGTGGCAGATGGCGACGGACTGACATACGTATGGTGTGGCTTCCTGATTACCGTCGTGCCCATCCTGATTGTGGGCACTGTGGCCCGACTGCGTTACAAGTTGAACTATTTCACTCTAATGGGATTGATAGCAGGTTCTACTACCGATCCGCCAGCACTGGCCTATGCCACGCAGACGGCTAATAACGATGCCCCTGCCGTAGGTTATTCGACGGTTTATCCCTTGAGTATGTTCCTGCGTATCCTTACGGCACAACTTATAATTCTGCTATTATGTGCCGCCTAATCATAACTTTATTATTAATACCCTGTCTGGCTTGTGCCCAGACAGGGTATTACCGTAGTGTAGAGGGATTGAAGAAGGCCGAGTTGAAAGCGGCACTCCACGACCTGATACAGCCCAACTTGGTGTTGAGCTACGGAGGTAAGGGTGAGGGCTACACGTGGGCTGGTTTCTATGCTGCCGACTGGCTGGAAGGTGGATATGTGCGCGACCGATACAGCAATGAACAACGACGCTTCAATGAAGATAAGTCTGCTGTTTCGAACATGAATATCGAACACATCTGGGCAAACAGCTGGTGGGGACACTTGATGAACAATGCCTATTGCGACCTCTTCAACCTGTATCCTGCCGATGCACCTGCCAATGGTCGTAAGAGTAATAACCCCATTGGTGTAGTTGACGGAGCAGTAGCCTACGATAATGGCGTCACTAAGGTCGGAAAGTCCAGCAGCTTTCGTGCGGATACATTGATTACAGCGTGGGAGCCCGCCGACCAGTGGAAGGGTGATTTCGCACGTACCTATTTCTATATGGCCACCTGTTACAGTCACATGCGTAACCTATGGACAACGACGGAAGGTTGGCTGACAGTGGACGGTAGCGACTGGCCCACGATGCGTCCTTGGGTGTATGAATTGATGCTCCAGTGGGCCAAGCAAGACCCTGTAGACCAGATAGAGAAGGACCGTAACGAAGTCATCTATGGTATCCAGGGTAACCGAAATCCCTTCGTAGACTATCCCCAGTTGGCCGACTATATCTGGGGCGACAGTACGGAAGAACAGTTTTATGTTGACCCGACATCGATGGAGATAGAACTGTTCGTGCCTGAGGCAAAGGTGCGGTTCGATTACGGACTGCAGGCTTTGAGCAAAGGGTTGGATACCATGTTGGTAATACGCGGACGGAACATACCGAACGGGCTGACTCTGGCTGTAAACAATCCAGTATTCGAACTGGGAACGACACAGGTCAGTGCGGAACAATTGGTGGAGGGATATGCTGTGCCCTTGCATGTTAAGCCTGAGAAGGCAGGACGCTACGAGGCTGTGCTCACCATCAGCGGAGATGCCATCTTGCTGACGGACACTCTGAGCGTTTCCTTTGTGGACGGCATTCCGGCCTACGAGGCTACTGATATTGTCTGCACCCCTTATGTGCGCCGTTTCACTGCTAATTGGATGAACTATGAACCCGGTGCTGAATACACCCTGGACGTCTATACAAAAGGTAGCGATGGAAGTCACAAGCCCTTCAAGACATTTACCACTCAGGATACATATTACCAGGTGTCTGGCTTGCAGGCTAAAACACTCTATTACTATACCGTTTCGATATACGAGGACGGAGTGCTGAAGGCTTCTTCGAACGAGGTCGCCGTGCAGATGCCCGAAGTGAAGCCCGTGTTCTCAGTATCGCCTTCGGCAATCTCGTTTACCACCGTGCCAGGTGAACCCAGTCGCGAAACAGAGGTGACTGTAACAGCACTGGCTGTGCCCGAATATGTAACCCAGGTTTCGCTAGATGCACCCTTTGAGGTGAGTTTTGACGGAGAGGAGTGGGGCCAGACACTGACCCTCACGGGCTCGGAGCCTGTGTTCCTGGTGCGCATGGGAGCCGTTGCCGAGGAAGGTGAATACGAGGGCGAGATGCTGCTGAATACCAAGGGCGTGGAAGAGAAGGTCGTAACACTGACGGCTTCCGTAAGTGCCAGCAAGGCTTTCTTCGAAGACTTTGAAACAGGAAGTAAGAACGGATATGCCGAAGCCACCGTGACCTGCACTGCAGCCAAGTGGCGGATGACAGATGCCTACCCTGTGGGCGATGACAACAGGAATGGTACGCGCAGTGTACGTTTGCGTAACAAGGGTTCCATAGAGATGCAGGAGGACAAGGCCAACGGCTGCGATTCGCTCTGGTTCTATGCCGGACATTACGGTAAGGATACAGGTGTGAAACTGTCAGTCTATTACTCCATCGACGGAGGTGAGAACTGGACCGTTGTAGCTGAGAATATCGAGATGGGCGATTGGCAGCGATATGGCTATAAGTTGGATGTGAAGGGCGATATCTGTCTGCGTTTCGTGAACAATGGTTCTACCAATACGAAACGCTCTAACCTAGACGATGTTCAGATGAGCAGTTATAGCAATGCCGACGGCATAAATGAGATTGTCGAAGGTCAAAGGTCAAATGCTATCTACGATTTGAACGGACGTCGTGCCACGAACCAGCAGCACGTCATCATCCGCTCTAACAAGAAAATCATTAAACGTTAAACTTTAATCGTTGGCCATTAAGTCATGCGCTACTTCATCCAGTTGAGTTACGATGGTACAGCCTATCATGGTTGGCAGCGACAGCCTAATGGTACGAGCGTGCAGGAGACACTGGAGGAGGCCTTGAGCACCTTGTTGCGCCAGCCTATAGAGGTGGTGGGTGCAGGACGGACGGATGCTGGTGTACATGCTCGCATGATGGTGGCGCATATGGACTATCCTGTGGAGTTGGATACCATGCAACTCGTGTATAAACTGAATAAGTTGTTACCACAGGACATAGCTGTGCAGCGCATTTGGCCAGTATCAGACGATATGCACGCCAGATTCTCGGCTACGTCGCGCACTTACCATTATTATATACATACGCGCAAAGACCCTTTCCTGCGTGGTTACAGTTGGCTGGTAACGTTTCCCCTGGATTTCGACCTTATGAATCAGGCGGCAAGACGGTTGCTTGACTTCGAGGACTTTACCAGCTTCAGCAAAGTGAATACCGATACAAAGACCAATCTATGCAACATTACTGAGGCAAGGTGGGACAACCTCCCCCTAACCCCCTTCCAAGGAGGGGGCATGACCCACGATGAAAACTTGGAGGGAGGATGTTGGGTCTTTACGATTACAGCCAACCGCTTTCTTCGTAATATGGTGCGAGCAATTGTCGGCACTTTGGTGGAGGTAGGAAGAAAACGGATGACCATCGATGAGTTTTGTCGGGTTATAGAACAAAAAAACCGTTGTTCTGCTGGTGAGAGTGTTCCTGGACATGGGTTGTTTCTGGTGGATGTGAGTTATGGGGCTAATGAGTCCAGTAGGTCTAATATGAAATCATAAGTTGTATGATTTGGCTACTATTTGCATTCCTCAGTGCGGCCCTTTTGGGGTTCTACGATGTCTTTAAGAAACAGGCATTGCGAGAGAATGCTGTATTGCCGGTACTATTCTTGAATACCCTGTTTTCCTCGCTCATCTTCCTGCCGGTGGCTATGTTGCCCGATGTGCCCTTTGGCGGATGGGAGGTGCAGCGATATATCGTGCTGAAAAGCCTGATTGTGCTTTCCTCGTGGATATGTGGCTATTTCGGTATGAAATACTTGCCCCTGACATTGGTGGGGCCCATCAATGCTACGCGTCCGGTGATGGTGCTGATAGGTGCCTTGCTGTTCTTTGGGGAACGTTTGAACCTATATCAATGGGTGGGCGTGCTGTTTGCCATCATCAGTTTTTATATGCTCAGCCGGAGTGGAAAGAAGGAAGGAATCGACTTCCGACACAATCGTTGGATATTACTTACCGTGCTGGCTGCTATATTCGGGGCTTTGAGTGGACTCTACGATAAATACCTCATGGCGGCACCCGATGCTGGTGGGGTAGGACTAAACCGTCTGACGGTGCAGAGCTACTTCAATTTCTACCAGTGCGTGATTATGGGCTTTATGCTTGTGTTGTTATGGAAACCACGACGGACGAAGACGCCGTTCCATTGGCATTGGTGTATTCCCCTCATCAGTATTTTCCTCAGCATGGCGGACTTCGCCTATTTCTATGCGCTCAGCCTGCCAGGTGCTCTGATCAGTGTGGTCAGCATGGTACGAAGGGGTAGTGTGTTGGTTAGTTTCAGTGTGGGTGCTCTTGTTTTCAGGGAAAAGAACCTGCGCTCGAAGGCTATCGACCTGTTGCTGGTTCTCATAGGTATGTTGTTCCTTTATCTTGGTACACGATGAAACGAATAATATTAATACTCATTTTCTCATTTTCTCATTTTCTCACTTTCGCTCAGCCGATGAGCGAAGTTTTCACAGTGATGCCCGATAGCATTCTCCCGCTATTGACACAGAAGAACCGTCGTGATATGGTGGACTTCTACAACAATTACATGGAGGCAAAGGTACGCAACCGCTTGAATGACTATGTGCAACTGGATACTTTGACACCTGACTATTTGCGACTGAGACTTTCAACTGTTAGCATGGCAGAGATGAAACTGCTGCAAACCGAGGATAGCTTGCAGGTGATATGCTTGATACAAAGCATAACATCGCCTGTGCGTGACAGTCGTATCACATTCTACGATAAAAACTGGCAGCGATTGAATTGGGTGGAAATGCCGAAGCCGGAAACTGCTGATTTCTTTAGCCCGGCACCAGATTCTGTTGCAACCGATTTGACGTTTGCCCAGCGCAGTATCGATGATTTGCGTTTTGTCGAGGTGAAAGCTGACCCTTGTGAACCTGTCTTTATTCTGACGCTTACGGATAGCGAACTGAATATAGACGAAAAGAAACTGGCCCGACGTTTTCTGCGTTCCCTGCGATACCGTTGGACAGGTAGTGGCTTTGTAAAAGAAGGAAATTAACTCAAAATCATAATACTATGTTTGACAAGGAACACGGGCTGTACATAGCCCATTGCGAGAATGGTCCACTGAGTATTGTGGGCAAGATGGCGAATCGTCACGGATTGGTGGCTGGTGCCACAGGTACGGGTAAAACAGTAACCTTACAGGTTATTGCCGAGAGTTTCTGCCAGGCTGGCATTCCTTGTTTCATGGCCGACATGAAGGGCGACTTGTCCGGTATCAGTCAGGCAGGTAAACTGTCGGGTTTCATCGAGAAACGTCTTCCTGAGTTCGGATTGGAGAATCCTGAGTTCCAGTCTTGTCCGGTACGATTTTATGATGTGTTTGGCGAACAGGGACATCCCATGCGTGCCACCATCTCGCAGATGGGACCACAGCTGCTCAGTCGTTTGTTGGGATTGAACGAAACGCAGGATGGGGTGCTGAACATCACCTTCCGTATTGCTGATGAGCAAGGATTGCTGTTGACCGACCTGAAGGACATGCGTGCTATGCTCGATTTCGTATCGAAGCATGCCAAAGAATATACCACGAAATATGGAAATATTTCATCGGCAACAGTTGGTGCCATACAGCGTGCATTGTTGCAGTTGGAAAATCAGGGTGCTGAAAAGTTCTTTGGCGAACCCTCGTTCGATATTATGGACCTTTTGCAACAAGAAGGTGGAAAGGGTGTGATGAGCGTATTGGCTGCCGATAAGCTGATGATGCAGCCCAAACTATATTCAACCTTCCTCTTGTGGCTGTTGAGCGACCTGTATTCACAACTTCCCGAGGTCGGTGATATGGAGTTGCCCAAACTTATATTCTTCTTCGACGAGGCCCACATGCTGTTCGAGGATACCTCAAAAGCCTTGGTAGACAAAATAGAACAGGTAATTCGACTGATTCGTTCGAAGGGTGTGGGCATTTATTTCGTAACGCAGAGTCCCACGGATATTCTTGAGAACATTCTGGGTCAGTTGGGAAATCGTGTTCAGCACGCCTTGCGTGCCTATACGCCAAAGGATCAGCGTGCAGTGAAGACGGCTGCCGATACGTTTCGTCCCAATCCAGCCTTCAAAACAGATGAGGCTATCATGAATCTGGAGACAGGCGAGGCATTGGTCAGCTTCCTCGACGAGAAGGGAGCTCCCAGCGTGGTGGAACGTGCAAAGATTCTCTTCCCCTTGTCTCAAATCGGAGCTATCACCGAAGGACAACGGTTGGATGTCATCAAGCAGTCACGTATCTATGGTAAATACGACGAGGCCGTAGATAATACCAGTGCCTACGAACAGTTGAAGGAAACCCCTCTCCCAACCTCCCCCGAGGGGAAGGGGAAAGAAGAGGCCCAAACTAAAGACTCCCTCCCCTCGGGGAGGGCAGGGGGTAGGGGTCGGAGTTCTCTTATCTCAAAGGTGTTGAAGGCTATTTTCACAGCTGTTACGGGAACTTTGGCCACTATCGCAGGCACTCTGGTATCGGATGCCATCACGGGTAAGAAGACAAAGTCGCGCACCTCGACAACTGGTCGAGTGGCCAAGAATGCTACATCGGCAGCCACCAGGACCATCACACGTGAGTTGACGCGTGATATCCTGGGCAACCTGATGAAATAGGATTTAGGGAAACCTTACCATAGACTAAGAACGAGGCTCTTCTCCACCTGTTCTTCGAGGTTGTCGGGCAGGTTACAGAAGAAGTCCAGACCTGTCAACTCCTCCAAGCGGTCGATGCTGACAGCATAGTCCTTGATGTTGTTCGTGTACGTGTTGGTTTTATGTTCCATCCAGAAACCGATGGCCTTATAACCACCCAGGGATGGATTGCTTTTCTTCTTGCATAAAACAGCCATGAAGAAATACTTGGGTACGGGCAGACCTTTCGCGGTCGAATACATACCGGCACTGATGGTACCGCCCTTAACAACATATAATGTGTCGCGGAATCCGTCCTTGTTGTATTTGTCACGCAGCCGGATTTCAAGGTTATACCAGTCGCTTTTTTTATCGTTAGTGTTGAAGCCGTTCAACTGGGGTTGCATATTGCTCAGGTAGAAGGTCTGTCGGTTGGCTTCTTTCGTATGCTGACGGTCGGCACTGGCCACAATATGTCCTCGGTCGTGACCGTTACTCTTGTGGTCTTCCAGAGTTGTGCGGTATTCTGATGGGATAAGTGGGTCTTCGGCAAACTCACCAGAGTAACCTGCACTTCCGTCGCTGTTGGTGTTGTCCCATCGGAATGCCGACCAGTACTGGGCACGAAGGTTGTAGTTCCACTCTACGCAGTAGTTTACACTGCCATCGCTCAATGTATGAACCAGGAACAGGTTTCGGTCGCCACCTTGTAAACGAGGTATCTCCATGCGTGCGGCGACATATCTAAGGTCGACGTTTCCTTCGCTCGCAGCCTGAATGCTGCCCATCTTTACCACGCTGCCCTTGCTGGCTATGCTGGTTTCGCCCATGCGTTGTGCATTGGGACTGTTGGCGATGATATTATAGCCGCCTGATGGCTTGACGTCGTTGTCGCTGCCACAGGCATATAAAACAAACATCAGCCCCAAAACGAGGCTGATGTTCGTAAGTTTGCACCGCCGTAGACGATTACTTGCGAGTCTTAGCATAACGGCTCATGAACTTGTCTACGCGACCTGCGGTGTCGACGAGCTTCGACTTACCAGTGTAGAAGGGGTGAGAGGTGCTGGAGATTTCCAACTTCACTACGGGGTAGGTCTCACCTTCGAACTCTACGGTTTCTGTGGTCTTGCAGGTGGAGCGGCTGAGGAACATGTCGCCGTTACTCATGTCCTTGAACACGACGGGGCGATAGTTCTCGGGATGGATGTCCTTTTTCATGTCTTTATCTTTTTTGTTTGTTTCTGTTCTCTCGTTATTTGCCCGAATAGAGTTGGTAACACAGCCACTCGTGGCTCACTATTCAGCATTCGGACTGCAAAATTACTAATAAGTGAGCAAAATACCAAATAAATTTGATTATTTTCATCAATTTATGGTCAAAGGTACAAAAAAAATCCCCATAGCGCCGTAAATGCTATGGGAATTTTGATTATAGGGAGTTAGAAAAACCTTACTTGGTGACTACATTGATGTTGTCGATGTAGAGTGCTCCGGCCTTATCGTTGGCAATGGTGAAGAACGAATAATCGCCGGCACTAAGGTCGAATGTAAAGGTGTAGGTGCGGAAGCTTTCACCCTCCGTCTTATCCATGCTGCCTGTGATGGCATTAGCAGTGGGGTGAGTGGATGTTCCGGCATACAGACTGAAATTGGGGTCGTAAGTGCTGGAATTCACTACGCGCAGGGTAACGGTGATGGTCTTAATGGGCTTAAATGGGGTAACATTGGTCAGGAAACCTTGTTTTGAGGCATCGCTGTCATTGCCCTGCATCTGTATGCCGCCTCCATTTGCATCTGTTGCGATGCAAATCTTGCAGCCTGTAAAAGAAGCACCATTGACAGCAAAGGTGTACCAAGTGCTCTGTGTTGCCACTGCTTGTGAACCATATTTGTTCGTATCAAGTGCAACGCTACCTGTTGCACCGCTAACGATGTCTACACTAGAGAACGAGAACCCAGCTACGGGGTCGCCTGAAGGAGTTGGGCCTGGCGTTGGGTCGTCACCGCCATTGCCACCATCACCAGCTTCGAGGATTACCACGTTGCCATTCTTGATTTCGGCTGTTACAGTACCGTTCTTGACATACTTTATAAGGTTTCCTGTAAGCTTAACTTTTGCACCTTTGGTAAACTCTGTAACACCATCGGGAACGTTGGCATAGTAGGCTTGGAAAACCTGACCTCCGTCCTTTGTGTCGGCCATCCAGAAACTTTGCTGTGGTGTTCCTGTCTTTGTGCTAACGCTGCCGATGATGCTAGTGATGTAGCCTGTAACGGAATATGTTTCTGTAGAGGTTGCGCCATCTGCCAAGGCATTGGTCAGTGCAACAGCTTCAGCGCAAGTTACATCCGTTCCAGTAGGAGTGGGGCCGGGGGTTGGGTCGCCACCATCGCCAGCTTCAAGAATCTCGACAGTTGCGTTCTTAATTTCCGGAGTAACCTTACCGTCTTTCACGTACTTTATAAGGTTACCTGTAATCTTAACCTTAGAGCCTTTAACAAATGCGGTAACACCCTCGGGCAGGTTGGCCCAATAAGCCTCGAAGACCTTGCCACCATCCTTGGTGTCTGCCATCCAGAAGGTCTGCTGGTTCTTGCTGGGAGTTCCCACAACCTCGGTGATGTAGCCTGTAATGGTGTAAACTTCTGTAGAGGTTGCACCATCTGCTAAAGCCTCAGTCAGTGCAACTGCCTCAGCACAGGTTACTTCAGTGCCAGTGGGAGTTGGGGTGTCACCGCCTTCGATGGTGGCGCTGCCTGTGCCCTGAACCTTTACGGTCTTGATTTCCCAGGTACCTGCACTTTCCGTTGTGCTGACATATTTGAAGGCAACTTTGAGTTTCTTGCCGTCATATGCGCTTAGGTCGAACTTATCTTCCTGCATGGTCCATGATGTGCCGGCGGGACGTGCGTTAGCCGTGAGGGGCTCCCATGTGGCGCCGTTGTCGGTGGTTGCCCATACGGTCATCATTTCCTTGGGGTCGCCAGCGTCGATTTTGTTGATAGCTTCCTCGACAACCATCATAGCTTTTGTGGCGTTGGTAAGGTCGATTTCGGGCGATACGAGCCAACTTTCACTTGCTACCTTGTTGCCGCTCTTAAAGGCACTGGCTTTCATTCCGTATTGCGAGTCGTGGCTCCAGATGCTGCTGCTTGTTTTGTCCTCGATGGTCCATTTTCCCTGACCACTGACAAAATTAACGGTGATTAAATCGGTGGTTGCGTCATTACCTCCATTGTTGTTAGGATTGGGGTAGGGGGCAGGCACATCCTCGCAACTACTCAGGGCGAAAACGCCTACGAGTGCGAATGCTAATGATTTCCAAAATTTTTTCATGATTATATATGTTTATCTTTTAATTTTTCACTTTTCACTTTCACTTTTCAATTTTCAATTTTCAATTTTCTCAATATCCTTTGCATCGCGGATGATGAGCTCCCACTTGGGGTCGTATTTGCTGTCTGTCTGATAGACTTTCCAAACTCCTGTCAGGTTCATCTTGCCTGTGGGAATGGGGGTGTTGGCAAAGTCTGCATAGGTGCTGGTATAGACCATGACCGTTTCTCCCTTTTCGTTGAAGTATTTGGTCACGCTGGTTTGTGTACCGGCATCTTTCTTCGAAGCCCATGTGGTGGTGCCGTCGGCTCCCTTAATGCTGACGTTCTTGATAGTCATCAGTTTGCCGGCATCGGCCAGGGTGGGGGCGTCGGGGAAATCGATGGGTGCAACTTTACTGGGATCGGCGCTACCGATCAGTTTTACATGCTTTTCCCACAAAGCTGCATCCATGCGGCTGGGGAAGGTGTTGCCTCGGGCATTGGTGTATGGCGTTCCCAATTGGGGCTGTGCACCATAGCAGCCGAAGTAGAGTCCCTTCAAGTCGATGATTAGTTCCTGTCCGACGGGCATCATTGCGAAGAGGTCGCTACCCGAAATGCAGACGAGGAGTGCGTCGCCAGTGGCATCTTCCTGCACGGCAATGCTGTTGTAGAGATTTCCCTGTATGTCGTTACCGGTAACGCGAACACGAAGTTTGCTGTCGTTGGTGATTTCGATGTTCGAGAAGGGCGCATTGTAAGCGGGATACTGTGCCTTCAGCTGGGCAATGGTGATAATGTTGTCGTTGGTGAGGGCATTATTTCCATAGGGTACACCATCGGAAAAGTCGGGTGCATCCCAGTCACCGTCCTGACAAGACATGCTTACGCCACAGAGCACGCAGAGGAGGCAGAGCCCACAGAGATGTTTTATGTATGTTTTCATAGTCATTTTATATTGAATTTTCAACTTTCTAATCGACGTAGTCGCTTCGTTCATCGAAGAATCTTCAATCTTCAATTTTCAATTTTCAATCTTCAATTTAGTTAGAACCGGTAGTTCAGGTTAATCATGAAGTTGATGCCCTGGGCGTAGAACTTCTTGGGATTCTTCTGGAAGTTATAGGTACGGGTTACGGTGTTTCCGCTGCCGTCAGTTTCCTTGTTCGTGTAGTTTGTGGAACGGCTTTGCTCGTAACCTCCGGTGCACAGTTTGCGGTTGTTGGTGATATTGGTCACCATCAGGTTTACGTTCAGGGGGTGGTGAGCAATGCGGAAGGTGTGACCGATAGAACCGTCGAGCATGAATCCTCCGTTGCTCTTGGCTTGCTGAAGCGCTGCGTCAGAGGGGTGCAGCGAACCGTCTGAGCTGTCGATGTAACCCAGAGAACCGTCTGCATTGAAGTTCGTAATCTGGTCGCGCAGGGTTGCTTCGTAACGCATATTGGGCGAATAAGAGAGGTATATGCGGTCGTAGTAGTTGCCATTCAGGTTAAAGTACCATCCCTTGATGCTGTACTTCAGGCCTAGGCTGACGGCTGCCAAAGGTGTTCCGCTCTCGCGCATGCCCTTGTTCCAGCAGATGTCTTGGTTGATGTCGCCTTTGTTCGACAGCATGTATGACACGTTGCTGTTCGATGCGTATTTGGCTTCGGCAATTGACCCCAGCAGGTTCACGGTGAAGTTGCTGGTCACCTTGAATTTCATACCCAGTTCGGCTCCGAAGTAGTGCTTCTTTACGCCTGTCATGCTGACGTAGGTGAAGGAGTTTACATCGTCGAAATAGAAGTTCTGCCATTCTGTTCCGTCTTCGGTATGGCTGAAGTAACCTGTTAAGTTCATCTGCAGCCATTTGTTGTTGATGGAATAGCCGAATTCGCAGGTAAAGGCTTGTTCGTTGCGCAGGTTGCTGACGAAGTTGTTGTTCATTTCGGGGCTGACGAAGGCCACGTTGGCATTGGGTGCGCGCAGTTCAAAACCAGCGCCTACGCTCAGGGCCTGTCCGTGACCGATGTTCACGTTTGTTCCCATCTTGAAGCCGCCGTCCATGAATCCTGCCTTGCCACTCTTGCCGTATGAGTAGTCTTTGCAGATACCATTTTGCATCTTACCGTCACGCCACATGTCTGTGCCGCCCACTTTTGCAGCCAGGAAGCTGTGGCGGATGCCCTTGTCGCGTGTCAGGCCTGCCCACAGTGTGGCTTTCTGCACGAGAATGTTGTAGTCGTAGCGGAAGCGGTCGCCTACACATACTACACCGTTCTTGTTGCGAAGGTCGTAGTAAATTTCATCGGCACCATCGGCATAGGTACCTTCGGCATAGGTGTTGCGGTTGTGGAAATATTGTCCGCCCAGCAGGTCGTCCATCGTCTGATAGTGCATGCCCTTGTTTGAGGCCAATTGCAATCCGACGTGCAGTTTGTGCTGTTTGTTGATTTTGTATTCAAATGTGCTTCCTAATCCGAAATACAAGTGGTCGTTGTGGCGGCGTTCGATGTAGTAGATGGCATCGTGTCCGCTGGCATTCAGCTGCTGGTTGGCAAAATACAGCTGGTCGAAGTCAATCTGACGGTAGGCTTCCGAACCTGTCCAAAGGTCGTATGCGTTTTGCCAGCCTGTCAGGTCACCGCCATTGTTTCCCCATACATCATAATAATAGGAAGGGAATCGCTTCCAGTAGTCGGGGTGGGGGTTCGTACCCGAATAGTTCAGTTTGGTGGAACTGTACATAGCGTACTTACCCAGCAGGCTGGTGATGAGCTTCATCTTGTCGTTGATATTGAAGTCCCAGGTCAGCAGTGCCGTGGGTTCGTAGTTGTTGACTACGCGGCTGGCACGCTTTTTACCGTCCTGATAGCCCCAATAGGGGTTGTACTGGTAGTTGTTAGCCAACCAGTAGGCCTCGTCTGTCGAGGCACCCTGTTGTGCTCGTTCCGTGGGATTTCCCCAGGTGGTCAGACTCAGCGAATGGTGGTCGTTGAACTTCTTCTCCAGGCTCAGGAAGTAGGAGAGCGAGTTGTAGAACGTACCTTCTACAGCTGCCGTGTTCATGTTTGCCCAGCGGTAGCCGACGGTTGCGGCAAAGGCCCATCCGTTCTTCGTCATTCCTGTTCCATAGGTGTACATGGCGCGTGCCGTGTAGTTTCTGTTGGCTCCGCTCAGGGTTATTTTGTGCCCTGCGGGAATGCTGCTGGCGCGGAAATTGTAGTTCGACGAGCCGCCGATGTTGGACATGGAGAAAACGTTGGCCTCGAAGACACCGCTGGCATCGATGTTACGTGTTGCATCGTTCATACCGCCAATGGTGCTGTAGTTGAACTGCCCGTTCTCTACGTTGTTCACCTGCACACCGTTGAAATAAATGTCGTTGTACCTCGAGTTGTATGCGCGGTATTTGTAGCGTGCGGGGCTGAACAGATAGCCCACGTTGCTGGTGTACACGTTGTTACTCGAGTTTACCATGATGACGTTTTGTGTAACGTCGTCATCCTCGCCCAATTGCGATTCGGTGAAGACGAAGGCCGCATTGTCCTGTTTCAGGGATGCATCGACCTCCGTGCTGTCTTCCTTCTCGTTCTGAGCCAGACCCAGTGACGCCATTCCTAAGAATATCGCCACAAGCTGTAACTTCTTTGTCATAGGTCGTATTTGTGTTGTTAAAATTGTTTATGCTTTTGCAAACTTACATAAAATTTCTGGCTTTAACATCTTTTTCCATAATTTTTGTGAAAAAAAGTTGAAGGGGCTATACCTTTTTATTGGATTTTGCGCACGCGTATCGGAAATTTTCATTAAATTTGTCGGCAAATAGCAAAGAAACACGTTACGGATATGCGTAAAAACCTTATCTCATTGCTGCTGGTGCTCTTCGTAGCTACAGCATGCCAGGCACAGGAGCGCAAACTTGGGCTCTATCCAGTGGCTTTTTATAATCTGGAAAACATCTTCGATACGGTGCACGACGAGGGAAAGAACGATTACGATTTCCTGCCCAGCGGTTCGTATCATTGGGATAAGAACAAGTATGAGAACAAGCTGAAGAACATGTCGCGTGCCTTGCTTGATTTGGGTACGGACAAAGTGCCTCAGGGCGCTGCTGTAATCGGTGTTTCCGAGGTCGAGAATGCTCGTGTGCTCGACGACCTCACAGGTCAGCCGGGAATGGTTAAGCGCGGCATGAAGTATATTCATATCGAAGGCCCTGACAAACGTGGTGTCGATTGCGCTTTGCTGTATAATCCTGCAGTCTTTAAGCCCGAAAAGTGGTTCTTGCAGCCCTATATTTATGAGAACGGCGACACGACTCGTGCCACTCGTGGTTATCTGACCGTGCAGGGAAGCATCGATGGCGACCCCCTGACTGTTATCGTATGCCACTGGCCCAGTCGCGGTGCCACCAGCTACTTCCGCGAGATTGCGGGTAAACAGGTTCGGCAACTCACCGACAGTATCCACAAGGCCGACCCTCAGCAGCGTATCATCGTCATGGGTGACTTGAACGACGACCCCGACAATAAGTCGTTGAAGAACTTGGGTGGAAAGCGTGCGATGGCCAAGGTTAAGGATGGCGACTTCTTCAACCCCTGGTGGGAGATACTTCGCGGTCAGGGACAGGGAACCCTCAGCTATCAGGGTGGCTGGAACCTGTTCGACCAGATTCTGATGTCGCGCAATTTGCTCGATATGGAAGGGAAGAAGGACTATAGCCATCTGACACTTTATACGTGGCATATCTTCAAGCGCGACTACCTGATTCAGCAGGAGGGCCGCTACAAGGGTTCTCCCAAGCGCACCACATCTGGTGGTGTATGGCTCAATGGCTTCAGCGACCACCTGCCCACTGTCGTTTATCTGATTAAGGAAATAAAATAACCCCTCTCCCTAGCCCTCCCCCGAGGGAAAGGGATGTAGTTACAAAGTAAAATAGAGATAATTAATAAATATATTATTAACATGACCCTGTAACCCAGTGGTATATACGCCCTCCCCCCGGGGAGGGATTGGGGTAGGGGTCTTTAATTATTAACATTTATGACAAGTTACAAAGAACTGGGACTGGTGAACACCCGTGAAATGTTTGCCAAGGCAGTAAAGGGCGGCTATGCAATTCCCGCCTTCAACTTCAACACAATGGAGCAGATGCAGGCCATCGTACAGGCTGCTGTCGAGACCAAGTCTCCCGTCATCATGCAGGTCAGCAAGGGTGCCCGTGCCTATGCCAACGGTACCATTCTGCGCTACATGGCTCAGGGCGCTGTAGAATATGCAAAGGAACTGGGTTGCCCCAATCCTCAGATTGCCCTGCACCTCGACCACGGTGACAGCTTCGAAATCTGTAAGGAGTGCATCGACAATGGTTTCTCCAGCGTAATGTTCGACGGTTCAGCTCTTCCCTACGAGGAGAATATCGCCATCACCAAGAAGGTAGTAGAGTATGCTCACAAGTATGATGTTACCGTTGAGGCCGAGCTCGGTGTTCTGGCCGGTGTCGAGGACGAAGTTGCCTCTGAGGTTTCTCACTACACCAAGCCCGAGGAGGTTGAGGACTTCTCGAAGCGCAGCGGTTGCGACAGCCTCGCTATCTCTATCGGTACCAGCCACGGTGCCTACAAGTTCACTCCCGAACAGTGCACCCGCGACCCGAAGACCGGCAAGCTCGTTCCTCCTCCTCTTGCATTCGACATCCTGCACGAGATCGAGAAGCGCATCCCCGGCTTCCCCATCGTACTCCACGGTTCAAGCTCCGTTCCTCAGGACGAGGTAGATACCATCAACAAGTTTGGTGGCAAGCTTCCCGATGCTGTAGGTATTCCCGAAGAGCAGCTGCGTGAGGCTTCTAAGAGCGCCGTTTGCAAGATTAACATCGACTCCGACTCTCGTCTGGCTATGACTGCTGCCATCCGTCAGCACCTGGCCGAGAACCCCGGTCACTTCGATCCTCGTCAGTATCTGAAGCCCGCTCGCGAGAACATGAAGAAGATGTACATCCACAAGATTGTGAACGTCCTCGGTTCTGACAACAAGCTCTAATCGATAAGATCTGTTCAAATGAAAAGGCGTGTTCCCACGGGAGCACGCCTTTCTTCGCTTCATTAAAAGTTAAAAATTAAAGGTGAAAGGTGGGAAATGATGGGCTCATCTTAATAGATTGCTCTTCAGTTTTATTAGAGCTTCGAGATAGTAATAGTCGGCATAGATGATGCTGGCATCGATTTCACTGCCTGCAGGATGGTGACCGGTGGAGTGCATCAGGAATGCGACATTGCGGTCGCGACTCTGGTAGCGGTCTGTGCTGAGGTCGGCAAGCATGGCAATGGCTGCTTCGCGATAGGTTTGACCCTTTTCTGCATCGACATACTGACAGAGTTCGAGCAAAGCGCTAGCTACCACACAAGCGGCAGATGCATCCTTGGGAGCGCCTGCGGGAGCATCCATGTCCCAAAGGGGGACCCAGTCGTCAGAGGTCTCTTTCAGTCGTTTCAGATAGATATCCGTTACCTTCTGCGCATGGCCGAGGAATCGCTGGTCATGGGTGAATCGATAAACCATCGTATAGCCGTAGATGGCCCACGACTGTCCACGGCTCCACATCGAAGAATCAGCATAGCCCTGATGTGTTACGCCCTTGATGAAGTGGCCGTCAAGGGTGTCATAAACTGCCACGTGGTAGCAGCTGCCATCCTCGCGGAAATGGTTCTTCATCGTGGTCTCGGCATGACGCGTCGCAATGTTATAGAGTCTTTTCTCATTTTCTACATTTCTCATTTTCTCATTTTCCCCTGCCGCCCAGAACAGCAGTTCCAGATTCATCATATTGTCCATGATGGTGTTGTGCCCGCCATAGTCCTTCACGTGGCGCGGCCAGCTGAGGATGGTGCCCACCGTGGGATTGAAAAGTGTTGCCAATGTATCGGCTGCGGCCAGGGCAATGCGCTTATATTCATCATTTCCCGTGGCCTCATATCCCTTCAGGCATGAGTTAATGGTGATGAAACCCAGGTCGTGGTCGAAGGCAGGCTGACTTGCGATAAAACTCAACGAATCAGTATATGCCTCAGCAATTTTGCGCAGTGAATCCAAAGGAATGGCTGCAGCAAATTTTTCACTGTTCACTTTTCCCTTTTCACTTTCATAGTCCATCCAAAGGATGCCAGGCCAAAAACCTGAACACCATTCCTGAGTTGATGCCTTTCGACAATTCCAGGTCTGTTCACCTGCAAGGATGTTTCGAGGCATCATCGTGAAGTCATAGGGTTGCAGGGCCTCCAATGCCTTTGTCACTTGTTGGTGGCAATAGGTCAGAGCGGAATCCACATCGAAGGACGGAGATTTTGACTTCTGTGTGCGTTGGCTACAAGAGGAGAATACCAGCATCGTCAGAGTAAGCAAGAAAAGGATATTCTTTTTCATAAAACCAGTATTTGTCTTTATCATTTCTTGAAAGTCAGGCCTTCCACATGGTTACCCACGAACATGGGGACGTAGTCGGCCGTTTGGTACCACTTGGGTTTGCCGGGCATATCGTCGTAGATGGCGCAGCCGTTTATTCTCAGCCCTTCAAAGGTGATGTTCTTTACCTTGCGATCTTCGTTATAGCCATTGATGACAGAAAAACCCACCCCCAAGCCCCTCCCATAATGGAGGGGAGAGGGTTGCGCGCAGCAATCGAACGTAGTGAGGCCCTCCCCATCACGGGGGAGCGGGGAGAGGGTCTTATAGCGAATGTTACGGAAGGTGATGTCCTCAACGCCGAGGCCAGGGGCTTTGCAGTATTTCTGATTCCAGCCCACCTTCACCTGCATGATGCATCCCTGAAGGATGCCTTCGATGCGGATGTTGTCGAAGGTCACGTTGCGCACCAGGTTGTTGTCGCCACAGTTGATGGCGAGGCAGCCTTGGTAATCCACTTGCGGCTCAGCTTGACAGAGGATATCGATGTTCTCATAGAGCAGATTCTCCATCGTATCACGCTTTTCGGGATTCGGCCCTGCAGCCGCACCATGAAGTCCGATGAAGATGGGATGAGCCACATCGGCCCAAAGCGTGGAGTTACGCATGCGGATGTTGCGGGTACTGCCCTCGAAGCCCTTGCGAGTTGCGTAGGCCGTGGTACAGTCATCGCTGTTGCGACAGAATACACGGTCGAAGAGGATATTGCTGCTGCCACCGAATACATTCAGACCATCACCCCACTGCGGATAAGAAATGCTACGAACATCATGAAGCGTCACACTGGCGCTACCACCAATGGGGCAGGTGTTCACAATCAATCCGTCAATTAATACGTTCTTGGAGCGGTGTACATGACAACCCTCATAGCCCTTTGCGGGACGGGCAATGCCACGTCCAAGGATACTCACGTTCTCAGCGTCCTCTATAGCAAAGGTGCTAGAGAAATAACTGCCACCATCGAGATAGACCGTGGTATTCGACGGCACGTAGATAGTATCCTGCTGATTGTAGAATCCAGGAGCATAGTACTTGAACTCACGTCCTTGTGCCTTCGCCTCATGCTCTGCCTCTTCTTTGCTCACAGGTGGCTTGGAAGTGAAAACTAACAGATTATTCGTAATGTCCCCGTCCAGCTCCACGCTGACGTTTTCTGGCTGGAAGAGCAGAAATTGCACAGTGGAGTCGTTCTGCACGTTGGCGATCGTGCCTCGATAATCTGGACGGATTCGTGCCGACTTGAATTTCCTGTACTTACTGATAACCCGCACAAACACATCCCCCGTGAAGTCAAAGAAGCAATAGGAAATCTCACTAACGCGATGTCCCGTTCCAGTTGGTATTTGTGAATTATGAATTCTTTCCCCGCTTCGCTCTGAAAGCGTCCCTCTGGGCCGAGCGGTGAATTGTGAATTAACTTTAGCCATATACGTATCAATCTTCGTCCACTCCTTTGCCCCACGCGGCTGGATATACACATCGTAGTCATCCTTCAGTGGCGCACCTTGGGGCGCAGGATAGGTAAACACTTGATGCAGTTTCTGTCCCTCGGTCACCCCGGGGGCATAGAACGTCTCCGACTCAAGACCGGGCTTCACCTCACCCCTTTTCACCGCTTTCTTGTAGATGTCGAGCACCTTCTTGGTATAGGGCATCTTCAGCCCCTTGCGCTTCACATAATGGTTGTATGGCATCTGGTAGATCTGCCACAGTCTGCCACGTCCCATAGAGCCCGGCTCCGTCCAGTCGTTGTAGAGTCCTGTACAGTCGGTCCATGTCTCGAAGGGAACGTTATAGCCAAGGTTATACTTTGCCGTATATTCGATACCCTTCATCAGTCGGTTCCCCAATGCGCCCCACAGATCATCGCCCTGTTCCCACGCCATCTCACAGATTTCGCACATGGCACCCAATCCCAACTGAGCATGACTTTGGTCGCGCCCCGTCTCCTGACACTGTCCTGTCTTGCTGACATACTTTGGCAGTGACCCGTTGTCGTAGCCATGAAGGTAATAATCGATGGCTGCCTGGTACATCGCCGTATCCCCGATGGCAATGGCGCAAGCCATACGGAAGCGGTTCACGATAGCGCCCCAGTTACCGTTGGCATACGGACTGTCCGCCTCAAACTGGTTCATCGTCGGTACCATCGCCCTTCTCAACATAGTTTCCCATTCTCCCCTCTCTTTGGGAGAGGGGGAGGGGGTGAGGCTTATCGCCCGACACAGCCAGTACCCTTGAATCAGGCACAGCGGTGCATCGTGGCCGTCAAGCCGCTGCAACGTCTCAGCATACGCATTGATAATCCGTCGCGCTTCGTCGTGCTTTCCTTCTTTGGCAAAGTCCCATGCTGCCTTCATATCGCGCTCACTGCCGCCTTTGCTGCCTCGGAACTCTCCGTCACGCGCCACCACCTCGTAGGGTCCTGCCATTTTGTACTCCTGCTGAGCTAACGCTGATGCGGAAAATTGAAAAATGAAAATTGATAGCGCAAAGAAGCGCAAGGGTGAGGATGATACGTTTCATGAATATCTCAGGTATTATTTGGATAATACAGGTTATTTGATAGGTTTGAAGTGCAGTGCCGCACCACCAGAGGGCTGAAGATGGAGAGTTATCAAGCCACTCGATTTACGATTTGACGATTTACGATTTACGATTTGGCTACTCACACCCACTTTAGTCTGTGTACCGAGTGTCGGGTCGTCGTTGTAAATGGTCACGTCGTACTTGCCTATTGGGAGGAAGTCGGTGGGGATGCTGACGGTGCGGGCCTCGGTATTGGTCAAGGCACCTACGAACCACTCTTCTCCGCTGCGACGGGCTTGGATGATATATTCACCGGGAAAGCCATCAAGGGCGATGCTCTCATCGAACACAGTAGGACAGTCCTTCCAGAATTTCAGTTCCTCGCTGTCCCAGCCATCGGGATAGGGATTGTCATACCAGAACAGGAACTGCAGGGGCGAGTAATAGACGGCTGCCATTGCAAGCTGATGACCCTTGGTGCTCTGCACACGATTGTTGAAATAGCAGAGTGTGTAGTCGGCTGGGCCACACAGGAAACGGGTGAAGGGCAGCGTGACATCATGGGTAGCATCAGGCATACACTCGTTGCCCATGATGCCTTCTTGCGTAAGTAGGTTGGGATAGGTACGACTTAATCCCGTAGGGCGGTATTCATCGTGGATATCGACCATCAACTGATACTTGGCGCACTTTTCTACGGCATTATGCAACCATGTACTCCACTGCTGGTTGCCAATCTGTACAAAGCCGAACTTGATGCCTTTGATGCCCCATTGCTGATATAATGGAAGCAGTTCGTCCAACTGGTTGTAGAGTGCACGCTGATTCACATATACCCACACACCGATGCCTTTGCTTTTGGCGTATTCAAAGACCTCGGGCATCGTAAAGTCACGCGTCTTGATGACCTTGCGGGCATCACTGCTCACTTTTCCTTCGGGGCCGTACCAGCCAGCATCCAACTCAACGTAATCGATACCGAACTCAGCACAAAAATCAATGCTTTTGAAGATTGCCGACTTCTCTAATTTCCCAGAACGGAAAGCCTTACCAGGCTTCACCCATGACCAGTCTTTCTGTGCACGTTCTTCATTCAGGTTCAATACGAGGTCTTTGTGATTAATCAGATCCACTGCCTTCTCTCCTGCCATGATGACGCGCCACGGAGTATTGTAGGGTGAGATGATATCTGCGCAGTCATACATTGCAACCTGCAGCTCATTGTCATTCTTCAACTTGAACTTACCACGGGTGTAATCTTTCATCGCTGCCTCAAGCAAGGCTACATAAGTGATCCCCTCTTTGTCCCCCCGAGGGGGGATAATCATCAGTAGTGGCCTTTCAGACTCGAACCATCCACTCCCCTCGCCCTCTTTCTCTTTTTTAATTTTTATTTTTTCATTTTTAATTACCAAAGATTTCCTTTGGTATGGTCCTTGCGCCCATTCTTCGTACCACGCCATCGTACCCTCAGGCATTCGGAATGAAGTCTGCTCGCCCTTGATGTGCAGGAAGAGGCTGTTGGCAGTCTCTGGGAAATGATAGCGGAAAGCAACGCCCTCGTTGTAGGCACGCACTATAATGTCCATTGCATAATACTCCCGTTTGTCGTATGCTCCTTCGACGGCCCCCTCTTGGCTACCTTTCTCGTAGTGCAGCACGAGCTGGTTGTAATGGTCGCGGATGCGGGCGTTCTCACCATACAGCGGTGTCCAAGTGGTATCAACCGTCGTGCGCGCCTCACCTTTCAACTCAAGGTCGCTGCACCAGTTCTCGTGTACACCGCGTGGTACACCCAGCGCCGATTCAAACAGGCGGTTGTCGATTTCCACGCCCATCTGACTCTTTTCAACAATCTTTTTACCCTTAAAACTAATACTATATGTCATGCTGTTGCCCATGGTCAGTACATAACTGCCGTCAGGCGAACTAATTGTTTGTGCTGTCACTATAATCGGCAGGAGGCCACAGAGGAAGAGAATGAATTGTCTCATATTGTCAGTTTGTTATCTTAGAACGATTTGAATAGGTTGCACGGTGCGTTTGTGGGTGCTGTCACCTTCACGGACAGCAACAATCCAAGCTGAATGACTTCTTTTGGGGTTGTCCGTACCGCAGTCGTAGGGAATAATCTCGAAAGTGGTGTCTGTCAGTTTTCGAACAGGACCACTGATATAGTAATATTGTTTACCAGTCTCTAACACAAACGTCTCGCCAACCGAAAGATGTCTCAGGTC
>JAFZWQ010000042.1 GCA_017617235.1 Bacteroidaceae bacterium | reverse complement strand
AATCTTTCTCTTTGACCTCCGGTCGAAGATTCTCACGCTCGGCAAAGCTCAAGCCTGCTTGGCTTTGCACTCTCTTAATCGAATCATTCATAAGCATTAATAGTTTAAATTGTTAATAAATAAAATGTTATTTGGTAAAAATTATCTTGTTCGTTTAGAATTTATCGCTTCGCTCGACGACAGACTTGCCCCGCCACCAGAACGGCCATCCGCACTGGCGGCAGCGGTACACCTCGCCGTCCTCGTCAATTGCATCGCGTCCCGGCTCAAAGGCCGTCTCCCGTCCGCATTTCGGGCATTTAATCGTCTTCATATCTATCGTCTTGTTTTCTTGTCTTCTTGTATTCTTGAAATGAGACGGATTTTTCATGATTTTCTATATTAAGGCTCGATAAAATTACGGATTTCTTATGAGAAATCCAAGGCCACGCCGCCCGCCACCTGCAGATTTTGTAAATTCTGCAACTTTTTGTAAATTCTGCAACTCGCAATGGCATATCCTGAAACGGTCGTCCCGTTTTACCCCCCCCCCATTTTCCCCGATGAAATGGGGCAAAAATTAAGCCGAGACTTCTTTCGATGTCTCGGCGGAAATTGTTTTATGTGTGGGGGGAATATTTAGAACAGGTCAGAGTGCGTGCCCGTTTGTAGGAACAGTAGCGTCAACTGTGTGTCGTTTTGTTCCCATATCATCAGCCAATCAGGCTCGATGTGACACTCCCAAACACCTTGCAGGTTGCCCGACAACTTATGCGGGCGATACTTTGCGGGCAGCGAGCCGTTGGCAGCAAGAAGCCGCATCGCTTCGTTGATGAGTTCCATGTCGAGTCCGCGCTTCATACAGAGGCGGAACTGCTTTTTGAAACGGTTCGAGATTCTAACAGTGTACGCCATGATCTACAGTCCCATTTCCTTGAAAAACTCATCGACAGAGTTGTAGGTTGTCAACCTGCCGTGTTTCGCGTCATCGAGAGCTTGCTCAATGTCCCTCACGGCTCTGTCGTTCATATACTCGCCAGTTTCGGGGTCGTAGATGCGCGTCTTTTCCTTTGCAGGCTTCTGCACCTTTACCGAAGTCACGCCCACAAGCATCTTGCAGGCCTGTTTTACCTTCGAAACGAGGCTTTCATCGGGAATTTGTAATACTAGTGTTGCCATATCTTCTTGCATTTACGTTATCTCGCTGCAAATATAGTGTTTTTTCTTAATATCCATGTACGATTAATGCAAAAAAGTTGTATATTTGCACCCGTTACAACTATAAATAGATGGAGACACTCGAACAGACACCAGTACAGTTGATACTGTTTTTCGTGTTCTACGGCGTGACGGGCGTGGTGCCGCTACTGGCGGCGCTCTACCTACTGCTTCGCCGGGCAAATGCCATTGCGCCGGGCGTTACGCCACCAGTGCGATTGCGGCGCTGGACGGCGGCGTTCTTCGGCGTAACAACGTTGGCACATGTGTGGTGGCTGCTGTTCTACATCTATTCCGGCGACCTGAATTCCGCGGCCTATCTGGTGCTCGCCATGGCCGATTGTGTGTTGTTGTTCATCACCTTCGCCGGCATGCTGCTGGCTATGCTTCAGGACCGTCGCCGAAAGGTGTGGCCTGCGATGGCGGCCGTTGTACCGTTCGTGATGATTGGGGTAGCGTATATGGTCACTTCCTTTAGTCTGCTCCAGCAGATTGCCGCGGGCTACCTGCTATTGCTGGGCTTGGTCTTTACCGGACACATAGTGGTGGCCATCCATCAGTACGGACGGTGGCTGAACGACAACTATGCCGACCTGGAGAATAAAAAGGTGTGGCTGAGCCTAACTGTCTCGCTGGTTAGCATGCTGCTGTATGTGATTTATGTACTCGCCAGCAACATGGTTTTCATCTGGCTCATACATATCCTCGAGCTCGTGCTTGTCGGACTCTTGGTGTGGCGTGTGGAGTCGCTGCCGCAGTTAGAACTCCCTGCCCAGCCACAAGCGCAGCAGCCGACGGCTGCGCCTGTCACTATCGACCTATCCCATATTGAACAACTGCTGAAAGAGCACTGCGTAACCGAGCAGCTTTATCTGAAGCATGACCTGACACTTCAGCAGCTGGCCCAGGCCATTGGTACCAACCGCACCTACCTCAGCCAGTATTTCTCGCGTCAGAGCATCACCTATAACACCTATATCAACAACCTGCGCATCAACCACTTCATCAACCGTTATCTGGAGGTCACCACTGCCGGAGAGTCCATCACCGCCCAGCAACTGGCCAGCGAAAGCGGTTACAGCAGTTACAGCACCTTCAGCACCGCCTTCAAGCAACGCACAGGCCTGTCTGTCACCGTCTGGATGCGCAACACCCCCCAGTAACTCCGGGCGGTTTTACCAATCATTATCTTGCATCCTCATCGACATTTTCGTCGCTGCCTTCGTAGATGAAATAGCTACCCTTATTGAGGGAATGAACCTCCTTGCTGCCAGTCAGCAACATATTCTCGTGCTGAAGCACAACGACCTTGAGGGTGGGTTTCTCGTATTTCTTCATCGTATTACCTCCTTCTTTCCGTTATGGATGTATATTCCACGCTCCGTCGGTTTCGCGTTGAAGCGGCGACCGTCCAACGCGTACCAATAACTACTCCCCTCGCCCTGAGAGAGGCCGGGAGAGCTAGGGGTGAGGCTGATTCCTGTCGTCTCGTCTCCGTTGCCAAAGTTCAGCACAAAGGCCTTGATTCCTGCGCTTGGGTCTGGGTCACCCGCGGTGAGGCCATCTTTCAGTTGGAAGTGAGCACGACAGGCTTTGATAACCTTTTCCTTGCTGGGATAATAGAGTTTATTCGACGACCCCAAATAGAGTTTCGTATTGTCGTTGGCGGCAAGAGTGACAGGGGAGAAACTGCCGACGAAATCAACACATTCCGTTATGGTAGTCGTTGTAGAGTTGCTCACTGTTACCCCCATGAAGACAGGGTTGGAGATGTTTCCCAAATCTGTATTCCACTTCACGATATAAGGCTTTCCTGCCTCTATGCTAAAAGCATAATCGAAGGAAAGTGTCAAAACACCATCTGAGAACGAACTGCTGCTGAGCTTCATTACCGTAGCTCCTGCAATGGGGAAAAAGCCATTGGGGCCTTGAGGAATACTGAAAGGCAGACAGAGTGTATTCCAATCTCCATCGGTAAATAGTGTGCGGCTACTGAACAGAATATTCTTTGTTTGCCCGTCATTTGTAGTAAGCGTTGAGCTGTTATCAGAATCATCCGCAAGAACTATAGGCGCAGAAACGTCTGTTGTGGCACCACCTGCATAGAAACAGCCTGTGACAGTTCCACCATTATTGCCATAGAGAGGATAATTAGAATGAGAAGACGAACTATTAGGGTCACCTTTTATCACATCGCTGCGCATAAAGGAATTATACACAGAACCGTAATTATAACCGACAATTCCGCCTATATATACATTCGTCAAACTTGAATATACATCTCCTAAATTGTAGCAGTTTCGTACAACACCACTATAACCTTGATCGGTTCCATTTTCTCCTACGATACCACCTATACGGGCATGGACGTAGTTAGAGCCTGAAACAGTCGCGCGATTCGAACATTTGTTGATAGCACCTAAATTGTAGCCGGCAATACCTCCATGGTAAGATGCATTAACACCAGGATCTGTTGCTACTGCAATTGTTCCGCTCAAAATATGAACCTCCTTCACCTCTGCACCTTTATCGACATATCCGAAGAGGCCTGCATATAAACCACTGGTATTGACAGTAAGATTGGAAATTTTATGATCTCCCCCTTCAAAATGACCACGAAAAGGATGCTCACTTGTGCCTATTGGCGTCCAAGCTTCATTGTTAAGATCGATGTCGGCATTAAGATAAACGGAAACATTATTATAATTATCACCAGCATTCACACTCGCGGCAAAATTTTGAAATTCTGTCACAGAGCCTATAGAGGTAACAACTGTAGCCTTGACTGCCATTCCGACAGTCAAAGCCAAAATAAAACAAAATACTTTTCTCATTTTCTCATTCTCTCATTATCTCATTTTCCCGTTGTAAAGCACGGGCGATAAATACCACTATCGCCTGTGGGTGCCGCAGAAGCATTGAACAGCGCCCAGTTGCTGATGGTGTAGATGCGATGCAGACGGTCGCAATAGTAATGCAGACTTACCACTTGCTCCTCACCGTTGCCGGCAATGGACAGCGGATAGTATGTTGAAACACCGTTGACCATGGGTTTGGTTACTGCACGTATCTCGCCGTTGATGGTGGCACACATCAGGTCCTGACTGCTCTGGTAGCTGGCAAGGGTGTCGCCCAACTCCACCTGCACCGACATGGTGAGTCCATACAGCGAATAATCGGGAACCGTCCATGTGGTGGGGCGTACGTCGCTGCCTTTCAGTAAGGAAACAGGAGTGATTTCCTCGTCGCCGCAGCTCCCCACCATAAAGGTGAGGGCTGCAAGCAACAACATAGATATGATATTCTTGTTCATAGCGTTTTATTTGATTACAATCTTTTCGTTGTTATGGATGTATATGCCATGTTTGGTGGGACGTTTATTGAGCTTGATACCGCTGATGCTGTACCAGCCGTCACCATACATCTGGTCTGTCGAGAGGAAGCTGATAGCCGTAGGTTCATCGGGCGTACCCAGGGCAGCGTCCGACACATAACCTATCTGGCTGCGTGTGGTAACAGCCACAAGCTCGTCGTCGCGCTCGATGGTGAAGGTCAAATTCTCATGGGCCTTATAGGACTCATTGTCTCCGACAGAGAGGTAGAACAGACCCTGTTCGTCAGCCTCTGCAATACCGCAGACCTCAGCACCACGATAGGCAGTGAGGCGGTCGCCTGGCTGCACCTCTACCCCATCGGCAACGGCCACTACGGTCATGCTCCTGCCACTCACATTCTCGTAGGCAGGCTTGCGCGGAGCCTTGTTGCCATTGTAACGAGAGTCGTAGAAATATACAGGATAGTTGAATTTAACCTCATTATCCTGATTACGTTTCAGCATGTAGCCCTCGCCAACTCGCATATACTCCAGTGTACCCTTCCACTGCTTGTTGCCTAATGCATCAACAGAGAGAATGGCAAACTCGCTTTGACTCTTGATGATGTCACCGTCAGAAGCCATTTCCGTATATTGTGCCAAAGCCGTACCAACAGGCAAGTTGAATTCAGAGATGAATCCGATGCGGTTCCAGCCTTTCTTCACGACGATGGGGTCATTGACGGCGAATCCGTAAATGTATCCAATCTTGTTACTATTGGAATAGAAACGGTACATCTTAGCTGCATCTACAGAAATGAGGGAGTCTGCGCAGTCCCAAGCATAGATTGGATTGTTGGGATCGTAAGGATTGGGCGAAGCCTTATAACTCAGCAGGCTATAGCTTCCATCCTGACGTTCAGCCTCCAGTGCGTCACCCACTTCCCACTTGGTACCACTATTCAGCAGACTCTTAACTGTGCTGGTGGGAGGCTCTACATTGAACGATACCCAGTTCCATCCCTTCTTCAGCGGTATGGCCTGCACCACACCATTGTTTGCTGCGAACAGAACAGGATTGGTTGTATTACCTACAATAGTATCGTACTTGAATTTGATTGTCCTATCAGGCAATACTCTGTGTATGATACCCGTAGAAGCATCGAAGAACTCGAAATACAAATCAATCTCTGCGTAGTTATTATTGTAGATATTGAGGTATGCCAGTCCGTCGTTTGCCCCACTGTTATCGTCAGCAACCAAATGAGCAACGCCCAACAGACGGTGGTCTTCATTGAATACTGCCAACATGTCGTCGGGGTCACTTGCAACAGTACCTCTAACCTTCACCTGTCCGATGAGGTTCATCGTGATGTTGGTATGCATCAGGTCTTCGTCCACAGCCCACTCGGGAGCACTTCCGCGAACCTTGAGGGTGATGGGCAGGGGCTCAGTCATATCGTCCTCGCCTACCAGATAAATGACTTCTTCATAGTCACCGATATTGGTATATGGCGATATGGTGAATGTTATCGTCTCCTCGTCCAGTGCGCCAACAGAGCCACTGGTTGTCGAAGCTGTCATCCACAAGGGCAGTCCTTGCAGCGTGAAGTTGCGCGTCTTTCCGCTCAGGTTCTTAACCGTAGCCTCAAAGGTCTGCGTTTCGCCATAACTGGTTTCCAGTCGGATACGTTTGTCCGACCAACGCAAAGGATTGCGATAAACATAGAGGTCGAGCACTGTCGGCGAAGCCATGATGTTGCCCTGCATATCTGCCACATCGTTCACCACGATGTACACATTGGTCTTCTCGATGTTTGCATCAGGCACATCCAGGTTCACAAGCAGGTCCTTACCATCAGCCACATACGAGAACTTGATATTCTCCAGCGTCTGGGTATCATGCATCGGTGCAAAGTCCGACGTATCGTAGAGTCGCATCACGTCTGCGTTATCCACTATGGTATCGCACTGCGACGTAAACTCACCTGTGGTCGTATCTTTGTATCGACGCAGACTCACTCCAGAAGGAACGAGTTTGATTTCGTTGCTCATCTGGCGTTCGTTCTTCGAGAAGTTCAGATAAGCCAGCATACCCTTTTCCTCGCCTGACGGTGTGATAGAGGAGAATCTCTTGATTCCACCAGGTGTCAGTGCCATTTCGTACATCGCAATTTCGTCGATATTACCCGTGATGGCATTCTCCACGGTGTTAGCATCCAGATACGTTGCACCGGCTGCCAGCAGGTTTCCGCTGATGCCACCGATAGTGTCAACGGCGAATGTCTTGGTCAGGTTGTTGTCGAAATACAGACTACCCACGTTGCGTGAACGGTTGATGGTCAGGGCCACATGGTGCCACTTTCCATCGCTCGTGCGGGCATTCGTCTTCACATTCAATCCGCTCAGGTTCAGGACAAGTGTACTGTCTTCCACAGCGAAGTTGAAGTGCGACTTGGCACCCAGTTCTGTTGTGGCAGTACCATTGGAGAAGAGAGTTCCCTTCGCATCCTTCGTGCGGAACCAGAACATCATCGTGTAGTCCTGATAATCGTAGCGGTTGAACTGCTGGTTGTTCAATCGGAATCCCTTACTACCATCCAGTTTCATGCCAATTCCGTCAGGCATCTTCCACGATGTTCCGACAAGCGCCAGATCACTGCCACCAGAAGTGCGGTTATAGCTGTAGTCGCCGCTACCTTCATTCAGAGGATAGTTGTCGAGCAGACCCAGTTCATAACCTGTGAGCTGTTTCTGACGATAGCTGTTCATTTCCTCGTCAGCAAGAGCATGGTTCCAAAGTCGGTATTCCAACATATCGCCGGTGTAAGGCTGATAGCCCTCCAGCAAACTATACAGCGACTTACCAAGGACGATGTTTCCAGAACCCTGATAGATGCCCGGATAAGTGTATGAACCCACCTGGGTGTTTCCATCGTAGAAGGAAATCTTGGTAGCACCCTCCTCTATATCGGTATCGAAGAGGAAGAACACCTCGCGCAAGCCGTCGAACGTACAAGGTTCGCTGGCCGTAAATACGGAAGCGGGTATGGTGTCGTTGTACTTGATTGCTGCTGTCAGGCGATGGTCCTCAGTAAGACCCAGTTCCAATGCGTGACTGTCCTTACCGTGAGAGAGTATGGTCATACCCTTTCCATTGTGCTCAGGATTCAGCATCACGTCCACCGTGAACGAACGTCCCTCCAAGTTACGTGGAGCCTGCGAGAAGGCCACATCCTTGCCATTGAACCGGAGTGACGACGACAGTGAGATGTTGCTCGAATTCGTCTGTCCCACTACCTGGAAGTTATTAACTGCCGACAGGTAGTTGCTTGCAATCTGTTCCGAGAATCGGAGTATGATATCATCACCGATACCCAGAATGCCATCCACGGGCTGTGGTGTGCCAAATACCTGCGGACGACGTGTGTCCTTGATACCCGTAAGGATGTTCGACGAACGTGTCAGGTAGCCGTTGCCGTGACGGCAGAAGGTTACGGCACGAATGTCGTAGGTCTGCTCTACAGGATCTGTCTCACCATAGAAGAACGCATCGATATAACCATCATGCTCCATCAGCTGCTTCTCGCCCGAGGCAAGAGCCATCAACTGTTCGCCTTCTTCATTGTTACGATAGTAAGAGCAGATGTTCACCCAATCCTTATCGCCCTGGTTCGACAGTTTGTACTGCAGTTCGATGTGATCAAAATTGCGGAAGTTCACGTCGAAACCGTCGATATGAACAGGCAGGTAGTAGGCCATTTGTTCTTCGTCATAGGCCGACTCCGTATTCACTACCCACTTGTCGCCAGGCTTGGAAATATTGATTGCACCTGCTGCAGGCACGTAGTGGGCAGAGAGATTCACGGTGTAGATATGCGAGTAGTCTTCCTCGTCGAAGAGAGATATGCCCAGATTCTCATAGTCGTATTCCGAACCAGCATAGACCTCCACCTGCTTCTCTACCACCTCGTTTGCCTCGAGCCATACCTCGATGCCCGAAGTGGTCAGGGGAGCTCCGTCGATATATATCTTGGCACCCTTCGGATTCATGCCGGTTTCAGAGTAAACATTGAATTTATGACTTACACGTTCAGGCAGGTCGCTCTCGTTCACCAGATAAATGGTGAATCGTGCAGGCTCGCCGTAAGGCACATTCGACACGCTTGGCTCCTTGGCCCAGATACGCAGTTTGTTGATTTGCTCCGTTCCGTGGTCGAGAATGGTTCCAGGGTTGTAGAACATGGTGCGACGTTCCTCTTCCCAAGGGCTGCAAGTTGCTCCAGCCAGGGTACGGAACACAAAGTTGCGGTAGCGGGGCACGTTACCTACATTATCAATATAACTTGTGGTGTTGCTCGACCCCGGACGTCCATTGTAGATATCTTTCAGATTATCCTCTACGTGCTGGTAGAAGTAGCCTATTTCGCCCAGTTCTGCCAGTTTTGCAATGCTGTCAGAGCTGAGTCCGCGAGTTTTGTAAACACCCACTGACAAGTTAGACTGGCGGGCGCACGACAAGTTGAAACCAGTTTCCTTGGTGAGACCTTCGTTCATACCATTCTTGTAGTTGAAATCGAAACTGAACAGAGGAGTGACACGGAGGCTGAACTTGATACCACCAGCCTTGAAGCTTACGTCTGAATCTTCATCATCACCACTCGTGGTTGTTGAACCATTACTAGTACTTCCACCAAGACCGTCTCCGCCAACGCTCAGTGCAGTGGGTAGCTTCCAATAGCAGTGCTCGCCAGAGGAAGTGGTGAACGACTCGCTATAGTCCACACTTGAACGTCCGTCAAAGTCATATACGCGTAACAAGTCGTGTGCTTCAATCTTTTCCTTCTCATTGGCCGCAATAAAGCCTGCCCAGGTTTGAATCTGTGTATTCAGTGCCTGGATAGAGTCGGGCCACTCGTCCGTGGAGTCCGTTGGCTTGTACATGTCATAGTTGCCGGATAGTGCGAAGTTTTCGCTGTCCGTAGCCACCTTGCTCACATATACCGGTTTCTTCTGCTTATCCGCCATCGCCTGAGCGTAATCGCTTGTAGTGGTTGAATCCAGCAGCAAGGCATTGCGTGTGCGGATAAGTGTCGGAATAAGTTCATCCATGAGGTATTTCTGCGAATGAGCGAAAGTGGAGTTGATTTTCGAAGACAGCTGCATCACCTCGTCGCGGATGAGATAGACAGAGTCGTTCTTCACAGGATCCCAACCACGTGCCAGCACCTTGGCTGTACCTGTCACCTTGAAGTCATGACCGTTCACCGTTGTTGTTCCGCCAACACCTGGGCGCAAACGTGCCAGCGCTGCACTGTTCACAGCACGTACGGCAACCGCATCCTCCACGATAACATTGTCGGTCACACCGATATATACATCCGAGTTCATGCCCACCTCATTGACATTGCTGCTTGTAGAAATCTTTTCATTGGTAGTGAACTCGTATTCGTAGCTCCAGTCTTGATAATACGCAGTTGCAAGGTCGTAAGAGAGGGAGATGATGTTGTCACTTGAGGATACTGTTCCAGCTTCCGAACCAGCTCCGACACCTGCCCATATTCCTGAGAAGAAGTCAGCACCAACACCTGTTCCAACCGTCATTCTAAGACCAACCGTCACCGTATAGTCGGCCGTGTAGCTATAGCTCATCTTCGAGCCTTTTGCAATATAAGCCGAGCTGGAGGCACCTGGTGGGTCGCGCAGGATGTCCACCAGATGCGTGTTCTGTCCTGCGATGATTCTGCGTCCCTGTGCTTTGGGCTGTGACGCCATCACGTATGCATTGATAGGTGCGATGTCGTAGAAACTGCCGTCATATTCCAGTGTGAACTTCAGTGTACGCAGCGCCATTTGGTCTTCGAGCATGAAGGTGAGGTTCTTCGGAGTGAAGACGTACGAGCCCTGACCCACGCTGTCCAAATCCAGTTCGTCGGTCCGGTCGTTGCCCACCAGTCCGTTTCCTACAATCACATGTCCGCCTTCGAGTTGAACAATGTCCAAATTCCCGAATTCATCATTATTGTATCGGTATTCCTCACGGGCCGACAGCACCATAGGCACTGAGGCATCAGCCATGAATACCGGATAGCCCAGTGTGTATATGCCGCCTGTTTCGTCCTTGCGCCAGAGGGTCACCGTATCACGTATGCCGGCATTATCCATCGCCGTATATTGCTTCAGGCCATAGTAGCGGTCCTGAGTGCCGTTGAACTGCCAGATGTCCAGCGTAGGCTGTGCATGATAGATACGCGAATAAACAGCGGTATCGCCATTGGCATAGCCGTTCAGGTCCACGGTCTCACTTACCATACCCGTCTGGAAGAGTGTGGAATAACCATCGGCATAGATTTCTGTCACCTTGAACTTCACAGGATACATGGGCAGGCAATACTCACCAGTCTTTACATCCGGATGTATGACGATGCGATGGCGGTATTCATCCACCCTCGTAGTATCGCCTACACCATGAGGAACCTCGGTGTGACGTTCGGTAACCGATGAATTCAGTTGGTCACGCACAATCCATGAGGTGTTGTCGCCTTCCAGCTGAACGACCATGGTGATGTTATCGCCCAGGTTGTTGGTAGAAAGCGACTTGCCCAGTTCTTTCGTGCCTTGGATGTTACCACCCACTACGCGTCCCATCAGGTTCACCTTGGTGTTGTCCCACATATAGACACCGCTGACATTCTTCTGCCAATTGTGCCACGTGGAATCGGGCAAAGCACCTTCGGTGATGTAGAAGCCATCGTTCTGGAACACGTGACCTTCCTTCACAATCTGAATCTGGTGGCTACCCTGAGGAATACTTACCTCGAAGGCACCCTGGTTATTGGTGGTTACGGGCTTGCCGTTGCTGTTCACCACCTCCACTCCGTCGCGCAGGAAGCGGACACCCGAAACGGGAATGCTCGAGCCGTCGTAGAGGACATAACCCGAGAAGAGGTAGTAATTTTGCTGAGTAAATACGATATTGGACTGCAGGTTCACATCCTCGTCGAAGGTGACAATCTGTGAATCGAACGATGCCTCGCGACTGGGGTCTGTCACACTCAGCGAGTATTCGCCATACTTCTGGTAGATGAGTCCACCGATTTCGAAGAATCCTGTGCTGTCGGTCACGGTGGTCAGTATCTCGCCGCCAACGATGGTATCCATGGGCTTTGCCGTTACCGTATAGTTGGGCAGTCCGACTCCGTTGGCTAGACGCACATATCCGCGAACCATACCCGTAGGAACACAGCAGCCGTCGACGGTGGTGGTGCTCACGTTATTGCCCTCGCACTGCGTCACGCCTTCTATAATATAGGTATAGCTGTGCTGCGGACGGACGGTACGGTCGATATATGCCATCTCCGTATATTCATCCTCCAGCATGGTCACTTCGTCGGGGTTCAGTTTGTCGTAGCGCTTGATGCGGAAGTAGTCGGCATATCCGCGAGTACATTCCCAAGACAGAGAGACAGAGCTCTGCAGCGTGTCGGCCTGTGCCTTGCCCAGCAACACGTTGTTGTCGAACTTGTACACGGCATCCTCTCCCTCGTCGGTCTTCACAGCCATCTGCAGTCCCTGAACGGACAGGGGCAGTGTGGATTCGCCCTGCTCTACCGACAGGAAGAGCTCGTGGTCCACGCACGCCGTGGTCAAATCCACGTTCAGTTGTCCCTCCTTATATTCGCTGCTTGTCAATTCGCGAGTTTCGATGTAGCGTTCTTCGGAACCCACATATTTCTTGATGGTGAGAATAGCCTTGGAACGGTCGTCCCAGATGAGTGTCTGCAGGAGTTTATCCTCGGACGTAGTTATGATGGGCAGCACGCTTCCACCTACCACGTGCCATTGGTCTCCAAGAGCACTGGCGATTTGGTCGGGAGTCATTCCGTTGGTTTTATGCGACTCTCCAAAGTAGTTGGAGTTATAGTTGTTCGCACTACCCCACGGATGTCCATTGTCCTTGGCATTGGCACAGGTGGCGTTGTGTTTATAATTGATATAGGAACCCATTTCCAGGTTGTTCTCCACATAATTGTTTGTGCCGCCGTCTTCCCATCCGACCAGTGCGCCGACCCAACTGCCACCCATGTCTTTGTTTGTAGCGTTGTTGGCGGTGATGGTACCATCGAACAGACAGAATTGCACTTCACATTTGGAACTATGACCATGACCAATAATACCACCTTGATGCGGTGCATTCTTGTCGTCGCCTGATCCCGTCACATTAGTCGAGATGTGACAATTGTAAACCTTTGCGGTAACACCCTTATCCAGGAGGTGTCCTATCAGTCCTGATGAATGGATACCACCATTGACGGTACCGCAGACACGCAGGTTCTGGATGGTACAATTCGATACTTTGACAAACGGTGCCGTATATGCATTCAGACCTCCGTCGATGTTCACAGTCAGGGTGTGACCGTTACCATTGAACGTTCCACGATAGGGCACATCGTTCTGCGAACCGACAGGAACGGAGGTGGAGATATCAGCCGCCATGATGGCATTGACATCCTTCTCGCCGTTTGCCTCCTTCACCAGTTGCACGAATGTATCCCAGTCGGTCGAGTCGCGCAGGATGAGGAAATTATTTGCATCGTATAGGTGTTCAGGAACAGAAACTGCCGCAGTATTCTTGATGGGCACGACAGCGCCATCCACCACCTCCCAATAAGAAGTTCCCAGAGCCGCTGCCAATGCCTCAGCCGACATTCCTTCAGCGGATTTTCCCTGTACCGTTCCATAGGAAACCGTATAGTAACTTGTCTCGGCAGCACTCTTGTTACGCGAGAATGTGGCGCAGCTCGCAGTCTGTGTGGCCAGTTTCTGGGGGGCAAACAGGCAGGCATCCATTTCGATTTTACCTTGTACCCAACCTGCAAAACCACTGTTGGAATTACAGTTGCTACCCAGCAGACTGCCGTCGAAAAGGCTGTAGGTGATAGCGAGGTCGCCCTCTGCACTAACTACACCTACCAATCCTCCGTTGGTGGCATCGCCAGTTATCGTACTTGTGATGGCTACAGACGAACGGCATCGCTCGAGGGTGCCTGACCCCGTGATGTTTCCGGCAATACCAGCGGCATACTTGCCCTTGGCCTTGATGGTACCGGCAACATGGAGGTCCCTGATGATGCCATTGCCCAGATAGGCAAACGGAGCCGTGCACTCACCCAGGTCGTAGTGCACCGTCAGCTTATGTCCGTTTCCCCAGAAGATTCCTTTGTATGCGCAACTCGAGGTTTCGCCCACACGGACTTGGATGTCGCCCAAATCGATATCGCATGCCATGACGGCCTGTATGCCGTTATTACCTGCATTCACCATATTGGCAAAGTCAACCCAGTCCTGCGCATTGCGAAGGATGAGTCTGCCATTGGTATCATAGGTAGGCAGCGGTTTTTCGTCGAAATTCACAACCACCTGATGTTCGATATCGCTCCAGGTGCCATTGCGGTTCACCGTAGCCTCCGTGATGCCTGGCAGTGCCAATGTTCCCGGCAACATGGTGGTGGCATAACCGCTTTGGTAATTCCAGTCCCATATTGCCGTGATTACACGTCGTACACGATAATAAACCGGCTGCTGCTGATAGAACGTCAGCAAATCGCCGTCTTCATAAGTGAACTCTGTGGTTGCCTCGTCATAAACAATTTGTGCCAGACTGGTCCACTGGTTGTTTGTGGGGTCGCCCGAGATATTGCGCTGCACCTCCCAACAGTCGTTTGGAGAGAGGTCTTGCCAGTTCACATTGCCGACTCTCCATTTCAACAGTGCCTTTCCATTGGGCTGCATGACAACCGACAGGCTCTTCGGATGGTGCAGAATCGGCAGGTCTATCTTCGAAGAACAGGTAGTCTGCGTTTTATTTTCTGCATCAACGTATGTCCCTTCAACATAGAAATCCTTGATACAAACATCAGCTGGAACTCTGACAAATTCAGATGTCGTGGCAGGCAGGGTAACCGTAACGACGGCCGTGTCCGACGGATACACCTCTTTATAGTGTGCTTTCATCGAAGTGATGTTCGAGGCAGCAAGCACGTATGGCACCATCATCTGATTGGGGCGTCCCGTCTCGTAAGAAATCATGGGATCCATGAGCATAGGATACTGCAAATCGGGAGCCGCAGGAATGCTTATCGAGGATTTCTCGATATTAATCCATTTATCCTTCTCCGTCATATTACCATTGTGGTGGATACTCCAGGTGATTTCCACCTTCTTTCCACGATACTTGGCAGCGATGTCCCACAGGATGTTCAGGATGGCATACGACTGATTATCCACCATCGGGCACTGGTTCGACGATGCCGTCGTACCCACGCTTACAGAATTGTAACCACGGTCGCGGAAGTGGGTCATCGTTCCATCCACACCCCTGTAGTACGTCACCTTCGGAGCGTAGTTGTCGTTGCTGATGTTCTGTTCGGACGAATAGTGGAAGAGTGTCTCCTTAGCACTCTCTCCATCTATCTGGATGTAAACCGTTCCGTCCACAATCCAGCAGTCATAGTCGTCCTTGTCGTAGAGCGGCATCTTCAGTCGGAGCTGATTGGTTCCCTCCAGCATCACAGTGTATCGCGATGACTGCTCCGGAGCACATGCCGAAACCCTATTGGACCATCCCAACAGCAACAGCGCCATCAGCATGGTCAACAACCAAGATTTTCCTAACAATTTCATATTTTTTCGTTTAGTTTAGTTATAGTTTGTTCAAAAAATTGGTGCAAAAATACAAAAAAATTTTGAAAAGTACCCTCTCTTTTGGCCATCAATATCAGCAAAAAAAATGCGAAAAAGCGCTTTCCACACAACAGAATAACGCCTATATCCAGTCAAGAGAGAGAACGCAACTTATACCTTGGTATAAAACACAGCTCCTCCAGAATGGCAAAATCCTCGATGAAATGGCGCATTTCTTCACATTGCAATATAAAATGTAACTTCCTTTGGAATGTGCTAATCGATAGTCAATAGTCAATAGTCATTAGTCAATAAGGAAAACAGACAAACGGATTTCATGCCATAAAGAATATATTATTAAATAATATATCTTTATGAGCACTTTTCGCCTCCCTCAAAAACGTTATTGACTATTGACTAATGACTAATGACTGACTCCGACCTGCGTCCCAACGCTACCGCCCGAGCGTCACAACGCTAAGCGCCTAGCGTTACAACGCTCCGACAGGAACGATGGGACGTCCCTTCACCTCCCTATTTAACTTCATTTATTTACTAAAAAAGTTGTCAAAATATTCGTCAATATGGAAAAAATTTTGTATCTTTGCAACAGTTGCAAGACGCAATCAACCCTTGCGATTCCTTGAAATAAACCATTGAAAATCTAAAACCATGAATACTATGAAAGAATCCATCAAGCTTGTAGTTGCAATCGCTACTATCGTGTTCCTGGCAGGCATGGCAGCCTCGTGTAGCAAGGACGATAACAATGACATTACCCCTAAGGATGAAGGCGGCTTGACCATCGACCCGAACATCCCTGTCATGAGTGAAATCACGTACGAACTGGAACCTAATACGGTTGTCATGCCCGAGGCTGACGCGAAGCAAATCAGCCAAGTGGACACTGTGAATCGCCACCTCACGATGCCCATAACAGGTGACGAGCCCAAGGTTGGAGAGTGCATCATCATCAACACGCCGACTGACGAACTGCCCGATGGTCTGCTGGCCAAGGTGAAATCTGTCACGAAGACCAGCAACGGCTACGAGGTGACCTACGAGGATGCCGAACTGATGGAGGCGTTCAAGTCGATAGACATTCCCGAACAGTACATCCCGCTGAACGACATGGTGGAGCACATCTACGACATGGACGGCAACGAAGTGGAGTTTACAAGGGGAACGACAACCCGTTCCTCGGGCATCAAGCCCATTGAAATCACACTGCCGGAGAAAGCCTTTAAATTCGGTGACATAGAAATCACGCCAAAGATGAGTATGGACATGGTGATGCGCTATGTGCTGAAGGCTGCTGACTATGAAATAGACTTTGCTCATTGCGTCATAGATGCAGATATCACCGTTGGTGCCGACATGAACCTGAAGACGTTGAGTGAGGCAAAACTACTGGACAAACGCATTCCGCTGTTCAGAGTCACCATCGCTCCCATCCCCGTCGGACCAGTAGTGCTGACACCTTGGATACAGGTAAACTTAATCCTCAAGGCTGAGGGAGCCGTTTCGCTGGAGGCAAGTATCAGTTACGAGCGCACCGTGCATACAACCATGCATTACCAGAAGGGCCATGGGCTCTCGGGCACCATGGAGTTTGAACCGGAGAAGCCCGATGCACTGAAATACAGTTTCGGTCCCAAGTTTGAAGGAGGCTTCTCATACGGGTTGGGCTTAGGTACTGTCATAGGGCTTTACGGCAAGGTATTCACCATGGGTGGAAGCCTTCAGTTGCTCAACAAATACACTATCAGCTCTAAGTTAGACCTGGCAGCGCTGGAAGGCGGTTACAAGGACTATCTTGTAGCTCTGGTCGATCCCAGCAGCCTCATTACAGGTTCGAAGTGGAAGTTCGCAACCTGGGAGGGGTTCTCGCTCAATCAGTCGATGGTAGCCGGTTTCAGTGTTAACCTGACGGTGCTCAATCATGACTTGGCAAAATTCAATGTGACCGAACTTAACTTCCCCATCGACTCGAGCCCCATCATGCCGCAGGTGGAGATTAAAGACGAAGACTTCTATGTACGCACGAAGGATAGTAAGGATGTGACACTGACGCTGCACCACAAGAAGAAGAGTGTGCTGGACCCCCTGACCGAGTTCCGGGCCGAGTTCGTCCCCGTTGGAGACACGGACAAGAAGAATGCCATCGTGAAATACTTTGACTTCGATGATGAAAAGCGCGAATGGCTGAAAGCCGAAGTCAAGGGAGCCGACGTCAAATCTACCGCCAAGGTCACACTCGCAGACGGCGTAACCTACGACCTCAAGGTGTACATGAACATTCTCGGCATCGACATCACCATCTTCGAGGGTCAACAGAAGGCAGGAGTCGGCAACCTGAAGAACGTATCCTTCTCCAACACTATGTATTGTAATTTAAACGGAAAGTCAGACATAGGATTTGATTATGGCGGTGTATTCACTGACATATTTGGCAGCAACATATATCCCGATAAATATGATTTCACCGTAACACCCATCGGTAATAATGGGGCGTTCAAGTGTACAGCAAGTATAGACAAGGAATATGACGATACATACTATAAACATTACAAGAAGAATGGGACTTTCTCGTTCACCCTTGAAAAGAATAAAGACGGAAGCTTCGGATTGGTAAAGGACTTGGAATGGTCGTATGATGAGGAGGTTTACCACAAATTCCACCAATTTACTGCCAAGGTGAAAGATTCAGGAAAGGCTACGGACCTTCCCCTATCGTGGACCAACAAGTCGGGCACATCATTCATCTGGAAGGGAACAGAAGACAATGATGCGATGCTGAACAGTTACTTCCATTCGTGCGTCATCACAAACGACAAGGGCGAAGTATTGGAGAGTTACAGCTTCGACAAAGTCGATAAAATAAAGGAAATAGAAATCGGTGCCGACTTCGAAAGCCTGTAAGACGAGACTCTCGCACGCCCCTCGCGCTACTGCCTTGCGTAAGGCAGCAGTTGCTGGGTGGCTTTGGCGATGAGGTCGTGAGTGCCGCTACCGTCGTTGACGTACTGCACCACCATGTCGGCATACTGGATGGCCTCGCGCAGAGCTTCTGTCTTGTTACTGATTTGTCTGGCCTTTGCCAACAGGCCGAGGAGTTCGGTCAGGTCCTCAGGTTCGGCCAAGTTGCTGGGACGCATAGTGGCAAGGGCGGTCTTCAGAGCCATAGCATCCTGTTGCTGCATAGCCTCGAGCATACGTTTGTATCCATGAGGTGCCCAGGCCTTTGCATCGTGCTGACGTTCGCGAGCCATCTGCATCAGTTGAGCCAGTTCCTGCTTGTCGTTATCTTTGCTTGTCTTTTGCCGTTTGCCATTAGCCGTTTGCCCCATATCCAAGCGCAGGTAGTGCGTGATGTGATGTTCATCGGTAAAAGAATAGTCGGGAAGGAAGGAGGAACCCCCACCTGACCTCCCCGAGGGGAGGAAAAGAGCTAATGGCGAATGTTCCACCTTTATTTCTTTGAGCGAAGGAGAGAGGCGGAATTCAGCATCGGACCAGTTGTGGATGTCGGGCGTAGCCATAACCAGAGGCCCCAGCATCAGTGCCCCCACCCACTGCGGAGTGAAGCGCGTCTGCTGTTCGCTGCCGCCGTTAGAGGCCAGGTCCATCTTGTCCGGTCCCCAATGGATGTGTTTCTGGAAGGGCATCCGCACTTCGATGACATCGCCCGTCCGCCATTGACGACGAGGAAATTCTAAGTAAGAGGATGATTTCCCATAGGCCCCATGAGCCTTATGAGGCTTATAGGCAACTCCATTAATCCTTACCTGAAAACCATCGGTGGCCCAATAGGGAATGCGCAGTTTCAGAGCGAACTCAGCCTCACCTTCAAAAGTGATGCACGTCTGTTCGGCCGGCCATTCGCATTCTTGCTTTATCGTAATTCCTTTCTCACGCCAACGGGCAATGGTGGGCAGATAAAGTGCCACCCACAGTGTGGAATCGCTGACGAAATAGGCCGCCTCCTGATACTTCACGTGGTTCTCGGCACCCGTACCGCCACAGCAAGTGGATTGCGGAGTCTCGTTGCCAAAAGGTTTCTTGGCATTCAGCCCCACGGCATACTGATAGGTCACGCCGTAATGAGTGGGATGCACGGAACCCACAATCTGGTTGTACAACACCCGTTCGTAATAGTCCATCAGCCGGGCATCGTCGGGCGTGTAGCAGTTCAGGTCCTTAGTCAGCTTGGCCAGGTTATAGGCACAGCACGTCTCGTTCAGGTCAGGACTGGTGTTCGTGTTCATGCTGAGGATTTGCGAGTAAGGCTGACGGAACATCTCACCGTTTCCCACACCACCCATCGCATAGATGTAACGCCCCTGCACCAGGTTCCAGAAGTTCAAAGCAAGATTGTAGTAATACGGATTGCCATTGCCGCGATAGGAGCGCAGGGCACCCGTTATCATGGGGATATGCTGGTTGGCATGACGTGTGCGGATGTCGTCGATATTATGACTGAGCGGATTAAAGAAAGCAGGCGCATCGAAATACGAGGCCGCCTCCAACAAACGCAATTTCTCCGTCGGTTCAGCAACCATTTCCGACAGGCGACTCAGGGATTCAGCCATACCGCCCACTTCACCGGCGATGTACATATTCCACATCTCGTAACGGTTGCCGGGCCGCTGACGACGTTCCTCGCGACTGCCTTCCGTCTGGACGAAGGTGCGGTAGTGCAGACGATTCCACACCCACAGACCCATATCCTTGGCAATGAGCAACGCCTTGTCGGCAATCTCCCGTTCATCGATGTTATTGGCGATGTCGATGAGTCCCGCCAGTTGTTTATGGATACTGTAATACGGAGCCCACACCCATTCTTCATTATTATACGCGCGATAGCACTCAATGAGCACCGCATGCTGTGCCGGAATGGCATTCAGGTAGCCGTAGCCATAGTGCTGCCAGTCCTGTTTGTACTGATCGAAGGCCGCCCAGTTTCCTTTCAGTTCCTTCAGTTCCGCCTCCGGAGCCAAGTCACGGGCTTCCCAGTAGCGACCCAACGAGTCGTTCCACACAAAGGTTCGTTCCTGACACTCGCGCAGTTCATCGACCATTCGACGGATACGCTGTCGCAACTGCGACTTAACAGTCTCGTCCTGCGAAGATGCAAAAGCAAAGGCCAGGGCCGACATATAATGTCCAGAACCGTGACCTTTGAGTTTTGTGGTGGGCGAGTCCCACCCATCTGCCACAGGATAACCTTCCGTAGGCAATCCGTAAGTGTCGCGATAGTTATAAAGCTGCTGAGCCACGTCCCACGAAAGGATGGTACGAATGTCGAGGTCGCGGTTCGATGTCAACCGGTTGTCGCCTATAAGATGTACATCCGCCAATGGCAACGTATGCGCCTTGGGAACGGGATTCGGAACCGCATACGACTCCCCCACTACCCTTACCTGTGCCCGTATGGGATAACCTTCGTCGGTGGTGTTATCGCCCACGATATAGCCCACGACCTCATAGTCGGAACCCACAGGCAGAGCAGCCTGCTGCTCCTCGGTGGAACGCAACGAGTTCGTCCAGCGCGCTTGTCGCCATTCGCCTCGTCCGTCGCTGTAGGTCACCCACACTTGCCAAGGCAGACGCGGCACCGTACCCACAGGGGCCTCCACCCTTACCTGCTCCACCTTACGAATGGTGCGAGGCTTTGCAGAAATTGAGAAAATGAGATGAGAAAATGAGAGAATGAGAATAAGAAGGACGCGTTTCATATAGGGCTTATAGGGCTAGGAGGCTTATTGGGCTTATTGGGCCTATGTGGCCTATAAATTCAGGGTTCTGAAAATAACATCCGACGCACCAGCATTACTGGTGATATAGTCCTTGCAAACCTCGCCACGCTTCTCGCGCAGTTCCTTATCTGTCGTCAAACGGTCGACTACAGCGTTGAACAACGTCTGTCCCGTAATCTCGAAACATCCACCCATGCGCAGCAGGTCTTGGGCCTCGCGGAAATTCTGGTTATTGGGACCAATCAGTACCGGCACACCATACACCGCAGCCTCGGGAACATTGTGGATACCCACGCCGAAGCCTCCGCCCACATAGGCCACATGGGCATAACGATAGATGCTCGACAGCAGCCCGTAACAGTTGATAATCAGGCAGTCGGCCTCAGCCACATTGGCTTCCGTAGCTTCGGTATACCGCAAGCAGGGACGCTGCAGTTTCTGTTCTATCTGCTGCAGGTGATTCTCGCCGATGACATGTGGAGCCAGAATCAACTTCATGTCGGGATGACTATTGAAATAAGGAATAATCAGGTCTTCGTCGGGCGGCCAACTGCTGCCGGCCACAAACACAAAGGGAGCATCCTGACAGAAACGCTCGACCAACGGCAATTCCTTAGCCTGACGGGCAATGTCGATGACGCGGTCGAAACGGGTGTCGCCCACAATGGTAACATTGTCGACATATCCACGACCTGCCAACAATGCGCGGCTCTGTTCGTCCTGGACAAAGAAATGCGTAACGTATTTCAGCACATGTGCATAGGCACGTCCATACCAACGGAAGAAAATCTTGTTGGGGCGGAAGATACTGCTGACGCTATAAAACGGGATGTGGTAGTGGTGACAGGCCCAAATGTAATGATACCAGAATTCATATTTGATGAAGAGCGCCATTTCCGGACGCACCAGACGGAAGAAACGGAAGACGTTACTGGGAGTGTCGAACGGCAGGTAGCAAATAATGTCGGCGCCCTTGTAGTCCTTGCGCACCTCATAACCCGACGGGGAAAAGAAGGTGAGCAGAATCTTATACTCGGGATGTTCCCTGCGGAAGCGCTCCATCAGGGGGCGACCCTGTTCGAACTCGCCTAGGGAAGCGGCATGAAACCATACGTAGCGCGCTTGCTTATCGACTTGCTGCTTTAGGATTTTGAATGCCCTTCGCTGCCCTTTCAGTAAGGTCCGTGCCTTTTTATGGAACGGGGAAATCAGGATGACTACTAACTGGTAGAGATATATCGCAATGGTATACATTAGTTATGCATTATGAATTAGCCCAACGTGTCAATGGCGAATTGCATGCGGCGCAGAGTTTCCTCCTTGCCCAGGAAAGCAGCCAGTTCGTACATATCGGGACCTTGTCCGGCACCCACCAGACAGATACGCCAAGCATTCCAAGGACGCAGGCCGCTCTGTTCCGTCCAAGGGTCGATGACAGCCTTCTGACCCTCGACACTGAAATCATCGATGGTGGTCAGTACCTCCATAAACTGGCGCATCTCGTCGGCTGTTGTATCTTTCCAGTTCTTGCGGATGAACTTGTCCTCGCGGTCGAATGCCGTTGGAGCCACGAAGAAGAATTTAGTAAGCGGCCACAGGTCGCTGATGAAACTGATGTTACGTTTTTTCTTATTGCCCTCACCATCGGTATACTCAATGACCTTAAGCTTCATCATGCGAACCACTTCGGCTTCCTTCTCGGGTGTTGAATCGATGCCTTCCTTCTTCAGCAGTTTATCGAACTCGGGCACCCAAGCTTCGTCGGGTTGCTGCAGCAGGTACTGATGATTGAACCATGCGGCTTTCACGTAGTCGAACTTGGCACCGTTCTTCGAACACTTCGAAAGGTCGAAAAGGCGAATCATCTCGTCCATCGTCATCATTTCCTGATCGTTTCCAGGATTCCATCCCAGCAAGGCCAGGAAGTTGCAAACGGCCTGGGGCAGATAGCCACGTTCGCGATAGCCACTGCTCACCTCGCCCGACTTGGGGTCGTGCCACTCCAACGGGAACACGGGGAAGCCCAGTTTATCGCCATCGCGCTTCGAGAGTTTGCCGTTACCCACAGGCTTCAGCAACAGCGGAAGGTGGGCAAAACGGGGCATAGTATCGGCCCAACCGAAAGCACGGTACAACAGTACGTGCAACGGGGCACTGGGCAGCCATTCCTCACCACGAATGACATGAGAGACCTCCATCAGGTGGTCATCCACAATATTCGCAAGATGATAGGTGGGCAGTTGGTCGGCACTCTTGTAGAGCACTTTGTCGTCAAGAATGCTGCTATTGATGACCACATCGCCACGGATAAGGTCGTCGACATGCACATCCTCGCCCGGCTCAATCTTGAAGCGAACCACATATTGATGTCCCTCCTGAATCAGTCGGTCTACTTCTTCCTTAGGCAAAGTCAGCGAATTGCGCATCATGCCACGCGTACGGGCATCGTACTGGAAGTTTTCTATCTCGCTACGCTTGGCGTCCAATTCCTCGGGCGTGTCGAAGGCAATGTATGCCTTTCCGTTGTCCAAGAGTTGCTGGACATATTTCTTATAGATATCGCGACGCTCGCTCTGGCGATAGGGACCATAGTTGCCACCATAGCTGACACCCTCGTCGAACTGTATGCCGAGCCAATTGAAGGCCTCGATAATATATTCCTCGGCTCCTGGCACGAAGCGTGTGGAATCAGTATCTTCGATGCGGAATATCATGTCGCCCCCATGCTGACGGGCAAAGAGGTAGTTATACAAAGCTGTACGGACACCACCGATATGCAGCGGGCCAGTAGGACTTGGGGCGAATCTCACCCTGACTTTTCTTTCGTTCATCATGCTGTTTTGTGTATTTAATGCGCAAAGATACTAATAATTTTTCACTTTTCACTTTTCACTTTTAAATTTGTTTTGTACTTTTGTGCAAAACTAACAGCCATGAGCCGATATAATCACTACAATACGTTCACTACACGAGGCTATATTTATCGTACGCTGGTATGTCTGGCAGCCATCATTATCCTGGTGGCTCTCATCCCCAGAGGTAATCAGGTTAAGTTGGACATCAAGAAAGGGAAACCCTGGAATTACGGTACCGTGATTGCAAGGGAGAACTTCCCCATACTGAAACCCGAGGAGGTGCTGAAACAGGAACGCGACAGCGTGATGCGGATGTACAAACCCATATACGAGCTGAACACGCAGGTGGCACAGACGCAAATCGAAGCCTTCAAGACGGCCTTCGACAAGGAGATGAAGAATAGTGTGGGAACGCCATACCGAACCAACATCCTCGGCAAACTGCAAACCGTGTACAGTAAGGGCATCATGCAGAGCAGCGACTACGACAATTTGCAGAAAGCCCACACGGCAGCCGTAGTGGTTTCGATACAGAACATCGGCGGAACCAGTAATTTGGACGATGTGTTCACCCCAAAAACAGCCTACGAGTTTCTGATAAACGACGGAGATACGGTTCATTTCCAGCGCAGTGTGCTTCAGCATTGCAACCTAAGTCGTTTCATCGAACCCAACCTGACGTACGACGAAGAGCGTTCAAAATCGCAGCTCGACAATCTGGAAAAGCAACTCGTACGTTTCTCGGGACAGGTGTTGGCAGGACAGAAAATCATAGACCACGGCGACATCGTGGACGAAAAAACCTACAACATTCTGCGTTCGATGCAGGAGCACCACGAAGGCCGCAAGCGTTCGGCCAGCGAGCAATTCAGCCAATTGGGCGGACAGTTGATATACGTATCCATCCTACTCATTTGCCTGTTGATATTCTTCAACCAATTCCGAAGCGACTATCTGCAGCGCACACGCACCGTAATGCTCATCACCCTGCTCACCCTACTGTTCCCTGCCATCACATACATCATGGTGCGAAACAGTTTCCTGAATCCCTACCTCATCCCCTACTGCATTGTGCCGATTTTTATTCGCGTATTCTTGGATTCGCGTGCAGCATTCATTACCCATTTCACTAGCATACTATTATCGGCACTGGTGATTAGTTCGCCCTACGAATTCATTGTCGTACAGTCGGTTGCCGGACTGGTGGCCATATACAACCTGAGACAGTTGTCGCAACGCAGCGAATTGTTCCGTGCAGTCATTCAGGTGACCTTGTCCTCGGCCCTGTGCTACTTGGGCTTCGACCTCATTCATATGAATACAATCACAGCCGACCACTTCGACTACGCCACCTATACCTATATTGTACTGAACGGTTTCCTGCTGCTCATCTCGTATCTATTGCTCATCCCATTCGAGCGTATGTTCAAATTCACCAGCACCGTTACGCTAGTGGAACTGTCGAACTCTAACAACGAAGTGTTACGACGCCTCAGCGAAGAGGCTCCCGGCACCTTCCAGCATTCGATGCAGGTTGCGAACCTGGCAGGCGAGGTGGCAAACACCCTGGGAGCTAAGAGCCAATTGGTAAGAACGGCAGCACTCTATCACGATATCGGTAAACTAGATGCCCCTGTGTTCTTCACCGAAAACCAAAACGGTATTAATCCGCACGACAACCTGTCGTATGTGAAGAGCGCCCAAATCATCATCAGCCACGTGAAAAAAGGACTGGAATTGGCCGAGCACTACAAACTGCCCGAGGTAATCCGCCGTTTCATTGCCACACACCACGGCACCAGCAAGGCCAAATACTTCTACATCAAATACAAGAACGAGAATCCGTTGCTACAAATCGACGAGAAATTCTTCACCTATCCTGGACCGAATCCTACCACCATCGAAGAGGCTATACTGATGATGTGCGATGCCGTAGAAGCCGCAAGCCGCAGTTTGCCGGAATATACCGACGAGAGCATCAGTAACCTTATCAACCGCATCATCGACAGTCAGGTCAGCGAGGGCTACTTCAGCCTGTGCCCCATCACTTTCCAGGACATCTCCACCACCAAGCAGGTGTTGAAGCAGAAACTGATGACCATATACCACACCCGCATCAGTTATCCCGAAATGAAAGGAGAGTAAACAGCTTTGGCCGCAGAGGTTAAAAAGGAAGGAATATTATTAACATATTAATATAATTAAAGATGAAAAAGACAATCAAATTAGCAGTTTTGGCTCTGGCCACCTTGACTATGGGTAGTGTTATGACCAGTTGCGACGAAGTGACCAACCTCATTCAACAGCTCTTCAACCCAGGCGAGACCTATACCTACACAGGTACGGGCGAGGCATATACGATGAATGGTTCGAGCAAAACCGGCGAGTGGCAACTTATCAACGAGAACAAGACAGCACTGACCAGCGCGCAGGTCGTTTTGAAATGCGGCTCAAACACGGGTACAATCACACTACCCAACATTACCGACGGGAAGGCCAGCATGCAAAACGTTGTCATCTACAATCTGGCTTTGAACAACGAAAATGCATCAAAGACCACGTTCGATTTTGGAGAGAAAACCTCCATCGACGGATCGCTTGTCATTGATGGAAAAACATATACGGCTGCCAATCTTTACATTGAGCAGGAAAAGACCTATGTCACCACAACAAAAATGGTTTTGGAATTCTCGATTTACTTCGACGATGATGAAGATGGCGACTATTCTAAAGTCGTAAACTTCACATACGAAGGTGCAGCTGCTTCAGAATAATCAAACAGGATCTACATCGTAGATAATCTGAGCGGTTTTGTAAGCTGGCTGCTCAAGAAGATATTGCCGAATCTGGCGCAAACGACGACGAGCCTCTGCCATAGAGGCCGTCGTCTCTATTTTTAGGACAAGATGACGGATGTACAGTAACTGGATGCGGCCCACGATTGGGGTATCCGGCCCCAGGACACGATGGGCAAAAATGCGGTGAAGCAAGGTCGAAATATCCGTTGAAAGTTGCATTACGACATGCGGATCGCGATGCTTCAAAATGACGTTAACCAAACGGCTGAAAGGAGGATAGTTGAACGCCTCGCGTTCCTGCATCATATCGCGATAAAGGGCAGAATAATCGTTTTGAACAACCTGCTGGATGACGGGCAGTTCTGGCGACTTGGTTTGCAAGAGCACCAGCCCTTGACGATTGCGGCGTCCAGCGCGTCCTGCCACCTGACTGAGCATTTGGAAAGCCCGTTCATAACTGCGGAAGTCAGGCATATTCAGCATGGTATCGGCATTCAGGATACCCACCACACTGACACGTTCGAAATCCAGTCCCTTGGTCACCATCTGAGTTCCGACAAGAATATCAGTGTTTCCACATTGGAAATCTGCCAACAGGCGTTCGTAGGCAGTACGACTGCGAGTGGTGTCAAGGTCCATGCGTCCCACACGTGCTTGAGGAAAAATCTGACGAATATCATCCTCGATGCGTTCTGTTCCATACCCCACGCTATGCAATTCCTGGCTCTGGCAGTTCGGACAACTATCTGGCACAGGATACGTAGCGCCACAATAGTGGCAGGTCATCTGCCGGCTGTCGCGATGCAGAGTCAGGGTAACATCGCAGCGGGTACAACGAGGCGCCCAGCCACACACATTACATTCCATCTGAGGGGCATAGCCTCGACGATTCTGGAAAAGGATAATCTGTTCATGTCGTTCCAACGCCTCGCGCATAGCCCGGATAAGATCGGTACTAAATGGACCGACCATCTCCTTGCGGTGGCGACGGTCGCGTAAATCCACAATCTCTATTCGTGGCAACTTTACCTGTCCAAAACGTTCCATCAGCGTTACCAACCCATAGCGACCCGTTTGGGCATTGTGATATGATTCGAGCGAGGGTGTTGCCGTTCCCAACAGTACCTTCGCACCCATTTGGCGCGCCATAACTAGGGCCACATTCCGAGCATGATAGCGAGGAGCTGGTTCCTGTTGTTTGAATGAAGACTCGTGTTCCTCGTCGACAATCACCAGACCCAAACGTTGGAAAGGCAGAAAGACGGAAGAACGCACACCCACGATAATGTCGTAGGGTTCAGCCGATAATTGCTTCTGCCACACCTCGACACGCTCGGCATCGGGGTATTTCGAATGATATACGCCCAACCGATTGCCAAAGACACGCTTCAGGCGTTCCACCAACTGGGCCGTAAGCACAATCTCAGGTAGCATATACAACACCTGCCGACCCCGGTCTATCTGGTCTTGAATCAGGCGGATGTAGATTTCCGTTTTACCACTCGATGTCACGCCATGCAACAGACAGATGTCCTGTTCTGCAAACGAGGCTTGTATTTCGTCGTAGGCGAGTTGCTGCGCACTTGACAATGAGAAATTGAGAATATGAGAAAAAGAGGAATTCACTGCGGGAGTTTCCAAACGCGATACCTCCTTTTCGTAGAGTTCCAGGACACCGCGGTCGCGCAAAGCCTTGAATGCGGCTTCCGACTGTCCCTCCATCAACGTCTGTTTCTCCAATTCCACCAGGAGTTGGCAATTCTGCAAGGTCAGCGCTGCAGAGGCTTGCGACAAATCAAGATAACGAACCAACAAATCGTGCTGACGCTGAGCCCGTCGCAGCTCATCGAAGAGTTGGTTCAAACGACCTTCATCGAAGTATGCATCACTCAAGCGCACGCAGTTCACTGTTCGCGGACGATAATTTCGTTTCAATTCCTCGTGCATCGTGATGGCCCCCTTGTCGAGCAGCGACTTTACAATAGGCAGAATATATTTCACCCCCACCACTTTCTGCAGGTCCATTACTTTCTGTTCACGCAAGTGTTCCATAAGGTCGAGGACATGTTGCTCATTCTTCGACAGGGGAAAAGTATCATCATAGTCGGGATTGAAAACCACCACGCTTTCACTCTCCAGCTTCAAGCCGCTGGGCAGTGCAGCCTTGTACACCTCGCCCATCGTACACAGATAATAATCGGCTATCCATTGCCAGAGACGAAGTTGTTGGGGCAAGAGGATAGGCGCCTCGTCAAGTACATCGATGGCCTCCTTTAATTCGTATTCAACAGGTGCTTCACCCTCGCGAACTTGAATTACGAGGGCTGAATAAATTTTTTTGGAACCAAAGGGGACTATAAGACGGCAACCCGCTTGCACGTGGTCTTTCAGACGCTCGGGCAAACGGTAGGTATAGGTATCCGCCAATGGAAGGGGAAGAACAACATCGGCTAGAAGTAGTAAGCGATGCGGACATTCCATGTATGGCCCTCCAAGTTGACATTGTTCACTTCACCCATCTTTCCCAGGGGTATGTTATAGTTAAATCCGAACTGCACATGCTTCAGGATCTCGAAGCCCATGCCGATGTTCCAGTCAAAGAAGGAGTGGTCGAAATTACCCACATCGCTGATGCTGCTTTTATCAACCAGCCAATTCCACTGCGGGCCTGTGGCAATATAAAAGATGAAGTTTGAATCTATCTTCCAATTATAGCGTAAGTTAACGGGCACTACGAACATGTGCATTTTCTTTTCCCTATAATCGGTACTCACGATGTACTCCATCTTATTTTGGTTGTACAGCAGTGCTGCGTCCAGTCCTAAATTGGGCAGAGGAATGCTGGTCTTTATCTTCATACCAACGAACCAGCCCGTCTGGTTGTCGGGAGAAAACAGTTCCTTGCTAGCCGAAAAGCGGCTGAAATCCAATCCGCCCTCTATACCTATGCGCCAGGGTTTAACCTTTTTCACTACTGGAATGTTCTCGCCCTTGGCTGCCAATGTCTGCCAACCAGCAATAAGCAATAAGATGAAGACAAACTTTTTCATTGTCGGTTATCTGTTAATAATCATCTTCTCTCGCGACGGACACTGGCAGTCGGAGTGGAACTGCCACCGCTACTCCTTGGCTTCTTCTCCTTTTCTTTCTTTATGGTAGCCGATGTGGTGGAGCGGCGTGTTGCTCCGCTATTCGAACTCTTTTCTGCAGTCTTCGTTGTTGTCGATGAGGTGCGACGTATGGTCTTTGCCTTTGCGGCTTCTGTCTCCACACTATCCACAGATGTCGTATCTTCTTTCTCACGCTGATGCCAGATATTCTCCTCGAAGTCCGCCAGCTGTTTTTCTATCTTCTGCTGTTCCTTCAGGAGCTTTGCCGTATCCGGTTCGTTAATCAGCACCTTGCCCTGCATGTTGGCAGTCTTGTAAATCTTGCCGTCGTAGCGGTTCATGGTGAAATAGTCGTCGGCTGTCATGTTGGTCACATTGTTCAGGTTCGATGCCATAATGGGCAGACGGCTCAGATAGGGAGCTGCATCGTCGTACTTAATCCAGAACAGAGGCTTTGGCGTAACAGCACCGCCATCACCGAATCCATCGTCTTCCAACAGCACGGGACACAGGGCTGTAACCTTCGACTTGTATGTACCTGTACGCTGGTCGAAATAGCTGCTTTCCTTAACATAATAGCGCTTCACCTGTGCCGAGGGAACATCGTTGTCAGCCACCGTGTACTTGCCATTGTTCTCTTCATAATAAATATAGTAACGGTCGAGAATCTCCTTCACATCCGTCACACGGTCCTTCTCGGCAAACGACTCGTTGCCGTCCAACTTATAGGTATAGACGGGAAGGCGATTGCTCAGGAACAAACGGAACAGATAGGTGAAGAGATTCACCTGACGGTCATTCGGTTCTACTGGATAGTATAGAGGAGCATTCTTGTCCGCCATCAGGTCGAGCTGGCGATAGATATCGCGACGCCAAACCACATCTTCGGGCATATCCTCGCTGGTGGGAAACATGAGGGAAGCACGGTCACTCTTCTGCTCAGCCTGCTGACCCTTTTGGGCAGCGGCATTACTAGTAGTTGTTCTGCGCTTCGTCGGCTGCGACTTTGCTACACCAACAAACAATGAACAAATAATAAAAAACAAGGCTATGCGCTTCATATCGTTTTTCATTTTTAGTTTTTCATTTTTAATTTACTATGACCTCCATTGCGCCATTCAGCGTACGCTCAATACCATCAGGACCTACGGCACGTATCTTCGTGATGTAGAAACGTTTGCCACGGTTCAGCTGACGAATCATGTTCTTCTGGCGCAGGGTAAACTCACTGCTCTGTGCAATTTCCGGAACGGCGTTACCCATGTTGTCATAGAATACCATTTCGAAGCCCCTGACAGAGAATGGGATGTTCAGCAGGCCGTCGTCGATGGCAGCACCCAGATTGGTCATTGCCATCAGGTTCTGCTTTGCAATCTTGCCACCCATTACATGGTCATCGTCGATGGGAATGTATGCCGTTGGGTCTGGTAACTTACGTACACGGAAAGTGAACTTACCCATTTCCTGCACGCGACCTTCGGTTTCGGCTGCAACTGTGATAACGGCCTCTCCACCTACGTTTGTGGGACGAGCTATGTATTTGCCGTCACCCTTCTGAGTAAAGTTGCCACCCGTCATGCTCACACGCAATCGGCTACTGGGGATACCTGGCACGCTGACACTCATGGGGTTATCGTAACCCGCATACAATACATTCATGATGTCGGCACTAACCGTTGCACTGGGCGGAATGACGGTGTATTTCTGCGAGAAGTCGCGTTTCACTTTTTCTCCGCTACCATTCAGGGTCTCTATCCATCCTGTCAGAGTGAAGTCGCCCGTCTGGTTACAAATAGTTTCGTATATGCCGTGATCGCTCTTGATTTCCTTTCCACCCACATAGATAGTAGGACGGTTTGTAGTGTCAACAGCTGCCATGAATATCTGGGCCGAGAAGCGTCCGCCTTGCACCACCGTCATGGTATTGGGCACCACGTATGCATTCACCTCGTTCACGCGAATATCTTTGACATCGATGTTGCTCACCAGGGTGTGCAGCACTTCGCCCTCAGCTGAACGAACATCGCTCTGCAGTTTCGTTAGCAGAGTGACTGCCGCTGCCGTAGGCATACTCTCGAACATATATTCCTGCCAGTTCTTGCCCTGCAGTTTTTCCTTCTGCGGCACTTCGGTATTCAGGTTACTCTCGATAATCTTCCTTTGGGCCTTGTTTGTTACCATCTTGGTGATACGGTCTCGGAAGCTGTTCACAGCATCGTACAGTTCCTTACCACGGCCCGTACGAGGAGCCAACATCACACTGGTGGCAGCCTCCAGGTCCTCCTGATTCTTGATGTTGTGTACATCGCCTTCCTTCCCATCGCTCTTCTTGACAATGGCCTCCTTCAGTTCCTCTGCCAGATTGTAGAGCGAGTCGCTCATCTGGCGGACATATTGTGCCTTGTCGTACCATTGCTTCACCTTCGTGGGGTTCTTCTGCATCTGCTCCTCGAAGTTGCGGTAGATGACCTCGTTGGTCTGTATGGCATTCTGGGTCGAGAGGTCGAGTTTGTCTGCCACCAAGGTAAATCCCTTCAATACATCGCTGCTGACGTTGAGGGCCAGCATGGCCATCAGCACGACGTACATCAGGTTAATCATCTTCTGACGTGGCGATATCTTCTTTTTCTTTATTGCTGCCATTTTGCTTTTCTAATTTATGGGGCCTATGAGGCTCATAAGGCATATAGGGCGTATAGGGCTTATAACTGCGGGTTAGTCCCAACATTCACCGTCAGGGCCTTTATCATGCGAGCATAGACGTTGTTCAGTTCCTCGATCTGCTGTGCCATACGGCGTGTTTGCTCGTCGATTTGCTCGATGGTGGAAACCTGTTTGCTGATGTTACGCAGCTGCAGTTCGTAGACTGTAGCAATACCCGTCAGCGTGCGGTTCAGGTTCTCCATTTCCTCGCTGTCTGTCGACATACGTTCTGCCTGTGTCTTTACACGGCCCAGCACTTCTGTCAGTTCCGTCAGCTGCTCGGCATAGTTCTTTACGGCCTCCTCGACAGTTGCAGGATCTGTAGCCTGTATCTGGGCAGCCTCTGTCAGACCTGCACCGCCTACGATGCCTCCGCCGCCCAATACAATGGGCTGTCCGCCAGCTACGATTCCTCCGCCAGCTACCATAGGAGCGGCCTCTGCACCTTCGGCAACAGCTACTGCGGGTGCGGCTTCGCCTTCGCCAGTTCCCACAAAGGGAGCACCACCGCCAATAATCACGGTGCCGCCACCTGCGACTCCACCTCCTACAACACCGCCTACGGCACCTCCGCCATTCTGAGCGGCAGCCGATGCCACAGCGGCAAGTTCCTCGACGGTCTCGCTACTGAGTCCTGCTCCACCCTGTTCGGGCATTTTCTCGGTGACACGTTCAAAACCTGCCACAATGAACACGAAGACCTCTGTTCCCATACCAATAAACAGCATGAGGTTGGCACCTGGAAGGTGGGTCAATTTGAACAATGTACCCAAGATAACGACGGCAGCGCCCCATGAATAGGCGTAGTTCATGAAGGTCTGACCTGCCAATGTGTCCATCCATTTCTGGATGAGGTCTATGATATTCAGTTTCTTTCCCATGATATTATCTCTTGTTTATTTGCTTGGAATTGTCGTTTACCATCGAGCGTACACAGCGGAAGCCGATGTAGCTGCGAGGTTGGTTTTGGTATTCATAACTGCGCCATGCGCTGCGAATCATGCTTTCGGGGTCTTTCCATGAGCCGCCTCTTACGCTCTTCTTTTTCAGTCGGTAGGGGTCTTCCTTGGCTGCATTGTAACGCAGTTCGGGGTTCATATCGCTCATGCTTTGCACGCCGGCTTCCGTGTAAACAGTTGATGTCCACTCGGCTACATTGCCTGCCATATCGTACAGGCCATTGGAATTGGAACTGTAGATGCCGCATTTCGAGGTGATGATGCTGCCGTCCTCTGTATAGTTTCCACGGTCAGGCTTGAAGTTGGCATAGTAACAGTTCTTGTCGCTCTTTACTTCGCCGCTCTCCCAGGGGAAGGGGTTTCCGGACTTGCCACGGGCAGCATACTCCCACTCTACTTCTGTGGGAAGACGATAGCGCTGAACCTGCTTTGCATAGCCGCCCAAGCCCTTCAGCAGGAAGTCTGTACGCCAGGCGCAGAAGGCGTTGGCCTGTTCCCAACTTACACCCACCACAGGATAGTCGTCGTAGGCCGGATTGTTGAAATAGAGCTTCATGTATCGCTCGTTATCTGCATTCTGGAAGTCGTTGACCCAACATGTGGTGTCTGGGTATATATTTATAATATAGGTATTCAGGAAGTCCCAGGGCCCAGAAAGAGGACGTGTGATGGTCTGTCGCTGTATGCGGCCCTCGTCGTCGATCCACGCTGTATCCTTGCTTATCATCACCACCTTCGAGGCATCTACCTCGTGGTCGGTGTTCAGGTCGCGCTCCTCAGGGTTCAGGCGATATTTGCGCTGTGCGGCTGCTGCATAGTCGTAAATCTCGTAACGATAATTCATCTGACTGGCGTCCAACATCTTGGTGCCGTCGATGGGATGTGTCACGTAGACACTTTCGATGGCTCGTTGCTCGTCCTCGTTGGCTTTCTTCCAGGGAATCGCCTTGTTCCAATTCAGATAGGGCGTGATGGGGTTTCCCTCCTTGTCTTCCTCGATTTTGTAGGTCTCGTCGCCACCATATGCGGGATCTGCCAGACGTTCGCGGATGATGCTGTCGCGCACCCACATCACAAACTGACGATACTTGGCATTCGAGACCTCAGTCTCGTCCATCCAGAATCCGTCGACCGAGATTTCGCGCTTGGGGAATTCCGAACCCCACAGGGTGTCGTTCTCCTCCATACCAATCTTCAGGGAACCCTTCCTGACGGGCACCATGCCGAAGGGTGTGGGTTCGCTGAACGATGTGCCTCGCACTCCCGTTACCTCGCCGCCTGTGGACATAGCTGTATTTCCCATGCCCATGCAACCGGTCATAAGAATAATAACAAAGAAAATAGCGGCCCCTACCCCTAGCCCTCCCCGAGGGGAAGGAGTAGTCACGTTAGCTATTTGTTCATTCCTCATATTTCTTCTTTTTAAATTATCCTTTATTTCGTATTTGTAATATTTTCTTCAGTATATACTCCCTCCCCTCGGGGAGGGTTGGGAAGGGGGTCTCTACAGAATTCGCACGCTTTTGTGCAGGTTCTTTCCTTTCTTGAATATGTTCAGGTCCATTTGATACCCCAACACCAGCTCGTGTGTTCCGTGCAGCACCCCTATGCCTCCTGTATAGAACTCGTAGGAATAACCTATCTGGACACCATGGAACTGGGTTCCGAATAGCATAGCCACGCTCACCGTCGGGCTGTACGAGACACCTCCGTAGAGGTGAATCTTCTCGCCGTTGTAGGCCAATCGGGCTGTCACATCGCCTCGCCAGGCTTGCAGGTCGGTGCGCAGAATTGCCGAAGTGTACAACGCGTACTCTGGCTGTTTGAAGCGAACCGTGTAGCCACCCGTCAGGTAGTAGAGGCGCGAAACGCTGGTCTGCCGCATCTTGTCGTCGCCCAGTTTGATGGTAGGGCCCGTGAGGTGCATCGAGCTCAGTCCTGCGTACCATATCTTTTTGTACGTATATCGCAGTCCGAAGTCCACATCCAGCGCCATTCCGTCTACCTCGTTTGTGGCGAAAGCAGGGTCACCTGAGTCGATAACATCCAGTTTCGAACCGTCGAACGTTTCGTTCAGCAGCCCCACGCGGGCTCCAATGCTCAGCTGTCCGCCCCACATGGGTTGATGGTAGGCGTATTGCAGGTACAGTTTTTTGTTGGCGAAAAGTCCTATCTTGTCATTCATGAACCCCACGCCAACGCCATGTCGGGGACCCAGGAAGAAGAGCGGCATGTCGGCTGTAAGCTGCATTGTCTGCGGGGCTCCCTCGAATCCAGTGTACTGCATGCTGAGTGCACCTTGTATGTCGAGCTTGCCGTCCAGGCCGCTTGCTGCTGGGTTAAAGTAGGACTGCAACGTCCAGTAGTTTGTGAACGCCGCATCGTACTGAGCCTCGGCTCCTGCGGCCATCAGCACGCCCACTGCCAGCAACAACAGTCTTTTCATCCACATCCTATAACGAGCAACCAAGGCCCATTATTGTGTCGTAGTGTTAAAAAAGTAAGAAGAATGCATCCTGGAATTGCAAGGAAAGGGAACCTAAATTGAAAGGAATACAAGTCAAACTTCCGCCATCGGCGATGAACGGACATTCATCGGCGACGGATGCACATTCATCGGCGATGTCCGTGCGTTCATCGAACGATGGATAAAGAATACAACACATCGCTGTAAACTTAGTTAAGAAAAGTTAACAAAAACACGGCGAAAAGTTTGCGGGTATGGGAAATATGTCTTACCTTTGCACCCATTATCATTTGAAACACGCGCACACATATATGATAGGAAAGAAACTCGTCCTCTCCGTCCTCATCCTCCTGGTCGGCATCCCCTACGCTATGGCCCAGTTCGAGAATGTGAGCGACAACGATCGTCTGGGTGGAGAAGGCACAAAGTTGTTTTCTGCGAATGCCGATTACTATAATAAGTTCAATGCCTTCCGCGACCGCTGTAGCAAAATTGCTATGGATGCCGACGGAAACATCTTGATGGACGAAAAGGGCCGTCCTCGCCATACGGGACAGTTCGACACGGATCCCTCGACATGGCCCTGCGACTCGATGTACGAGTGCTGGCGCCGTCTGTATAACGGAGCACCTTTTTTCACCAAGGGTATTTATGTGCAAGGAGCTGCCATGCTGGATTCTATGGCCCTCTATGCTCCAAAGTCTGATGCCGAGCGTTTGCTTTACTTCCAGGATCTGATGCAGATTTACGAAGACCGCATCCGACGCAACGACAGCCTCAACTCCATCGAAAAGGAGGAACGATACAAATCCACCCGTCCTGCCGTAATGGTAAAGGCAGCAACCGTCTACCAGCATACGGCCCCCAGGGTGAAAGGCTCTGGATATACGGCAGAGAAGGCATATCAGCGATATGTCAGTGCCTTTAAAGCCATACGCGAGAGTAAGAATGCGGCAAACGAGGAAATGCATCCCTCTTATCTGGAGAATTACTTCATGGCCTGTCGCGACCTGTATCTGACGGACAAACCCAAATACACAGAGCAGTTCCTGACAGACTATACCACCTGCATAGAGACCTGCGACAAGATGATGGCTGACTATGCTGGCAGCGAAGAGCTGAAGGCCAACTGGCAGGGGTATGCCAATGCCCGCAACAACATTGGTGTGTACTATCTGTGGTCAGGAGCAGGCAGTGCCGAGAACCTGGAGAATTTCTATGGTCCGCGACTCGATTCCATCAAGGACAACTATGTGGCCCTGAAGAATGCCGTACACCTGATGATGACCAACGATACGCTGCTCGCCTCGCCCGTATTCTACAAAGCCTGCAACTTCTCGTATAAATTGCAACCCGACTACGAGAACTGCATCGGCAAGGCCCAGCAAGAAAAGAATGAGTTCGAGAATCGCGAAGGAGCCCTGGAATATTTCCACAAAGCCGAAGAAATATCCAGTACCCCCCACGAACACTTCGTAACCAGCGCATACATCGCATCTGCATTGATGAGCGAACCACGCCCGTCGGCAGCCACTCTGCCTGGCGAATGGGAAGCACTGCCCGTGAGCGAGCGTAACGAAATGGTACGTTCCTGGATGTCCAGACAAAACGTAGCAGCCCGCAAGATGGAAGAAGCCATCGACTACGGCATACAAGACGGAGTGAACGGGCAGAACCTGGCCCCCCTGTACATGTCCGTAGCCCAATCCTATCGCAAAGCAGAGGACGCAAGCACCATTAACCTTGCATCACAGGCCCTCGACCAAATCCTCGCCATCTATCCTGCCTATTCGCAAGAACGCATCAATCAGGAACGAACAAACATCGCCAACGTAAAGAACACACTAGCAGCTAATGCTGCAAAAGAAGCAGAATACAAGAAGAACAAAGCAGCATACGAGGCTTGGCAACGCCAACAGGCAGCCATCGCCGCAAAGAGGAAGGCGGAGGAGGACTTCTGGGGTAAGCATTAATGAGAAGGGGAGCAATCTACATACTGACACTGCTGATGCTGCTGACAGCAGCTCAGGCATTCGGACAGGACGAAACCGGAAAGGTAGAGCGCCCTGCCATCAGTATGCGTGCCGACTCCATCTTTGCCAGTCTTAAGCCCATGATAGACTCCACCTATCTGCAAGACAAGACACAGATAATGCGAGGCTTCGGCACACGATTTTCCATCCACACCAATATGGTTGACTGGGCTATGACACTACCAAACATCGGCTTGGAATACGACCTGCGCCGCAGTACATACAATCTGCACCGTAATCGTCGTTCGCTGTTCTTCAACGTCAAATATAACGGTAGCACCAAGGAGAATCACAAACCCAAGTTCGTCTTCAACTACATGCAGGTGCGTGGCGAATACCGCAAATACTGGCGAACAGGTAATATAGGACGCGAACGTGTGTACCCAGAATTCAAGCGAATCAATCTGCACAAACCAGACTCGCTGTACAAAGACACATTCCGTATCTCCTATCCAGCAGAAGACACCATACGCTACAAAATTGCCTACCTCGACTCCATAGGCGAGCGGATAGCAGCAGAATATAACGGAGACCCCAACCGCAGCTGGTTCTACAACCACTGGTGGAAATGGCGTCGCCGCATCTCGACACGTACCGTCACAGACCCCAGAAACTGGCGCGCCTACTTCATCGGCCTGTATGCGATGGCAGACAAATACTCCTTCTGCTTTGGCAAGAAGGGCATCCAAGGCACAGGCATCGGCGTGGGTATGAGTGCAGGATGGAGCATTCCCCTGCTGCCCAGACGATACCCCAACATGGGTGGTTTGGACCTTGACCTGGGTGCAAGTGTGGGCATTCGCATGGTGCGAAACGATAAATATCGCTACAACGAAGAATTCCGCGACTACAAGCTCACACATGCGTCCAACGGATTCAAGATGGTGCCCTTCCCCTTGTTAGATGAAGTACGTATAGCCCTCGTATATCGTTTCCGTTCTATTGGAAACAAGGTCGACCTGGCCCTTGTTGACAAGTACAAGAAGCAAATTGACCGTTTCGAGGCAAAGAAAGCCGAACGCGCACTATTGCTTCAACAGAGGAAACAAAACTGGGAAAGCAAACAGGATACCTTGTTGGGTCAGCAAAAGATACTTAATGACTCACTCGGCTTCTGGCACCCCTACCACAAGCGCCGTTTAAAGAACGCATGGCTGCTGAATCCCGACACCGTCTTCCACGACCGCGACTCTGTGCTCGAGGCCGAGCTGTTCCCAGACAGCGTACAGGCACGCATCGAACGTAAGCTTCAGGCCCAGAAAGATGCCAAGCTGAGAGCCAAGCAGCAAAAGGTTGAAGAGAAGGAGGATGCACGTATGGCGAAGGAAGCCGAAAAGGAGGAGCGCGAAGCCGAAAAGGCCGACAAGAAGGCAAAGAAGGAAGCTGAGAAAGCTGCCAAGAAGGAAGAAAAGGATGCCGAAGAGCCCACTGAAAGCCCATCAGATTCATCTGACTCATCAGACACTTCTGACTCAGAGGCCTCATCAGGCTCATCAGACCCAACTGACCCATCAGACCCAGCTGCCCCAGAAGGCTCAGAAGCCCCAGAAGCCCCTGAAACGCCCCAACAACCCGAAAGCCCGGAAGAAACTCCGGAGGAAGGAGGTGAAGAATGAAACGTTTGTCTCTCATACTCCTGACCTGCCTGTTGGTAGCAGCCTGCCGAATGGACGTTGAATACTGCAACACGCCTCATCCGCACAGAGGACATGTAAAGTTCAACTTCAACTGGTCGTCCGAATTTACTCAGCATCCCCAATACATGGACGTTAAGGCCCAGCGCGTAGTGATGCACAATTACTATCTGTTCGAGACCACCACACTGGCTACAGGGAACGACAGTACACGCGTCATCGAGAGTCCTGACCTGGATGTGGATACCCTGCAACTGGTGAACCCTGCCGACAGCGGACACCACGTCCTGCATCTGCGTGCTGGTGAATACGAGTTCCTGGCCTACAACGGGCATCGCGAAGGATTCAACATGATAGGCGACACCATATCCGAGCCCATTACCAACGACCTGGGTATAGTAGGTCCCGACTATGTTGGATGGCGCGACCGCAACCCCTATAGTGACTATCTCGTAACAGCCGACACCCTGCACCTGTTCAGCGCAACAGGACATGTGAATATTCCGCTCGACATCACAGGAGACCCTCTCTACACCATCAACTTCACCCCACGCGCCCTAACCCAAGTGGTGAACATCAACTTTACGATGAAGCCAAAGGAATCGGGCATCGTGGTAGACAGCATTATCTGTTGCATGAGTGGCGTCTGTCGTTCCATGCTCATCAGCACAGGCGAAGTATTCTTCCGAGAGAAGACTTATAAGGTGCTATACAAGCCTACCTTCAGCCAAGATCCCAAATACATGGAAACTTTCGCTGTCAAGGGCAACATTCGCGTACCAGGTATTGTACCCAGCAAATCGTCTGGATCAAGCACTGGACCTGGCGTACTGCAAGTAAACATCCACATTCACTTTACCGATAGCAAGAATGTGGTACACCATCGCATACTCGAGGGTAGCATAAACCTGTACAACACGCTGAGCCAGACGCCTTCACTTAAAATGAGCGAGGGAGGCGAAATGGCCATACAAACAGCACCCACCATCACCCTCAACATCGACAACATCATGCAACTGACACGTGACAAGATAGAAAGCGAACCAGACGTAAACATCGACAAGTGGGTAGACCACACACCAATAGGCGTAGACTTCTAAAGAAAATGAAAAGATATACCTTATATATAATATATAGTATCGTGATGCTCAGTATGGCGGCATGCATCAATGACCACATACCCAGCATCTATGAGCCTGTGCCACCTCCCCTTGTCGTAAACAACGATGAAAAAGAGGCTGACCTCATACCCATTTATCCCACCTTTGCCAATCCCTCGTTCACCATAGCGACCCGTGGAACAGGCGTATTCAACAGTTGGGAGGAGGATATGGAACATTGGATGAAAGCCCCCTTCCACACCTATGCCTATTGGTCGAGTGCAGGCAAAACCGATTTCACCAAACGCGATTCGCAGTATTGTCTGTTACGAGGCGACACGCTGAAGATTGTGGATGCACAGGGTAATGTCAAGTTCTACGATGACACCATTGCCAACGATCGTTTCTATCCCAACAAGTATCCGACAAACAAGTATAAATTCTATACTTTCTTTTGCGATAGTCTGATTCCGACTATTCACGAGAGCAAAACGGGACTGACTGCAGACCTCACGCTCGATGGTACAAGCGACCTAATCCACAGCTATGCCTACCATCCCGACAGCGTATTCGATGCAGCACTTTCCGCCCTGCCCTTCTACGACGATGTATACGAGAAACTCAAAGAGAAAGGACAGGAACTGTTGTACAGCACCGTTGCCGGTAGTCGTGGAGTTAACCCTCTGTTCCATCTCAATCACATGCTCTGCCGTTTCGATATCTACATACAAGGTGTCGAAGGACTGAATACCGACTATTCGTTCCTGAATATGCTCATCGACGACATTACGCTCGATGCCCCCAAACAAGTCACCCTGAAGGTTGCCGACGACAGTTGGACAGAGCAAACCTACGAGGCAGAAGTAGCAGCCAACACATTGCTTTCCACCAAGGGCAACGCCACCTATCAACTCGACATGTATCACAACCATATCCAGAACACTGCATACAACCAGCAGAAAATGGGATACAACTACGGGCAGATCCGTCAGGATTGGGAACAGCTGATGGGCGCACAGGATACGGCATACTTCCATATTGGAGACATCTCACAGCACCGTCTATGCAAAACAATCCTCGTGCCGCCTATGATGGGCTATCACCTCGTTATGAGGGGACGCGCCATGAACATCACCCCCACAGGCGACCTTGCTCTAAACAAAGATGGCAAATACTATCGCGATGTGACTTCAGAAAGCGAACTGACCCTGCACGATGAAAATGGAACATTCATCCCCTTCAAGGCAGGTACAAAATACACACTCACCATTTACGTCTACAGCGATGGAGGAAAGATCTCAGCCACCGTAACTGGCATCGACGACGAACAATGGAAAGATGGAGGAAGATTTGGAATTGCAGATGGAGATAATGAAATAACGTATGAATAATAGATATATATACATTATCATAAGTATTCTTTCTGTATGCATGATTGCGTGCAGCGATAATGAGTTGGTTGGTGAGGGATACGACGATACACTTGTCCGCATCCGGCCTATCGTAAAAGAAGGCATAGAATACGACATCACCACAACCCGCAGTACGGGTCCGTTCGAAAAGTGGAGCGATGACCCGTCTCACTGGCTAAATGCCAATTTCCGCACATTTGCACTATTAGATCATAATAGAGTATACAATGGGGCTCGAGATTATTCGAAAAGCGACATTGAGATTTACAATCAGCTCATGCGCATCAAGAACGCCAATGGTGAACTAAAGTTCTATGACGAAAATGGGCAAGAAGAAGAGAAATACTACAGTCCATGGCGTACACGGCGCTATAATTTCTTTACATACTTTACAGATGCGCCAGATACGTTTAAGCTCGACGGGAAATCCGAACCGGGAGTCCTCAAAACTAATATAACCATCAATGGACGACAAGATGTCATGCATGGCTTCGCTTATCACACAGATCAGGATCTTACAAATTTGATAAGTCAAATGCCAGACAACGACGAAACGAAGCTCTTCACTAATGGTAACGAAGGACGTGATTACCTCTATAGTGGAATGGCAGGCAACCGTGGCATACACCCGCAGTTCCACCTCAAGCACCTATTATCTCGCTTCGACCTGAAAGTACAAGGCGTTCCAACTGGTAAAAACAATGAGAAAAAATACTCATACCTACAGGTCATCATTAACGAAGTCAACATAAAAGCCCCTGCTAAAGGAACATTGTATATTGCCCGTAGTAATTGGCAGGACGAAGCAAGTTATAACCGCGCCGTAGATAATGGTGAAATCTTAACTTGGGAGGGAGAGAAAAAATACAATCTTGAAGTCATCCAACAAGACATGCAAAATGTCAGCGTAGTAGATGTGGATTTCAACAGTTTACAACAACAGCTATTAGACAATGGCATTGTTAGTAGAACCCAGCCATATTTCCATGTTAATTCAGAAGAACCCAAAGACATGTGCCTTCCCGTCATGCTCCCAGCCATGACAGAAAGCGTTGAAATAGAACTAAAATATACTTATGTTCTCTACTATTACGACACCGAAAGCCAACAGTGGAAAGTAAATCTGGAATTAACCAAAGGTAAACAAGAGCATAGTATACATAAATTATCACTTCCTGTTGAACAGAGACCATTTAAACCAGGCTCCAAATACACCATTTGGATGAAGATATATGGCCGTGAAGAAGTATCCATCGACGTCCTCAACGGAGAGATATGGGAACAAGCAGGAACAATAGATTGGCAAACAGAAGATTAAAAAACGAGTTATATATTTTTTATGTTTCACTTAAACAATTAAATCATGAAAAAAAGTTTGTTTATGGCAGCTCTCGTAGCTGCTGCGATGAGCAGTTGTACGTCTGACGAGGCTCTGAGTCCCGCCCAGCTGCAAAATGCCGAAGCTGAAGCCCTTGGTCTTGAGCGTGTCAATCTGAGTCTGACAACGGCTGCTGCTAGTGTTACCGAGACACGTGCCAATGCCGCCGGAACAGGAATTGGTACTGGTACAGTCGGTGGTACAACCGCTGGAACCAATAAGTTCAACTTCGAAGACGTCTATGTCCTGATGATGGATTTGGGTACAGACGGCACATGGGCTAATGCCGGTGACTATTGGAGTTTCAGTAACTGTGGAGGTTCTCTGGGTGAGCAGTTTAACAACACCTTCATTTGCCGTCCCCTCGAGACTGAAACCAACACTGAACTGAAGTACAACGACTTCACGAATGGTGCTCTGAAGTACTATCCCCTGCAGAAGTACAATGACTTCTTTGGTTACTACATTGACAATGCTGCCAATGATGTGGACGCAAATGGTAATCCTGTGCTTTACAATGGCGATGGTTACGAAATCCGTTATGATGGAACGACTGAACTTAAAAGCTATTTGTGGGATGGTGCCCAAGTCGTAAATGACCCACAAGCAGCCACACCGACACCCCTAAGAGACCTGGGTGAGAAGATTGTATTGCCTTTCACCATTGACGGTTCTCAGGACATCATGGTGGGTAAGGCTACGAACTACCCCGGCCCAAAGCGTGGTTTCTCTGGAACGACTGCACGTGCAGATGTTATTCCTTTGATTCAGTTGAAGCACATGCTGACTCGTTTCACATTCGAAATCAAATCCGGCGATAACAGCAACGCTACAACTCAGCTTGCAGTCGACACCATCTCTATTTTCTCAAAGAGCAAAGGTACCCTGACTGTTGCAGCAAAGAATATTGCTGATTTTGACATTGACAATGGCGAATTTGACATTAACAGCCTCATCGAATGGGATGCTGTTGGTAATGATCCCGTGGAAATGTACCTGACTCAACAGGATGGTGCTGCTCCCGCAGCTGACCTTGCTAATGGTAAGCCTGAGCAAATACTTTTGGAGGAATATGCTGTTGGTGCAAAAGACACCCGTTCCGTTGTAGGTGATGCATTTTTTGTAAAGCCCGGTGAAAACTTATATACCATTAAGCTCTATCTTAGCCAAAAGGCTCAAACTGGTACTATTGACGATGATGGTGATCCTTTGACTCCTGAAGTTCCCGTTTTGGCAACTCAGTGGGCTGACACTGATTTGGATCTAGTACTCCCCGAAGATCCCCAAAATCCTGGAGTACCCGTTGAATTTGAACGTGCAAAGTCTTATCACGTAGTTATCACCGTTTACGGTCTCCATGATATCACCGTCAAAGCTGAACTTGAACAGTGGACTGATGGCGAGGAACTTAACCTGAGCACCGAAGACGAAGACTAATAAAAAACAAGAATTCTATCATGAAGCGTATTAATTATTATATGTCTCTTGCCATCGGCATGCTCCTATTTGCCAGCTGCGCATCGGAAGAAACAAGACCTTCCGATTGGCTGAACGAAAGTGGAGAGTATATTGAAGGCAACAGCACATACGAAATACGGCTACGTGGTCAAGAAACAGCTACGATTACTCGTGCCGCCATCATTGGCGACGAGAGTACAGCTATACTCGAAAATATGGGTATATTCGCCCTGGCACGTGCCAAGCAAGGCACTAACCCTGCGGCTTATGACATTCAGTGGTTCAATGCTCCCAATGCAAATATAACCTATTGCATTATGGACAACGTAGAAGCACGGATGGAGAGTGGAGATATTAGTTGGACTGGGAAATATTTCTATCCTATAACCCAATTCTACAACTACGATTTCTACGGTTACTATCCATATACCGACGACATTGACCGTAACGACAACGATGTTGTTGCTCACTACACCATCGATGGTACACAGGATCTCATTTGGGGTCGCGCCACCAGTAACGAGGATTATGCTTATAGTGCGAAGTATTATCGCAAGTATCCAGAAAACCATCCAGGTTTACTGGCTCCAGACCCCGTTTTGGAACTAAAGCATTTACTGACCCGTTTGACATTTACCGTACAGCCTGGTGAAAGCTATCATCAGTCAGGTGACTATTCCCAGGCAGAGGCAATGAAAGTTAAGAGCATTGAAATTGTTGATGCCTACACGAATCTGGACATTCGAGTTGCCGATCGCGAGAACATCGACGAAGCTGATTGGAGCGATCCAGATCATGTACTTCGTGTCACATTGCGTGATGACACCAAAGCAGATCTGGCTTTGAAGAATCCTGATGGAACTGCATTAACACTGACTCAAGTTCCCCTGCATACGGATCCCGCTCTGCAGGTTGGTGAAAGTTTCATGCTTTTCCCTGCAACCTCGTATGTCATTAAGATTGTCTTGCTCGATGAAAACGATGTTGAGCATATTAGTGAGATTCCTCTGACACTGACATTTGACGAACAGAATCCAATAATGTTCGCTCGTGGTAAATCCTATACGGTAAATATCACAGTACATGGTCCAAGGGAGATTTCTCTTAAGGGCCAGTTGGAAGACTGGGAAGATCTACCAGGACCTGCATTAGAACTGTAATACCCTATAACATCTGTGAGGGGGAGAAATTGGTCTCTCCCTCGCAGATTAACAAAAAAGAAAGAAGAATGAAACGCCTGTTATTACTACTTACCCTATCATGGATGATCTCCACGGCTACCCAGGCCCAATTGGTAGCCCTGAAGACGAATGTGCTGATGGATGCGGCTCTGATGCCCAACTTGGAAGTGGAAATATCGACAGGCAGCAAAACGAGCGTAGCGCTGGCGGCTTTTGGCAGCGTGTATGTAATGGGCCAAGATTTTATGACACTCGGGGCGTTGCCGGAGTTCCGTTACTGGATTGGCGGACGCCCCATGATACACCTTTTCATGGGTGTAGGCGCTATGGCTACAACCTACAACATTAATTGGAAAGGTAAACATTTCAAGGGAGACGCTGTCGGCGTAGGCCTGGAGTTTGGCTACGTTAAGCCTCTGAGCAAACGCTGGAACATGGAAGTTTCAGCCGGCACTCAGCTATCGGCTTACTACCAACATATGTACTACGATGGTGACAGCTACGACCCCAAAACACATCACAAGGACAATCACGGATTCAAGATGCTACCCTATCGCATAGGCCTCAGCTTCTCGTACATCATCAAATAACCCCATGCCTATAACTATGCGCACATTCCTAAGATTTCTGATGCTGGCAACCTTCCTCACGTTCTTTGGTGTGGAGGCTTCCGCACAGACGAAGAATGTCTATATATACTCCAAGAATCCCAAAACGAACAAAGAAAGCGGAGTCGAAGGTATCTACGTGTACAGTTGCTATATGAAATCGCAGGCGGATAAAGTTCTTCAAAAACTTAACGACTTTAAAGAAGACAATATTTCTAGCGACGAATATGTAGATTTCCAAATTACGGAAGTGAGCGGTAGTATCGTCATCAAGATACCCGTTAATGGTTATCTGCTTATCTACGATTATAAAAACGGACAGTACGAAACCATAAACCGCCAAGTAACAAATGCCGAGATACGCAGTGACGAGATTAGGATACAACTGAAACTAAGTAATAGTGCCGGCGAAAGTGCAGAAGCAGAAATGAGTGCCGACTTGGACGAAACCGTGGTAAGTGCATATACTTCGACACGAAGACGTAGGCTTACAGCAAATGCATCCAGTTGTGGAGGTGTACTCGTTGTAGGCCCACACCCAATCATTATCGACAGCATTTATGCACGTAACAATGCCCGTTTTGTTATTTCACCCGTAGTGGTAAGTCGCCACAATCCAAATGACACCATTGGCTATTTGGCTCCCCGTTTCCTTGATGGTATAGATTACGACCCCTCACAAGTTCGTTTCATGGGATTTGACAAAACGCACGATAAATATTGGCAAAACGTAAGCGTAATGGGAGATGAGCCCTCTGCCAATTACTTCAACACGGGTATGAAGACTCGTGAAGAGGACACCATCTATTTCCATTGCAAGATTCGGCCCTATAACGACAAAAAGCCATGGAAGATTATTGGCCACTATTGGTACGAGGATTACAACACCATCTATTACGAAAACAACATCCTAATATATGCGGGCTACACACAAAGCCCGACACATTTCCTAGAATGGAAAGAATCGGTGCCCAAAGAAGATTTGGACGACAAACGTTATAGTATCCGAGGTACCGTCACGTCAGTACCTCATGAAAACACGCTAAAGCTCGACTTTGAAAACGGTAAGGCGACCTTGAATTACAACGACAGTCTTACATATTATAGTATAGAGGCTTTGAAAAGAAGCATACGGGCATCTCAGAGTGATACATCATACGTCTCCGGAATTTCCATCCATGGTTATGCATCACCAGAAGGAAGAGAAACTGGAAACAAAGATTTGGCACAGAAACGAGCCCAAACCGTTGGAAATATCTGCTCATCCGAAGTCAGGAATCTATACGCAGATATAAAATCCGATATTGTACCCTGGACGGAAGTCGCTGACACGCTAGAAGCCATCAATGCTGAAGGGTATGCCGAGATTGCACAAGATATCCGAAATGTATGTACTGAGAAGTCAACATTAGACGACCAAGGAAATATTATAAATAAGAAGCCCTACTTTAGGATATTGAAGGAGGATAAGATTCTTGACCGTATGCGTCGTGTAAAGGTAACAGTAAATGTTGTAGAAGATAGGGTACTTGATGCTGATGAAATCTATCAAAGATTTGTAGAAAAGAGAGAAGACTGGCTAAATGGTACAATCAAAGAAGTTGCTCCTTATCAGTTCTACCAGTTGATGGTGCGGCTGAATAAAGAAAAAGACTGGGATGCGCTGTATGCTGTCTCGAAAGCTGCATATAATAGTTCTAATCAGAAAATGAAAGAACAGACGACACGTTCCGTTTATACCGGCGAACGCGACCCGGAGGATTCAACAAAATTCTTTACGGAAGAACGTATACCCGTGGAACGTGCCTATCCATTAGCTGCCTACTATCTGGCTAAGAGCGAGATAGAAAAAGGTATCATGGATACACTTACCCTGAAAAACTATCTGGACACAGTTGCCAACAACGGACGCTATAAAGAAAAAGTCGGTCAAAAGCATTGGAACGAGGAGGCCATCGCAGTAAAACAGATTCTGATGTACTGCATGGCTGAAAAATACAAAGAGGCACACATTCTCTCGCAATATCATCTACCCGAAAATGACCGTTACCGAAAGTTCCAAAATTTCATTAAGTTCCTGTCGTGCGAATATACAGAGGACGAAAAGGAAGTAATGCGAAAGGATATCGAAAGTACAGGAGCCATCAACTATGTAGTCGCCAACCTTATTGATGGAGAGAAAGGCTTCAGACGAGCAAAAGATAAACTCATCAATAACAAAAGGCAGTTTATGAAGGCGGATACCCTAGACGCTACGTACTATTACCTTTTGGCCATATGTCTATATCAGGTAGACTGTAAAGAGAAGGATTATGAGACCTATTACTATAATAGTAAAAATGTCTATGACCCGCATAACGACATTGCAGAAAGTCAACATTGGGGAATGCCAATGCTCGAAGCTTTGAAACTAGATCCGAAATGGGCAGAATTTCTGAAAGAAGACGGATTCTTTAACGATGCTTATCGTGCCATGATATTATTCTTCTGGCGACGCATGCAGGATGGAGAAGAGATGGAGAATATAGCTCGAGAATACGACGAATTAGCAAAGAAATATTTCTCAGATAAGAAATAGCGAAACGATGAAACGGCTTGGATTGATATTGATCATATTACTACTCACGCTGACGAATGTGCCGACAATGGCGCAGTCGAAACGTGACAGCATCGATACACACGAATGGGCTGCAAAGGTGACGGGAGAAGAGGGCCAATTACAACCGCGTTACCTGCCAAAGGGAGATTCTACGGCACAAGCCTATAACAAATCCGTACGATGGTACAACCGTTTTCGTGTTGGACTGGGTACGGGTTATAATGGACAGACCAATAAGAGTCAATCCAGCTACAGCATTCCCATCAATGCAACACTGGCTTATCAATTCTCACCCGTACACGCCCTCCAAGGAAAGTTATCGTATGCTGAACTGCACCGCAAAAATGGACGCGACGTCCGCAGCGCCGCCATGGAACTGGACTATTTCCTGAACTTCACCAACTATACCCGTGGATATTCGGTTCGACGTGTAGCCACGTTCTCCGGATTTATAGGTATTGGAGGTCGTATGAGCGGAAACAATGGGAATAGGGAGAAATCACCCTATGGTTTGGTTGGAGCAGATGTAACGTTGAGTTTAGGAAATAATATTGGTTTATCACTGCAACCCTACTTAGGTGTCATCCGCGACCAACCTTACCTTTATAAGAAGCAGAACACTACGTTCTATGAGTTTATGTATGGCGTAAATGCCAACCTGTTACTCGACTTTATGCCCAAACGCTTTACAGGGCGCAACATGAGTGCATCGACATTCTTTGTTGAGGCTTCACAGGGTGTAACTCTGCCACTTAATTCCGCACAAGGCATTTCACAGGCATCCACATCCGTTGGGTCTGCTTATTCGTTTGCTTTTGGCTATTGGCCAACTCGCATTGTGGGTCTGCGTCTGGGTACCCATATGCAAGACTATTTTTGCAGTACTCAGACCACTGGTCCTATCATTATTTCTGGTCAGCAAGTTCATCCTAAATACACGACACGTCAACGTGGTGTCTTTGTCGGTGGCAGACTGGAATTATTGCTTTCACCCTTTAGTGTAAGCGAGAAATGGCGCAATAATAAGTATTTTGATGTGAACCTGTCGGGTGGTATGGAGCTGGGAAAGTTCGGAGAGGCTGGACAAGGATTGCTTATTCGCTATTTGGGTGCCACTATGGGCACACAGGTGCTCTTTAAGCTACCCAAAACAGATAATGCTATGCTATATGTAGAGCCACGTTATACTTGGATGTTCTATAATGTGCCTTATTCTAACACCAGTAATAAAAAGGGTTATAAGGAACATTTCGCCATGATATCGGCCGGTGTGCGTCTAAATCGCGACATACGTGGAAAACAAGAAACGAAGGACAGCACGCAGGTGGCAGAAAAATACAAAACTCCATCACGTTTCTTTGGTTCCGTGGCCTGGGGCGATATGCGTGTTGTAACACGAAGCGAGACCTATAGCGGAAGCCACAAAATAAACAATAGCGTAGTAGGAAGTTTTGGGCGTGAATTCAATGCATGGGCCACAGCCCTCCTACAAATAGACTATGCACAGAAACATACCGCATCAATGCAACCTTACGATGTAACAGTCGCAGGTGCATTGAAACGATACAATGGTATGTGGAATATCAACTACCATAGTCTGTCTATTCGTCTTTTGTATCAACTACGACTGAACAATTTGATTGGCTACCATCAAACGCGGCAACGCTTCCAGCTCAGCGTACTTACGGGGCCCGTCTTCAATGCCAACATTAAGGGCAAGCGTGAGCTTGCCAAAGGTGAGATGATTGGCGGCAATAATCCACAACTCGTAAGCCACGTCGTAGGTACCCGCGGCACGATGGCATGGGCTGGTGCATTGCAAGCCCGCTATTATGTCAAGGATAACTGGTCCATCTTCCTAGAACCCATGGGACAGGTTAATTTCAGGAAATCCTTTGAACGCTTCTACATCTACGACCACATCGGACTGACATATTCTTTTTAATATAGAAGGAAAGAAAGAGGTGAGAATTCTTACCTCTTTTTTTATAATGAGACAGGATTACAAGTCTATGGGACATGAGACGAAAGGTGTTCCACAAATATGCTCTAACTTTGCAGCAGAAAAACAAAAAGTTCGCAATTATATATGGATACGGGAAAAGTGAAACTACGCGAAAAGGTGGGTTACTCGATGGGTGACGTTGCCGCCAATCTGGTTTTCCAGATGATGATGATATTCCAGCTGAAGTTCTATACAGATATCTTCGGGTTGGATGGAGCCGTTGCTGGTTCTGTATTGCTGGTGGCTCGTATCGTCGATGCGTTTGTCGACCCCGCTGTAGGTATCCTAACCGACCGGACTCAAACACGTTGGGGAAAGTATCGTCCCTGGGTATTGTGGACAGCCATCCCCTTCTGCGTATTCTATATTTTAGCATTCTGGAATCCCGGTATCGAAAACAAGAGTTTGGTAGCACTTTATGCCACTATCAGCTATGTGCTACTGATGACCATGTATTCCTTTAACAATACGCCCTACTCTGCTTTGGGTGGTGTTATGACAGGCGACATCCGCGAACGCACAAGCATTACCAGCATACGTTTTGTAGGTAGCACAATTGCACAGTTCGTTGTACAGGGTCTGACCCTGCCTTTGGTTTCGAAATTCGGAGGTCAGGACGAGGCACGCGGATGGTCCTATACCATTAGTCTGTATGCAGGAATCTGTCTGGTGTGCTTTATTATTACTTTCTTTTCAGCACGCGAGCGCATTGCACCTCCCCCACAACAGGAAATGAATGTAAAGAAGGACGTAAAGGAACTTTTAAGCAACGTTCCATGGCGTTCCATGTTCGTGCTGACGCTATTCGTCTTCATCACATTGGCCATGTGGGGCTCGGCAATGAGTTTTTACTTCCAGAACTATGTTGACCAAGAAGCATTGTTTGACTTCCTAGGTCGCATGGGATTGGTACAGCCCGAAGGAGAAGGAAACATTCTACTTTCCACCTTCAATCTGATAGCTCACAGCAAGGCGGATGCCTACTCCATAGGATTCTCTTTATTTAATATGGTAGGTGCATTGGTGCAGTTTGCAGGAGTCGTTCTGCTATCTAATTTCCTGGCCAACCGATATGGCAAGCGACTGACATTTATCGTATGCCTGAGTTTGACGGCAATCTTCACAGCTCTGTTTTGGATGCCCGGCCCCCAGGATGTGACATCTATGTTCATCCTTTGTATTCTGAAATCTTTAGCCTATGCACCCACTGTACCCCTGCTTTGGGCTATGATTGGCGATGTTGCCGACCACATAGAGTACGTAAATTATCGTCGTGCCACAGGATTCTGTTTCTCTGGCGTTGTCTTTGCCCTAAAAGCAGGCCTGGGTTTGGGTGGTGCCTTCGCAGGACTTATCCTCTCGGCTTTCGGTTATGTATCTATGACTGGAACAAAAGTCATCCAAAGCGCATCTGCCATCGAAGGCATACGTTTGGTTTCAAGCCTCGTCCCTGCCCTGCTATTCGCGATTGGCGTAGTGGCATTGTTCTTCTATCCCATCAGCAAGCAGTTCAATGAGAACATGCAAGCGGAACTTGCCAAACGTAGGGCCAATCAAAAATAACCATTTCATCGACACATAAGTTTCTTTTCATCACATATTAGTTAGTATTATCCGAGCCATCCGTGCGTGAGCATAGATGGCTCTTTTTTCATGCATTTTCCACTTGATGAGATAAATTTATAAGAAAAAGTGACATCTCATGATACTTATTTGCATATATACGCGTATCTTTGTAACGTGAAAGAGTCAAAACTAACAAAAAACAACATGAAAAAGATCTTAACTCTGTTAGCTACGTTGTGTCTGACATGCACCGCATGGGCACAATTCGGCACTGTATCTCCACTACATGTAGAGGGGAATCAACTTAAGGACCCACATGGTAACACCGTTGTGTTGCATGGTTTCATGGATACGCCTAGCCCCTACTTCAACAACTACCGTTGGGGTGGCAGCTGCGATGACAACACCGTATCCGCATGTATCACCTATTTTGACCGTATTTTCAAGGCTGCGACAGACACCGCACAGGGTGCCTACTGTAACCTATTCCGCCTTCATCTGGATCCCTGCTGGACCAACGATAACAGCATCACGGCTGCGGGTTTCACACGGAAAAATGACAAGACCTATGACCCGCTGGGGCAAGAGGTGGGCGGCGAAGCTGATATTTCGCACTTCAGTTCAACACGTCTGAAGAAATACCTGTCTTCGTTATATTACAAAATTGCCGAAAAAGCTCAGAAACGAGGTATGTATGTCATTATGCGCCCACCAGGCGTATGCCCTGGAAGCCTGAGAGTAGGCGATTATTATCAAGAATACTTGATAAAAGTATGGGACATTGTGACCCAAAATGCCAACGTACGCAAGAGTGCCGGCTGGCTGAGTATAGAATTGGCTAACGAACCCGTAAGTTTAAAAGACGCCAACGGCAACGACAATCCCAAAGCCCTGCACGACTATTTCCAACCCATCGTTGATAAAATCCGCGCCAACGGATTCACAGGTATCATTTGGGTGCCTGGTACAGGATGGCAAGCCAGCTATGCCGACTATGCAAAATATCCCATCACGGGCTACAACATCGGCTATGCTGTACACGACTATACCGGTTGGTATGGCTGTAGCGACAACCATTACGACCACGATGCCTATATCAAGCAATTCCACAACCAAGTTCCTGTGGTGGATACCAATCCTATAGCCATTACCGAGATTGACTGGAGTCCTGAAAAGGAAGGTTCTGGTCATTATAACGAACACGGTGAATGGGTAACCAGCAACTACGGTACATGGTCGACGGGAAGCACCTCCAAGTGGGGTGAAGCCTACAAGGCACTGCACGACTACTACGGAAACATATCCATGACCCTTTCCGGTTCACATTGCTATTTTGATTGGGACACCTATGCGAATTCCAACTTCAAGACTGTAGTTCCTGCCTTTGGTGGTGAACCCGAAGCCTGTGGAAAAGCATGTTTCGACTGGTATGCAGAATGGGCCAAGGAAAAACAGCCCCGACCCGATTTCAAATATCAATGGAGCGCTGACCAAGGAAACGGGAAATACCTGAATCCCATCGTCAATGCCGATGCACCAGACTGCGATGTAATCCGAGTTAACGACACCTACTACTTCCTGAGTACAACCATGTTCCACATGCCAGGTGCGACCCTTATGAAGTCGAAAGACCTGGTGAACTGGGAGTATTGCGCCAATCCCTTAAAACAAATCCTCGACAACGACGACTACAACCTAAAGAACGGCAAGAACCACTATTCACAGGGAATGTGGGCTGGAAGCCTGAACTATCACAACGGAAAATTCTACATCTATTTCCCATGTTCAACATGGTCGTATGATTCACAAAGTATTCTCCTCACGGCTACAGACCCAGAAAGTGCATGGCAAGATACCCGATTGAGCGAGGCATATCATGATCCAGGATGGCTTTTCGACGACGGGCCTAACGGTGACGGAAGTCTTTATGTAGCATGTGGTATTGGTGATATCTATGTCAACAAGCTCGATCCTGAGACATTTAAGAAGATTTCAAGCACCAAAGTCATCTCGGTTGGTAATGGTTGCGAGGGCAGCCACATGTACCACATCGGAGACTACTACTACATTTATGCCACCTATGGTGGTACCGAAGGCTCACAGACCATCTTCCGTTCAAAAAATCCCATGGGACCCTATGAAGAGTCTGCAGACCGTGTCTTCAAAGACCAGAAGATACATCAGGGTGCTCTTGTCGAGACCCAGACCGGAGAATGGTGGACCGTTCTGTTCAAGGATGCCGGAGCCATCGGCCGCATACCATATCTGGAACCTGTAACTTGGGAGGACGGCTGGCCTGTCCTTGGTAAAAAGGGCCGTGACGTATCTGAAAGCGGAACTGGGTATGCCAAACCCGACGTAGGTATGGGATGGCCCAAGACTTACTTACCCACCAACGACCCATTTGTAGGAAACGCTCTGGATAAACAATGGCAATGGAACCACAATCCCGACAATAATGCATGGAGCAAGAATGACGGTTGGTTACGTCTGAACACAACAGGCATTACCAATGACCTAATGCAGGCCCGCAACTCCCTTACCCAACGCATTTTAGGTTTCAATGGAGCCAATACCGCTGCCAGCAAAGTGGACAACAGCTATGGCACCATCAAGATGGTTGTCGGCAACATGCAAGACGGAGACGTTGCCGGTTTGGCTGTCTTCCAAGACCCCTATGCCTTTATTGCCGTCCGTCAGGACGATGGTGTGCGCCGTCTCTACTCTTGCCGCTGTGATTACACCGAGTACGACTGGTCGTTAGGCCAGGATGTATCACACCAAATGGAGGAAGAATTAGGCGATATCATCGATAGCGACACTATATACCTGCGTACCATTGTAAATTACGGCACCAACGTAGCAAAGTTCTATTACAGTTTCGACAACAAGAGTTGGACTAAATTTGGAAAAGAGCTCAATATGCGCTATACCTTGAAAATCTTCGTTGGTCAGCGCTTCTATCTCTTCAACTACGCGACCAAGAAGAATGGAGGATATGTGGATATCGACTGGTTCTCTACAGAAGCCGACTTTACCGAGGAAAAATTCTACACCAAGGAGGCTCTTCAGGCAATGGAGACCAGTATGCTTTCCGATGACGACCTGAAGATTGCCAGTCTTACTATTGAGCCCAGTGAAGTTGAGGTCCGTCCCGGAGAGAGTATGGAAGTACATGTATACGCTACCGGCAAATCGGGCTATCGTCGTGAAATATCCAACCATATCAACCTTACCGTAAAGAGCAACAATAACAATATTGCCAAGTATGAAAACGGAATGGTTTATGGTATCTCGGAGGGTGAGACAAGAATTATCTTTACCTTTATCGATGAATTCGGAACGAAACGTACCAAGAATATTAAGGCAATTGTTTCCAACGAGGCTGCTGTAAAGATTGCTGATGAGGATAAGGCTGCAGTCATCGCTACCGAGTACTTTACGACAGACGGACGCGCACTGAGTGCACCGCAACGTGGCATCACCATTGTACGCCAGCAACTGAGTAACGGACAATTCAGAAGCAAGAAGATTCTACGCTAACCTAACACAATATGCACAGAATCGCCCTGCTGTTCCTAGCATTATTGACATCTTTGGTCAGTGCGGCACAGAATTACCAATTCTATGCCGCCGACCAATTGTCAAGTTCCCTGATAACCGACATCGAACAAGATGCCAACGGACTTATCTGGATAGGAACAGAACATGGGCTCAACAGGTTCGATGGATACAAGTTCATCTATCGCACCTCGCTGACGAACGAGGAAGATAACCATTCAACGATTGTCACCTCTCTACTCTCAGACAAAGAACAGCGCCTGTGGGTGGGAACAGCTCGGGGACTGGTACTCTTCGACAGGGCTACGAGTCGATTTACGGAAGTCCAGTTCCCTGGCGGAAATCTGCCACGTGTCAGCTCACTTCTCCAATTATCCGACGGGACGCTGTTGGCTGGCACATCGGGATATGGCCTATACAAGATTGATACTGAATCCATGCAGGCCAACATCCTTTTCGACTATGTCCCACAAGGCGAGAGCAGCTACTTCAACCGCATATTCCAGTCGGCCGACGGATGTTTCTGGGCCAATGGGGTCAACGACAGAATCGTGTGCCGTCAGAAAAAGGGACAAGCTTCGGCATTTTCCTCCCAATGTGGCAATGTCGTCAGTTTCTTTGAATTGGCAGGAAAGACATATGCCTTGTGTCAACATGGATTAATACAAATAGATGCCAAACGCGGCGTAACTCCATATCCTGCTCCGAGTACCTCTTTATATTATACGTGCAGTGCCACTGACAGCCAAGGCAACCTTTATATAGGAACGCGCGGTAATGGACTTTACTGGATTCCCAAAGGCAAACAGGAAGCTCAGCGTTTCCAACTTATGGTCAACGCCTTCGACCTAAACCACGCCCGCATCGAATCCATTTTCGTCGACCAGCAAGGCAATCTGTGGATTGGCTGTCACCAAAAGGGTCTGCTCATGGTCCCCCTTCATCGGCGCCCCCTGTTCCAAACATGGGATTTCGCCACCCAAAGGCACGAGACTGGGACATACGTCTCATCCATAGCCATGGGAAAAGACTCTACCATTTGGTGTACAGTACAAGGCGACGGCATATACGGGTTCAATCATGAGGGGCGCATCACAGCCCATCCCCAATCCCCCCAAGGAGTCGAGATGCTCTTCCGTGACCGCGACAGTCAATACTGGTTAGGAACCACCGATGCCCTTTGGCGATACTATCCCGAATCGGGACAGGCCGACCTTGTCACACAGATTCAAGGCGACCGTGTCAACGCCATAGCCGACCTCAACAACGACAACCTGGCCATTTCGGTATTTGGTGCAGGTCTATACATCATCAACAAGTCGCAAGGCAAACTTGTCCGAAAACTCACCATGTACGATACCGACACCGTGGGACGCGGCAGACTTGCCAACGACTGGATCTACTCCCTCGATACCGACCGAAGTGGAAAACTTTGGATTGGCACATCTTCAGGTATTTGCTGTTACGACCCTTCATCACGTTCTTTCAGGAAGAATGGATGGAACGTACTGGCCGAACGCGAAGCATGTACGGCACTGCGTATCTTGAAGAACGGGGACGTGCTGCTGGCAACAGAGAAAGGTCTGCAACGCTGGACCACCGAAAAACAACTGATTCCGGAATCTGGGACAGAAGACCTGAACGGACTAACCATCAACTACATCGCCGAGGATGCCAAGGAAGAACTCTGGTTCAGCACCAATAATGGAATTTGGCATTGGCAACCCAAGCAAAAACGCTTGGTGGCATTTGTAAGTTCTAACGGACTTCAAGCCAGAGAATTTGTATTGGGTTCCGGACTGCAAACTGCCGATGGCAGAATCTTACTTGGCACAGCCGAAGGCATTACCAGTTTTCTACCCGACAGTTTGCGTATCAGCCATCCGACCACAGCCAAGGTCCATCTGACAGGTATGACCATTTCTGGCCAACGTGCCAATGCCGACACACGGAGCAACGGTTTGCAAGTTATGAACTCGCCCCTGAACACCTGTCATCATTTCCACCTCAGCTACGTCGATGCCAGTTTCCAGTTAGAGTTCTCCCTGCTCGACTTTGTGGATGCTTCCGATATCATCTTTGAATACCGCATCGATGGTGAATCGCATTGGCAAGCTACGGAACGCGGACAGAATACCATCTCATTCAGCCACATGGCACCGGGACGATACAAACTACAAGTTCGTGCCCTGCAGGCAGGTTCCTACACCGAGGTCGAAAACTACATTGTAGAGATTCATCCCCCTTGGTGGCGCTCAAACTTTGCCTACCTCCTTTATACGCTATTGCTCATTGTTCTGTTGGTATACGCCACCCTCGGCTATCGTCAACGCATGCGCCGGCAGCTGGACGAGGACAAGATGCAGTTCCTTATCAATGCCACCCACGACATCCGTTCGCCGCTGACTCTCATCCTTTCTCCGCTCGAGAAACTACGTTCCCATGCCAGCGACGATACCAGCCGTGCCGAACTCGATATCATCCATCGCAATGCACAGCGCATCCTGGACCTGGTGAACCAGATTCTCGATATCCGCAAAATCGACAAACAACAGATGAAGCTTCATCCTGTCGATGTGGATTTCACCGCTCTGTTTGGTGCCATCTGCCACATGCATGACTTCGCAGCCCGTGAGCACAACATCACACTGCGCTTCCTGCATCCCGATGGCCCCATCCATGCAACGGCCGACCCACAGCAAATCGAAAAGGTGCTGGCGAATCTGCTGTCCAATGCCTTTAAGTTCACTCCCGATGGCGGAGAGATAACGGTTGAACTGACAACACAGGACAGCAACATACAGTTCACGGTTACTGACACCGGCCCCGGCGTAGCACCTGCCGCAATTCCCCACATCTTTGACCGTTTCTACCAAAGTAACCAAAGTGGCTCCAAGCCCGGTACAGGCATTGGTCTGCACCTTTGTCGCATGATATTGGAAATGCACGGAGGAAACATCACCGTACAAAATCGCACCGACGGGCAGAGCGGTTGCCGCTTCATTGTGAATCTGCCCGTAAACTCTGAACTGAAGCCATACAAGACGGAGGAACAGCCCGCAGTTGCGCCCAATGTGACAAAGGCCGAAGGAAATACCATTCTGATTGTCGACGACGACACGGAGTTGTCGGCCTATGTCGCACGCGAACTCTCCAGTCACTATCGCTGCATCACCGCAGCCAACGGACGCGAAGCGCTGCAGACATTACTTACTGCTCCGGAAGGCAGCATTTCGGCAGTAATCTCCGATGTTATGATGCCTGAGATGGATGGATTCACCCTACTCCGACTCATCAAGACGAATCCCCGTGTGGCACATCTGCCCGTGGTTATGCTCACATCCAAGACCGACATTGCCAGCCGTCTGGAAGGACTGGACCGTGGTGCCGATGCCTATCTGGCCAAACCATTTACCACAGCCGAGGTTGCTGCTACCCTGCACAACCTGCTGGCACAACGCCAGTTGCTCCATGGAAAATTCTCCGGTGCACAGCAGGCAGGCGTGGAACGAGCCGAAATCCCCGAGCAGCGAGGTAACGACGAGTTGCTCATGGACCGCATTATGGAAAGTATCAACAAGCACTTGGCCGACAGCGATTTCAGCGTCGACCAACTCTGTGCCGAGGCGGGTATCAGTCGTGCCCACCTGCACCGTAAGATGAAGGAGATGACCGGCCTGCCCATCACCGAATTTATCCGCAATATCCGTCTGGAACAGGCCGCCCGCCTTCTGCGCGAACAGAAGCTGAACATCACACAAGTAGCCTATACCGTGGGATTCTCGAATCTCGGTTACTTCTCCACCGTATTCCGTAAACACTTTGGAATAGCACCCCGCGATTATATACAACAACCCTCCAACGAAAGTTGATATGAAAAAAATGACTTTTCTGCTACTGGTGCTCGTTGCCTCAGTAGCCCGGGCTCAAAACCCCATCGTGCAGACATGCTTCACCACAGACCCCGCTCCGCTAAACGTGGGCGATTCCGTATTGTATGTCTTTACAGGCCACGACGAAGACAAAGCCGATTTCTTCTGGATGCAGGAATGGCGCATTTACTCCACCCGCGATATGGTGAACTGGACAGACCTGGGCTCGCCCCTGGCAATCGAAAGTTTCTCGTGGGCCGACGACCGTGCCTGGGCCGCCCAATGTATCGAACGTAACGGCAAATTCTATTGGTACATCTGCGTACACTCCAAATTGTCGGGTGGCATGGCAATCGGTGTTGCCGTAGCCGACCGCCCCGAAGGTCCCTATCGCGATGCATTGGGACGTCCCCTCTATGAGAACGGTTCGTGGGACCACATAGACCCCACCGTTTGGATAGACCAGCAGACGGGCCAGGCATGGCTCATGTGGGGAAACCCGCGCGTCTATGCCCTGGAACTGCAGGAGGACATGATACACGCCAAGGGCGATGTTCATCTCATCGATATGACCGAAGAGGCTTTTGGTTCCCCATTGATGAGACTGCGCGAAAAGGGCAAACAATACCGCGATTCCTATGTCGAGGGTCCCTGGCTGATGCAGCGGGGAGGCCGATGGATGTTGCTTTATGCCGCTGGTGGCGTGCCCGAGCACATCTCCTATTCTTCGGCTGACAATCCATTGGGTCCCTGGCACTACGAGGGCATCGTTATGCCCCTAGGTGGCACGGATTCCTTCACCAACCACTGTGGTGTAGCCGATTTCAAGGGCCACAGCTATTTCTTCTACCACACCGGTCACCTGCCTGGCGGTGGCGGCTTTGGTCGCAGCACGGCAGTCGAGGAGTTCCAATACACCGAAGAGCAGAAATTCCCCACCATCAAACCCACTCGTGAGGGTGTCAAGCCCATTGCGAACTTCAACCCCTATCGTCGTGTCGAGGCAGAGACGATGGCCTACTCGCAGGGTCTCCATACCACGCAGAATAACAAGACTGGTGTCTATGTCTGCGACATCCACAATGGCGACTGGCTGAAGTTGCAGTCCGTTGACTTCGGAACTTACGGCGCACGCCGCTTCACGGTTCGTGCCGCATCGGCCCTGCGTGGTGGACGTATCGAATTACATGCCGACAGTCTGCACGGACTGTGCCTGGGCTCTGTCGAAATCAACGGCACTGGCGGCTGGGAGGAATGGCGCACGTTCGAAACCTTCCTGCCTCGCATCGTAACGGGTGTCCACGACCTGTACCTCTCGTTCCACGGACGCAAGGGGCCAAAGCTCTTTAACCTCGACAACTGGCAACTGGACGAGTGTAAGGAAGTGAACCTTCCTATGCTGCAAACCCACTATACCGCCGACCCTGCCCCATTGGTTGTTGGCGACACGGTGTACCTGTATGTCAGCCACGACTCGCACCCCGACGAAATCAAGGATGCACGGGAGCGCCAGTCGGCTGGCTTCTTCATGTACAACTGGTTGCTTTACACCTCTACCGACATGGTGAACTGGACCGACCATGGTCCCATTGCCTCCCTCGACGACTTTGCCTGGCGCAGTCGCGACAACGGAGCCTGGGCCGTCCAGTGTGTCAAGCGTAACGGCAAATACTACCTTTATTGTCCGCTCCACGGACACGGCATCGGCGTGTTGGTAGCCGATTCTCCCTACGGACCATTCAAAGACCCTCTGGGCAAGCCCCTGGTTTGGCAACGCGAACATTGGGACGATATCGATCCCACCGTGTTTATCGACAAGGACGGCCAGGCTTGGATGTACTGGGGAAATCCCCATACCTATTATGTTCGTCTGAATGAGGATATGATTTCCACACAGGGCGAGATAACGAAACTCGACTATCACATCGACCATTACCAGGAAGGCCCCTGGCTCTATGAACGCAACAATCACTGGTATCTGGCCTATGCCTCTACCTGTTGCCCCGAAGGCATTGGCTATGCAATGGCCGATGCTCCTACGGGACCTTGGAAATGCAAGGGTTACCTGATGGCTCCCACCCCACGCGACAGAGGCAACCATCCCGGTATTATGGACTTTAAGGGTAAGAGCTATCTGTTCGGTCAGGACTACGACCTGCTGCATTTCGAGACCCGTGAACACTTCGAGCGCCGTTCGGTGAGTGTGGCAGAGATGACCTACAACGCAGACGGCACCATCCAGGAAGTGCCTTACTGGCTCGACCTGAAGGAATTGGCTCCCGTAGGAACGCTGAATCCCTATCGTCGTGTCGAGGCAGAGACGATGGCATGGGGCTATGGTCTGCGTACGGAAAAGGCTGCAGAATGGAACAACCTGTATGTCTACAACCTGGATGCAGGGGAATACATTCGCCTGCGTGCCGTGGATTTCGGCAAGAAGTCGCCTCGCACGTTCAACCTCTCGGCTGCAGCAGCGGAAGGTGCATCGGCTACCATCAGCCTCCATCTCGACGAACCGGGTGGTCCGCTGCTGGGTACGGTTAACATTGCTCCGACGGTTTCCATCGACACCTATACCTTATTTAATACGTCTATAGCCAAGAATGCTGCCACGGGCACACACGACCTCTACCTCTGCATCGAGCAGGCAAAGGGTGATGTACGTCTCGACTGGTGGCAGTTCAAGAAATAACGAAACGCCCTATGAAACGCATCGCATTTTTATTATTCTGCTTTTCATTTTTAGTTCTTGACTCGTTTGCACAAGAGGCAAATGACGATGGGCCCACAATGGGATGGAGTTCCTGGAACACCTATGGTGTGAACATCAGCGAGTCGCTTATCCGCCAACAGGCACGAGCAATGGTGGAGAAGAAACTGTCTGATGCGGGCTACAAGTACATAAATATAGATGATGGATACTTTGGCGGACGCGACAGCGAGACGGGGCATCTGCTCATCCACCCCACCCGTTTCCCCAACGGGTTGCAGGGGATTGTCGACTATATCCATGAGTTAGGCCTGAAAGCCGGCATTTATAGCGACGCTGGACGCAACACCTGTGGCAGCATGTTCAGCGGCGACCCCATCGGCAAGGGTGTGGGTATGTACGAACACGACCAGATGGATGCCGATTTCTTCTTCAAGGACCTGGGATTCGACTTCATAAAAATCGACTTCTGCGGCGGCTCGTACTATCACAACGAAGACCACCTGGTGCTGAACGAGCGCGAACGTTACACCGCTATCGCCAAAGCCATCAAGAATACGGGGCGCACCGATGTTCGCATGAACATTTGCCGTTGGGCCTATCCTGGCACATGGGCCAGCGAGGTTGGTTTCTCGTGGCGAACCACGGGCGACATCAGCTGCAGTTGGGAAAGTGTGCGTAACATCATCGCCGAGAACCTGTACCTGAGCGCCTACTGCCGCAACGGACACTACAACGATATGGATATGCTGGAGGTGGGCCGCTCGTTGACTAACGAGGAGGACAAGACCCATTTCGGTATGTGGTGTATTATGTCCTCGCCCCTGCTCATCGGCTGCGATATGTCCAGCATCAAGCCTATTCCCCTGGCTTTGCTGAAGAACACGGAGCTGGTTGCCTTGAACCAGGACCCTTTGCACCTGCAGGCCTATGTGTGCCAACGAACCGACAGTTGCTATGTATTGGTGAAAGACATCGAGACGCTGAACGGCACGAAGCGAGCCTTTGCTGTCTATAATCCCAGCGAAAGAAGGCAAAACGTGGATGTGGACTTCTCGTTGATGGACCTGGCGGGAACCATCCAGTTGCGCGACCTGTTCAAACAACTCGACGAAGACCCTGTCGAAGGAACGTTCACGGTGAAGGTTCCTGCCCACGGAACCCGCATTTACATTGCCGATGCCGAAACACGTCTGGAGCGCACGATTTACGAGGCGGAGACGGGTTTCAACAGCAATTATCAGGAAATCGACTGGAGCGAGAGATGCGCCTCTTACGACGAGAAGAAGGAGGCATCGTGTGGCTGCAAGGTGGGCTATCTGGGGAAGAACGACAAGAACGACCTTGTCTGGGAGAATGTCTACAGCCAGAATGGCGGCAAGTATCGCCTCACGCTGGGCTACTTATCAGGCGAGAACCGCTCTGCGAAACTGACGGTAAATGGCAGTCAATCGAAGAATCTGACGAACCTGAACTCTGGCGGTTTCGACAAGCAAGGTACGCGTTCCGTCGAGATTCGCCTGGAGCCGGGTATGAACACGATTCGTTTCAGCAACTCCAGCAGCTGGATGCCCGATATGGATTACTTCCGTCTGGAATCGCTCGAGGCCAACGGTGTGCAGAACATCAGTTCAAAGGATTCGCAGGGAAACGGCGCTACGTATGATTTGAGCGGACGCAAGACCCGTCCCCATTCGCGCCAACACGGCATCTATATCGACGCGAACCGCAGAAAGATGCTTGCCAAGTGACGGAGGATTGTGTCGCTCCTCTTGACACACAATTGTGTGACAAGCGAAGGAATACTATCCCTACCCACGGAACATTAGTAACGCTTCCCTTGTCACACAGCTGTGTGTCAAGAACAAGGATGCAAGGTTACATGAAGAGGGACACAAGGCAACGGGAAAAAGAAAGCGAGGCTCCGAAGAACCTCGCTTGTTGCTGCTTTAGTACTCATCCTCGTTGAAGAGGAAATCCTCCTTTGTCGGATAGTCGGGCCATACGTCCTCGATGGTTTCGTAGATTTCGCCCTCGTCCTCGATTTCGTTCAGGTTCTCGATTACCTCCAGGGGAGCACCGCTTCGAACGGCATAGTCGATGAGTTCCTCTTTAGTTGCTGGCCAGGGAGCATCCTCGAGCTTCGAGGCCAATTCCAGTGTCCAATACATATCTTTTGTGTTTAGTTTTCGTTTTCGGCGTGCAAAGATAGTACACTGGAATGAAATAATCAACGATTTCGCCAAATATTTTCTTCTACGCCCTGTAAAATATTTATCTTCTTGGCCAAGACAAAGAAATAATCACTTAACCTGTTGATATATTGCAACAAAACAGGGTCGGTTTCCACACCATCGTCTATGGCATAGATGCGCCTTTCCAATCTGCGGCACACCGTACGGCACACATGGGCCAAAGCGGCAGGATGCGAGCCACCGGGCAGGATGAATCCCTTCCAGCCGCCACACAACTCATCTGCCTCATCCACAGCACGTTCCATCCGTTCCACATCGTCGCTGCTGACGGCATGTTTGGGCACCCGATCGATGGTGGCCAGTTCGCACCCGACGGCAAACAGGTCGTTCTGGATTTGCACCAGCATGTCCCTGTCGTCCTCGTCCGTCAGCTCCGTCACCAACAGGCCCACCAGGCTGTTCAGTTCATCCATCGTGCCATAAGCCTCCAGCCGACTGTGGTTCTTCGGAATCCGCTGTCCGCCCACCAAACCCGTCGTTCCTGTATCCCCCTTACGGGTATATACGTTCGATTTCTTCATGGTTACCAGTTTATTTTGTAATGTTGTCTGTTCAATTTGGGCACGCACAGGGCAATACCCACGTCGTAAAGGTCGAAGGTGATGCTCACTTCGGGCTCGTCCTTCATCTTGTGCCACAACCCCCGATGGCATTGCAAGTCCACCAGCGCAACCATACGTCCCTGCTTGCCCTCGAACGTTACCAACGGTTCCTGGCACACCTGTAGTTGCGCCTTGCGGCACCCTTCGTGCAGGTAGGGATGAAGCACCTCTGGGGCGCTGACACACGTTGGCTGCCAATGGTTCGCCAATCGGAACATCAACCTGCGGACAGCCGTCCGTCGCGGATGTAACAATCTGTCGCCCAACGGGTAAAGCCAGTCGTCAGCATAGTAACGGCCTGGTCGGCACAGCACTTGCGTCACCATCTGATAGGCGAAGGGCGAGTGAATGCCATTGCCCCCTGTGTACCACAGCCGGGCAACCGCCACCAATGGATTTCGCACCCCTAACATCAGATTTCTTTACCTTATTATATAATAAAATAACGCGCGCGACGTTATATTATTGTATTAGGAAACATTGAAATTAAGGTAATAAGATATGGAATACAGAAAACTGACCCCAGAAGAAATTGCACAGCTCGAATCACAAAGCTGTTCAGCAGAAGATTGGTCCGCCATCCTGGTGCACCCGTCGATTAATCTGAAATACCTGCGCCACGTGCGCCTTTCCGGAAGCTGCCGCATTGGCAAGTTCGACAAATCCTTCACCATGCCTGGAGGCATGCACAAGCATTCCGGACTGTTCCACGCCACGTTGCACAACACCACAGTGGGCAACGACTGCTGCATCGAGAACATAAAGAACTACATTGCCAACTACGACATCGACGACGATTGTTTCATCGAGAACGTCGACATCATCATTGTCGATGGCCCCACCAGCTTTGGTAACGGCACGGAAGTATCCGTACTGAACGAAACAGGGGGACGCGAAGTCACCATCCACGACTGCCTGACAGCCCAGGAGGCATATATGCAGGCCATGTATCGCCACCGTCCCGTCCTGACAGAGCGCATGAAACACTTCGCAGCGGAAATCGCAGAAAGCCGCCGTTCGGAACGTGGACACATCTGCAACAACTCGACGATTGTGGACACAGGTTACATCAAGAACATGTTCCTGGGCCCCTGGAGCAAGATTGAAGGAGCAGGACGCCTGAAGAACGGTTCCCTGATGTCGCGCCAGAAGGCACCCGTACATATCGGCTATGGCGTAATTGCCGAGGACTTCATCGTACAGGACGGCAGCCGTGTCGAAGACTGCACCACCCTGGAACGTGTCTATGTCGGACAGGCCTGCACACTGGGACACGGATACTCAGCAAGCGACTCGCTCTTCTTCTGCAACTGTCAGGAGGAGAATGGCGAAGCATGCGCCATCTTCGCAGGACCCTTCACCGTAACCCACCACAAATCGACCCTCCTCATTGCCGGCATATTCTCTTTCATGAATGCAGGCTCAGGTTCGAACCAGTCGAACCACATGTACAAACTGGGCCCCATCCATCAGGGCGCATTGGAACGCGGAGCCAAGACTGCCAGCGACTCATACATCCTCTGGCCGGCACGTATCGGAGCCTTCTCCCTCGTCATGGGACGTCACAGCAGCAATCCCGACACATCCGCCCTGCCCTTCTCGTACCTCATCGAGAAACATGGCGAAACATGGCTGGCACCTGCCGTTAACCTGCGTTCTGTCGGCACTATCCGCGACGCACAGAAATGGCCCAAACGCGACAAACGAAACAAAGAAGGCCAGTTGGACCTGGTGAACTTCAACCTGCTCTCGCCCTACACCATCGACAAGATGTTGCGTGGTTTGGACGTGCTGCAGCGCCTGCGCGACCTGTCCGGAGCCACCAGCGACACCTACACCTACCAAAGCGCCAAAATCACCCACTCGGCCCTGGAACGCGGCATTTGCCTCTATCGCATGGCTATCAAGAAATTCCTGGGCAACTCCCTCATTTCGCGACTCGAGAAGACTGACATTCTGAAACCCGAATGCGAATACACCCTGGGCGAAGGCGACTGGTTGGACCTCTCTGGCCTCATCGCCCCACACTCTGCCATCACCCGACTGATGAACGATGTGGAAAAGGGACTGGTGAACAGCCATAGCGAAGTTATTCAGCGACTCCAGAAAATCCACGCCCTGTACTACGATTACGAATGGGCCTGGGCATACCAGCTGATGCTGCGATTCTACAACCTCAGCGAGGAAGAGCTGCAGAAGAAAGAAAACCAAGTATATATAATTAAGGAATGGAAAAAGGCCGTTGTCGACCTCGACAACATGCTCTACCAGGACGCCCACAAGGAATTCTCGCTGTCCACAAAAACAGGCTTCGGATTCGACGGCAACACCCGTACGGCAGAGGCTGACTTTGCAGAAGTGCGAGGAGAATTCGAGAGCAACCCCTTCGTGACTGCCGTTCAGCAACATATCGCCACAAAAAGCGCCCTTGGCGACAAGTGGATTGCACGATTATCATAGAAAAAAACAAAAAAAACGTAAAAAACTTCCCTCTTTTCTTTTCGATTAGAGGGAAGTTTTGTATTTTTACAGCGGAAAACCTTAATGAAACCTTTATTTACTAACCAAAAACTAACCACAATGAAGAAAATTTACTTTTTGCTGGCCTTGCTGGTCAGCTTCTTCGGCGGGACTGCGACTTATGCACAGTATCAGTACACTCTGGATGAAGACTATCCCTTCATCACAGAGGATTCTCAGCTGAGCAGTCCTTGGACCGATCCGAACGAGGGTAGTTTGGCAAACATGCTCGACGGACAGGCCAACACATTCTGGCATTCGTCATGGCACGACAATCCCCCTCACAACGTGAACGGAAGCCACTTCTTCCAGGTTGAAATGCCCGACGACTATTACGATGACGACGAAATGCTGATTGCTTTCAGATATGTCCGTCGTAACAATGCCGACAACGACCACACCATCAGATGGTCGGTTTACGGCTCAAACGATACCCCAGACTATACGGATGAGAAGTACCGCAAAGCCCTCTTCGCAGACCCTCTCACTGAGAAGGAAACATGGGGTGAACCGCTTGCTGAAATCGAGACCCCGTTCGGTTCCAAGAACGAGACATGCGACGGCGACGCCTTTAATCCTCAGGGTTACAAGTACCTGCGTTTCTATTGCGAAGATGCAACAGGTGCAAGCTATGGCTATCGTGTTTACTTCCATGTAGGTGACTTCCAGCTCTATCCGGCTGTTAAGAACAGCGAGGCTGAAGCCGCATTGAAGGAACTGGAAGCCACCGTCGAGAAGTACGCTGATTACTACGACGAGGATTACTTCCCCCAGGGCAACAAACCCGGTCTCTTCAGCGAAGAGCTGGTTATGGCATTCCTGGATGCATACGATGCAGCAGACGAAGCCGTATGGGACGAAATCGATGACGTTGACGAGATTAAGCGTCTGCAGGCAGAACTTATCGCTGCCTACGACACCATCTGGACATCGCGTGTGCCCATCACTTTGGAGAATGGTTACTATCGTTTCCGCACCGTGGCACGTTACTACCAGTACGAAATTGACCCGGAAACTGGCGACAAGACAGACGAAAAGATATACTCTACAAAGTATATGCGCGCCAAGCTGAATGGCGAACAGGGTGTCTATGAGGGATGCTGGGGCACTCCCGACGACATGACACAGGATGCCTCTGCCCTGTGGAAGGTAACTAAGCTGGAAGATGGTCGCTACGACATCATGAACATGGGTTACGATATGCGTGTCGACACCATTGCCCGCAGTACAACGGTAACCCTGTCGAAAGAATCCACTGCAACATTTACCCTTAGCGCTGTTTACACCGACGACGAGGACAACTCGTGGGTAAATATGCGTAACAACGACGAGGACGATTACAGCTATCTGCACCAGTGCGACCATAATATAAAGAATGAATCTCCAGGTGAAGGTGAAGCTACCGGAAGCCGAATGGTAGGTTGGGTAAGCACATTCGACATGCCTAACCGTACTCCCGGTGCATCTGAATGGATTCCCGAACTGGTTCCTGCCGAAGAGGCTGAAGAAATCCTCAAGAACTTCGAGCCCTATAAGAACCGCGAAGTTATGTTGGCAGCATTCGACTCCATCATGACTGCTTCTAAGACGAATCTGGACATTGCTATCGACCCGATTCACGTTGACCTGATTACTGATGCCAGCCAGCTCAGCAGCCCCTGCTCTGACAGCGCTGAAGGTCAGCACATCGAGTACCTGATTGACGGTGACGCTACTACATTCTGGCACACCGACTGGCACGGCAATTACAGCGGCGAGTTCCAGGGTGGTCTGCACTATCTGCAGGTACAGTTCGAACAACCCATTGGCAAGCAGGTTTATCTGAATATTGTACGTCGTGACACCGACAACGACCATCCCACACAGTGGGTAGTATTCGGTGGCACAGATCCCGAGGACCTCGAAGACGACAATTGGGTAGTAGTTGATACACTGGATACTCCGTATGCAGGTAAGAAAACAACCGCAAAGAGCGCTTACTTCGATCCGAAGGATGCTACCGTACTGCGTCTTGCTCCTATCAATTGTCAAGGAGCCAGTGCAAGCTTCCGTTATTTCTGGCACTCTGCAGAATTGCAGCTCGCTTACGAAGAGCCCAACCCCAACGCACAGGCTATCTCTATGGGCGATGTAGTTCCTGCCCTGCAGGCTGTAGTTGAGAAGTACGACACTGTTTCTCACGACAACGTAACTGTTGAGATGTACGAAGAGCTGAAGGCTGCTTACGAGGCATTCATGGCCAAGTTCGTAGATCCCACCGTATTGCGTGACTATCTGGCAAGCGTTAAGGGCTTCGAGGAGAAGGTTGTTGTAGGTACCGATCCCGGTTTCTGGACATCCGATGCCGATGCCGTTTCCTTCAAGCAGATTTACGACAATGCAGTAGCTTACGACGAAGCTGGACACTATACCGCAAGTGAGAGCGAAGGCTACAAGACTCAGTTGGAGGCTCTCGTAGAAAAGATTAACTCGACTGCTAATCCCGTTCAGGCTGGTAAGTGGTATCGCATGCGCTTTGCTACCGAAGAGTTCTACGAGGATCATGGTTGGGACAAGCTGCCTGGTGGCGAAACCATCGAATACAGCGAGCAGATTCAGCAGCGCACCAGTGATTATCTGTGGGGCAAGTATGCCGCAGCAGGTGAATTGCAGATCGACTCTGTTGCAAGAACCGACGGTGAAGAAGGCAAGGTTGCCGTATATAGCTCACGTGAAGCTGAGAACAGCGAACTGGGTATCGGCGACAGAATCTATTTCTTCAACGACGAAGATCTCCAGAACAAGGATATGAGTTACTGGCGCTTCATCGCTTTGGGCGACACCGCATTCATCATGCAGAACAAGGCTACGGGTATGTTCATCAATGCACAGCGTGTTGCTGTATTGAGCGCTCAGCCCAGTATGTTCCAGCCCGAGCCCGCAGGCTATGGTATGAACTACCTGAAGGCATCCAGCCTCACTCGCAACAGCCTCAAGAACAACGACCAGAACTTCCTGCACGCTCAGGTACAGCAGAACGTATTGGTACACTACAACCGCAACTCTGATTGGGATAACAAGCGTTGCCGCTTCTATCTCGAGGAGGTTGGTCCCGTTGAAGCCGACTACGATGGCACCAGTGTTAACGTGCCCATGGCTTACGGTTCTATCAACACCTACTGCTTCCCCGTTGAAATGACTCCCGTTGAAGGTCAGGGATACAAACTGTGGAGCGTAGCTAAGGCCGAAGAGAACAAGCTGACTCTGGTAGAGATTAAGACTTCTGTATATCCCGGCCGTCCCTTCATCGCCGTTTATGCTGACACCGCTCAGTACATTGCAGGCGAAGATCCCGAAATGGTTGAGATGAAGAAGGGTTACGACTTCGTACTCGAGCCCCAGGCTACCGACCTGTTGAAGGGTACCTTCGAAGGCACCAGCATCAAGATTGGTTCTATCATTGCCGACGGCAACAAGTTCTCTGTTGTTAAGTCTTCTTACAACGTTGGTATCAACGGTGCTTACATCACCACTGGCGATAGCGAAGACAATGGTGGCTTCGACAGAAGGCTCGAGGTTGTAGTTGACTTCGGTGACGGTGAAGACGGTATCGCAACTGCTTTGGCAAACGTAAGCAAGGTTGGTGCTGTTTACACACTCGACGGTCGTCTGGTATCGAAGAAGGCTACGCTGAACGACATGTCTAAGTTCGGCAAGGGCATCTACATCCTGAACGGAACCAAGGTGACTGTTAAGTAAGCCCATAGGGCCTATCACTAAAAAAGAGAGTCGTGGCGAAAAACCACGGCTCTTTTTTTTGTCATATCAAAAATTATATTTACCTTTGTCGCGAGACCCATAAGAAACACGATTATTAACCTTTTTAATTACTAACTAATTATTTATGAAGAAGCTTTACTTTTTCTTATTGTTGCTATTCTCCCTGGTGGGAGTAACGCAAGTGCAGGCACAGGATTTCCCCGACGAGGTGGAGCTTGAAGTACTGCTCAGCAATGGTAAGTGGATAGCATGGAATGGAAACGAGGCCACACCTTGGGCACGCTCCTGGTATTCCACTACGACTCCAGCGATTTCTATTTGTACCAAGAATGGAGGAATGGAAACCGTCGACATTCGTGGCAACAAATTCAATGGTGCCAACAACATGTCTACCTGGGGCGACGACAAGGACAATATCATGTTCTACAGTCGCTACGGAAGTGCCGATGCCATCTACGAAGTTATGGTAGAAAAGGGTTGGTACATCAAGGCCGTAATGTTCGACTTTAACTGCTCGAACGACAAGGGCGCAAAGGATGGTAGCATAACGGTTCGCCTTGAAGATGCAGACGAAGCTACCAGCGAAGACATCAACGACGACCAGCATGTGGAATGGGAAAACGATGATGAGTCGGTTTTCTCCGCCAAATTCACCGTTGTACGTAACGACGGTACATACAACTTCGCCCGCACCAGCAATTTCATTGTTATCGTGGGTTACCTGGGTCCCAAGGTTAGTGCCGCAGACGAGGTAGAAGCCATCTACGAACAGTACAAGCCTTATCTGGAAGACGACGCTATTGCAGTGGGAACACTGCCCGGTCAATACGATTCAGACGCCTACGATGCATTCAAGGAAATCATGAACGATTGGGATGAGACCTACCTGATGGAAGACTATATGAGTATGGAGGTTGACGAAATCAAGGCTGTAGGCGAAAGCATCAAGGCTGCCTTCGAGGCTTTGTTGGCAACCCGCGTTCCCATCGACCTCGTCAGTGGATACTATCGCATCCGCAGTGCACACGAATTCACCCTGACCGAGATTGACGAAGAGACAGAGACCGAGGTGACTACTCATCCTCTGAAGTACCTGAGTGCCAAGATGGGAGCTATCATCAGCGCTATCTACAGCACGCCCAATGACCTGGCAACCTTCGCACCCGCTATTTGGAAGGTGGAGAACAAGGACAGCGTGTACGATGTGATGAACGCAGAATACGAGGTACGCTTCAATGCCGGCAAGCCCGTTACCCTGAGTGCAGAAAGTGACAGTCTGATTGCCTTGGATCCCGTGAACACCGAGAATGGTATTACACGTGTCAACATTCGTCTGGCCGCAACGAAGGCAAACGCCTACAACTACTTCCACTGCGCAGGATGGAGCAACTCGCAGACAAACAGCATCACCCTGTGGAGCAACAACGACCCCGCCAGCGCATCGGAATGGGTATTCGAACCCGTAAGTGACGAAGACGTTCAGGCTGCAATCGCTGCCTATGCCGAAGACAAGGCACACGAACTGATGCTGGTAGCTTACGACACACTCGTAACCGCCTCGAAGAGAGAACTGGGTAATGTGCTCAAGCAAATCAATGTAGATGATTCACAGAACCTGATTACCTCTGCCGACCAGTTCAGCAGTCCTTACTCCGATGCTGACGAAGGTACAGACTTTGGTGCACTTCTCGACGGAAAGAACACTACCTATTGGCATTCCGACTGGCACAATGGTAACCAGGCCAACCACACACATTATCTGCAGGTTGCATTGAATGAAGTCGTTACCACAGACATCTCCATGACCTTCACACGCCGTCCTGTTACTAACGACCACATCACCCTGTGGAGCGTATATGGCAGCAACAACTATGTAGATGAGGAGCAAGAAGGCGATTGGGAATTCCTGCTTTACATCATGACCCCCTATACCAGCAACACGGAAACCCTAACCAGTCTGCCCTTCGGCACCAAGGGTTACAAGAACCTGCGATTCTACATCGATGGAACAACCACAGGCCGCGGCTATGGCCACATGAGCGAGTTCCAATTGAATCCTGCATCGCTGAAGGAGGCAAATTATCTGGCAGAGGCCATTGCCCTGAACAATATTATTTGCGAACAGAGCTTAATGGCACACGACAGCATTCAACAGGCTGAGTTCGACGCACTGTTGGCTGCCTATGACGCCCTGAAAGCCAAGTTCGTCAATGCCGAAGCACTGCGTCAGGCTCTGGCTGACACGAAGGGCGGTGCACAGCTCATCGTCAAGGGTACGAACCCTGGTCAGTGGGCCGACGACTCACAGGCAGCTGCCTTCCAGGCTCTCTACGACGAGGCCGAAACATACTATGCAGCTGGTGTATTCGAAGAAGCTAAGATTAATGACTATGCCAACCGTCTGAACGCCATGAAGGATGACATCCTGAAGAGTGCCAATGGCGTGAAAACCAACAAGTGGTACAAGATTAGTTTTGCCAGCGAAGAAGACTTCGATGCTCACGAATGGGACAAAGTGGCAGGTAATGCAGATGTTATCAAAGCCATTGAAGGCGACATTACACAGAGCCAGGCCCTGTGGAGCAAGTATATTGCCGCAGCCGACCTGAAGGTAGATTCCACCGAATATACCATCAAGGTAACGGAAGACAGCACTGCCGCCCGCAAGTCTGCCATCTATACTGTTATCGAGGCAGAGGCAGAAGATATGACCATTGGCAGCAGACTGTACTTCATCGACAAGGATGAATTGACCAACCAGGATATGATGCTGTTCCGCTTCGTTGCTGTAGGCGACAGCGCTTATGCCCTGCAGAACAAGGCTACGGGCCTGTTCGTGAAGGCTGGCGGTAGCACAGGCGCAGTTTCGCTGAGCGCACATCCCACCCTGTTCACTACCAGTGCTCTGGGTTATGGATTCAACCTGATTGCAGCCAAGACACTGACTGCTGGCGCAAGCCAGAACTACCTGCACGCCCAGGTTTCCGGCAATATGCTCGTAACTTGGAATGCCACTACTCTGGGTTCTCGTAGTGCTCTCTACATCGAAGAGGTTGGAGATGCAGCCGACTTCGTAGCCGAAATCAACCTGCCCATCTCCTATGGTGGTTTGAACAACTTCTGCTTCCCCGTTAAGCTGAAGGCAAACGAAGGCCAGGCTTGGACAGTAACTGCAGTCGAGAACAACAACGTATCTCTGGCTAAGGTTGGCAACAACGAGATTCATGCAGGCCGTCCCTTCATCTTCATCAATGGTAAGTTAGTAGATTACAATGAAGAGGAAAAGCCTGAGAACATCAAGTTCACCATGTTTGTCGATGAATTCGCCAAGGCTGCCCAGAATCAGGACCTGTTGAAGGGCACTTACGAGAGCATCGTTATTGACAAGGGCGAGATTTACTTCGAAGGCAATAAGTTTGTTGTGAATGCCACAGACAAGGATGCCATCATGGTTGCGTTGACTCGCATTGAAGCCAACAAGGCATACATCTCTACCGAGACTCCTCAGGATCCGAAGGCAGACGTAACCGTTGTTTGGGACGAGAATGCCGAAGATGGCATCCAAACCGCTTTGGCAAACGTAAGCAAGGCCGGTGCAGTTTACACCATCGATGGCCGCATGGTTTCGAAGCATGCAACCCTCAACGAAATATCCAACTTCGGCAAGGGTATCTACATTCTGAATGGTACCAAGGTGATTGTTAAATAAGGCCTGTAGGACTTATAGGGCCTATATGGCTCATTAAACACTAAAAAAAGCGCTGCGATTATCATCGTGGCGCTTTTTCGTCTTCTTGACATAACATTTTTAATTTATAATTTTTAATTCTTAATTAATTATCGTATCTTTGCCCAATGAAGTACTAACTAAACCGACAAACACCATGAAAAGAATCTACCTTCTTCTTTTAATGCTGTTATCCTTTATAGGTAACAATTACGTTAATGCCCAGGACATTACCACTGGATTGGTACGTGTAAAGAGCAAGCGCACATCGTACTATCTGTCTACGGCAAATAGCGGTGTAGCAACAACTACAGCAAAGAACCTGAACACGCTGAATCAGGTATGGATACTTCAGGCATCTGGAGACGGCTATACATTCCGCAGCGCCAACACAGGCGAATATCTGCAAGCCGATTACGCTGTTCCAGCATCGGGTGCAACCACCCTTTACATCCGCAAAAGTCCCAATGCCACCGGCACAGCTGTATTCTACAATATCTCTTCCGACAAGAATTTCGGAGGCAAGTTCCTCAATACGAACACCAGCCATAACCTGTTCACTTACAGTTTTGACGATGGCTGCGATTGGTATCTTGAAACCGTGGAGAACTATACCGAAGACGAGATTAAAGAACGTATTCTCGGCATGAGTCCATATGCCGGAGAGTTAAAGGACGGTGCATACTACCGTATTGCAAGTTACTACGACCTGTATCTTACCGAAGGTAGCGACCTGACCACAAAAACACTCGACAAAGAGAATCTCTCACAATGCTGGCAACTGCACAAGAGTGGCTCAGGATGGACCATACAGAGTGTACTGACCCTAAAGTACATCGGTAACCAGACCCAGAACAGCACACCCTATCATATGGTGACATCGGCAGTCGAATTTAACATCGTCCGCGTAAACGATGGTTGGGACTATCGCTGGACCATAAAAGTTGGAAGCAATTCAGGTGGTCTGCACGATTCCAGTTCGCAAGGGCACAATGTTGTCTACTGGTGGGATCCCGCTGCAGCTGCCAGTGAATGGCACTTCGTGGAGGCCGAAATTACGGAAGAAGAAATAGAGGCCGCTCGTGCAGGACAAACTGCCTATGAAGACTTGGTAGCCAATAGGAGTAAACTGCAGAAGAACCTGAACAACCTGTTCGATAACAAGGCCTGCACCACGCTGAAAGCCGAGATCCAGGCCCTGACCGACGAACAGTTGGCAGCGAACGAAGACTTTGCCGCCCTGAATGCTGACATGCAAAGCATGGTGCTGAAAGTTAAGAACAATACGTGGAAGCAGTTCGCCAGCAAGTCATCCGACTATACGGCTGATTATGAGAAGTTCTTCCGTGTAACCGACTATCACATCTACAGCAACTATCAGGACATGGCTTCGAGCAAGAATTTCCAAATGTCAAATCCCTTCGGCCGTCTGTCCAACCCCACAGGTATTGTAGCCAATCCTGGCGACATCATATATATATATGTAGATTCAAATGCGAAGACGGGTAGCGAATTAATGCTTGAAGCAGTCAGCACCGATGGCGTATCCGGTAATCACCCCACGGGAGAGCAGACGACATTGAAGTCTGGTTTGAACCTATTCCGTTTCTCCGAGCAGAAAATGCTATACATCTTCTACCAACTGTCGCATGTAGAAGGTACCGTGACCCGAAAGTTGTCACTCTTCCCCGACATCTGCATCCACATCGAAGGTGGACAGCTCAATGGTTATTGGGACGCCACACGCGGTATGACCAATGCCGACTGGAAACTCCTTCAGCAAGAGTTGCTTAAGGCTCCGTTCGTGAACCTGAAAACCGAACGCCTCGTATTCCAAATGGACACCCCGCTCGTGCTGGAGGCCGAGCCTAATGACATAGAAGGACTCACACATATTTGGAATCAGATTTGTGCCAACGAGGACCGTTACATGGGCGTAGAGGACTTTGACGGCATCTATAACAACATATGGAACGTATTCTCGGGTGCCAGTTCGTACATGCACAGTACCAATTATGGCACATGGTACACCGAAAGCACTATACCCACTGTTATGAACTACGACAAGATGCGTCGCGGTGGCAATATCTGGGGACCGAGCCACGAGATTGGTCACAACCACCAGGCAAGTATCAATGTCATTGGAGCAACAGAAAGCTCGAACAACTTGTTCTCGAACATCAATGTCTTCGAACAGGGCATTACGGCCAGCCGTCGCGATGGTCCAACGGAGAACTTCAACCAAATGGTCAAGGGAACGCCTTGGTCGAAGCGCGATATCTGGCTCACCACCTCGATGTTCTATCAGCTCTATCTCTACTTCCATGCCCAGCACCACGACGACCAGTTCCTACCCAATCTGTTCCGCACAATGCGTAAGAACCCCATCAATAAGGGAACGTCGACATCTAACGTCACCTATGTAAACAACGAGGGTAACACCGTAACGGGTACTATCAACGTAGCCTCTGGCTCCAAAGATTACCTGCACCTGGCCAAGATGATTTGCGATGTAGCCGAAGCCGACTTGTCGGAATTCTTCGAGGCCTACGGTATGTTCATTCCCATCTCGAAGGTACATGTGGGTGACTATTCCAACTATCTCGTTACCACCACCCAGTCCGATATTGATGCGGCAAAAGAATATATGCAAAAGTACGAAAAGAAACTGGGTAACATCATGTTCATTGACGACCGCGTCATCACACACCCCGCCATCACCGACGGTCCATTCGACGCCATTCCCGATGCTAGTGGCAATCGTGTACCGATGAGCGATGAAGACAAGAACCAATTCCTGATGAAGAACGCTAATTCCACTTATTATGGTGGCGACTATACCCTGTATACCCCCAATGCCGAGAAATCCACAGATGACTGGTATAAGTTGTCGGGGAACAAGAAAACGATGATTTTCCAGGGAACCAATTATGCTGGACACAAGTTCTACGATGCTGACGGGAACCTTGTATGGGCAACGAACGCCAGAACCGTTACACTGCCTGCGAGTGTTACCAACTTGGGTATTGAAAACGTAACAATTGTGACAGCCAACTACGACATGACCGACACACCCTGCACCAATCAGAACCCCGCCGATGCCATCAATGCTATTTACGACAACAACGGGGACAGCGGAATCTACGACCTCACGGGCCGTCGTGTTGCGAAGGCTGTCAAGGGCCTGTACATCATCAATGGCAAAAAGGTAGTTAAATAAAGTAACAACGTAATATTAATTTAAAACTAAAAGACTATGAAAAAGTATGTTTGCGACGTATGTGGTTACGAGTATGATCCAGCAGTAGGCGACCCCGATAACGGCATTGCCGCAGGAACTGCATTCGAAGACCTGCCCGAAGATTGGGTATGCCCCCTTTGCGGTGTAGGCAAGGATGAATTCAGCGAGGCATAAAACCATCCAAGCATAGCCCTGACCCCAAAGTCAGGGCTTTTTTGCCCCGCAAAATTTGGCTCTTCGCTCATTTATTCGTAACTTTGGCTTCGCAATGGCAAAACAACAGCAAAAGAAGCAGCGTAAGCCGCTGTTGATATCTGCCACGCTTGTTTTGTTTATAGCCGTATGGCTGTGGGCGTGGTTATGGTATGGTGATGTCTTTCGCATCGCCCGCGAATATTCGTTCTGGGCTCCCGACCAAACCTTGATGCGATATATGGAAGGCCGTCCCTGGGGTGCATTGTGGATGGCAGGCCTGGCATTGCTTCAATTGTTCCGTTGGCCCATATTGGGCGGAGCCATTATAGCCATATTGGTAAGCGGTTCGACGTGGCTGATAGGTTATTGCCTACGTTTGCGCGGATGGTGGCGTCTCCTGCAGTACATCCCCGCAGCACTTTTCCTCTCCACCATTGCCTACATTGGTTTCGACCTATACTTCGAGACGGAGACAGGACGCATCATGGGTATTCCATTGTTATGTTTTGCTGTACTGCTCGTGTTGGCATTGGTCATCCGTTCGTTCAGTCACACCCATAAGTTCCCACCCATTCTTCTGCCGTATAAGGACGAGACTCCACGCCAGAACCACATTCAGTGGCTGGCCTGTGTGGTGTGTGTCGTCGTGGCCATGGGTATAAGCCAGTGGGTACGTCCTGATGTACGAGTAACCACCCGCATGCAAAGGCAAATGTTGGAACAGGACTGGCGTGGCATGGCCGAAACGGCCCGTGCTCATTCCGAACTCTCGTACCGCTCCATTGCAGCATATTACGCTATTGCCCTTGTGCAGACGGTTGAACAAGGGGACCATTTATTCGATATCCGACTGGATTACGATACACCCTACATGCACAACTTCAACATAGAGAACAACAGTCAAGTCAATTACTACCTGATGGACTGTGATTTCCACGCAGGGTTGATAGCGACAGCCAACCATCATGCCATGGAGCACCTAACCATGAATGGTCCCACACTGCGCAGCCTGAAGATGTTGACCAAATGTGCCCTGCTGAAAGGTGAATGGGAAGTTGCAGAGAAATACCTGTTCGTACTCAAGCATGTACCTTTCGAAGGCAAATGGGTGGAGAAGTACCAAACGATGTTACGCAATCAGGAGAAGGTGGATGCCGACCCCGAATTCCGTATGGTGCGACTGACGGAACCCATACACGACAACTTCGAGAACTTCTATACGCCGCCAACGTTCCTGGGATATAACCTTTCGCTGACCGAAGGGCGTAGCATAAATGCCTTATACAACTCGCTGGTGGTACACATCTACACCAAGTCGATGCCTTTCTTCATTGCACGTTGCGAACCTCTCGTTGGCACCACGCCCCCTCAGAGCATCGCCGAGGCGCTGGCCCTGCTGTCCGGAAAATACACCGAAATACCCAGCATGTTCCCAACGCTGTCATACAACCGTCCGCGCCTTACCACGTTCTTACAGGAAGTACAGCCCTACCTAAATAGTTTCGAGGCACGTCAAGAGCACGCCCTTGAACTGTTCCCTAAGTGGAAGGGATACTATCCCTATTACTACTTCTTCGGCAACCTGAAGTCCACCAGGGGCCATACGGAGGAAGACAAGAACACGAGCAAACAGGGCGTAAACTAATTAAATCAAAAATTAAAAGATAAAAATGAGAGTCCATAAGGGATACACCTTCTTACTTTTTACTTTTTACCTTTTACTTCTTTCCGCATGTGGAAAGAAAGTGTATACCGTGCCCGCTACGTATGCGGAGGCAGACAGCGTGGCTCCCATCTATCCCGATTACACAGACATCATTATCCCTGCCAATATTGCCCCACTTAACTTCGTCCTGCGCGAATCCACTGCAAAGGCCATTGTTGTAGAGATGAAGGGAGAACAGGGCACTCCCCTTGTATGCGGCGGTGGCAAAGACCTGAAGATAGATATGGACACCACGGAATGGCATACGTTGCTCGATGCGAACCGTGGGGCAAAGATACGCGTCAGCGTCTATGCCCAGACCCCATCGGGATGGGTGAAGTACCAGCCGCACACGCTTACCGTTGCCGAAGAGGACATCGACCCCTATCTATCCTACCGACTCATCGAACCCGGCTACGAACTCTATCGTCAGTTGGGACTCTACCAACGCAACCTTACCAACTTCGAGGAGAAGCCAATCTACGAGAACAACCGAGTTTATTCTGACGAGGACAACCACTGTGTCAACTGTCACAACTATCAGAACTACTCGGCCAAGCAAATGCTGTTCCACGTACGTGCCCAACATGGCGGCACCATTTTCGTGCGTAATGGCAAGGCAGAAAAAATACAGATTAAGGGCGACAGCATTCTTACTGCCGGGGTTTATCCATCGTGGCACCCCACCCTTCCCCTTGTGGCCTTCAGTACCAACAAGACAGGACAAGCATTCCACATCTATCACCCTGAGAAGATAGAAGTGCAGGACCAGGCCAGCGACCTTCTGCTCTACGATGTGGAGAACAATACCGTAGGCCTTATCCTCAGCGATTCGGTTCAATTCGAGACTTTCCCCTGCTGGTCACCCGACGGCAAATGGCTGTACTATTGCACAGCCGCCGATGCCATAGCAGGTATGGAGGTTCCCGACACGCTAACCGAGACGACCCGCATCACGCGCTACGAGAACTTCCACTACGACATTCGCCGTATGGCCTTTGACGAGCAAACACGTAGTTTCGGCCCCTCGGAATTGGTGGTGGATTGTGCCAACCGCAGTCGCAGCGCATCGTTCCCCCGCATCAGTCCCGACGGACGCTATCTGCTTTATGCTGAGGGCGACTACGGACAGTTCCACATTTGGCACCTGTCGAGCGACCTGTTCGTCAAGGATCTGCAAACCGACTCTATCTACGCCCTGACGGAAGCCAACAGTCCAGACGTCGAATCCTATCACACATGGAGCAGCAACGGACGATGGATTGTATTTGTCACACGCCGCATGGACCACAATTACTCGCGTGCTTTCATTGCTTACTTCGACAAACAGGGACGTGCCCACAAGGCATTCTGCATGCCCCAGCGCGACCCCGAACACAATATCCTGTTACTGAAGAGTTACAACGTGCCTGAACTGACCCGCGATGCCGTGGAGGTTGACGAAAAGACGCTTCGCCAATGCATATACGAAACGGATGGGAAACAGGCAACGTACAAATCCATAAAACATTAATACACACAACATTCAATTATTAAATCTTTAAGTTATGAGAGTTATCATTGAACCCGACTACAAAGAGTTGTCACGCTGGGCTGCCGAGTACGTAGCCGCACGTATTAACGAAGCCAAGCCCACGGCTGAAAAGCCTTTCAAACTGGGTTGTCCCACCGGTTCCTCACCTCTGGGCCTTTACAAGCACCTCATCGAACTGTACAAGGCCGGTAAGGTAAGTTTCGAAAACGTCGTAACGTTCAATATGGACGAATATGTAGGTCTGCCCGAAGAGCATCCCGAAAGCTATCACAGCTTCATGTGGACCAATTTCTTCTCGCACATCAATATCAAGAAGGAAAACGTACACATCCTTAACGGTAACGCCAAGGACCTGGCTGCCGAGTGCGCAGCATACGAGAAGGCTATTCAGGATGCAGGCGGCATCGACCTGTTCATGGGTGGTATCGGCCCCGATGGTCACATCGCTTTCAACGAGCCCTTCAGTTCTCTGGCAAGCCGCACCCGTGTGAAGAGCCTGACTACTGACACTATCATTGCCAACAGCCGCTTCTTCGACAACGACGTGAACAAGGTGCCCAAGACCGCGCTGACTGTAGGTGTCGGCACTGTGATGGATGCCAAGGAGGTATTGATTGTATGTAACGGACACGGAAAGGCCCGCGCCCTGCAGCACGCCATTGAATGTGCAGTAAGTCAGGAATGGACCATCAGCGCCCTGCAGATGCATCCCCACGCCATCATCGTATGTGACGAGGCTGCTACCGACGAATTGAAGCACGGAACCTACAAGTACTTCAAGGACATAGAAAAAGACAACCTTTAAGAAATTAAAGGTAAAAGTAAAAAGTAAAAGCCGCTCGGTTGAGCGGCTTTTTTATTATCCCATAGGCCCTATGGGGCGTATGGGACCCATGAGGATTAGAACAATGTGTTCTCGATAATCTTACCCATCTGCCAGATGCAACGGATGTCGAGCTTGTCGTCGAGTATCATGACGTCGGCATCCTTGCCTCGCTGCAGGGTTCCCTTGCGATCGTTGACGTGCATGATGAGCGACGGAGTCTCGGAACACATGCGGACGGCATCCTCCAAAGGAATCTCTGCGAGGTTGACAGCGGTGCGAATGAGGCGGTCTGTCGTAGCGATGGAACCTGCCAAAGCAGAGCGGTCGTTCAGCTTGGCAACACCATCCTCGACGATTACACGCGGGTCGAAGGCAACAGCATCGGCTGGTGCTGCGGCTACGGCCAAAGCATCGGTGATGAGTGCCATGCGCTCCACGCCCTTGATTTTATAGGCCATACGCAGGATGGTGGGCGGAACGTGTATGCCGTCGGCAACGCACTCGATGGTCATATCGTCGATAAGGTAAACGCTCTCCACCGTTCCTTCGTACTTGTATCCCTGTTTGTTGTGGAAGCCAGGCATAGCATTGTAGAAGTGAGTCACGTGGGTGAATCCGGCCTCGAAGGCTGTCTTCACGTCGCTGTATTCGGCATGTGTGTGGGCGATGGAGGGCAGGATGCCCTTTTCGGCACAGAACTTTCCGAACTGCATGGCACCTGGCAACTCGGGAGCTGCATCCCAGCGCTTGAGGCAGGGGCTGTTCTCGACGATGGGGATGTACTCGTTGGGATCTGGATCCTTCAGCCACTCAGGAATCTGGGCACCTGCCTTCAGGGGGTTGAGGTAGTGTCCCTCGAGATGCAGACCCAGGATGGGTGAATTGGGCTCGGCCATCATCTTGTTACAGGTGGCGACAGCCTGCTCAATCATTTCCACGGTGCTGCTGCTGAGTGTGGGGAAGATGCTGGTGGTACCGTGCTTAGCGTGGGCCTCGATTGCCGTGCGGAAGGCGTCCTCGGTGCCCTCTTGGAAATCGCGTCCGCCGCCTCCGTGTACGTGCATCTCTATGCCGCCGGGCACTACGTACATGCCCTTGGCGTCGATGATGTTAGCACCTATGATGGCCAGGTCGCAGTTCGTTACTTCCAGAATTTTGTTGTCGCGCAGGATGATGCTGCCATCCTTGAGCCAACCTTGTGGGGTCAGTATGCGCCCGTTGATGATTTGTGTCAGCATAGTCGATGTTTATTTTACCATACTATATACTACGTCCATGATGTCCTTGCCCAGTTGGTCGGCTTCTGCCATTGTGGCGGCTTCGCTGTAGACACGGATGATGGGTTCGGTGTTCGACTTACGCAGGTGTACCCACTTGTCGGGGAAGTCTATCTTGACTCCGTCGATGTCGTTCACCTCTTCGTTTCGGTAGAGTTCCTTCACGCGGGCCAGGATGGCGTCGACATCAGTGTCTGGGGTGAGGTCGATGCGGTTCTTGGCAATCTGGTAAGGGGGATAGGTGGCGCGCAGTTCGCTGGTCTTCATTCCCTTCTTGGCCAGATAGGTGAGGATGAGTGCGATGCCTACGAGGGCGTCGCGGCCATAGTGTGCAGCGGGGTATATGACGCCGCCGTTGCCCTCACCGCCGATGACGGCGTGGGTGTCCTTCATCTTGGTGACTACGTTTACTTCGCCTACAGCAGCAGCGTTGTATTCGCAGCCGTATTTGCGGGTTACGTCGCGCAGGGCACGTGTCGATGAGAGGTTCGAGACGGTGTTACCCGGGGTGTGTTGCAGGATGTAGTCGGCAACGGTTACGAGGGTGTATTCCTCGCCGTACATGGTTCCGTCCTCGCAGAAGAGGGCGAGACGGTCGACGTCGGGGTCAACGACGAAGGCGATGTCGTAGCCTCCCTTCTGCATGAGGGCCTTGATGTCGCCGAGGTTCTTTTCCAGCGGTTCGGGGTTGTGCTGGAAGTCGCCTGTGGGCTCGCCATACAGACAGGTTACGGTCTTCACGCCCAGCTGCTCGAGCAACTTTGGCAGGATGACGCCTCCAACGGAGTTCACCGTGTCGAGTGCCACGCGGAAGTTGGCCTTCTTGATAGCTTCGACATCCACCAGTTCGAGGTTTTTCACCAGGTCGATGTGCTTTTGGTCGTAGCTGTTGTCTTGCGTGTAGTGTCCCAGGTGGTCCACATCGGCATACTCGAAATCTTCTGCCTCGGCTATGCGCAGCACCTCTTCACCCTCCTTCTTGTTCAGGAACTCGCCCTTCTCGTTCAGCAACTTCAGGGCGTTCCACATGCGGGGGTTGTGGCTGGCGGTCAGGATGATACCTCCGCAGGCACCCTCCATCGTGACGGCAATCTCGGTAGTCGGCGTTGTGGCCAAACCGATGTCAACCACGTCGAATCCCATGCCCATGAGGGTTCCGCATACGACGTTCTTCACCATTTCGCCCGATATGCGGGCGTCGCGACCTACTACTATCTTGTTAGACTTCACCCAGGTGGTGCGACGGATGAGTGTCGCATAGGCTGAAGTAAACTTTACAATGTCCAGGGGGTTCAGCGTGTCTCCAGCGCGTCCCCCAATGGTTCCACGGATTCCGGAAATAGATTTGATTAGTGTCATATCTTGTTAATTTAAGGTTTATTACTTACCTATATTATATATGTAAGGGCAAAGATAATGAAAAGAGCCGTCAGGACAAAATAAATCACGCATTATTTTTCGCCCAACATCACATTCTTTGCGAAGGAGCGACATTTGGCCCTTCTTGACACACAATTGTGTGACAAGAGAAACGACGCATCGTTAGGCGCCTAGGAATAGTAATCCTTCCCTTGTCACACAGCTGTGTGTCAAGACAAGGGATGCGACGCTCAGCCCCAGACCTTGTAATCATCTTTATCACACATTATTAGGCTGAACGCTTGCACAAGTGCAAATAAATCCCTAACTTTGTGCTGATTCGAAACCAAAAACACTAAGATACAGCATGAAAACTAGGAATCTTCTCATCGCCGCGACCCTTATCTGGGGCGCCAGTGCAACGACGGCCCGTGCTCAGGAAGCCGACAACGTCATCACCGTCGAAACACAGAAGCCGGGTGCCGAAGTGCAGCCCACGATGTACGGAATCTTCTTCGAAGACATCAACTTCGCAGCCGACGGCGGACTCTATGCCGAGTTGGTGAAGAACCGTTCGTTCGAATTCACGCCCGACCCGCTGCTCGGCTGGCAGGCCTTCGGCAAGGTGGAAATCCGGGACGACGGCCCCTTCGACAAGAACCCGCACTATGCACGCCTCTCCAGCATGGGACACGGCGACTGGTGGACAGGTCTGGTGAACGAAGGATTCTTTGGCATCGGCGTCGAGCAGGACAAGGAATACCGCTTCTCCGTCTATGCCCGTGTGCCAGACGGACGGACGCAGGTGCTGCGCGTTCAGCTCATCGAGCCCTACACGCAGGAAGAACACCAGGAATTCACCTCGACGGACATCAAGGTGACCTCTAAGGACTGGCAGAAATACACAGCCGTCATCAAGAGCCGCAAAACGGCGGACAAGGCCCAGCTGCGCCTGTTCCTCTGCAACGAGAACGGTCGCTCAGGCTCAGGCACAATGGACGTCGAGCACGTCAGCCTCTTCCCCGTCGACACATGGAACGGACACGAGAACGGCATGCGCAAAGACCTTGCTCAGGCCCTTGCCGACATGAAGCCAGGCGTGTTCCGCTTCCCAGGCGGCTGCATCGTGGAAGGTGTCACCCTCGAGAACCGTTACAACTGGAAGAACTCCGTGGGCCCCGTCGAGAACCGACCCCTGAACAAGAACCGTTGGGAATCAACGTTCACCTACCGCTATTACCCCGACTACTTCCAAACCTACGGACTCGGCTTCTACGAGTTCTTCCTCCTCAGCGAGGAAATAGGCTCGGAACCCCTGCCCGTGTTGAATGTCGGAATGGCCTGCCAATACCAGAACTGGGACAACGAGAAAGCCCACGCACCAGCCACCGTCGAAGGCCTGCAGCCCTACATCGACGACTGTCTGGACCTCATCGAGTTTGCCAACGGCTCCACCGATACCAAGTGGGGTAAACTGCGTGCCGATATGGGTCACCCAGCACCCTTCAACATGAAGTTCCTCGGCATAGGCAACGAGCAGTGGGGCGAGTTTTACTTCAAGCGAGTGAAAATCGTCGCTGACGCCGTACGCAAGGCACATCCCGAAATCAAGATTATAGGCACCAGCGGACCAGATAGCGAAGGTCACGGCTTCGACATCGGATGGGAAGCCATGAAGCGACAGAAGGCCGACCTCGTCGACGAACACTTCTATCGCCCCATCTCCTGGTTCCAGAACCAGTGGGAACGCTACGACCTCTACGACCGCAAAGGCCCGAAGGTATTCGCAGGAGAATATGCCTGCCACGATCGCGGCAAGAAGTGGAACCACGCAGGAGCCAGCATCTACGAGGCAGCCTTCATGACAGGTCTGGAGCGCAATGCCGACATTGTCCACATGGCCACCTATGCCCCCCTGTTCAGCCACGTTGACGGCTGGCAGTGGCGACCCGACATGATTTGGTACGACAACCTGCGCGTTGCCAAGAGCGCCAGCTACCACGTACAGGCCCTCTATGCCCAAAACAAGGGAACCAACGTGCTGTCTGTTCGCAACAGCAACTTTCCACAGAAGGGTGAAGACGGCGTGCTGGCCTCAGCCGTATGGGACAAGGACCGCCAGGAAGTCATCGTCAAGGTAGTCAACACCTGCAACCAATCCAGGAGCGTACGCATCGTGCTCAACGGCATGAAGACTATCTCCGATGCAAGCGTCGTAATGCTCGACCTCAGTCATTTCGACCAGGAGAACACCGTCGACCAACCCAACCTCATCGAGCCAAAGGAAACGAAGGTGGAAAGTATAGGACAAGGCGGCAACAACATCATGCTGAACCTGCCCGCTAAATCCTTCTACGTCTATAAAATAAAAAAATAGTTATCCCCCCCAATATAAATAACGCCATGAATAAAATATTATTTTACACTCTTTTAATTCTAATAAACATAATATTTATTTCTTGCTCAGATAATTGGGAACCGGGCAAGTTTCCTTCTACATCATTTGCAGATGAAAGTTCAATGCAACGAACTTTTGATGAAGCACTTCAGATTGCACAAGATGCCATTAATGAACTAGAAAAAAACACAACGACTCGCTCAACCTTCAATAGCCGGAAGATATGTATTGATTCAACGCAGATAGTTTGCAATAACCACCTTACACGAAGTGAGCACAATATTAATATTGATACATTAATGTTTATTTTTAACTTTGAAGATAGTCTTGGTTTTGCTGTAGTTTCTGGGAACAAGGCGACACCCGGCCTTATCTCAATTGCCGAATATGGACATTACAATCCATCTGAAAAACAAAAAAATAAATCCTTTTCAATGATGATGGAAAGGGCAAAGATTTATGTTATGACAAGATTTGGAGGTCGTCCTCCAATAATGAATGATTCAACGTTATTACCTTTCTACATATTTAATCCAAAAATTCCTGTAAGATGGGGGCAAGAAGCATATTATGGGATGGAATACAACAATGGATTGGCAGGATGCGGTCCTGTGGCTATTGCACAGACCTTAGCATATTTTGAGGCTCCAGACACATTGCCTCTTACATATATAGGATATAGCAACCATCCTGACACATTGTATTTGAATTGGACTGAAATAAAAAAGCATAAAATCTATCATGACGTAAGCATAATAGATTCGACAAAATGTACAGCTATCAATCCAACACAAGTTCATAACGACATTAGTTATCTTATGAGACAAATTGGAGAACTAACAGAAAAAAACGATTCTAACTTTAATTACACTTTAATTAAAACCGAAAAGATACCTTATTGTCTAAATATAATGGGGTTGCAATGCACTTCTTTTTATGCATATTTCTCAGGCTGTACTATAAACCCGTTAATTAATGATCATATTATATTAGTTACGGGAAAAGCTGAAGGAGCAGGATATGGTCATGCTTTTCTCGTTGACAGTTACCTTCAACGATATTCTAGACCTGCAAACACACCAACTATAATAACAACAACCTATAACCACGTAAATTGGGGTTGGGATGGAATAAATGATGGGTATTATCTGGATGAATTATTTGATTTAGGCAATCCATACCAACTTGATGGCTATGGCACAACTAATGAGACAACAGTTTATTCTGAGGATTTAAACTACATTGAGATATGGAAGTAGCAAAGATTATATATGTATCTTTGTTCATATGTTTACTAGCTTCATGCAAAAACAATGTATCACTTCCTAGTGATGTAAAAGAGAATTCTTCCATCCAAAAGGATTTTAAAAGGACTCCACCCGAACTAAAAGTGCTCAACGACGGCCGCATCGTTCCGATGGAAGGGAAAGGCATATCCAAAAAGGATTTTAACCGATTGATTGTTGGTCATGGGTGGATTGAAATTATGAACAATCCCATAAAATCTAACGGGAGTAAGGCAATCTCAATTACATCTATGGATAGGAACGGATTGTTTGTAGGAGATAAGGATCCTGAAAAACTTTATTTCTCAAAAGATAGTGTAATGATATTTGCACATATAGGTTCGGGGCTATATCATTGGAACGTGCCTTTCACCTTATCTACAGAATGGAATACACGCAGTTGGACATACGTTAGAAAAGAAGTTTATTCCGACAGTAAAAGACCAACAAAATTTATTGTCACCGAATTTATGACCATACTTTCTTATCATATAGGAAACGACGAGTTCATAGCTCTGCGACGTTTACGAATGCAACGAAAGGAAGGAGATGCGGATTCCATCTCATATGAGAATACATCTGAATACAACCTTATTTGGTTCCGAAGAATGACTGAAAAGGAACAAGAAGAATCCAAACAAAAATATCATCTGGCACGAGAAGAATACGAAAAAAAACGCTATGGGATATGATGTAAGAGGTTTATACTATCAGAAGGTAAAACATCCAAATAAAATAAGTTAAAAAGGGCAAAAAAGTTTGGAGATGTAGTTTTTTCTCCATAACTTTGTCCCTAGAATATCTAATATCCAAGACAGGATTCCGACGATGGGCATATCGTCGGGATTCCTTTTTTGACTATCGGAACCAAACAAATTGTAAAACGTAAATAATAAAATAGTAAATCAAAATGGCTTATATGTCACAACAGGGCTACGACAAACTGGTAGCCGAACTGCAGCATTTGGAGAGCGTTGAACGCCAAGCCGCTAGTGCTGCCATCGCCGAGGCTCGCGACAAGGGCGACCTGAGCGAGAACGCCGAATACGATGCCGCCAAAGAGCATCAGGCTAAGTTGGAAACAAAGATTGCGCTGCTCAAGCAGACCATTCTCGACGCCAAAATCATCGATACGAAGACGCTGGACACAAGCAGCGTTCAGATTCTGGCCACCGTTGGTCTGAAGAACGTGAAGAACGGCATGCAGATGAAGTATACCATCGTTAGCGAGAGCGAGGCCAATCTGCGCGAAGGCAAAATCAGCGTGGGAACCCCCATTGCACAGGGTCTGCTGGGCAAGAAGGTGGGCGATGTAGTCAGCATCAAAGTACCCGCTGGAATGGTGGAATTGGAAATCACGAGTATCACATTCGACCTATAAGCCCCACAGGGCATATAGGCCATTTAAGGCTTATAAGACTATGACCATATTCTCAAAGATAGTAGCTGGTGAGATTCCCAGCTACAAGTGCGCAGAGAACGAACAGTTCTACGCTTTCCTCGATATTGCCCCCCTGGCCAAAGGCCATACGCTGGTGATTCCGAAACGCGAGGTTGACTACATCTTCGACCTGGAAGACGACGAGATTGCCGCTATGCAGGTGTTCGCAAAACACGTGGCACAGGCCATCAAGCAAGTGCTGCCCTGCATCAAGGTGGGACAGGTCGTGCTGGGATTGGAAGTGCCCCACGCACACATCCACCTGGTGCCCATGCAGAGTGAAGGCGACCTGAACTTCGCCAACCCGAAGAAACAGTTCACACACGAAGAGATGCAGCAGACGGCAGATGCCATCCGCCAAGCCTTCGAGAAACTATAATCGCCATGCAGGAGCACAACTATTGCCTCATACTGGCAGGCGGCATTGGCAGCCGCCTCTGGCCCATGAGCCGCAAGAGCCGTCCCAAACAGTTCCTGGACTTATTCGGAACGGGACGCACCCTGCTGCAGGACACCTATGAACGTTTCGCACGTTTCATGCCAGCAGACCACATCTACATCTCCACGAATGTAGACTACCTGCCCTATGTCTACGAGCAGTTGCCGCAGGTCGACGATACACACATCCTGGAAGAACCCTTGCGACGCGGCACACTGGCCAGCGTGGCCTGGGGAACCGTCTTTATCAAGACCGTAGACCCAGATGCCAACCTGGTTGTCAGTCCTGCCGACCAGCTGATACTGAACGAATCGCGCTTCCAGGAAGATATCACACGTTCGCTGGACTTTGTGGACAAGGGTAACCGCCTCGTCGTAATGGGCATCCACCCCACTCGCCCCGAAACCGGTTACGGATACATTCAGATGAGCGAACAGCAGCCGGAGGAAGAGCACTTCAATCACGTAAAGACCTTTACGGAGAAACCTGAACGGCAGTTTGCCGAAATATTCCTGCAGGACGGCAGCTTCCTTTGGAACACAGGTATCTTCCTGTTCAGTGCCGACGCCATGCTCGACAACATCTACCGACTCATACCAGAATATCGGATAGAGCTGCCGAAGATGATGGCCGATGCTAAAATCGACGACCCCAAGTTCTTGCCCGAGTTCTTCAGCGTGCTGCCTAAACTGAACGTCGATATGGGCATTATGGAGAAGAGCGACAATGTATTTGTGTACGAGGCACATTTCGGATGGGCCGACCTGGGCACATGGAACACCATCGATGTCTACCAGACCTGCGATGCGAACGGAAACCTGCTGCTCGACTCAAAGGCCAGCTTGCACAACTGCAAAGGAAACGTCATTCGCCTGCCAAAGAACCAAACAGCCATCATCAACGGGCTGCAGGACTTTGCCGTAATACAGGAAGGCGACGTGCTGATGATTTGTCCCAAGGACGACCTGGCCGCCATGCGTCGCATGATGACGGAAGCCCAGACCCAACTGGGCATCGAGTAGGAAAAGATAACACCTCATAACCTTAAACGTAGCCACATGAAAAGACTGTCTCTTCTCATCAGTTTGGTATTCACCACCATTCTGGCTTTCGCACAGGGATTGCCCGAAGACGGGAGCACGTATTACATCTATTGCGACAACGACCAGCCGCAGTACTTTTACAACAACGGCGGCGTGCTCAGCGTATCCAACATATGCGGGGAAGACAACCCTAATTTCCTATGGCACGTAACCACCAACGGTTCAGCCTACAACATCCAAAGTGTTGCAGACAACAGTTGCTACTTTGGCTTTAAGTCGATGGTTAGCAGTCCTTTCGACTGGACTATCGACCAGACCAAGGCTTTTGTCTCTGGCAATGTAACATTACAAGGCGACTACAACAACCGCACAGGGATCTACATGGTGATGAAGAACGACGGGAAGTTCGACCAAGCCAGCGGAGTATATAATAAGGAAAGTACGGACTACAGCACAGACTACTGTTTCGTCAAGTACACAGCTCCCAAGGGACGGCCCATCGTCATCCAGTGCAACGTGCCTATGGCTCGAGGCAAATTCAGCCTGCAAGGCACGACCAAAGAGGGCGATTGTACGCTTTACTATGTAATGGGCGATTTGGAAACCGTATTACTGACTGGCGAAGCTGGCAATGCGGCCTACGTGTTCGATGGATTCTTTTATAAAGACAAATATCTGGGTACAAGTGTTAATGTGGACGGATTGGATGCCGACACCCTGCAGGCTCAATTCTCGCTCGACATCTTCAGCCAGACCTACGGTGAAAAGTGGATTCGCTTCGGCACGGCGGAGACTAATGAGGGAGCCGCATGCAGCAAGGGTGAGGACATCCCCATGCACGCAACAATTAACCTATCCGACCCGTCGTTCCTCTGGTGTTTTGTAGGCGATGCCCATGACTACGTTATCTACAACCGTACCATGGGCAGCGAGGTCGCATTGAGTGCCGACTACACTGAAAGCGGTTCGCCCGTATTCTTTACAAACAGCGAAGATGCCGTGCACTGGACATTGTCCGATGCCTACGCCAATGCTGCAACCGGGGCAGGATACGTTATTGCACCCATAGGCACCACTGGGCTGGGTATCAACTCATACGGCGGTGTGGTGAACTGGCCCATTAAGTTCTGGAAAGAAAGTGGTGCAGGCTCGCACTGGAGATTCGAACGAATAGGCGATGGCACAACGGTCACCTATTCCTATTCAGGTTCCAATCCTTTCCCCGAAAACAATACCCGAGTGGCTTACCTGAATGTCACAGCAGGCGGCGTAACCAGTCACAAATCGCTGACCACAGCCAACGACGGGGCAACAGACATTTACTATCTGCCCATTGGACAGGAAGTCAGCATCAGTGAGAACGTACGATACAGGGGATACCAATTGACGGGTATCGACCGCGACGACAAAGGGAACCTGAACGTCAAACTATATGCCGACCCCGACAACCTCTACCAGTATCTATGGTATAGCAACAGTCCCGATGGACATCCCTATCGCATACCGGCTATCGTTACAACAAGCAAAGGAACACTATTGGCCTTCACAGACTACAGACCGGCAAATCGCGACATCGGCTATGGCGAGGTGGACATCATGCTGCGCCGTTCCGACGATAACGGCCTGACGTGGAGCCAGCCGGAATGTATTGCCGATGGCGTACCGGCTGACGCACCCGAATACCCATTCTTTGGTTTGGGTTACGGCGATGCTGCCGTCGTTGCCGACAGGGAGAGCGACGAGGTGCTCCTCATTTGTGTCAGCGGCAAGCAGGTATATGCCAGCGCCACAGCCAATAGCAGGCCATGTATTGCCCGTCTGCGCAGTCACGATGGTGGCCTGACATGGACCGAGCCCGAAAACATCACAGCCCAGTTCTTCGGAGTCGAAGGTGCATTACTCACCCAGGCAGATAACGAAATAGATTGTTACGCAGCATTCTTCGGCAGCGGAAAGATTCTGCAGAGCCGACTGGTGAAGAAGGGAGAGTACTATCGGTTGTATGCCGCCATGCTATGTCGTGGGAATAATGTCAAGGGGGCCTACGTTGTTTATTCCGACGACTTCGGCCAGACGTGGCAACTGCTCTCCCCCGCTACGATTCAAGCGGCCCCAGGCAGCGACGAACCCAAAGTCGAAGAACTGCCCAATGGGAACATTGTCCTCAGTGGACGCAAATCATCGGGCCGATACTTCAATGTATTCCAGTATAACGACGATACCTATACCACTGGTCAGTGGGGCAACTGCTTACAGAGCAATCAGCAGGACGGTGGCATCAAGGTGGGCGGAAACTCGTGCAACGGTGAAATACTTATCGTCTATGGAAAACGTACAGATGGCAAATATCCCCATGTTTACCCCATAGCCCTGCAAAGTCTGCCCCAAGGCAGTAGCCGCAGCAATGTAGGCATCTGGTGGAAGACACTCAGCTATCAGACCGATTACAACTACACTTCGGAGTCCTTCTCCAGGTCGTGGAATCAAGGCTTAGAAGTCAGCGACCGTAGTTCGGCCTACAGCACCATGTGCGTGCAGCCCGACAATCGCATTGCATTCTTCTACGAGGAAGGTCCCAACGAATACTGCATGGTCTATGTTCCCCTGACCCTGGAACAAATCACCAACGGCCAATACCGCATGTACGACCCTACAACGGACGGCATTGAGCATGTTGAAAACGAGTTTGAGAGAGGCAACGATAATAACATTTACGACCTCAGCGGCCGCCGTGTCAGCAAACTCACGAAGGGCATTTATATCCAACAAGGAAAAAAGACAGTCCTAAAATAGTGTCAATTACTTCGTTGGTATAATTATCGACTTAGTCAGTTTGCGTTGTGTGTCGCGAACCTTCAACATAAGCTGACCAGCCTGACGGCTACTGCGAAGGACAACAACAAGCTGGCCATTGAACAGTTTCATCGTTGGTTGCTTGAAGGATTCCAGGCTGGTTGCATCGCCATTGCATACAGCCTCAAAACGGCCTGCACCTGTTACCTCGAAGGTCAGCTGGTCGTCGGCATCGGGGACGAAAGTGCCCTTGGCATCGACAAGCGATACGGCGACGAAGGCCAGGTCTTCGCCATCGGCCTGCAACCACGTAGCATCGTGCTGTGTCCATACATCGAACTTCAGTTGGGATACTTTGCCTGCAGTCCTTATCGTCTTTTCGCCTGCCTTCTGTCCTTGTTCGTCGTAAACAACGACACGCAGTTCTCCTGGTTCGTACTTCACATCATTCCAGCGCAAACGGTAGCGATCCAGTCGTTCTTCTGGATTCTTACTGATTCGTCCCTGACTCTTTCCGTTTACGAAGAGTTCAGCGCTGGGATAGTCCGTGTAGCAATAGACAGGGATTACCTGTCCGCGACGTTCTTTCCCCCAGGTCCAATGCGGTAGCAGGTAAATGGTATGTTCCTGGGTATTCCAATGCGAACGGTACAGGTAGTAGCGGTCTTTAGGAAGTCCGGCCAAATCGCAGATGCCAAAGTAAGAACTGCGGCTGGGCCAGTACTCATCATAGGGTGTAGGCTCACCCAGATAGTCGAAACCCGTCCACACGAATTCACCGATGACCCAGTCTTTATCGTCCTGCCAGCGCCAATCGTCGTCGGGAAGATTAGACCAAGAACACCATTCCACATCGTAACCCGAGCACTGTCCATCGGGATGAGTACCCTTGTTTGTGGGGATAACAGGGAAATAATACGTGCCACGCGACGATACCGTCGAAGCAGTTTCAGAGCCTAATAAGAAGCCCTGCGGCAAACGGTCGTAGGCTGCCTGGTAACGAGGAAGACGATAGTTCAGGCCAGGAACATCCATAGCCTGAGCAAAACCACTGTTCAGGGCATTGTCAATGCGGTCCATGCCTTGGGTAACGGGACGCGAGGGATCGAGACTGTGGCATAAACCTTGCAGGCGAATGGCAATCTGACGACCTTCCTCGCTCCATTGCTCGGGAATTTCGTTACCTATCGACCACATCACTATCGATGGATGGTTACGATTGGCCAATACTAAATTCGTAATGTCTCGGTCGGCCCACTCACGAAAGAAACGGGCATAACCATTCCTACATTTCGGATAAAGCCACATATCGAAAGACTCGGCCATAACCATCATGCCCAATGAATCACATATTTCCATCTGCCACTGGCTTGGCATGTTATGCGCCGTACGAATAGCATCGCACCCCATCTCCTTCATTATTTTTATCTGTCGGATGAGTGCGGCCTTATTAATGGCGGCTCCTAACGGACCAAGGTCGTGATGCAGGCAGACACCTTTCAGTTTGCGTGTTTGCCCATTGAGTTGAAAACCTTGTTCACGACTGACGCGGACGGTACGGATGCCCGTCTTAATACTTTTTTTGTCGATAAGTTTTCCATCAGCGTCTTGAAGACTGGCAGTAAGCGTATACATACTGGGCATTTCAGGCGACCACCACTGTGGGTTGTTCACCTGCATGGTTGCATGGAAACTACCATCGTCAGCCAGTCGCAACCGTTCGGCTTTAGCCACAGACCGGCCATCGGAATCCAACAACACGAGGCTGGCCAACACATCCGGAACAGCATCTACAGCTCTACCCACAATTTCAACAGAGGCCTTTCCATTTCGATTGTCGATGGTATGAAAATAGAGGCTCCAATCGTCGAGATGGGTACGTGGGGCCAGTATAAGCGTCACTGGACGATATAGTCCCGCTCCTGGATACCAGCGCGAACTCTCTTCCATATTTTTCAGGTCCACCTCCAATAGGTTCTCGCCCTCGTGAACGTAGGATGTGATATCGACACGAAAAGCATTGTAACCATAAGCCCAATAGCCCGCCTGTCGGCCATTAACTCTGATCGTCGGCTCCGACATTGCCCCATCGAACACCAGTTCTGCCCGTTCAAATCCACAGGGTATGTTCAACATCCGGCGATAGTGTCCTTCGCCTATCCAGGGCAGCGAGCCGGAGCGACCGCTTTTCTCTGTAGCCTCCTTTTCACCGTTCTGCTCAATACGAACCACCTGTAAGTCCCATTTCTTGTCGAAGGGCCCAGCTATGGCCCAGTCGTGTGGCAGGCTCACCGAAGACCAATCTTTTTCGATGGAATCAGCGTTTTTTGTCTCTGATACATCTCCTTGATAAAACTGCCAGTCCGTAGTCAGCAAGATTTCACAACGTTGACACCAAGCCGACATCGTCATAACCACAAAAAACAGGGGGAAGAGAAATCTTTTCATCTTTTCATAAGTTTTATGGGACGAAGATAGTAATTATTTCTCAATTTTTACTTATCTTTGGAGCAAATAAACCCAAATACCATGAATATAGGTTTCAAAATACCCTACCAAACGGTGTGGGGAGAGCATGTTTCCGTACAGTTGACATGGCACACGAAAACAGGTAAAGAATCCTCTACCCAGTTTTCCCTTTCTACTCTCGATGGCTATTGGTGGAGTGGAGACTACGCCCTGCCAGCCAGCGCCGTAACTATCGACTATCAGTATTACATTGAGAATGGGGATGAGGTGGTGCGCCGCGAATGGAACATGCTTCCGCGTACATTCGCCCTACCCCAAGGGCGTCACCGCATAGTCGTAGCAGACCACTGGCGTGACCGTCCCACCGAACAATACTTGTTTACCAGTGCCTTTACAGAAGCCTTCCTACACCATACCCTCCAGCCCTGGCCCGTATGCAATGCCGAGAAAATACTGACCCTGCGTGTCTTTGCTCCCGATGTTCCTCAAGGACACACGTTAGCTCTGCTGGGCAGCCAGCCGTTACTGGGGAACTGGCAGCAAGGAAGTGAAGTTCATTTGGTACCCATAGGTCCCAATGAATGGGCAATAAGTCTCGATTTAACAAAGGTTGAAGGTACTTTGGAATACAAATACCTGACCATCGACAACAAAACCGGACAACGCACATGGGAGCTTCACGATAACCGTCTGCTCGATAAGCCCAATATCGAAAAAGGCATGAGCATAGTTATTGAAGATAGTCCCGTTCGTTTGCCATTAGCGCCATGGCGAGGGGCAGGTTGCGTCATACCAGTCTTCAGTTTGCGTAGCGAGCATAGTTTTGGTGTCGGAGACTTCGGCGACCTTCTCCGTATGGTGGACTGGGTATCCATAACGGGTCAGCACGCTCTACAAATCCTACCCATAAACGATACTACACTTACGGGCCGTTGGACCGATTCGTACCCTTACAATGCCATCAGTATTTATGCGTTGCATCCCATCTACGCCAATTTAGACGCACTGCCACCCCTGAAGGATGCAGAACTTCGGATGGAATATCAGGCACAACAAAAAAAGTTGAACGCACTGGTCCATCTCGATTACGAGCATGTGATGGAGGCCAAACGCAGTTACTTACGTCATCTATTCCAGCAAGAGTGGAAAAACGTACAGAACACAAAAGACTATAAGACATTCTTTGCCCGTAACGAGGAATGGCTTATCCCATATGCCGCCTACTGCTATCTGCGTGACCATTATGGCACACCCAACTTCCATCAATGGGGAAAGATGAGTACGTACAAGGCAACTGAGGTTAAGAAACTAACGAAGAAAGGTACGGAAAGTGCCGATGAAATCGACCTAAACTGTTACATCCAATTTATTCTGCACGAGCAACTGTGCGAGGTACAGCGTCATGCTCGCGAGAAGAGTGTTATGCTGAAAGGCGACATCCCCATCGGAATCAGTGCCACCAGCGTGGAAGCCTGGACCGAGCCACACTATTTCAACCTTGACGGACAGGCAGGTGCCCCACCCGATTATTTTAGCCGGAATGGACAGAATTGGGGCTTTCCCACTTATAATTGGCAGGCTATGCTGGCTGATGGTTGCAAATGGTGGCGTCGTCGTTTCGAGAAAATGGCCGAATATTTCGATGCCTATCGTATCGACCACGTTTTGGGTTTCTTTCGTATCTGGGAAATTCCAAAGGACAGCGTACATGGGCTGCTAGGGCATTTCTCCCCCGCACTACCCATGAGTATAGAGGAAATTGAGAGTTTCGGGCTTCCTTGGCGCGAAGACACCTATACCCGTCCATATATTACGGATCGCATTCTGAACCGCATCTTTGGAGACGACACCTCGGATGTTCGCCGTCTCTATCTCGATTCCTGTGGCAACGGACGCTACAGTATGAAACGCGAATTTGACACCCAACGCAAAGTTGAAGCTGCCCTTAACGGTAAAGTTGATGCACACAGCGAGAAAATTCGTGACGGTCTGTATCGTCTCATCAGCAATGTGCTATTCCTGCGCGACAAACAAATGCCCGACCATTTCCATCCTCGTATCGTGGCTATGCACGACTTCTTATTCGAGGACCTTGGTGACTGGGAAAAGGATGCTTTCAATCGTATCCACGAACACTACTTCCACCATCGGCATAACCAATTCTGGTACGAGGAATCCATGAAAAAACTGCCAACGCTAGTGGGTGCTACACGCATGTTAGTATGTGCCGAAGACCTGGGCATGATACCTCAATGTGTACCTTGGGTGATGGACGAATTGGGTATTCTTACTCTCGAAATTCAGACCATGCCAAAGAAGGGCTGGGTGCAGTTTGCTAACCTATGGGAGAATCCCTATCGCAGCGTTGCCACCATCTCCACACATGACATGCCCACCTTGCGCGGTTGGTGGGACGAACAGCGAGAGACGGCCCAGCGGTATTACAATCAGATGCTCTACCATGATGGTCAGGCCCAGCACCCCATGTCTGGTGCTATCGCCGAGGAAATCGTAAGCCGCCACCTCGAGTGTCCCTCCATGCTTTGTCTGCTTAGCCTGCAGGACTGGCTTGCCATTGATGAAAGTGTACGTAATCCACGAGCTGAGGATGAACGCATCAATGTTCCTGCCAATCCACGCCACTATTGGCGCTGGCGCATGCATCTGACACTGGAAAAATTGATGGAAAACACAGCCTTAAATGAAAAGATACGTGGTTTGGTTAAGAGCCACGGAAGATAATGACAAAATACGAAAAAAAGAAGGCGGCCCGTTGGGTCGCCTTCTTCGTAGCGGGAAAGGGACTTGAACCCTTGACCTTCGGATTATGAATCCGACGCTCTAACCAGCTGAGCTATCCCGCCATCCTTGTCCTAAGAACGAGGCATCTCTCTCGAAATGCGGTGCAAAGGTAGGTTAAATTTCCGAATCTGCAAAGAAAAGGTGCGTTTTTTTTTATAAATTTGTTTTATCGCTCACTTATTCGTATCTTTGTGCCCCGAATAATGTGCGCACACACGTATATGCGAATCATTAAACGATTAGACCTGTTTATCCTGAAGGCGTTTCTGCAGCTGTTTGCAGCAACATTCTTCGTTTGTCTATTCGTGTTCATGATGCAATATACATGGCGTTACATCGATGAATTGATTGGCAAGGGACTGTCTATGGAGGTATTGGGAAAGTTCTTTTGGTATATGGCTCTGAACTTCGTACCTGCTGCCCTGCCCCCCGGTGTATTGCTGGCCTCGCTTATCACTTTTGGTAACATGGGCGAGAAATTAGAATTGTTAGCTATGAAAGCCGCAGGAGTTCCCCTCTTGCGAATACTAAGTCCCCTTTTTGTGGTAGTCCTTGTTTTGTGCGGTTGCAGCTTCTATTTTCAAAACAGCATCGCACCCGAAGCCACTAAGCGACTGGCTGCCTTGATATGGTCGATGAAACAGAAGTCGCCCGAATTGGAAATCCCCGAGGGGGTGTTCTATAGCGAGATTCCAGGATACAACATCTTCGTGGAACGCAAAGACCAGAAAACAGGCATGCTGTATGGCGTAATGATTTATAGTAATGCCAACACCCAGGAAGACACACAAATCGTACTGGCCGACTCGGCACGCTTACAAAGCACTGCCGACAAGATGCACTTGATGCTGACCCTGTACAGCGGCGAACGATTTCGCAATATGGATAGCCGCAGTGCCAACATGATGAAGGCCCAAGTGCCCTATATGCGTGAGACATTTGCCCACGAAGTTGACCTGATTGAATTTGATGGGAACTTCAACATCACGGATGCCTCGCTGTTCGCAGGCAATGCACAAACCAAGGATCTACAGAGTATCCGATTGGGCATAGACTCCTTAACACACCGTATAGACAGTGTGGGAGCCAGTGTTTATGAAATGGAATGCCGTACTTCCATGGAACGCCAGTTAATCCATAAAGATTCCAAAGATTCGGCACGAATCGTAGCAGAAGTAGAAAAAACATTACCATTCGATACACTGTATAAGAATCTCAGCCACGAACAACTTCAATCCACGATACGAACCGCGACATCAAAAGTGCGCCAACTGCAGGCCGAATACGAGTTCCGCAGATTGCTGACGGATGAGGACAACCGCATGTTGCGTGTTCACAAAGTGGAAGAGCACAAGAAGTTCACCTATTCGCTGGCCTGCATGCTTTTCTTCTTCATTGGAGCACCCTTAGGGGCTATCATCCGCAAGGGCGGATTAGGTATGCCCGTCATTATCAGCGTAAGCATTTTTATTTTCTACTATATCATTAACGTCAGCGGCGAGAAATTGGCCAAGACTGGCATATGGTACATTCCCTTTGGAGTATGGCTCAGCAGCATGGTACTAGCTCCTTTAGGAGTATTCCTGACCTACAAGTCGAATCAAGATTCAGCCGTCTTTAACATCGAGGGATACCGCATGTTCTTTATGCGGCTGTTCGGACTGCGCGAATCACGCAAACTGAATCGAAAGGATGTAATAATCAACGAGCCGGACTACCCCAAGCTGTGTCAGCAGATGACAGAACTGCAAAACGATTGCAAAAGCTATGTCGAAGAGAAGCATCTGGTGCGCATGCCTAACTACAAGAAAATATTCTTTGAATATGAGAAGGACACAGTTGTAGCAGACATAGATGAACGATTGGAAGCCATAATCGAAGAACTGCACAACAGCAGAGACACACGACTGGTGATGATGTTGAACGAGTTACCCGTATTAGTGCCCGATGCGCACACACGCCCCTTCGATAATGTCCGTTGGAATATGGCAGCAGGAATTTTTCTGCCCTTAGGCCTTTTCTTCTGGTTCCGCATATGGCGCTACCGCTTGCGACTCTTGCGCGACATGGCGGTCATACAAGAACAGACCCAGAACATCATAAACCGAATTGGAAAAATAAACGAAATATATGAGTGAGAACTTAAGAAACATCGAACTGGCGATTGAGGACTTCCGACAAGGGAAGTTCATCATTGTAGTCGACGATGAAGACCGTGAAAACGAAGGTGATTTCATCACCGCAGCAGAGACCATAACGGCAGAGAAGGTCAACTTCATGCTGCAAAACGGGCGTGGCGTATTGTGTGCACCCATTACCATCAGCCGTGCCGAAGAACTGCAACTGGCCCATCAAGTGGAAGAGAACACCTCGATGTTAGGAACGCCATTTACGGTAACCGTTGATTTGCTGGAGGGTTGCACAACGGGAGTCAGTGCCCACGACCGTGCCGCTACCATTCGTGCACTGGCCGACCCCACACGCAAGCCATCAGACTTTGGCCGACCTGGTCACATCAATCCACTCTACGCTCAGGATAAAGGTGTGCTACGTCGCGCTGGACACACCGAGGCAGCTATCGACCTGGCCCGACTGGCCGGATTGCAACCCGCATCGGCACTTATCGAGATTCTTAACGAGGACGGAACAATGGCACGTATGCCCCAGTTGCAGGAAGTCGCAAAGAAGTTCGGACTGCGCATCATCACCATCAAGGACCTCATCACTTACCGTCTGCAACGCGAATCACTGGTAGAGAAAGGCGTGGAAGCAGATATGCCCACTGAACACGGACACTTCCGCATTGTACCCTTCCGTCAGAAAAGCAATGGGCTGGAACACGTGGCTTTATTCAAGGGCGAGTGGAAAGAAGACGAACCCGTATTGGTAAGAATGCATTCAAGCTGCATGACAGGCGACATTTTCGGTAGCAAGCGCTGCGACTGTGGCGAGCAACTGCACAAAGCAATGGAGCTTATCGAACACGAAGGCAAAGGCGTAGTAGTGTACCTTAGCCAAGAAGGACGTGGAATAGGACTGATGAATAAAATAGCCGCCTACAAGTTGCAGGAGCAGGGCGATGATACTGTGGATGCCAACATCCACCTAGGATTCCAGCCTGATGAACGCGATTATGGCGTAGGTGCACAGATTCTGCGTAGTTTAGGAGTTGGAAAGATTAGACTCATCACAAACAATCCCGTGAAACGCGTAGGACTGGAGGGTTACGGATTGGAAATCGTGGAAAACGTACCTATCGTCATCGAACCCAACGAATACAACCGTCGCTACCTCGAGACGAAGAAAAACCGCATGGGACATAAGTTGTAAACAATAAAATGAAATAACAAAAGCAAAATTAATATACTATGGAAACAATGTTATCTGAGAGAATGAACAGACTGTCGCCCAGTGCCACACTGGCCATGAGTCAGCGTAGTGGTGAACTGAAGGCACAAGGTATTGACATCATTAACATGAGTGTGGGTGAACCCGACTTCAATACGCCCGAACACATCAAAGAGGCTGCCATTCAGGCTGTTCGTGACAACTATAGCCGATATTCTCCCGTACCTGGCTATCCTGCTTTGCGTCAGGCCATCGTGGAAAAATTGAAGCGTGAGAACGGCGTAGACTACACCCCTGCACAGATTCTCTGTTCAAACGGTGCCAAACAAAGCGTGTGCAACACCATTATGGCTTTAGTGGGCGAAGGCGATGAAGTCATCATTCCTGCCCCCTATTGGGTAAGTTACCCCCAGATGGTACTTCTGGCCGACGGTACCCCTGTGTACATCGAAGCCGGCATCGAACAGGACTTCAAGATTACGCCTGAACAACTGGAAGCAGCCATTACTCCCAAGACACGCGCCTTGATTCTTTGTTCACCCAGCAACCCTACTGGTGCCGTTTACAGCCGCAAAGAGCTGGAGGCACTGAAGAATGTTTTGCTGAAGCACGAACGTGTAATCGTAATTGCCGATGAAATCTACGAGCACATCAACTACATTGGCGAACATGCCTCAATGGCACAGTTCCCAGACATTAAAGAGCGCGTAGTCATCATCAATGGTGTCAGCAAGGCCTATGCCATGACAGGTTGGCGCATTGGTTTCATTGCCGCCCCCGAATGGATTGTAAAGGCCTGCAACAAGCTGCAGGGACAGTACACCAGCGGCCCATGCAGCGTCAGCCAGAAAGCAGCAGAGATGGCGTTTGCTGGTCCGCAGGAATGCGTCGAAGAAATGCGTCAGGCTTTCGAGCGCCGTAAAAACCTCATCGTACGTCTGGCCCGCGAGATTCCCGGATTGGAGGTTAACGATCCGCAAGGAGCCTTCTATTTGTTCCCCAAATGCAGCAGTTTCTTTGGCAAACGCGATGGTGAACGTCTTATCAACACCAGCAGCGATCTGGCCATGTACCTGTTGGAAGTTGGTCATGTAGCTACCGTTGGTGGCGATGCCTTTGGCAGCCCCGAATGTTTCCGCATGAGCTACGCTACAAGCGACGAGAACATCGTCGAGGCAATGCGCCGCATCAAGGAAACTTTGGCACGTCTGAAATGAATAAGACTAGACTGATAAGGAAACTATTCGTTCCACGCCTGCGACAGCTGGACCAATACGCAACGGATGCCGAATTTCTGCAACGTAAGGTGCTGATTCGTTTGTTGCGCAAGGGAAAGGACACCAAGTGGGGCACGGAACACGATTATGGCAAAATACTCTCGTACGAGCAATTTGCCAAGTCGTCTCCTGTGAACACTTACGAGGAGTTGAAGAACTACATAGACCGTATGCGTCACGGCGAACGCGATGTACTATGGCCAGGACAGGTCCGTTGGTATGCTAAATCAAGTGGAACGACAAACGACAAAAGTAAATTTATCCCTGTCAGTAAGGACGGACTGAACGACACACATTATCATGGTGGTGCAGATGCTGTAACTTGGTATCTGCACAATAATCCCAAAAGTCGTTTGTTCGACGGACGCGCCCTCATCCTAGGCGGCAGCCACGCCCCCAACTATAGTCTACCCCACTCTCTGGTAGGTGACCTCAGTGCAATCCTGATTGAAAACATCAATCCACTGGCGAATTTGGTTCGCATACCTAAGAAATCCACTGCATTGCTTAGCGATTTCGAAATAAAACGAGAGCGCATTGCCGAAGAGTCCATAGGCAAAAACGTAACCAACTTGAGTGGGGTGCCTTCGTGGATGCTGTCTGTGCTGAACTGCGTGCTGGATATTTCCGGTAAGCAGCATCTTGAGGAGGTTTGGCCAAATCTGGAAGTCTTCTGGCACGGTGGAGTTGCCTTCACTCCCTATCGCAAGCAGTATAATCGCATCATCACCAAGCCAGATATGCATTACATGGAGACATACAATGCAAGCGAGGGATTCTTCGGTTTGCAGGACGACCCCACTGATGCAGCCATGAGCCTAATGGTGGACTACGGCATTTTCTATGAGTTTATCCCCATGAACGAGCTGGGGAATGAGCAACCCAACGTGGTTCCTTTGTGGGGAGTAGAAAAGGGTAAAAACTATGCGATGGTCATCAGCACCTCGAGCGGTCTGTGGCGATATCTGATTGGTGATACCATTCGATTCACCAGTCTGAATCCCTACAAGTTCATCATTACCGGCCGTACGAAGTCTTTCATCAACGCTTTTGGCGAGGAGTTGATTGTGGACAATGCCGAGCGAGGACTTGAAGTGGCGTGCAAGGCTACAGATGCCGAAGTGAGAGAATACACCGCAGCACCTGTCTTCATGGATGAACACGGCCAGTGTCGCCATCAGTGGCTCATAGAATTTGACCGCAAACCCGACGACCTCGATGCCTTTGCCCGTCGACTGGATTTGGCGCTGCAAACCCTGAACAGCGACTACGAGGCCAAACGCTACAAGGACATTACCTTGCAGCAGCTAGAAGTTATCCCCGCCCGTCGGGGTGTATTCGATGATTGGTTGCGGCAACAAGGCAAGCTGGGTGGTCAGCACAAGATACCAAGACTTTCAAACGACAGGAAGATAATAGATGAAATATTGAAATTATGAAGCGAAACGCCATTTCTTATCTTTCATTTCCAATCATATTATTACTTCTAGTCGGCTGCGCCAGCTTGGGGTCACCCGATGGCGGTCCCTACGACGAGACACCGCCAAAGGTTGTGCAATGCACTCCCGACAACAAGGCAACCAATAATAACAAGAAGAAAATCAGCATTCTCTTCGACGAATATATTAAGATGGAGAATGCCAGCGAAAAGGTCGTCGTTTCGCCCCCACAAATCGAGATGCCTAATATACGTGCTGTAGGCAAAAAGGTGAGGGTCGACCTTTTCGATACCCTTCAAGCTAACACCACCTACACGGTGGACTTCAGCGATGCCATCGTAGATAACAACGAAGGCAACCCATTGGGGAAATATACCTATTCGTTCAGCACCGGACCAACCATCGATACTATGGAAGTATCGGGCACCGTGCTTACCGCAGACAATCTGGAACCTGTGAAGGGAATTCTGGTAGGTCTTTATGCTGCAGACTCTACATTCCATGACTCGCTCTTCACCTCAAAGCCCCTCATTCGTGTAGCTCGAACCAATGGCAGTGGACAGTTCACCATCAAAGGCGTAAAAAACGGACAATACCACGTCTATGCCATCAAGGATATGGACAACAACTATCACTTCAGCCAAAAGAGCGAAGTTCTAGCCTTTGATACGATAACCTTCTCCACATCACAGCGCCCCGACATCCGACCTGATACTGTATGGGTAGACACCGTGACCATCGACAAAATTCGGATGGTGCCCTTTATCCATTACTACCCCGACAATGTCGTATTACGAACTTTCCTTGAAGGGGGACAAGACAAGCATCGTCTGAAAGAGGAACGTAAGACGCCCGAATCGTTCACCCTCTACTTCACTGCTCCAATGGATTCATTACCCCGCATCGAAGGATTCGGTTTCGATGCCAGCAAAGTTTTGGTGCCCGAGCCATCGCTCAACAACGACACCATCACCTATTGGATTACGGACACCCTGGTTTCCTATCCCGACACCATCAGTTTTGCCCTTATCTATCCAGACACAGATACCTTGGGAATAGACCAGTTACGCACAGATACGCTGGAACTGGTTGCAAAAAGTACCCACGAGAAGTTGGAGAAGGAACGTATCAAGAAATCCGAGGAATGGGTAAAGGCACGTGAAAAGAAAATCAAACGTGCCAAGGAGCCCCTCCCCTACGAAGAAAATCCCTTCGAGGTTACCTACATGACGGTACAGATCAAGCCCTCCGGTGCCCTCGACCCAGACCAGAATATAACCATCACTTTCAGCGAGCCTATCAGTCAGGTCGACACCAGTCGCATCCAATTCTATCAGGTCATAGACTCGGACTACGTGCCCAAGCCTTATCTCTTCGAACCTGTTGAAGGTACCGTTCGCCAGTATCGTCTGTATGCAGAATGGGAACCGCAGCAGAAATACCGTCTGGTAGCCGACAGTCTTACCTTCCTTAGTGCACTAGGTAATCGAGCCCGCAGCATCAAGAGCGACTTCCGCGTGCGCTCCCTCGATGAATACGGTTCCTTCTTCGTCCACCTCGTCGGCATTGAACCAAACGATACTTCAGACTATATCGTGCAAATGCTGAACAAAAGTGACAAGCCCGTCAACCAATTGGTGGCACAAGACGGTCGAGCCGACTTCTTTTACATGAAGCCTGGAGAATACTACATGCGCCTCATCATTGACCGTAATCGTAATGGCATTTGGGATACAGGCGATTACAATTCTAAGCTCCAGCCCGAGGAGGTATACTACTTTCCACGCCCCATTCCCATACGTGCCAAATTCGAGGTTGAACAGGACTGGAACTTCCGCAGCATCGATCTTACCAAGCAAAAGCCCAAGGCTATCACCAAGCAGAAAGCAGACAAGGAAAAGACCATAAAAGACAAAAATCGTAAACGCGAAGAAGAAAAGCGGAAGCAAAGGTGAAAAAAGTTTAATTAAAAGTGCGGAATTAAACATTATTGGGAATAACGCATCAAACAGAAAGACCAAAAGCCAATAACTATGAAACGTATAGCACAAATTCTGTTTTTATCACTCTTAACTCTAAACTCTTCACTCTTCACTAGCGAAGCTCTGGCTCAGTGTCCTGTCGAAAATACAGCCTTCCAAAGTGGCGAGCGACTTGACTATAAACTCTATTTTAACTGGAAATTCATCTGGAAGACTGCCGGCTCTGCCAGTATGACGACCACCAGCACCACCTATCAAGGTAAATCAGCCTTCCAGACCGACCTCATCACGCGTACAGAGAAAATGGCGGACCGCTTCTTTCAGATGCGCGATACCCTTCGCTCCATCTACACCACGGATATGGTTCCACGCTTTTATCGCAAGGGCGCAATGGAAGGCGGGAAATACCGCGTCAACGAAATCTCATATAAGTATCAGGGAGGAAAAGTCAAGTTGCACCAATACTACCGTCACGGCGACGGACGCATCAGCGAGGCCGAGAATGTAGGGACGGATTGTGTCTACGATATGGTATCGATGGTCATGCGTTGCCGCAGCTACAAATCCAGCGACTTCCAAATTGGTCAGCGTGTTCCCTTCCAATTTGCCGATGGTGCCAGCATCAAGACCGAACACCTTATCTATCGCGGCATCAAGAAATTCAAAGTCGAAGACACCAAGATTACATACCGTTGCCTCGTCTTTTCCTACATGGAGAAGAACAGCAAAGGAAAGGAAAAGGAAATTGTTACCTTCTATATCACAGACGACGACAATCACATTCCCGTCCGTCTCGACTTGAATCTACGTTTCGGTACAGCCAAGGCTTACCTGAAGAAAGCCACAGGTCTGCGTCATGCCGAAACCAGCATCGAACAACTTTAAATTACAGCATTAAAGGGCTGGTCAGGAATTGTATTCCTGCCAGCTCTTAATCTTTATGTCGTTCTGCGACATTGCCGTGAAGGCTTCAATGAAAGCCTTGGCCAGACGTACGTTGGTCATCAAGGGAATGTTGTGGTCAATGGCACCACGACGAATGCGGTAGCCATTGGTCAGCTCGCGCTTCGTATGGTTCTTGGGCACATTGATGATGAGGTCGAACTGATGAGCAGCAATCATGTCCATCACATTGTTCTCGCCTTCCTCATCGGGCCACAACACGGGAGTTGCCTCCACACCATTGTCGTTGAAGAAGCGGGCCGTACCACCTGTGGCATATACCTTGTAACCCTTCTTCACCAGATTCTTGGCAGGCTCCAGCAGACTCACCTTACCCTTGGCACCACCCGAAGAAATCAGGATGTTGGCATTTTGCTTAGGCAGGCGGTAACCCGTAGCAATGAGAGCATTCAGCAGAGCCTCGCTCAGGTCATCACCCAGGCAGCCGACCTCGCCCGTCGAGGACATATCGACACCCAGCACAGGGTCGGCATTCTGCAGACGAGCAAACGAGAACTGACTGGCCTTCACACCAATACGGTCTATATCGAATTCGCTGCGGTCGGGTCTCGAATACGGGGCATCCAGCATGATTCGGGTGGCCGTATCGATGAAGTTACGCTTCAGAATCTTAGATACGAAGGGGAACGAACGGCTGGCACGCAGGTTGCACTCGATGACCTTCACCTCGCGATTCTTTGCCAAGAATTGGATGTTGAATGGTCCGCTGATATTCAGCTCCTGGGCAATCTTACGGGCAATCTTCTTTATCTGGCGAACGGTGGAGAAATAGATGTGCTGAGCAGGGAACACCATCGTGGCATCCCCAGAGTGAACTCCTGCATACTCCACATGTTCGCTGATGGCATATTCCACCACCTCGCCCTTGTCGGCAACTGCATCGAACTCTATCTCCTTGGTCTCCTGCATGAACTGCGAAACCACAACAGGATATTCGTGCGAAACCTCGGTTGCCAGTTGCAGGAAGCGTTCCAGTTCCTCGTCGCTGTAGCATACATTCATGGCAGCACCGCTGAGCACATACGAGGGACGAACCAATACGGGATAGCCGACTTCGCCGATGAACTCCTTAATGTCCTCCAAACTGGTCAGGGCACGCCATGCGGGCTGGTCAACACCAAGTTTGTCGAGCATAGCCGAGAACTTGTCACGGTTCTCTGCACGGTCAATATCGACAGGCGAGGTTCCCAGCACGGGAACACCCTGACGGTGCAACTTCATAGCCAGATTGTTGGGAATCTGTCCGCCCACGCTGACGATTACGCCACGCGGCTGCTCCAGATCAAGCACATCCAACACACGCTCCAGAGTCAGCTCGTCGAAATACAGGCGGTCGCACATGTCATAGTCCGTCGATACGGTCTCGGGGTTGTAGTTAATCATGATGCTCTTGTACCCTAATTTGCGTGCTGTGTTAATGGCATTCACCGAACACCAGTCGAACTCCACGCTCGATCCAATACGATAGGCACCGCTACCCAGCACCACTACCGACTTCTCATTATTATAATAGTTGATGTCGTGTGCCACGGCGTATTTCTCTCCCACGGGATTGCCGAATGCAGGCACGTGTGTATAGGTGAAATAAAGGTAGTTGGTCAGTTCGGGGTGTTCGCTGGCAACGGTGGGAATGCGCTTCACCGATGGCAATATGCCACGCTGCTTGCGATAGCGACGCACCTCCAGATTCTCCTTCTCCAGGTTACCAGTCTTGGGCTTCAGCACGAAGCGGGCAATCTGGAAGTCGCTGAATCCGGCCTGCTTCACTTCGAGCAGGAATTCATCGGGCAGTTCTTCGAGGCTATTGTAGCTCTCCAACTGATGCTTGAGGTCCACAATGTGCTTCATGCGCTCGATGAACCACGGGTCAATCTTCGTCAGTTCCTCGATGCGCTCAACGGTATAACCCTGTTCCAACGCCTCAGCAATAGCAAAGACACGCAGGTCGGTGGGATTTGCCAACTCCTTGTCCAAGTCTTCGAACTTGGTATGGTCGTTACCCACGAATCCGTGCATACCCTGCCCTATCATGCGCAGTCCCTTCTGCAGCATTTCCTCGAAACTGCGGCCAATGGACATAATTTCGCCCACACTCTTCATAGAGGAACCAATCTGACGGCTTACGCCCACGAACTTCGTCAGGTCCCAACGTGGAATCTTGCAAATCATATAGTCGAGACTCGGAGCCACATAGGCCGAATTCGTCGTACCCATCTCGCCAATCTGGTCGAGGGTGTAACCCAGAGCAATCTTGGCAGCGACAAAAGCCAGGGGATAACCTGTTGCCTTCGAAGCCAAAGCCGATGAACGGCTCAGACGAGCATTGATTTCAATGATGCGGTAGTCGTTGGTCACGGCATTGAAGGCAAACTGGATGTTGCACTCACCCACGATGCCCAGATGGCGTACGCAACGGATGGTAATCTCCTGCAGCATCTTCACCTGTTCCTCGCGCAGCGAGCAAGTGGGAGCCACCACGATACTTTCACCTGTGTGGATACCCAATGGGTCGAAATTCTCCATCGAAGCCACCGTAAAGCAATGGTCGTTGGCATCGCGGATGCACTCGAACTCAATCTCCTTCCATCCCTTCAGCGACTCTTCCACCAGAATCTGCGGAGCGAAGGTGAAGGCGCTCTCGGCCAGTTCTACGAAAGCCTTCTCGTCGGGACAGATACCAGAACCCAGTCCACCCAGGGCGTATGCCGAACGAATCATGATGGGGAAACCTATTTCGCGAGCGGCCTTCAGGGCGTCGTCCATGTTCTCCACAGCGTGGCTCACAGGAACCTTCAGGTCTATCTCGCCCAGTTTCTTCACAAACAGGTCGCGGTCCTCGGTGTTCATGATGGCCTCGACGCTCGTTCCCAGCACCTCCACGCCATATTCCTTTAACACGCCCGTCTGATAAAGTTCTGTTCCGCAGTTCAGCGCTGTCTGTCCGCCAAAGGCCAACAGAATGCCGTCCGGGCGTTCCTTCTTTATGATTTCCGTCACGAAATGGGTAGTCACCGGTTGGAAATAGACGGTGTCAGCAATACCCTCCGACGTCTGGATGGTTGCAATATTCGGATTCACAAGCACACTCTTTATGCCTTCCTCGCGCAGGGCCTTTAATGCCTGCGAACCAGAATAGTCAAACTCTCCTGCCTGTCCAATCTTCAATGCTCCGCTGCCCAGCACCAGAACTTTTTTCAGTTGTCGTTTTGCCATGATTCGTTTTTATATGATTAGTTTCTTATTATCATCTGCAAAGATACAAAAAAAATCCCACTCGTTAAGAAACGGATGGGAAGTTATTACGAGAAATTATCGCCACATAGGTCAGCAACACCACATTCATCATCAGCGAATACAGAATGGCGGGAATGGCCATCTCCTCGCTGGCAAAGATTAGGGGACTGGAGGCGATGGCTATGGCCTGTGCCGCATTCTGCATCCCCACCTCTATCACCACCGTCCGCCGTTGTTGCGGGCTGTTCTTCACCAGACGCGACAGCATCGACGAAATGCCTATCGCCACCAATATCAGCAAGGTTACGCAGACGCCCAAGACACCTATGTTGTCCAGAATAGTGCGATGGTGCTGGATATAGAAGACAGTGATGAGAACGAGCAACAGGGGGAAAGCCAGCTTGGTCAACACCTTGTCCGTCTTTGCCGCCCCCTTAGGCCACGCGTAATGAAGCCCTATTCCCAGCAACACAGGCAGCAACATCAGCACCAGGTTCTGTTTAATCAGATTGCCCACAGGCAGAGTTATGCCCACGCTCTCGCCCACCAGTTGCGTGGTCCAACTCATGATGAATGGAATGGTCAGCAGGGTAATGATGCTGCTCAGGGCCGTCAGCGTTACGGACAGCGCCACATCGCCCCCAGCCAGTTTCGAGAACACGTTCGAAGAACTGCCTCCCGGACAACAGGCAATCAGCACCAACCCAATGAAAAACACAGGAGAGAGACGGAACAGAGAGCCCAGTCCCAATGCTATCAAAGGCAACAACACCAACTGTCCAAACAGGGCCACCACGATGGGCCAGGGATGGCGCACAACTTTGCCGAAATCCTCAAGGCGCAACACCAGCCCCAGGTCGAACATCAGCAATGTCAGTATCGGCAGCACTATCCAAATGGTATTCATTCTTCCTCTTTTATTATTAGATGCAAAGATAATCAAGAATCCCGACATTCACAAGTTCTGCAAACATTTTCTAACAACCACTGCCGCCAATGCTCGTAATGGGCACTGGCAGCAGATGATTGTTGGGGATGCGGATAATTACTTCACCAGCACTTTGCGAGCTTTCCCATTACCGTAGCGCAGGATGTTCACACCTTTACGCCCCTGTCTCAGTTGGCGCCCACTCAAGTTGTAGACTTTCTCAATCACTACATCCTTGCTGTTAATCCCCTTCACTGGCATCTCTTCATCTGTCAGCGCAATAATTGTGCTGAATCCACTCCATGGTGATGTTGCCTTGTACGTCTCTAAGGAAGATGCTGGCACGTGAAGCGTAGCAGAAGGGAGAGCTGCGCCATCAAACGTATGTTCATCTGTTGTCGGAATACTCTCTGCGTAACAATATACATCCTTCAATCCTTCGCACATTTGGAAAGCTCTTTCTCCTATGGATGTCACACTGTTGCCGATTGTCATCGATGTCAGACTGAAGCATAAAGCGAAAGCACTTTCTCCTATTGATGTCACACTTTTGCCGATTGTCACCGATTTCAGGCTTTGGCAGTTATCGAAAGCATGTTTTCCTATTGATGTCACATTGTTGCCAATTATCACCAATTCCAGGCTGAAGCAACCATAGAAGGAACTGTTTCCTATTGACATCACGCCGTCGGGGATGGTTATCGATGTCAGACTGGTGCATCCTTGGAAAGTACCACTCCTTATTTCTGTCACGCTGTTTGGAATTATCACTGATGTTAGATCGGAACAGTTACGGAAAGCACGGTCTCCTATTGATGTCACACTGTAGGTCACATCCTCATATGTTATACTCTCGGGAATCTTCACACTGCCTGTGTATCGGGTGGAGCCAGGGGAAACTACCTCAGCCTCCATAGTGCTGGCATTTAAATTATAATAGATACCATCAATTTCAGCATCATACGCACTGGCCGTCAGTGTTGACAGCAGAACTAATAAAAATAGTAATATTCTTTGTTTCATCGTGTTTAAATTTTATGTTTTGGTTATCATTCAATTCGATTAAGACAAAAGAAAACGTGGACTTATTATTTCGTCTACGTATTCTGAGGTATCGGCAAACACCCAACAACCATATCCGAGTAAAAGCCCACGCCATCAACGTGAGCATCCGTGCTCTTACTCTTGGTTGTATCTGTTAATTTGCCGATTTTCAGAATACAAGAACTTAAGCGGACGCTTCTTCCAATATGTTATTTTTATGTTATCTTAGCCCATAGGCGGCAATTTTGGTTAATGGTTGCTGCAAATTTAAGAATTATTTATGAAAGAAGGAAGTTTGCTGCAAAAAAAGTTTTTCGAAAAAGATGCTAACATACTAACATCGAGGGGGGCGGAAGGCCGATGAATAGAGGGATAGAGGAGCGCTGGGTGTGGTTTAGATACTAACATAGAAAGTAACATGAAAGTAACACCGGTGTTAACATGATGTTAACTTTATGTTAATATCTCGAAATAGAAACTAACATCGACGAGGCCTGTATTTATCGGGCTTTGAGGGCCGTATGTTAGTATGTTAGTATCTTTTTTGAAAAAAGCTAAAAGCTAAGGGCAAAAGGGTTTCCAGCGGAGCGACGCGTTGATTTTGGTGAAACGACACGTCGATTGGGATGGAGCGACACGTGGTTTGGGATGAAACGACACGTGGTTTGGGATGGAGCGACGCGTCGCTAGACGCGGAGCGTTACAACGCTAGGCAGGTAGGGATAGTATCGCTCCGCTTGACACACAATTGTGTGACAAGGGAAGGATTCTTGCTCCTCTGCGCTACGCAAGCGAGTAAACTCGAGTCCTAATCCTAAGGACGAAGGAATAGTAATCCTAGGCGAGTAGGAATATTAATCCTTCCCGTGGAGGATTAGTATCGCTCCGACGGGAAGGATGTGATGTTACGGCGGGAAGCGGGTTAGCCTACCTGGCTACCGGGCTTTACTTCGCGCTGTGGGGTGATGACGGAGAGTGTGCCGTCGAAGTTCACGGCGCTGAGTATCATGCCCTGACTCTCCATACCAATCATCTTGCGGGGCGGGAAGTTGGCGATGAAGCAAACCTGACGGCCCACAAGGTCTTCGGGCTCGTAATACTGGGCGATGCCGCTGAGGATGGTACGGTTCTCGAGTCCATCAGCAATCTCGAACTTCAGCAGTTTGTTCGACTTCTTCACCTTCTCGCAACTGAGGACGGTGCCTACACGGATGTCGAGTTTCTCGAAGTCGTCGAAGGTGACTTCTTTCTTCACCTCGGTGGCCTTGTAATTGGCTGCCTCGTTTTCTTTCTTGATGCGCTCCAGGCGATCCATCTGGGCCTTGATGGCGTCGTCTTCGATTTTCTCGAAGAGCAACTCGGGCTTTGCCAATTGGTGACCGGCCTTCAGCAGTTCCGTGCTGCCCAGATTCTCCCAACCCAATGCTTCTACATTCAGCATGCCATACAGTTTCTTGCTGCTGAAGGGCAGGAAGGGTTCGAAGGCAATGGCCAGATTAGCCGTCAGTTGCAACGAGAGGTTAATGATGGTCTTCACACGTTCGGGGTCAGTCTTGATGACCTTCCAAGGTTCGCAATCGGCGATGTACTTGTTGCCGATGCGGGCCAGGTTCATGGCCTCCTTCTGTGCATCGCGGAACTTGAAGACATCCAGCAGGCTCTCCACCTTTGCCTTTACATCCTTGAACTCGGCAATGGTCTCGCGGTCATAATCTGTCAGTTCGCCACAGGCGGGCACCACACCGTCGTAGTACTTCTGGGTGAGCTGCAGAGCACGGTTCACGAAGTTGCCATAAACGGCCACCAGTTCGTTGTTGTTACGGGCCTGGAACTCGGCCCACGTAAAGTCGTTGTCCTTGGTCTCTGGGGCAGAAGCCGTAAGTGCATAGCGCAGAACGTCCTGCTTGCCAGGGAAGTCCACGAGGTATTCGTGCAACCAAACGGCCCAGTTACGGGAGGTGGAAATCTTGTCGCCCTCGAGGTTCAGGAACTCGTTGGCAGGCACATTGTCCGGCATGATATAGCCGCCGTGCGCCTTCATCATCACAGGGAAGATGATGCAATGGAACACGATGTTATCTTTTCCGATGAAATGGACCAAACGGGTCTCTTCGTCCTGCCACCAACGCTGCCAAGTACCCCAGCGGTCGGGATTCGACTCGCACAGTTCCTTGGTGTTCGAGATGTAGCCGATGGGGGCATCGAACCACACGTAGAGCACCTTGCCGTCGGCACCTTCCACAGGTACGGGAATACCCCAGTCGAGGTCGCGGGTCATGGCTCGCGGCTGCAGCTCCATATCGAGCCAACTCTTGCATTGTCCATAAACATTCGAGCGCCATTCCTTGTGACCTTCGAGAATCCACTCCTTCAGCCAGCCTTCATATTCATTGAGGGGCAGGAACCAGTTGGTGGTGTCCTTGAGGATGAGTTTGGCGCCACTTTCCTTGGAACGCGGATTGATGAGCTCCGTGGGATCGAGGTCGCGACCACATTTCTCGCACTGGTCGCCATTAGCCTCAGCATGACAATGAGGACATTCACCCACGATGTCGCGGTCGGTCTTGAAGGTACCCGTCTGCTCGTCGTAGAACTGCTTCGTGGTTTTCTCGATGAGCTTGCCGTCGTCGTAGAGCTTGCGGAAGAAGTCGCTGGCAAACTGGTGGTGCGTCTTGCTGGTGGTACGACTATAGACATCGAACGAGATACCGAACTCCTCGAACGAATCCTTAATCATCTTGTGATAACGGTCCACCACCTGCTGTGGCGTGATGCCTTCCTTACGGGCACGCTGAGTTACGGGCACGCCGTGCTCGTCGCTACCGCCAATGAACATCACGTCCTCACCCTTCAAGCGCAGGTAACGGACATAGATGTCGGCTGGCACATACACACCTGCCAAGTGGCCGATATGTACTCCGCCGTTGGCATAAGGCAGGGCGGATGTAACGGTTGTTCTTTTAAATCTTTTTTCCATATTTCGTTATATCGTTATTACGTTATATCGTTATTCCTCGGGCTCCATGATGATACGGGCACAATTGCCGGAAGCAAGGATGGTTGCAGCCATCTGCTTGATGTCGGAAGAAGTCAGAGAAGAAACGATGGCCGCGTAGTTCTCAGCAAAGTCATAATTGCGGCGTGCAATGCCGGCAATACGATTCAGCCACCAGCCATTCTCGCGCTGGTTCTGCTGGAATGTCTTCAAGAGATATTCCTTAGCCTTGGTGAGACTCTCCTCGCTGACACCGTTCTCCGCAACATTCTTGAGAACGTCCTCTACAATCTGCAGGCAAGTATCGGTCATCTCTGGTTTCAAGGGGAAAGCAGCCTGCAGGACGTAGCGAGGACGGTTGTCGGTACCGCGAGAAATCATGCCAGAGGCACTGGTGGTGTAAGCTGCGCCAAGTTCCTCACGGATTTTCTTGAGATAAGTCTCTGCAACACAGTTGCCCAGCACTGTCATCAAGACATTGTTGCGGACAGTCATCTTGATGTCGCCCGTCCACACACTGACAATGAAGCTCTGGGGCGTCTCCATCTTCTTCTGGTAGCGGTTGGTGACATTACCAGTAACGAAATTGAGACCTGGGTCAACAGCTTTGTCTTTGCGTTTCACCTTGGGAAGTGTGGCAAGATACTGCGCTGCAAGTTCGCGAATCTGCTGTTCATCGATATTGCCGAGGAATACAAAGGTAAAGTCGGAGGCATCGGCAAAACGGTCGTTCCACATCTCAAGAATGCGGTCGTAATTAATCTGGTCAACCTCGGCTTCCGTCATAGGATTGATACGAGGATGATGTCCAAGGAGAGTCGCCTGAATGCTGTCGTTAAGACTGGAGAGAGGATTAAGCGCCTTGTTGCGAAGGTTCTCGCGCAGCTGGTCTTTGTAAGCCCCAACAGCATCCTCATCCTTTTCACGCGGCAGGAAAGTCATGTAGATAAGTTCAAAGAGGGTCTGGATATCTTTCTTGGAACTGAAGCCAGAGAAGGACTCGTCGCGCACGTCAACATCTGCGCTGCTGTGGACATTCTTGCCGGCAAGGGCCTTCTGCAATTCGGTAGAGGTAAAGCCTCCTATTTTAGAATGACCAGCCACACCGTCGAAAGCCTGCAAGTTAATACGTTCGCTGTCGGGATAACGCCCGTTTCCACCCTCGCTCCAAGCCACCATACGAATCTCGTCGTCCTTGTAGTCGGTCTGCTTCATAATTACCTTAACCCCATTGCTAAGGACGAGCATCTTAGAGTCGCAGGGACCAGCAGTCTCCTTCTTCACCTTGCCAGGTTGGGGAAGGTTTTCAATCAGAGGACCCGTCTTGACATTATCGACCCATGCCGTGAGCTGAGTCTGCTGTGCAGCATGTATGGCATTAAGCAACTGCTCCTTGGTAGGAATAGCGAGGCCTTCTTTTTCGGGATTCAGCGATAGTACAACCAGGTTCGTGTCCGTATGACTGATAAACTGCTGCATCGTCATGTTGAATGCCTGCTCCGGAAGCTGAGGATAAATCTGCTTCAACAACTGGTACTCCACTTCGATGCCAGGTATAGCTTCGTTATCGAGGAATGAACGGTAATATTTACGGGCATAAACAATGCTGCGCTGCTTGTCGCGGTTGTTGTATTGCTGTTCCATATCGGACAAGAGGTTGAGCACAGCGCGGTCTGTTTCGCCTTTAGTGAATCCGAACTGCGCCACACGGTAGATTTCTTCCATAACAGCTTTCACAGCCTCATCGACACGCCCTTCTTTTGGAATAACTTCTATGTTGAAAGCAGACGTAACCTTCGAAGAAAGCAAGAACTCTCCATCGTCAACGCTGGCTTCCTGGAACGGGCAATCGGCCTTGAGCGAGAGTTCACGGAGACGTTGGTTGATGATACTGCATCCTGTGCGTATCATATTCTCGGTAAGATAGACTCCCAATGTATTGCGAATGCTATCGGGAATGGCATCATGCTTCATCGAAATCATAACCACCTGATAGGTCACTTCGGGGTCACTATCGCTGACCACTACAGCTTCCGTATTGACTGGAACGCTGTAGAACTCACGTTTGGCTACTGGCTGCTGAACAGTTATGGGCCCGAAGAGATTCTTTATCTTTCCCTCAATCTGGTCAACATCTATATCGCCGACTACAATGATGCCCTGAAGGTCAGGACGATACCATTTGTGATAGTAGGCACGCAACGTATCGTAGGGACATTCATCGACAACTTCCATCAGTCCAATGGGGAAACGACGGCCATAGCGGCTTTCGGACATCAGTTCCTCAAGATGCTTGACGAGGATGCGTGTAAAGCCAGTGTTTCGCATACGCCATTCCTGATGAATTACGCCACGTTCCTTATCAATTTCTTTGCCGTCTAAGAGCAGGTCGTGACTCCAATCGTGCAGGATGAGGAGACAAGAGTCGATGGCTCCCTCACGCACGGGTACATTATCAATATTATACACGGTTTCCTCCACACTGGTGTAAGCGTTGAGCTGGGCACCGAACTTCACGCCTATGCTCCCCAGATATTCGATAAGAGTGCTGTCGGGGAAATGCTTGGTTCCATTGAAGCACATGTGCTCCAAGAAATGTGCCAATCCGCGCTGGCTTTCCTCTTCCTGAATAGAGCCTACTTTCTGGGCAATGTAGAAGAAGGCCTGGTTCTTGGGCTCCTCGTTGTGACGGATGTAATAAGTGAGTCCGTTGTCAAGATGCCCTATACGCACTTTGGGGTCAACAGGCAGGGGCTGCATCATTTGTTCCATACCCTGTGCACTGAGCGAAACGCTAAATGCCACAAGGGCAAAACCTAATAAAATTCTCAGTTTCATCTCTTCTTATTTATCGTTTTGTTCTTACTTATTTCTTGTGATAATTCCGGATGCCAGTTTCCAAGAACTGCTTGAAGGCGGTCACATCCTCGTCGTAACTGTACGAAGGAGCCAAGGGACGACCTTCGTTGTCGACCAACACATAAAAGGGCTGGGCATTGGCACCAAACTTATAACGTTGCAGGTAACTCCACTTGTCGCCGATGGTGCGAAGCTTGCGTTCCTCGCCATTCTCCTCGATGGTCTCGGGTTCAGGCAGAGGTGTCTTTTCGTCGACAAACAGGGAGATGAGCACAAAGTTGTCGTCCATCAGCTGTTGCACATCGGCATGCGTCCACACGGCAGCCTCCATCTTGCGGCAGTTTACACATCCGTAGCCCGTAAAGTCCAGAAATACAGGCATGTGGTGCTCGCGGGCATAGGCCATACCCTGTTCGTAATCCTCGAAATGCAAGGTTTCCTTCTGTCCGAGCAGGAAGTCCTGAGTCTTCATAGGTGGTGCAAAAGCGCTTACAGCCTTGCAGGGAGCACCCCACAGGCCAGGTACCATATAGAGGGCAAAGGCAAAGGTTACCAATGCCAGAAAGAAGCGGGTAACAGAGGTGCGAGAACGCTGGATGACCTCGCCCATCTCGTTGTACTCGTCCTCATCATGCGGAAAACGAATCCAACCGATGAAGTAGGCACCCAACAGAGCGAAGATGATTATCCACAGGCTGAGGAACACCTCGCGATCCAAGATGTGCCATCCGTATGCCAAGTCTGCTACGGAGAGGAACTTCAGCGAGAATGCCAGCTCCAGGAAACCCAGTGTGACCTTGATGCAATTCATCCAGTTTCCACTCTTGGGGGCAGCTTTCAGCCACGAGGGAAAAAGGGCAAACAAGGTGAAAGGAAGGGCCAAGGCTAGGGCAAACCCAAACATGCCGATGGCCGGTCCAACGATATTTCCCGTCGATGCCACCTCGACCAGCAGAAAGCCTATGATGGGACCTGTACACGAAAAGCTGACGAGCGACAGGGTGAATGCCATCAGGAAGATGGACAAAAGGCCAGTAGTGCTGGTGGCCTTCGAGTCGACGGCATTGCTCCAACTCGAGGGCAGTGTGATTTCGAAGCCACCCAGGAACGAAGCCGCAAAGAGCAGCAGGAGCAAGCAGAAGAATATGTTGAAGATGGCATTCGTGCTGAGCGCATTCAGCGCACTGGCCCCAAACAGCAGGGTGACGAGCAAACCCAGCGCCATATAAATGACAATGATGCTCAGTCCATAGGTAACCGCATCGCGAATACCCTTGCTGCGGTCGTCCTTATTGCGTTTCAGGAAGAAGCTAACCGTCATGGGGATGATGGGCCATACACAGGGCGTGAGCAAAGCGGCCAGTCCGCCCAGCAGTCCCATCAGGAAAATCATGAGCCATCCCTTGTCCGAACTGCCTGTTGCCTGAGTTCCCTGAGCAAACGCTTTCAGCTCGTCGATGACGGGTTCCCACAACACCCCAGCGGAATTCTCGGCAGAAGTGGGCTGAGTTATTACTGACAACGTGTCGCTGTTGATACTATCAACCGGCTCGGGTTCACGCGTCAACTCGGCTTCTTTCTTACTATCCTCTGCCGCAGGTTTCACTTCTTCCTTAGCAGAAGGACCTGTCCCCTTAAAGGAGAAGTCGACATTCGTGGGCGGAATACAGTTTTCGTCGTTACATGCACCATACGTCAAATAGCCACTCACCTCGTAACTGGAGGCCGTAACAGTAAACTTCTGACTGAATGAAGCCGTTCCCTCCATATAGGACAATTCCATGCCGAACATATCGTCGACAGCCCTGTGTACCTTTCCAGTGGCACGCAGCGCTCCCTTGGTCTTCACGCCCTCCTGTTTCTCAAGAGTCAATTCAGCCTTGGTTGGCCCCCCATCAGGGATATCAGTACTATAGACATGCCACCCTGCATCGACCTTGCCAGTAAAAACGATTTCGAGTTCCGTATTGGAAATACGGTTCTGCTTTACGCTGAACTGAACCGGCATGTGGAATTGCGCAAAAGCGAACTGCGCAAGCAACATTGCCCAAATAAAGAACAACTTTCTCATTGCAACATACATATTTTCGTGCAAAGATACAAAAAAAGCGGTTCCCCTGAAAGGGAACCGCCAGATATTTGCAGGTTTAACGCCCGATTACAACTTTGGACCAGCAGCAACCAAAGCCTTACCAGCCTCGTTGCCCTCGTACTTCTTGAAGTTCTTGATGAAGCGAGCAGCCAGGTCCTTAGCCTTCTCTTCCCACTCAGCAGCAGTAGCGTAAGTGTCGCGAGGATCAAGGATAGCAGGATTTACGTTAGGCAACTCTGTAGGAACCTCGAAGTCAAAGAAGGGAACCTTCTTTGTAGGAGCCTTCAGGATGCTGCCATCCAGGATAGCGTCGATGATACCACGTGTATCGGGGATAGAGATACGCTTGCCGGTACCGTTCCAACCTGTGTTAACGAGGTAAGCCTTAGCACCGCTCTTCTCCATCTTCTTAACCAACTCCTCAGCATACTTTGTGGGGTGCAACTCCAGGAATGCCTGGCCGAAGCAAGCAGAGAAAGTAGGAGTGGGCTCAGTGATACCACGCTCTGTACCAGCCAACTTAGCTGTGAAACCAGACAGGAAGTAGTACTTAGTCTGCTCGGGAGTCAGGATTGATACGGGAGGCAGTACGCCGAATGCATCAGCAGAAAGGAAGATTACATTCTTAGCGTCAGGACCAGCGCTCTTGCCGTTCACCTTCTGAGCAATCTTCTCGATGTGGTCGATAGGATAGCTTACACGAGTGTTCTCTGTTACGCTCTTGTCAGCGAAGTCAATCTTGCCGTCAGCAGCAACAGTTACGTTCTCGAGAAGAGCGTTGCGCTTGATAGCACCGTAGATGTCGGGCTCGTTCTCCTTGCTCAGGTTGATAACCTTAGCGTAGCAACCGCCCTCGAGGTTGAATACACCCTCGTCGTCCCATCCGTGCTCGTCGTCACCAATCAGCAGACGCTT
>JAFZWQ010000041.1 GCA_017617235.1 Bacteroidaceae bacterium | reverse complement strand
TTCCACCTCTTCCCATTCCGAACAGAGAAGTTAAGCCCGCCCGCGCCGATGGTACTGCAATTGTGGGAGAGTAGGTAGCCGCCTTTTTTCCGTAGTAAGCCTCTGCATCATACGATGTGGAGGCTTCTTTGTTTATGTGCCGGATGAGTCTAATAGGCCTAATGAGCCTAATAGGGATTAGAACCAATGGGGCTTATTGCTCTAATGGGACCAATGGGGCGGATGGAGAGTGATTTTGGATGTGGCTTTGATATGTCGAATTATATTCGTATCTTTGTAGTCAAAATAGATTTATGAGGAAACTGATATTGCCATTCATGTTATCTATGGCGCTGGTTGCAGCGGCACAGACTGCGTTGGACAAACCTGTGTTGCGTAATGTAACTCTGATATCCCCATATTATTTTGGTCCGAATGCCTTTGCCGTACCCGACATGTTGGACGGACGGGTGCAGAGTGAGTTGCGTGTTGAATTGACAGGTGACTACTTTCACGGGAATCGTGGCGACCATACGGCGGATGCGGCATTGAAGGTGAATGTTCCCCTGTGGACGCGCCGTGCGAACCTGTCGGTGTGGATGCCTGTAATGGAATGGTACCATAATTCGAATCGTAATATTACGGCTTGCCGTATACAGCCTGCTCACCAGAGCGAAGCAAAGAAGGGACATCTGGGCGGTGATGTGTATGTTAGTGCTGATATGCAATTGCTACAAGAAAAGAAGGACAAGAAATTCCGTCCCGATTGGACGATTCGTGCAGCCCTGAAGACCGCTTCGGGTGGTGGATTCTATCTTGCCCGTTACTACGATGGCCCAGGATATTTTTTCGATACATCGCTAGCCAAGTCTTTCACCTTGGGTAAGGGTAAGTGGAAACATCGCCTACGTTTAGTTGCTTCAACGGGTTTCCTGTGTTGGCAGACCGATAATGGTAGACAAAACGATGCCGTGCAGTATGGCGCTATGTTGAAGTGGGAAAACCGTTACTTTGCCCTGTCTGAGGCTTTAGGTGGATATAATGGTTGGGAACATAATGCCGGCAATGGTGGCAATATTGCCCACGACTGTCCCATGACGCTGAAGACAAACTTCACTTATAAGATAAAGCAGTGGGAGATTGTCGCGGCCTATCAGTATGGAATTCGCGACTATCCTTATCAGCAGGCTCGCCTAGGAGTGGCGTACAATATTGATATTCTGAAATTGAAGAAGTAAGATGGGAAGAAAGCGGCATATAGGACTCATAGCCTTTGTGGGACTAATGTGCCTCATCGGTCATAGTGCTAGGGCGCAGGAAGACTCGGTGAATGCTGAGTTCTTCCGCGACTTCTACCATCAAGGGCACCTGGCGCACTGGCTTGATGGCTATAGCGACCGCACGGTGTATCAAGGCCTGCATGTCGGACAATGGGACGAGTCGGGTCAACTGATGTTTTCCGTCGATGGGAATTCATACCGTTGGAATCGCTATTATATGGATGGTTTCCGCATCGATAATCGCTTTACAGCCGGCTCCACCAGTTATGTTCCCAATATGGAGCACTATAATCTGCGCATCAATGCTCGCAGTTCGGAACTCAGTTTCGAACTGGACACCTTGTCTAGCGACTATGCCTCGCTGTCGTGGAATCGAGGAAATGTGGGTGGTATATCGCGTGGAACTGCGGCTATTGTACATCTTTTTCATGGGACGGGAACGGAAGGGGCCTACGACCCATCGACCATTCATCGTCGTCAGTTTGTACGGGGACAGGGAACTGCCGATATTGCCTATACATTGAAGGATAGCAGGGGCCGCACGTATCGTCAACATTTGTATGCCAGTGCGGGCGAACAGACTTATCCCAACTATGATGAGAACGGACTTATACAGAGTAACCCGTTGTATCCAGCCGAATACTATAAGCTGCAGATGGATGGACAATTACCAGCGGGACGCTACTTTGATAAGATGGGTTACCTGTTGAACTTTTCGGGTAAGGACAACTATGGTTCGGAGTTCTACTACAATCCTAATGAGGTCATGCAGTTGAACACCTATAGTGCTTCGTTATATGCCAAACGACAGGGATTGACGACGGGGTTGACGTGGGCTACCAATGTGGTGCGGCACGATGATCTGCAATTCCGCAGAAATATAGTGGACCAAGACGGAGAATCGTTGGAACCTTGGATGGCTGATGGCAATTGGCATGAACTGTCGTGGTCGCTGATTTATGAAAAGCCCTTGAAGCCGTGGTTGCGACTGCTGGCTGATGGCTATAATTCCTTGTTATATTTCCATCCCCAAACCACCCAGTTCAGCAATGAAGTCTACATGCAGCATATGCAAGATTTGGCACCCACTGCACTCTATCGTTACGATTGGACCAGCAATGCTTTCACTTCTGGTTTGTTGGAGAATAGGGTAGGACTCGAGGCCCGTCGCCGAGTGTCGAAGACTTTGTCGATAGATGGCGAACTTGCCTTCACCCTCGATGGTATGCTGCTACGCGAACACACCAAGGTGTCGCCCAACCTGCGTGCTGCCTTTCACCTCGATTACTGTCCAGCCAAATGGTTCCAGGTGGAACTGACGTTGGGCCACGAGCGTGTGAGTTATAACATCGAGGACATCCGTTTCATGAGTCCCGACTACATGAATGCTCGTGTATTGTACACGGCTTCCAACAACCTGTTTACTACCACCGGCGGCAGTCATCACCACTATGCCAGTCACCTGCAGCAACCCGCCTATTTTTCTATCGACGTGCCCATTCACCTGCGTTTCGGGCGGCACGAGATTGCCTTGCTGCAGACATATAAACGTTTCTATCACACATGGATGGCACAGTTCCAGGGAGGGGCGGCGGTCAACGGATTTACGGATGCCAACGGTTACTACTTTATGAATCCTGGTGTCCACGAATACATCGTGGACTATTCTACCTACACTCCTTATTATATGTCTCAGACCTCGCGCTACACCTATAGGGGTCGCAAAGTGCTGTTCAGTCTATCGTGGCAGTCAATGATGGGAGTGGGCCTGTCGGCACTTGGCAACGGTCCTGCTTCGAACAACATTGGGGTGCTCAGCGAATCTACAGCCAATCCCAACACCCAGGCTACGTTGGAAAATCCTAACGGACGCTATCCTGGTGTGGGGCGTTTGGACCAGGACAAGGCCTACGTGTGCCGTATCTACTTAGCTTATAATGTTTGCCAATGGTTTCAGTTCGGACTGAACCTCCGCTGGACCGATGGGCAGCCTTTCACCTATTTCAATACTGCCACCTACACCGATGCGGCAGGCAACACACAGGCTGGTATCCGTCCGGGTTCTTCACGTGGCATCAATCCCACGGATGGAAACTTCGGGTGTCGGGAGAGTGCTCTCTTCAATGTTGACCTGCATGCCCGTTTCCGTTGGACCCTCAAACAGCATCCAATGAGCCTTGCGCTCCTTTGTTATAACTTATACGACTTTGGAAATGTATATACCGAGATGTGTTTCCCACAGGGCTATCGCGGGCCATTGAATCGTGGTCCCAACATGACACTCACTATTCCTCGTGGCATTCTCGGCACTTTAAAAATAGATATATAGACCCTCTCACGACCTCCCCCATGATGGAGAGGAGAGATAAAACATAACTAAATGAAAAAAGCGACACAAATACTATTCATTTTTCATTTAATATTCATTTATCATTTTCCCTTGCATGCGCAAGAAGATACGCTGTCTGTCCAAAAGGATGGTGCAAGTGCGGAATATCGTTTCCGTCCCAAACAACTCGTGGCCCCGGCCCTGCTGATAGGCATTGGAACTTGGGGACTAGCCGAGCAAAGCCCCATCGACTGGCTTGAAGAGAAGGCTTGTGAGGAAATGAATCCTAATTGGCATCATTGCAAGGCCGATGAATATCTACAATACGTACCCACGGCAACACACTTGGCACTGGGCTTTATCCCGGGTGTCAAGGCACGGAATAACTTTCGCGACCGTTTCTTGGCTTCTGCTACTGCTCATCTGTTCATGGCGGGCATTACAAACACTGTCAAGTACACTGTCAAAGAAACCCGTCCGGATTCCAGTAAACGCAATTCGTTCTTCTCGGGGCACACAGCTACTGCATTTACGGGTGCCGAACTTGTGCGCATTGAATACGGATGGGGTTATGGAGCTGCCGCTTATGCGGTTGCTACCAGCGTTGCCTTCCTGCGTGTCTACAACAAACGTCATTGGGTGGGTGATGTGCTGGCTGGTGCTGGAACGGGTATCCTTTGTGCCAATGCCGGCTATTGGATGTTGCCAGTGTGGAAACGCCTCTTCCACATTGACCAGCGCGACCAACAGCGTCGGCTTCGTCGCGAGAGCAAAGCAGTTGTCGTTGCTTCGCCCTTCTACCTTTACGACACCCGTTCTGCCGGCCTTTCCTGTTCCCTCGTTCTTCGCTAATTTCGACGGATTGGGTTATTTCAGGAGGAGACCTTCTGGGGTGTATTGTTTGCCGCCGGAGATGATGACGAGACGGTTGTTTCGGATGATTTTATAGGTACGTGCGACGGGACTCTCAAGTTCCTGGATGTAGTTCGTTTCCGTGGGTTGCCAAATGCGCACGTATTCCACATCCATTTCATAGGTAAATTCGGGGTCAGGTTCCTCGGCTCCCCACTTTGTGTTCATGCCTAGCGCTTGATCCAGGATGACATAGAATTCCTTGTTGTATGGGAATTGCCATTTCTCGTAGTCCGGGTTCGACTCGAAATCTAGTGTGCTATCTTTTTTGTATCGGAACACGCGTTTGCCGTCGCAATAGAAAACGAGCGACTTTTCAGTCCATTGCAGTGAATATATGTGCCAGTCGTCCGATGCTTCCAGGTTACCGCTGTATTCGTATGTTTTGCCCACGGGCTTGTCGTATCGGGCTCCCAGGTGTACGGTGCTCCATACAGTGCTGCTGGTGCCAATCTGCTCCATGATGTCAATCTCGCCACAGTTGGGCCACCCGTCGCTTTGGTCCACAGGCATCATCCAAATGGCAGGGAAGTTCGACTCGTGAGGATAGCATTTGGCCTTGATTTCGAATATTCCATATTTATATCCCTGCCGCATGTTCACACCACTGGTGATGAAACCCTCTGGTGTTCCGTCGGTGCTGACTGCCAGCATGTGCAGATGTCCGTCCTGTGGCTTATGTACCAGGGCGTGTTCCTCTGCGGTGGTTCCCATGCGTTTGTTCCATGTCGATGTTTGGCGGGGGCTGTAGTACCAGTTGCGTTCCAGGTTCTCCGTGCTCATGAAATCGCCTGTGCAGTAGGACAGTTCCTCGTCGGTGAGGGTGAGTAATGATGCGGCTCTCTCTGGCGTTTCCGAAGAATAGACCAACGAATAGCCTTGCACGCTGATTTGTGCGCACACCTGCATAGCAGATGCAGCCGCGAGGGTTAGCAGTGCGATAGCTTTTTTCATGGCTTACAGGGGGACTAGTTGTTATTCGAAGAGATCGTCGAGGAATTTGTAGAATTCGGGGTCTTCGCCCACTACGACTTTCACGATAATGCCCATGGGGTCTACGACAATCTTCGTGGGATAGCCCTCGATGGCATATAGTTCGTTCAGTTCCTGAGCACTCTCCTCATCAGTGATGACGTGTTTCCAGTCCATCTCGTAGGAATCGATAGCGCGGAGCCAGGTGTCCTCGTCGTCGCCTACGTCGATGCTAAGTATCTCGAACATTCCCTCGTATTTATCGTAGTATCGTTTCATGTCGGGAATGCCCTTGACACACCATTTGCACCAGGTTCCCCAGAAGTCGAGTACGACATACTGGCCGCGCAGACTAGATAGCGAGATGGGTTTGTCATCGGGACCGGGCAGGGTGAAGTCGGGGGCTTCTTTACCTTCGGTGGCAACCTGCGTCTGGGTGTCCTCTGTGGCAGGTGTGTCCTGCGACTCTTGTTGCTTACTCTGTTTGGGGGTGCAACCGGCCAGCACGAGAGCGGCCACGATGCCAAGATAGATTTTCTTCATGGTTTTGAATTATTTTTTTGCAAACTTGGTAGCACATTCATTTCCTTCGCGGTCGCGGGCACGAGCCACATAGATGCCAGCAGGCAAGGTGGACAGACCGACACGTTCATGTCCGGTCTCGAGGTATAGCGACTGTGACATGACGAGGGCACCCGATGCGGTGAAGACAGATACGTTAATGAAGGGGTCGTCCTCGCTCTTGACAAGCAACTGCTCACCCACATAGGCGATGCTCATGCCACCCGTGCGACTAGCCAGGGTGGGTATGGTGTTCGTTGTGGTGTCCTCGGGTGACACATATTCCCATACCTTGGCATATGTGTTCAGCAGGTTCGATTTGGCGATGGTGGGTTGCGGCATCAAGTAAACAGCGCTGCCACCATCGGGGTAGCGGCCCACGGTCTGGTCACCATTATGTGCGCAGTATACCAGACTATCGGCCCACGAACGGTCCTGTGCCATAATGCGGATTACGGTGCCGTCCTCATTGTCAAGTTTGAAGTTGGCATGTAGCTCATTCTGTGTGTCGCGCTTGCTGCACCAGATAATCTTGTAACCATGTGCGGGGATGATGGTGCTGGCCTGCGTTCCCTTCGCTGTAATCTGGTATTTATCGGGCTTCGCGCTGCGGTCCGTCAGGTACATGCCTTGCAGGTCGATGTCCTGGTCGGTGGTGTTGTATAGTTCCACCCAGTCGTCCTTCTTGAAATAATCGTTTACGTAGATGCTGTTGCCAGCCGATACCTCGTTGATGACTACGGGAGCCGATGACAGACCAGCCTCTTGGCGTTCCTGAGCCGACATTTCGTCGTAGCAGGCTATGAGCACCATGTTTCCTTCGGGAATCTTGTATTCCTCGTCGGTGCATACGATTATGCCATCGCTGTGGGTAACGCTCTGCGAAATGCTGCATTCCCAGTGTACGTCGGTGGAGTTGGCATTGTTGTTATGAACCTCTACGGCGATGGTGTTGTTACCACTATGGAACAGACTGGCATCCAGGTCCAGTGTGCCGCTGTCGGGATTGCCTTTGGCGTAACTGGTGGCATATGTGTTGTAGGTGGCTTTGCCACTGGGCATGTTGTAGCGGCCTGCCTCTGTACCGTTGATGTAGATGATGAATCCGTCGTCGATGATGTAGTTCAACTGTATCTTCCCCTCTGGTATCTCATCCAAATAAAGGTTGTTGCGGAAGTAATAGGTGGGATACTTGTTGTTGGCATCGTCGCCATAGTCCAGATAGGTGTTCGTGAATCGGCTTCCGCCCACGAAATATCCCAGAGGTGACTGGCCCATTCCCCATGCCGAATCGTCGTAGCTGGTGGTATACCATTCCTCGCCGTCCAGCGACCCTTTGTCGTAATACTTCCATGTGCTCTCTGTGGACATCAGGTACTCGGTTTCCGTCAGTCCGGTGCCTTCGGTCATCTTCCATCCCAGGAACTTATAGCCGGCAGGGGCCTGAGCGCGTAAGGTGATGGGGGCAAAGAGCTTTCCGCTGAAACGGTTCGTGGGAACGGGCAGTCCGTTCACCAGCAGACGTGCTTCGGGAATGTTGGCGCAGAGACCTATGGACTGTGCCGTCTGGTTCTTCAGTTCCAGTGGGCTGTAGTTCTGTAGTGTGCCGTACATGGTGCTCTGGCGCGATGCCGACAGTCCGCTAATCAGTGAATTTGCCGTACTCCACGGGGTGCTTTGTGCTCCGTAGAAGGGGTTGTAGATGTTCTGGCTGTTGCTTACGCGGTTGGCCAGTTCGTTGATGATTTCCGTACAGCGTTCGGGTTCGAATACAGAACCTGTCACAAGGCAGTAGGTATCGATGAACTGCTTGCGGAATTCGGCATTCTGCAGCATGTTCTTGAAAATAGTCACAAATTCTATTTCCTTATTATAATAGCGGTCTATGGGCTGTCCGTACAGCGGGTCGAAGGTGTAGTATTGCTTGTTGGCGAATGTATTGAAGGCATCGGTGGTGTTCAGCGAACCGTCCATGTCGAACAGGATGAATCGGTACTTGCCGCCTTGCATGATGGGTTTCCAACCTTTCACGTTGTTCTGGGGCCAGTCCCAGTTGCCTAGATACAGTTGAACCGCCATGTAGTTACAGTATTCGTCGATGTCCACCATTTCCTTAATGGCGTCGTAGGCTCGGTCGTCGCTGCAGGCGGCAGCCAAATCGTACCATTGCTGCATGCTGGCGTAGGTGCCGCACTTCTGAATGTAACCCGAGTCGGGCGACATTTCGAACTGGTCTATCTCATCGTCGTCCAGTCCGTAGTTTGCATAGACATAGTGCTTGTTATTCGGTTCGCGTACGTTGATGACGCCAGCATAGGTGCCGTTGAAATAGTGCATGACAGGCTGGTATCCCTGACAGTCCACATCCAGTCCCGAGCGGAACACGATTTCCTGCAGGGCTGGGTCTTTGAACCGGCATGTATTGTCGTTACCGCCGTTGCGCACCTGCAGTGTTTTGTGCTTGCGGTAGGGCTTCTCTTCAAAGAAATCGTAGGGCAGGAAGTTCTGCAGTTCGTACTGTTTGTTGGCCTTTACCTTGAACGAGAACGGAGTCCATGCACGACTCCATCCGCCGCAGCGCTCCATTGCTGTCTCTTGGTTGATAACCATCTCGCCTTCGGTGTTGATGTATTCCACGTTGATGGGACGCTCCCAGTCCATGTTCCAGTTACAGGGTTCGTTTTTACCATTACCCGGACGCCCGTTGCCGTTACCTTTAGTAAAGATTCCGTATTCCTGACTGTACAGATTGTTCCAGTCGGTGGCTATGCTCATTACGGGCAAGGCGAAGGTTTTGTCCTCCAGGATATAGCTGCGGGTGACAACGGGGCTGGGCAGATAATTGTCGGCAAACAGGCGGAACCGGTAAACGGTGGTTTCACTGGGTCGGAAGAGTCCATCCGTCGACACCTGTCCGTTTTCCAACGTGGGTGTAGTACCGTCTGTGGTATAGCGCAGGGTGGTTCCCGCGGGGATGTTCACGCAGACGTTGAGCGAGGCACCGAATATTTGCGAATTCAGGTCCACAACGGGTGCTGGCAGTTGTACGTAGCTAAACGTCATGCCGTCGTTGGGTGCTTCGGGTGTTGGGGTCGAGGACCACATGTATCCGTCTTCGTCCAGCTTCACACGGGCATACGAAGCTCTGCTGATAGCTGTCGGATATACCAGCGAGGTCAGCAGGTTGCCGCTATTGTCGCTCAGGTATATGGCGCCACCCTCTACGTCCAGCTTCATGTCCACCTGCGTGGGGTAGTACTGGTCGTGGTGATCGAACCACAGGGCTTTGTATCCGTTTGCGGGTATGGCTATGGGTTCGGTAATGTGTATCAGTTTCAGGTTCTCGCGGTCGTCGCTCAGCCAGCATCCCTTCAGCGAAACAGCGCTGGCGCTGGGGTTATAGAACTCCACCCATCCGCCGTAGTTCCACGAAGGGTCCATGAACTGGTCGATATTCTCGGACTGCAATTCGGTGATGATTAGGTTCTTCAGCCCGCTTTCGTTGTATGTAGCCGTTATGGTACATGTTGCGGAAAGGTTGCTGTCATCGGTGGTGGTAGCTGTGATCTTTGACTTTCCCGCATCATGTATGGTTACCACACCGTTCTTGTCCACGGTGGCAACGCTTTCGTTGCTACTTTTCCATTCCACTTGGGTGATGGTGGCATCGGCAGGTGTGATGGTGGCAGACAACTGTATGATTTCGCCCACGGTTGCCGATATGCTTGTCTTGTTTAACTTGATGCCGGTGGCCTTCACCATTTCGCCCCACATCTCCAGTTTCCAGTTGTCCAGACAGGTCCAGTCGTTGTTCAATGTGGTGTATTTACGTATGCCGATTTGCAGAACACCGTCGCTGCCCACTGTACATTCCAGCTGGTTCAGGTAGTATCCGGCTTCGAACCAATAGTGGGCTGCCTCCATGTTGTTGGGCACGAAGTAGCTGTTGCCGCCCCACCATCCTCCATTGCCAACGGTGCTGGTACCGCCGCCCAGACTCTGCTGCAAGGCCGCACTGGACAAAGGCACAATGCTGGTTTCGAAATCACCGTCCGACGATGTGGCGTATAGCTTGCCATGCTGGAATTCTTCGTAGTCGCCCGATGTGTAGCGGGAATAGTCCTCGTTGGCGTTACCCATGCGATAGAAGGCACTGAGGCTCACGCGGTACAGACCTTCCTTCAGTCCCGTAATCACCTGATACGTATCATAGATTTTCGAAAAGTGCTCGGCATTTTCCTTCGGGCCGACAGCGTTGAAGGCGGTACCCGACCATCCGGTGTGCACATCGTCGCCATCGAACGAGGGGTTTACAATGAATTTTGTTACGTCAATCCATTGAGCAGCTCGGGTTCCGCCAATCAGGGTCAGCAACATAGCCAACAGAACCACGCCTCGTTTACAAAAAATATTATAATTGGACATAAAAAATCGTACTTTTGCCATTAATTATTACATAATTAGCAGCAAAAGTACGAAAAAAAACTGGACTTTGCAACTTTGCAGTATATTACTGCAAGAAAGTGTTTAGAAGTTAACGTTTACACCTACACCGAATACCTTGTTCGTACGCTCGTACTTGTCTGTCTTGGCACCAGCGGCTGTGGCTGTAGTAACCGTGCGGTCCTTGTAGAAAGTGTGCATGTAACCGGCATCTACATCAACCTTCTTGCTGGCGTGTACACGAACACCCACACCCAGCATGTTGTTCGACAGGTTGAACGACAGGTCGTTCATGTAAGCATCGGACAGTCCGTAACGGGTGTTCTGCCAAGAACCGCTGACGGTAACCCACTTGCAGCAGTCCCATTCGGCACCTGCCGAGAATTCCTGCGTGTTCTTGTCGATGAGGTGCTGCTTGCCGTTATACTGCTTGGCAGCCTTGTCGAAATAGTAGTGCCAACCGGCCATGATGCGAACCTTCTCGATGGGGCTGTACTGGGCACCTGCACTCAGAATGGCAGGGATGTTAGCAGGCACCTTCTTGCCGTCATCGAACTGACCCAGCAGAGCCGTTGCGCTGGGGTTAGCGGCAACCATAGCGGGAATACGAGCTTCGGTCTTGTTCTTCAGGCGCAACTTGGTCTCTGCCTCGAAACGTGCAGCGATGTTCCAGTGCTTGTTAATCTTGTAGTCGATACCCAGGATGGGGGTCAGGCCGAAACCGGTCTGGTCGCAGTTCAGGTCGATACCATAGCTTGCCATATCGGCTCTGCCTGTTGTGCCAGGGAAACCGAGGCCGGCATTTGCGGGAATGGTGTAACCGATGCTGGGCTCAACGAAACCGTTGTAGTTACAGGTGGCATATACGGCACGCAGACCTACGTAACCGGCCAAGTTGTCCAGGAACTTATAGGTGGCACCGGCGGACAGTCCGAAATAATACTGACGGCCCTTCATATAGCTGTTCAGCGAATAACCGTCGTAGGTGGCGGGAGCCGCTATTGTGGGAGCAGCAGCTGCGGGAATGCCTGCTTCAATCAGTTTGGATGTGAGCAGGGTGGGCAATGCAGCGGGAACATTTGTAGCCAAAGCGCCGGCATAGGCAGCCTCGAACGAACCGATACCCTGGTCGAATTCGCACTTACCACCGCCGCCACCCAGCGACAGGTTACCGTTTACACTCCACTTGCCCTTGTTGTAGCTGACGTGAATCGAGGGAACAACAGGAGCCAAAGCGTCACCCTCGAACTTGTGGGTGGTGGTGGGGTTGTCCAGATTCTGGGCAAACAGGGGGAACGTTGTGGTAATGTCGCGGCTCTGTGTGGCGAACTGCCAGTTGGCCGATACGTGCCAGCCGTCCTTCAGGAAAGCGGTACCTGCGGGGTTCAGGTACAGACCTGTGATGTCAATGATACCGTCCTGGCTCATCTGGCGCAGGAAGCTTACGTTCTGGTTCGAGTTAGTTACCAGACCACCGGCCTTTACCGTGTTGTTAGCAGAAAATGCAAAACCAAGGATTGCAGCTGCCATTAATACCTTTCTCATAGTTTTATTCGTTTCAATTAAACTTAATCTTTTTACCTTATTTTTCGATACCTATTTCGAATTTCGAGTGCAAAGGTACACACTTTATGCCAATCTGTGCAACGAAACTTTACACAAATTAACACAAAGTGGGCAGTTTCTTGATATAAATCAATTTTACTCCTGGGGAATCACCTCCTGCATGAAGATGGCTTCCAGACTCCACAGGGCGCAGTCGTTGGTGGTGGTCAGCGGGCTTTCGTCCAGAGGCTCGGGCACCTGGCTGCCTGCTATGTGCTGCATCTGGAAGGGGTAGTGCTGCAGCTTGTGTCCGTATGTCCACATATCCTTCCATGCCTCCTCGGCCAGTTGTTTGTCCTGCAGCTTCCATGCGGCGTATGCCTTCAGTCGGCTTATGCGGAAGGTGTTTTTGGTTCGCAGGTGATATTGGCGGCAGTAATCCAGCCACGTGCGTTGCCATTGTTTGTTGGGCAGCATCTCGTCTATTTCGTGCTGTATCTCGAAGCCTCCCATGATGGTGGTCAGGTGTTCGGCGTGGGTTACGTTCTTGTCGCCTTCCCACGACAGGATTCCCGTTGCGGGGTCGAATCCCAACACGCCCGGACCTGTGAATATGCCGTTGGGCAGTCGCGATATGCTCTTCATGCCGGCCTCTATCTTCTTTTTATATATAGGATTGCGCGTGCGCTCGTATTCCGTCATCCAGTTGCCGGCATAGGCCAGCCAGTCGGGACCTACACGCAGTCGGGCCGGAGCGGTGCAGGGATATTTCTCGCGGGGTAGAGCCAGTCGCATGGGGTCTATGCTGTACAGTTTCTGGTCGGCATCGCGCACGTCTGTCATCAGGTCACCCAACCGTTCGTCGGCGGTCAGGTAATACTGGAAACGGTTCCATGCGGCCTGACTGATGCGTGCTTCCTTGGCTCCGCATCCCCAGTGCGATACGTTGTGTCGCGACCCTAGTCCTGCCATCTCACCGATGTGATAGACATCGACCTCCGACACGTGGCGCGTCATTGCCGTTGCCAGTTGCCATAGGTCGGCCCGTCCCGTACGCAGGAAACTGTACCATAGCCACGAGATACTGCCCAACTCGGTGTTGTCCCAGGCAAAGCCGCCCACGTCGTATTTCCATTCGTGGCGGGCCGGGTCGTACTGGTGCATGAAGTCGCCATAGTTCCAGAACCCGTACCAATGGTGCTGTTCGCGCTGGCGCAGGTAGAAGTCGAGGTACTGGTCCAGCAGTTCCTCTACCTGTCGGCGTTTGGGGGTCGACGTGTCGGGCAGTGCCCAGATGCCGAAGGCGCGTTTCTGGTGCACGTACTGCGGCGTGGGCAGTAGGGGAGTGTCCTCGGAAAGACGCTTTGCCGTTTGGAAGACAATCTCTTTCAGTTCCGAGTTCCGAGTTCCGAGTTCCGAGTTATCATTTTTAATTTTTAATTTTTCATTTTTAATTATCTGGGGTACGAGGGTGAGGGTAGAGGTGCGGGCAATGCCGTAGGGGGTGGACATGCCTTCCTGCACATCCTCGTAGCTGGCATTCAGGTCGTGTGCCACGTTGTCGTAGTGGCGCAGGTCCATGGCGGGTGCATCGGGGCTCCACAGGTAGGCGGTAAACAGGGCAACATCGCTTGTGGCGCTGTCCACCTGCAGCGATGCGGGATAACTCTGCCAGAAATCCTTCACGCCGATGCCCAGTCCGCCGCTCACGTCACCCACAAAGGCGTAACCCTGTGCCCTGTGTCCTGTCTGTGTGCCTATCCACGGGTTGTTGGGGTGGGCGCGTTTAGCTATCGAGAAACCCTGGTCGTTGGGCTGAGTCAGTCGGAACGAACCCCACGAGGCCCAGTTGCGCAACAGGCTGCGCCCCATCTCGTCGAATGTCTCGGGTTCGGGGATGCGCTTGCCGGCCACCTGGTGCACTTCCAACTGCGGGTTGTTGGCCAGGATGCGTCTGCCGCTCAGGGGCTGCACACTCTCGGCCCACACGCCGCTGCCTGTGGCAAAGGCCACGTGTCGGTTATACAGTTGTTCGCGCATGGGAACCTCGAAACGCACTCCCAATGCACAGATGAAGTCGCGCTGCTGGTCGCCGTCATAGACAAACGAATACACCATCTTCACCTCGTTGCATCTCTGATAGAAATACAGACGCACGGTGAAGGGCAGCCACTGCCGACCGCCTCCCGCATGGTGTCCGTCTATGCGAACCACGGTGCGCACCTGTCCTTGCCGCTCAATGTAGGCCGTATCAATCCGACTCTGGAAGTGGCAGAAACTCTGCTGCTGCAGGTTGTCCTGATAGGGCGCGTCCTGTGTGGTGCAAACCAGCGTGCCGTTCTGCGCCACCCGTGTGCCGTTCAGTACCAGGCTGTCTATCAGCGCATTGCCCTTGCAGGGGATGTAGGCCTGCAGCGCTCCGGTGTTTATCAGCAAGGACTGGGCCTTATAGGCCGTATGAGCCTCATAGGTCGTATAGGCCTCGTGGGGCTTATTGGGCTCATAGGCCAGTCGACCGGCTCCCTGGGGAATTACTGTGGCGGCTGCCATCCACTTCACGCTGCCGTCGGGCCAGTAGGCCAGGGGCCAGCAGTCGGTAGGCAGTGCCTCTCCGTTGTTGGTGATGCATCCTGCCTGGTCGGCTTTCATCTCCCCTTTGTCGAAGGGAATGCCCAGCGTTACGGGTTGTTGCGATTGGGGCGTGTTTCCCACCCAATGCAGGAGAACTTGCGCCTTCAGGCAGGTGGCGGCAAACAGAGTAATCCACAGTGCGATGTTTCGTTTCATAGGTTCATGCGTAAAGAATCATGTTGCGAAGTTAGTGTTTTTTCCTGACAAGACCAATTGGCATTGAAAAAAAATTACTATCTTTGTCCCGTAAACTAATGAATTAGACGATGAAAGCAAAATCCATGTTTCTGCTGCTTCTGGCAGCCCTCAGTGTACAGTGTACCAAACAAAATGTGCAGGAAGAAGAGGTCAACGATTCTACCACCCCCCTGCATCTGTTGAAGCCCGACTATAAGATTCCGTACGGGGAAGTGCAGAAGGACAGCGTGTTGGATGCCCTCGACCGCATCTTCCGCTATGTCGACGAACAGACACCCCATGCCCTGAAGGACGATGGCACGCTGGAACGTGGCGCTTTCCGCATCGGTTCCTACGAATGGGGCATCACCTATCAGGCACTGTTGGCAGCAGCCGAGGTTACGGGCGACCAACGCTACAGCGATTACGTGAAGACCCGTTTCCAGTTCATTGCCGAGGTGGCTCCGCAGTTCCGCGAGCAGGCCGAATGCCAGGATGCCCAGATGGAACAGATTCTGCACCCGCGTGCCCTGGACGATTGCGGCACCATGTGTACAGCGATGATGAAAGCAGTGAAAAATGAAAAGTTAAAAATTAAAAGTGAAGAATTAAATCCGATAATCGAGAATTATTTCGATTTCGTCGAGAACCAGCAGTACCGCCTGCCCGACCGCACCTTTGCCCGTCATCGTCCCCAGCGCAACACCATCTGGCTCGACGATATGTACATGGGCATCCCCACCATCGCCTATCGCGGCGTATATACCGGCGACAGCAAGTACTTCGACGAGGCTGCCACCATGTACCGTAACTTCGTCAGCCGCATGTGGGTTCCCGAAAAGGGCATCTACCGTCACGGCTATGTCGAGGGCCTGCAGGACCAGCCCACCTATCACTGGGCACGTGCCAACGGATGGGCCCTGCTCACCACCGTCGAACTGCTCGACATGCTGCCCGAGTCGCATCCCGACCGCCCCTTCATCCTCGAACAACTCCGCAAACACGTGCGCGGCCTGGCCTCCTACCAGTCCAGCGAGGGATTCTGGCACCAACTGCTGGACCGCAACGATTCCTATCTCGAAACCAGCGCCACAGCCATCTACACCTATGCCATAGCCCGTGCCGTGAACCAGGGTTGGCTCGAAGGCATCACCTATGGTCCTGTGGCACAGCTCGGCTGGAACGCCCTGGCCACCCAAATCACCCGCGACGGACGTGTTGCAGGCACCTGTGTGGGCACCGGCATGGCCTTCGACCCCGCCTTCTACTACTATCGTCCCGTCAGCGCAGCTGCTGCCCACGGCTACGGACCTGCCATCTGGGCCGCTGCCGAAATGCTGCGACTCCTGGATAACTGGCACCCCCGCACCAACGACTCCGGCCTGCACTACTACGAACAGCCGCAGACCAACGAGGCCCCCCTCTTCTACCTCACCGAGGACGGCAAGGGCGAGGCCGTGAAATAACGTTTTGTCTTTTCCACCGAGCGTCCCAACGCTACCGCCCGAGCGTCACATCGTTAGGCGCCTAGCGTTGCAACGCTCCGTCGGTAGCGTTAGTATTCCTCCCTCGGAAGGATTAGTATTCCTATGCATGTAGGATTAGTATCGCTTCCCTTGTCACACAATTGTGTGTCAAGCGAAACGATGTGTCGCTCCGCACCAGTTCACGCGTCATCTCATCCCCATCAACACGTCGCTCCGCTGGAAATCCTTTTGCCCTTAGCCTTTTGCCTTTAGCCCTTAGCCTTTTTCAAAAAAAATACTAACACCTCATAGAACAGCCTTACATCCCTTTGTTTATCGGCCTTCTAACCGCATGAGGTGTTTCTCCAACACCTCATCAACACCTCATCAACAGGTCTACATGAGGTCTGCATGAGGTGTTCAGACAACACCTCATAGGCCTTCTCCCCTCTATTTATCGTACTTTCGGCCCTGTTCCATGAGGTGTTAGCATCTTTTTTCAAAAACATTTTTTGCAGCAAACTTTCTCTTTTTCTTTGTATCTTTAACCTGCGGTTTTAGATACTCTCGCTCGAAAAAACTCAAATATATTTGGCTTTTTACTCACTTATTCTTGCTCTATTGTATTACGCAAGCGTACTAATGAAACGATTTTCTGCAAATACATTTGCATTTTCACTCACTTAATCGTATCTTTGTCACGAGAAACCTAATCCATGTGGAAATGCCAAAGATATTTGAATACTTCGGATTCATTTTCTTTTTCTACTCCAACGAGCATGAACCCATTCATGTGCACGTTACTCATGGTGGATGCCAAAGCATCTTTGAGCTCATTATGCTGAATGGCGAACTCGTGGAAATAAAAGTAAGGGAAAAGGATGGAGAGGAGCCATTATCGGGAAAAGATAAGAAGACAGCCGAAGCATTCATTTGTAAATATCAGAAGAACATCATTTCAAAGTGGGTTCGGTTCTTTGTGATGAAACAGGTAGTCAGAAGCACAAACATACGGAAAAAGTTGTAAAGATGGGACGCTTGTATATTACAGATGCCACGAATGCTGGAAACCTGTCGGTAACCCTGCAGTTCAGTGACAACACCTCACAGACAGTCAATATCGGTGAGTTTATCCGTCGTCACCCCCATCCGCAATACAACAAATACCTCGATGAAAAGAAATTCAGCCAGTTTAAACTGGAGAATGGAAACATCGTCTGGGGCAAGAACTGGGATCTGATATTTCCTATCGAGCAACTGCATTCAGGAAGTGTAACAAAGGAACGAGTCGTAAATTATTCTATTCAAGAAAGCGCAGTCCCTTGTGTCGCCGAAGATATTCAATAACCATTAAGCTAATAAGCGATTAAACTATTAACCTAATAACCAGAATTGCCTATGGGCTAAGATAACATAAAAAGGACATATTGGAAGAAGCGTCCGCTTAGATTCTTGTTTCTCGAAATTTCGCCAAAATCAAGAAGCAATCAAGAGTAAGAGCACGGATGCTCACGCCGATGGCGTGGGCTTTTACTCGGATATGATTGCATAGGTGTTTGGCGATGCCTCGAGAAACGTAGACGAAGTAACAAGTCCACGTTTTCTTTTTGTGTCCTGTTGCAAAGCACCGAACTAAGATTCCTAAAACGAAACAAACATGGATACTTTACAAATCATTCAGATTGTAGCTTCTTATCTAAAGCCAATCGCAGAAATTTTTTTAGGTGTTTTAACCATCTTTGGAACCTTTTTGACTGTGAAAATTTACAGGTTTACTAAACGAAAAGAAACTTTTCAAAGCCTTGCAGAACAAACGATGGCTTATTATTGTTTAGAACAAGAGTATCTCGCTGTAATGCAAAATAGAAAAGATGCGCCCCCAAAGGACATACAAGTGGAAATGCGAAAAAGGGCTAAAGAACATGAAAAGAACATCAATCATGTTTATCCCAATATGCAGCCTAACAAATTGAAAGAATATCTCAAATAATTCTATTAACCAAATAATTAAAAACTTAACAACTATGAAACGATTCTTAATGATTTTTGCAGCAATGCTGCTTGTGAGTGTAGGTGCATTTGCACAGAGTGAGAACACACCCGTCAAGGGGGATGTGAATGGTGATGGCAAAGTGGATGTAGCTGACATCGCCGCCATTATCGCCATTATGAAGAAAGGTAATGATACTACTCCTAAGAATAATTATTATTTCGGTGAAACAGATGGTTATGTAATTATGGAATCGGATTTCAATCATTATTCTGAAACACCTATCACAAAAATACATGCAAATCATACTACTGGTGATACGGTAACAGCATTTGTATTCCCAATCTCATGGGGTACTCCAACAATTATAGATTCAGGTGGTAATGATGCAACAAATGGCTGGCTTGCTAATACTGATATAGCTGTTCCTGCAGGATATAGAAGTTCATGGGTACAAATTGATAATCTTGCAGGAGAAACATTTACAATAACCTGGAAAAAATAAATAATATTTGACTTATGAGACATCGAATACAATATATTATAATCGCGTTATTGGCGATAGTCGGCAGCGTGAGTGCCCAGACGCTCTCAGTGCAACCGATAGAGGTGCAGACGGGCGAGCAGACGGAGTTGACGGTGTCGCTCACGGGCGCAACATCCATGACCGCCCTGCAATTCAACCTTCAACTTCCTACTGGCTTGACAGCCACAACGGATAACGTAACCCTTGGCGCAGCCACCGACGGGCATACCCTCAGTGTGCAAACGCTCGAGTCGGGCGACTTGCTCTTTGTGCTCTACAGCATGGACCTGAAGCAGTTCAAGGACGGCGAGCTGCTGCGCATCCCAGTGACAGCAGGCAACGCTGCCACAAACGCTACTGGCCAGCTCTACACCATCCGCACGGCCTCCATCAGTGGCGAGGATGCCGTAAGCCACGAGTGCAGCAATGCCCAGTTTAACGTGACGGTGACAGAGCCTGAACCGGAAGGATTCAGCAACGAAGTACTGTACGCCCTGACTTGCAGACGTGGCGGACTGGTGCTGAACGCAGACGCAACAGGACTGGCAGCAGGTCAGACGAGAACGGATGCAACGGAAGAAGACAAGTGCTTCGCCATCATCACCTACAATGGTGCGCAGTACCTGTACAGCCCTGTGAACAAGAAGTACCTGCTCTATGATGGTAGTTTCGTCAACCGCTTGGGTTCGCCCATCACCTTCGACGACACCCATGCCGATGGCGACTACAAGTACATGCTCTTTACCAAGAACGCAGCAGGCGAAACACTTTATTTCAATAACAACGGTAACATCGTTATCGATGCCTGGAATGCTCCCGATGACGGTAATCGCTGGCAGATTGAGTATATAGACGATTTTGACCCGAAAGAGGCTCTAGCATTGGCTGCCAAACAAATCTGTACGGTAACCTACGAAGTAAAATATGATGGTAAGGTTGTGGCAACGGCAACAGCGGAAGTATCCATTGGTGACGCTCTGCCTGAACCGCCAGCCTTGCTGAACAACAGTTTTATTACGCTGGAGAAATCCGGCAATCAGCCCACAACGGTCAATGATGACATCACAGTCACCTACACGGCTACGTGGAACGGTCCCTTCCAGTTCTCGAAGACGCTCGATGCAGCCAAGTGGTACAATATGCACATCCGCAGCGGCTACTATGTGGGCAAGCAGGCCACAGAGCCGTACTATCCCACACAGAATGCTGGTGATGCGTTGAAGACGAAGGAATACCATTGGGCCTTTGGCGGCAATCCCTATTATGTGAAGGTATATAACCGCACGACTGGTTTCGACGAGACACTGACAAAGGACGGCGACAATGCCGTGATGCGTGCAGGCGACTATAGTTGGGATTTGCTGCCCAATGGCGATGGTTTCGTGCTGCGTGTAACAGGCACAGAAAACACCTGTATCAACCAGTTCGGTGGCAATAGCGGTCCCCTGCAGTTCTGGACAGCCAATGGTAGTTTGACGGACAATGGCTCCACCTTCCGTGTAGAAGAAGCACAGGATTTGGACGATGCCATCCTTTCCGCTCACGCCTCAGATACTGAAGCACAGACTTACTACGACCTGAGCGGTCGCCGGATAGCAAAACCCACCACGGGTATATACATCCGCAATCGCCGCAAGGTGCTGGTGAAGTAAGAGCAGATTGAAAGGGCAAAGAAAAAGAGGATGCATCCGTGCATCCTCTTTTTATGTTGTGTTGGTTCGTTATTTCTTCTTTTCGTCGGACTTTTTGTCGTCTTTCTTGATTTTTTCGGCAACTTCGGGCTTAATCTTGTAACGTTTGTTCAGACCCTTCAGCACTTCGTTGGTGATGTCGTACTTGGGGTTGGCCAGCAGCATGTTGTCGCCAGCCTTAGCCATGATGAAGTCGTATTTCTTGGTCTTGTTGTACAACTTCAGGAACTGCTGGATAGAGTCGCGCATCTCTTCGTTGTACTTGGCCTGCTCCTCCATGAAAGATGCTTGCAGGCGTTCCGACAGTTCCTGCAGAGCCTGCTGTTCGGTCTGCAGCGACTGCTGTGCGCGGGTCAGTTCTTCTTGGCTGGTAAAGCCGTTCGACTCGTATTTCTTCTGCATGGCGGCAGCGTGCTGTTCCAGTGTGCGCTGTTTGCCAGTGAGCGTGCGCTGTATGTTCTCGCCTTCCACGTTGGCCAGTTCGGTATAGTCCTTGCAGAACTGATACTGGGCCATCAGTGTGTCGATTTCGACATAGGCAATCTTCAGTTCCTTGGTCTCTTCGGGTTCTGCCTCTGTTTCAGGGGCAACTTCTGCCTTGTTACCACAACTTGTCAAACCCATCAGCCCTGCAGCGAGGGCCATTAAATAAAACTTCTTCATTCTAATATTTAATTATTATCTTTTATCTCAGTTTTGTACTTCGTTCTAACCAGCTCTCGCTCGGCATACTGAAAACAAGTTTTCATCTGCTCTCGCTTACTCGCTGCTTTCTCTTTTCTTTTCTCTCCATCGCATCCATCGACTGCACGCAGTGTATGCCGCGACGGCGCATCTCTTTGCTCTGCCCAATGTGCTGGCTGCGAAATTCGCCTCCGCGAAGCCATATGTTCACCGTCAGCAGCAACATGCTAATTGCCACTATGGCCAGGACTATGAGCATCAGTTTCATCATATCGGGTGCAAAGGTACGAAGTAAATTAAAAATGGAAAATTAAAAACTAAAAATAGATAGGTGTTTTATGTTTTTTTAACGGCCTTGTAAATAAATGCGTGTGCTTATACGAAAAAAACTTTGTATCCGTTATAATATATAAGGTATATTTTGTATTTTTGAGCCGATAAAAGTAATATTTACCCATATGAATGAAACAATGTTGACCCCCAAGAGTGTGTTCGAGTGCTTTGCACAGGTGAATAAGGTCCCTCGCCCCTCGAAGCGTGAGGAGAAGATGATAGAGTTCCTGTTGGAATATGGCAAGGGACTGGGCCTGGAGACCCGTCGCGACGAGACGGGCAACGTCATCATCCGCAAACCTGCTACGCCAGGTATGGAGTCGAAGCCAACCGTTGTCCTGCAGAGCCACATGGACATGGTGTGCGAGAAGAATGCCGACCGCGAGTTCGACTTCGACAAGGACGCCATCGAGACCTACATCGATGGTGAGTGGATGAAAGCCAAAGGTACTACTTTGGGAGCCGACGACGGCATAGGTGTGGCTATGGAGATGGCCATTTTGGCTGACAACACCTTGAAGCACGGTCCGCTGGAATGCGTTTTCACACGCGACGAGGAAACGGGGCTGACGGGTGCCGAGGGCATGCAGTCCGACTTTATGACGGGCCAGTACCTCATCAACCTCGACTCTGAGGACGAAGGCGAAATGTTCGTCAGCTGTGCCGGTGGATGTCGCACTACAGCAACCTTCCACTACGAGGATCAGCCTGCACCCAGCGGCCAGTTCTTTGTATCGCTCTGCATAAAGGGTCTGACAGGTGGTCATTCGGGCGATGATATCGATAAAAAACGCGCCAATGCCAACAAACTCTTGGCCCGCTTCCTCTATATGGAACAGAAGAAGATGCCTGTGCTCATTGCAGACATACAGGCAGGTGGATTGCACAACGCCATTCCTCGTGAGGCGCGTGCCACCATCGCCATTCCCGTATCGATGAAGGAGACCATCCGCGTTGATTGGAACCTGTTCGCAGCCGATGTCGAGGAGGAGTATCGTGTAACAGAGCCCACGATGGAGTTCCTGCTGGAGACGGCTGACGCCACACCTACCGTTGTGGACAGTCAGACAGGTCAGCGCCTGATAACAGCTCTGCAGGGTGTGTTCAACGGTGTCTTCGCGATGTCGCAAGATATTGCCCTTGTGGAAACCAGCACCAATCTGGCCAGTATCCACATGGTGCCCGAGCGCAAGACAATAGAGATTAACAGCAGTCAGCGCAGTTCCCTGCTCAGTGCCCGTCACAACGTGGCAGACACCTTCGCCGCTATCTTCCAATTGGCAGGTGCCGAGACAGAAACCGGTGAGGGCTATCCTGGCTGGAAACCCAATCCCGACAGCCATCTGCTGAAGGTTACTGTAGCCCAGTACAAGCGTCTGTTTGGCAAGGAACCCATCGTTCGCGGTATTCATGCGGGTCTCGAGTGCGGTCTCTTTAGCGAGAAGTATCCTGCTTTGGATATGGTGAGCTTCGGTCCCACTTTGCGTGGTGTGCATTCGCCTGACGAGAAGCTCCTTATCCCCACCGTCCAGATGGTTTGGGATCACCTTCTTGCCATCCTGGAAAACATTTAAAACCCCTTCCCTAACCCTCCCCGAGGGGAGGGGAGTGATTACATATTCATTACTATTACGGATATGCTTTTAATAGATAAACTACAAAAGTATATACGCCCTTCCCTCGGGAGGGGATTGGGGGTGGGGTTGCTTTTGGCGTTCCTGCTTATCTCGTGCGATGACTACGATTCGTGGACGACGGCACCAACGGCGCAGCTGACGCTGTCTGCAGATACGGTGGCGTTCGACACTATTATTACGCAACAGGGTTCAGCCACCAAGACCCTTATTGTCCACAACGATAATGACAAAGGACTGCGCATCAGTCGGGTAGAGTTGGCTCAGGGTGCCGCCTCGCATTTCCGCATCAATGTCGATGGGCAGTATCTAGCTGCTGGAGTGGGGGAGGACTTCGAGGTCCGACGCAAGGACAGCATCTACGTTCGTATTGAGGTGTTGTTACCCGATGCCGACAGCGATGCCATCCGTGACTTTGAGGATCAGTTGCTCTTTACGTTGGAAAGCGGAGTCCAGCAAAAGGTCGTGCTTACAGCTTCTGGAATGGATGTCATCGTCCTGCGTGGCGAAACCATTACGTCCGACCGTATCCTCGATGCCCAACGTCCTTACGTCATATACGACTCGTTGGTGGTGGCTTCAGGCGTCACGCTCACGCTGCCCCAGGGCTGCACCCTCATGTTCCACGACCAAACCTCGTTACTGGTTCATGGTACGTTGAAAGCCAACGGTACGCTGGCGCAGCCGGTAACCTTGCGGGGTGATCGCACAGACCGTATGTTCCCCTATCTACCCTACGACAACACACCCAACCGTTGGGGAGGTGTCCATTTCTTTGCTGATTCCAAGAACAACGAACTGACACAATGCGACATACATAGTGGAGATTATGGCATCATCTGCGACAGCACTGCCCTGACGGAGGATAGCGACCCGTTGCTGCTCATGGAGGACTGTATCGTCCACAACATTGGAGGCCCAGGTCTGGTATTCACCCATTGCCGCACACAGGTTACGGGTACCCAAATCAGTAACACCCTGGGCCGCTGTGTCGACATCGAGGGTGGGGCACACGTCTTTGTCCACTGCACCATTGCTCAGTTCTATCCCCTCTCTGCCAGTCGCGACGACGCCCTCTATATGGCAGATATGGAGGGAGAGGACATCTATCGTCCGCTGCTGTGGTGCTACTTCGTAAACTGTGTCATTACGGGCTATGCCGACGATGTGGTGATGGGAAATCTGGCGGAAAATACCTTCGATGATGTCGATTTTCTGTTCCAGAACTCACTGTTGCGCACCGTCGTGTCCGACGACTCGCGTTTCGTGGACATACGATACGACCTGCCCGATTCGTTGGAGGTTACTGGTAAGGACCATTTCGTCCTCTTTGATACGGACAATTTCCTTTACGACTTTGCACCAGATTCCCTCTCTGCCATTCGTGGTCTGGCAGATTCTGAGTATAGTAAACTCTTCCCCATCGACAGACGTGGCGTCAGCCGTTTGGCCGACGGAGAGCCCGATGCAGGAGCTTACGAAGGAAAATAAATCGGATTTTGCTTAGCGGCGCTTCTTGACTTGGATGACGCGTTTTTCATCCTCGCCCTGCCATTCGCCGATTTGGATGTCGCCATCGACGGTGAAATACGCACCGAAACCATTGCGGATGTCGCCGTCGTATTCGCCAAACCAGAAGTCGCCGTTGCGATAGTAGTAAATACCATAGCCGTGACGCTTGCGCTGATAGACCTCACCCACATACTGATCGCCGTTGCTGTATTTCATGGTTACGAAACCATAATCAAGCGTCGATAGTTGTTCGGGCAGCAGTTTTTCTCCGTTGCGGATGATATATTCCAGTCGTCCGCTGGTGAGGCTGTAAGCTGCGTGGTTGGCCTGATTGCCCACTACGGCACCTGTCTGTGTCAGCGTGATGCCGAACAAAAGCTGGCTGTCGCGGAATTTACCAATAATGAGTGAACCGTCGCCGTTGATGAACATCCCGTATCCATAGAACTGGTGGTCGCGCGACACCTGACCCAGGTACTGGTTGTCGCCAATGTCGATGGTGTGGCTGGCGAACCCTTTGACATGGTCGATGTACACGTTTTCGAATCCTCCAGGAGCCAGTTCGTATTTCTCCAACGGTGTGCGCTGGGCGTGGAGCGAACTCTGTTCGCGACTAACGGCAAATGTCAAAAGAAAAAGGATAAGTGCAATGCGTTTCATAGATAATATTGTTTTTGTTTAATTTCTTTCCATACTTTGGGATTCAGTCCACGTCCGCGATAACTGCCTTGGTGGATAGCTTGACGGATTTGGGTGGAGCTGATATCGAATAGGGGAGTATCGACGGCCTGCACGCCTGTCGGCAGAGTGTTGATGTCGATTATATAGCCGGGTCGGGGATAAACCAGAATGCGATGGTGGCGTAATATTTCCTGACTGTCGCGCCATTGGGGGAAACGCAGCCAGTTGTCGGCTCCAATGACGAGCAGAAATTCGTCGGTGGGATGCTGACTACGCAACAGTTCGAGTGTACGCACCATATACGAGGGACGCGGCAGATGCATTTCGAAGTCGGAAACTTGCAGATGGGGCTTCCCCTGGACTGCAAGTTCGGCTAAATGGAGACGAGCCTCGTCGGCCAGCAAGTCGGTGGATGTTTGCTTCAGCGGGTTTAGTGGGGATACCAAAAACCACAATTCGTCCACCCAACCCTTGCGGCACAGCGATTCGCCAAGCCGGATATGGCCAGTGTGGATGGGATTGAAAGATCCGCCGAAGATGCCTATTCTCATTTGCTGTATCGTTTGCGCTTACGCTCTTTGTTCCAATTGAGCACAATGATGAGAGCCTGTAACAGGGCCAGCACAAAAAGCATGGCGGCCCATTCCTTTTCGTGCATGAACCAGAGGATGATGCCCATGGTGAGGGCAAGTCCCATAATCAGAAAACCGGTTAGTCGTAAATTCGTCATTTCAAGAAATCGTTTAGCAAGGTTACGGCTTCTGCTTTGGCAGTCTCCAAATCGTCGTTGACCAGTATTTTGTCGAAGCGTGGGGCATAGGACATCTCTTCTTCGGCTTTGGCTAACCGACGTTCGATTTGTTCGGCATCGTCTGTAGCACGACTCACCAGACGGCGACGCAGTTCGTCGACCGATGGTGGTTGGATGAAAATGCTGAGGGCGCGGTTGCCATAGAACTGTTTGATATTACAACCTCCTTTGACATCGACGTCGAAAACTACATTCTGTCCAGCTGCCAACTGTCGTTCCACTTGGCTCTTCAGGGTGCCGTAGAAACGATTCTGATATACTTCCTCGTATTCCAGGAATTCGTTGTCTCCTATCTTCTTTTTGAATTCTTCGGGCGACAGGAAGAAGTATTCCACCCCGTCCTGTTCCTTTCCACGTGGGGGACGACTGGTGGCGCTGATGCTGAAAGCTAGGTTAAATTCGGGGTGTTCCTGCATCAGGTACTGTACAATGGTACTCTTTCCGCTACCGCTGGGCGCGCTGAAAATTAACAAACGTCCTTGCATCCTACATTACATTTAATACTTGTTCCTTAATTTGCTCCAATTCGTCCTTCATTCGGACAACGATGTTCTGCATCTCGGCTTCGTTCGACTTCGAACCGGTGGTGTTTATCTCGCGTCCCATCTCCTGAGCAATGAAACCAAGTTTCTTTCCCTGACCGTGTCCGTCGGCCATCGTTTCGCGGAAATAGCGGAGGTGGTTGGCCAAACGTTGCTTTTCCTCGTTGATGTCCAGCTTCTCGATGTAGTATATCATCTCTTGTTCCAGACGGTTACGGTCGTATTCGACAGTCTTGATTTTCTCCAGATTCTCTTCAAGCCGCTGGCGAATCTTCTCCACACGTCCCTTCTCGAAGGGTTCGATGGCTGCCATGAGTTGGGCTATGTTGTCGAGTTTCTCCTCGAACTTATGCTGCAGGGCCAAACCCTCCTGTTTGCGGAAATCCACAAGCTGTTGGATGGCTTGCTCAATGACACCGCGAGCCACACTCCATTCTTCGTCGGTAAGTTCTGCAACCGCCTCTTCGCGACACACCACATCGGGCAGGCGCATCAGCAATCCCCACCAGTTTTCGGGTTCGGGCATGCCATATTGGCCACAGATGTGGCGTATCTGTTTGCGATAGTTCTCGGCAACAGCCCCGTTGATAGAAGCAGCCTGTGTGGCGGCTTCCGTTTCTGTCCACAGGTTGAATTCAACCTTTCCACGTTCCAAAGCTGTGGAAATCATGTTGCGAATCTCCATTTCCTTTTCGCGATACATCGCAACTACGCGTGTCGAGAGGTCTAACGATTTACTGTTCAACGACTTTATTTCAGCCGTTATCTTCTTTCCGTTGAATACGACACAAGCCTTGCCGTACCCCGTCATTGATAGTATCATAATGTTATTTCAGCATTTTATGGTGCAAAAATACAAATTATTTTGTATCTTTGCCAACAATTTGGAAAGAAATGTCTTGCATATTACATATTGAGACTAGTACAAAGGTTTGTTCCGTGGCTCTGAGTGAGAATGGAGCATGCTTATTTGAGGAGGCAGATTTCGAAGGCCCGAATCACGCTACACGCTGTGGCGTGTTTGTCGAGAACGCCCTTTCGTTTGCCAACAGCCACGCCATTCCCGTGGATGCTGTGGCCATAAGCGAGGGACCTGGCAGTTACACGGGTTTGCGTATTGGATATTCAATGGCCAAGGGCGTTTGTTATGGTTACAACATCCCCTTGATAGCCCTGCCCACATTGGAGATTATGTGTGTGCCGGTGTTGCTGTATCGCGGCGAGTTGGAAGACGATGCTTTGTTGGTCCCCACTATCGATGCACGGCGTATGGAAGTGTACAGTGCTGTTTACGACAGGGCTTTGAAACCCGTTCGTGGCATTCAGGCCGACGTGGTGGATGGCGATACCTATCGCGAATACCTGGACCGTGGGCCTGTCTACTTCTTTGGCGACGGCAGTAATAAGTTACGAACCGTGATTCAGCATCCCAATGCCCGCTTCCTCGACGATATTAACCCGTTGGCAAAGTATATGTATCCTTTGGCCGAACGGCGTTATGTGCGTGCGGAATATACTGATGTAGCCTATAGCGAACCTTTCTATCTGAAAGAGTTTGTGGCAGTGAAACCGAAAAATGTTTTAATGAAATGAAATATAATACCCAACGTGATAAACTGCAGATGCCCGAATATGGTCGTGGCATCCAGGATATGATAGCCTATGCAGTAACAGTTGAAGACAGAGAAGAGCGCCAGCGTTGTGCTGAGTCCATCTTCAGCATCATGATAAACATGCAACCCCAGTTACGTGAACAACCCGACTACAAACATCGTATTTGGGATCACATCGCCTACATCTCAGGTTACAAACTCGATGTGGACTATCCATTCGAGATCAATCGTTTGGGCGATGATGCTCCGGCACCCGAACCTGTGAAGTATCCGATGAAGAACATCCGTCAGCGTCAGTATGGATTCCTTATTGAAGAATCCTTGCGTCAGTTGGTTGAAATGCCAGAGGGAGAGGAACGCGACGAATTGTTGGCGTTGACGGCCAACCAGATGAAGCAGAGCCTGTTTGTGTGGAATCGCGATGCAATGGACGAGGAAAAGGTGGCCAGCGACATCTATCGTTACACGAAGGGCCAAGTGGAGCTGGATCTCGATAATTTCCACTTTGCTCCTGTACAAGCCCTGCCTCGTCAGGATGGCGGCAAGAAGAAAAAGAAGAAGTAAACGGTTATGGCATCATTTATAATAGAAGGCGGTTATGCATTGCAGGGCGAGATACAGCCCCAGGGTGCGAAAAACGAGGCATTGCAGGTGCTTTGTGCCACGTTGTTGACCAGCGAGCCGGTTCGCATCAAGAATATCCCCAACATTGCCGACGTCAACAACCAGATACATCTGTTGTCGGAAATAGGGGTGAAGATTACCCAAAACGCTCCTGGCGACTATACGTTCCAGGCAGACAACATTAACCTCGAGTATTTGCGAAGCGACGAGTTCTTGACCCGTTGCTCGCACCTCAGGGGCAGTGTCATGTTCTTGGGCCCGCTGTTGGCTCGTTATGGTTTGGCTTGTGTTTCTCGTCCGGGTGGCGACCAGATAGGACGTCGTCGTCTCGATACCCATTTCTTGGGATTCAAGAAATTGGGTGCCGACTTTATCTATGATAAGGAACGTGGCGTGTTCGAAATCAAGGCCAAGGAACTGCAAGGCAGCTATATGCTGCTGGATGAGGCTTCGGTGACGGGAACGGCCAACATCGTTATGGCTGCCGTCTTTGCCAAGGGAACGACAACCATCTATAATGCCGCATGCGAACCCTACCTCCAGCAGTTGTGCACGCTGTTGAACAAGATGGGAGCACACATCTCGGGTATTGCCAGCAACCGTCTCACCATCGAGGGCGTTACGGAGCTGCACGGAGCCGAGCATACCATTCTGCCCGATATGATTGAGGTGGGTTCGTTTATTGGCATGGCGGCTATGTGTGGCAAGGGAGTTCGCATCATGAATACCGGCTATGATCAGTTGGGCATTATTCCCTATACATTCCGTCGTCTGGGTATCGAGGTGCGCCACGAAGGCGACAATATCTTTATCCCCGAACAGGAACACTACGAGATAGACTCCTTCATCGACGGCTCTTTCATGACACTAGCCGATGCTCCATGGCCGGGCCTGACACCAGACTTATTGAGTGTTCTGTTGGTCGTGGCCACACAGGCTAAAGGCTCTGTGCTCATCCACCAGAAGATGTTTGAAAGCCGTCTGTTCTTTGTGGACAAACTCATCGACATGGGGGCGCAGATTATCCTGTGCGACCCGCATCGTGCCGTCGTTGTGGGACACGACAAACGTATGCCTCTGCATGGCGGACGCATGACTAGTCCCGATATCCGTGCTGGTATTGCCCTGCTCATTGCCGCAATGTCAGCTCAGGGAATCAGTCAGATTGACAATATTGGTCAGATAGACCGCGGTTACCAGAATATCGAGGGCCGTCTGAATGCCCTTGGTGCCCATATAACCAGAGTGAAATGATACGTGACGAGGAGGTCTATAAGATAGGTCAGTTAGGTAAACCGCATGGTGTTCATGGCGAAATCACCTTTGCCTTCACCACAGATGTGTGGGATAGGGTAGATGCCGACTATCTGGTATTGATGGTCGATGGCATACTGGTGCCTTTCTTCCTCGAAGAATATCGTTTTCGTGGCGAACATTCCGCTTTGTTAAAGTTCGTGGACCTGAACAGCATAGAAAGTGTTCAGGAATTCAGTGGCGCAGAGGTGTATTTCCCCTATGCCCTGACTCCGGATGACGATGATAGCGATTACACATGGGGCTATTTCGAGGGCTTCCATATTATAGATGACAAGGTTGGCGACTTGGGTAAAATTGTTCGTGTGGACAATTCAACGATGAATGTACTGTTCGAGTTGGAAAACGGAACCCTGATACCAGCCGTAGAGACCTTTATCCGCAATATCGACCACGAGAAGCGTGTCGTGGAGATGCAGTTGCCCGATGGGCTGCTAGAAGTTTAGAGAAAATGAAGAAGAAAATAGCAATACTTGGTTCTACGGGCAGTATCGGCACACAGACACTGCAAGTAATTGAGGCACATCCCGACCTGTACGAAGCCTATGTGCTGACGGCAAACCGTCAGGCAGACCTACTTGTTGAACAGGCCCGCCGCTTCCATCCAGCTATCGTGGTGATTGCCGACGAGAGCCTTTATCCACAGGTGAACGACGCACTTTCCGATCTGCCTATTCAGGTTTATACGGGAGCCGATGCTTTGGAACAGGTGGTACAGAACGACGAGGTGGACATTGTGCTGACGGCGCTGGTGGGCTTTGCTGGCCTGCGTCCCACGGTTGCAGCCATTCGTAGTCACAAACAGATTGCACTGGCCAACAAGGAAACTTTGGTGGTGGCAGGTGAATTGGTGACACAGTTGGCCGTTGAGAACCGCTCGGCCATTCTTCCTGTGGACAGCGAACATTCGGCTATCTTCCAGTCGCTGATGGGCGAGGATTCGGATATCGAGAAAATCATCCTTACCGCCAGTGGTGGTCCATTCCGCAAATTCTCGATGGATGAACTGAAGATCGTTACTCCTGCTATGGCCCTCAAGCATCCCAATTGGGATATGGGCGCTAAGATAACCATAGATTCGGCTACGATGATGAACAAGGGTTTTGAGGTCATCGAAGCCAAATGGCTTTTCGGAGTTGGGGCAGACAGAATCCAGGTGGTGGTGCATCCGCAAAGTGTGGTACACAGTGCCGTTCAGTTCCGCGATGGAGCCGTAAAGGCACAGCTGGGTGTACCCGATATGCGTGTCCCCATCCAGTTGGCCCTGAGTTATCCCCAGCGCCTGCAAAGTGATTTCGACAGACTGGACTGGTACCACATGGCCGACCTCACCTTCGAAGCCCCCGATATGGAAAAGTTCCGTTGTCTGGCTCTTGCCTTCGAGGCTCTTCAGCGTGGCGGCACTATTCCCTGTGTGGTGAATGCGGCCAACGAGATTGTGAACTTGGCGTTCCGACAGGAAAAATGCTCATTCCTCGAAATGGCAGACATCATTGGGGAAACCATGCAGCGTACCACTTTTATTGCCAAACCCACACTCGACGACTATTTTGCCATCGATGCCGAAGCGCGTCGCATCGCCAGTGAACTAATTACTCGTAACTCCTAAATTTGTAACTCATAACTTCTATGAATATCATTGTCATTAAAGCATTACAGCTTATGCTTTGCCTTTCGTTGCTCGTGGTATTGCACGAAGGCGGGCATTTCGGCTTTGCCAAATTGTTCAAAACACGTGTTCTGCGTTTCTATATGTTTGCCAACTGGGGCTTCCATTTGTTCAGTTCCTACGACAACTGGTTCCGTCGTTTGTTGGGTAAACCCCTCGTTACCAAGCGTGGCAACGAAGGAAAGAATTTCTTTGCCTATCTGCGCAACCTCTTCTATCGTCTGACTGGTCAGAAGGAAAAGATTGTAACAGAGAATATTGGTAATAAGGAATACGACGAAAATGCAGGAACAGAATACGGCATCGGCTGGCTGCCCATTGGCGGCTATGTGGCCATTGCCGGCATGATAGACGAGACCAATCAGCAACTTTCAGCTGAACCTCAACCTTGGGAATTCCGTTCCAAAAAGATATGGCAGCGCTTCCTCATCATGTTCGGGGGCGTGCTCATGAATCTCATTACCGCTTTTGTTATCTACTGCGGTATCATGCTGTTTGTAGGCGAGGACCGGCTGCCGATGCAGAACATCAAACAGGGTTTTGCCTATAATCAGGAGGCTGAATCCGTAGGTTTCCGCGATGGCGATATCCCCGTGCGCATCGACGACGAGGACATTGAGGGCTGGAACTCTGCTATCCTGCAGGACATCTCGAATGCCAAGAAGGTTACTGTGCTGCGCGAGGGCAAGGAAGTAACGCTGCCTATGCCCGAAGATGGCTTGAATCTGCTATCCATGATTCGTTCTGTGCCGCCTTTCATGATGATGGCTTCGCCTGCACTCATTGACAGCGTGGCTCCTGGCAGTGCTGCTGCAAAGGCTGGTGTCAAGCCTGGTAGCCGCATATTGGCAGTGGATGGTGCCGCCATTACATATTGGAGTGACTACGATTCACTCTTCGTTCGCAAACAGGATGTTCTTTCCCTGAAGAACTGTACCAAGGCCGACAGTCTGCGTATGCGCAACATGACACTTGTCTTCCAGAATGCTGGGGCAGAGACACCCGATACCGTCAAACTGCAACTCGACCAGGAGTATCGTATGGGCGTGGTTCGCCACTTTGTCATCAACGACTACGAAGTTGCCCACATCGATTACAATCTCCTTACTTGTATTCCTGCTGGCTTCAGCTATGGTTGGCAAACACTCGTCAACTATATCGATAGCATGAAATATCTTGCCACAAAGGACGGCGCCCAGGAAGTGGGTTCATTCATAGCCATTGGTAATATGTTCCCTGACAGTTGGGATTGGCTCCGTTTCTGGATGATGACAGCGCTCATCAGCATCGTTCTGGCAGTTATGAATATCCTGCCCATTCCTGGATTGGATGGCGGTCACATTGTTATCTTGCTCTACGAGGCCATTACGGGCCGCCAACCCAGCGAAAAGGTCATGGTTTGGCTCGAATACATTGGTTTGGGCCTCATATTAGCACTAATGGTGTTGGCCTTTGGTAACGACATACGAAGGTTTATTCTGTAAGCACATGAAAAGGTTTTTGACTATACCTCTACTTTTCGTGGTGTGTGCGTGTGCGAAGGAATCCACGGACGAACAACTGGGCCTGCAGAAACTCGACGAGGCGCGTGCAGCATATGCCCAAGGGAATTTCGAGGCAGCTCGCGATTCCATTCTGAGCCTGCGTAAGAACTGCCCCAGAGCCATCGAGGCCCGTCGTCAGGCCATACTCCTGATGGATAGTGTGGAATTGCAATTGGCAGAGGGTGATTCTTTGAAGACTGAATTCTATCGCCGCAAGTTGCAGCACGACCAGAAAGAATTAGAAATTAAGGAATAGAACTATGAGGGACATTAGTCGCGATGAAATGCAGCAACTGCTGGCTGCCCCCATCTTCCACCAGATTGGTCAGACGGCCGATGAACTGGGCATGGAGTGTTATGTGGTGGGGGGCTTCGTGCGCGACCTTTTTCTGGAACGCCCCTCGAAGGATATCGACTGTGTGGTAGTGGCCCCTCCTTCCGCCCTCCCCAAAGGAAAGGGAAGCGTGACTCCAGGGATAGCCCTTGCACAGACCTTGAAACAGAAACTGGGTCGCAAGGCCCATCTTTCCGTCTTCAAGAACTTTGGTACGGCACAATTGAAAGTTCAAACTTCCCAGGAACCACTCGAGGTGGAGTTTGTGGGGGCTCGTCGTGAGAGTTACAGTCACGACTCGCGTAAACCCATTGTCGAGGACGGTACACTGGAGGACGATTTAGACCGTCGCGATTTCACCATCAATGCTTTGGCCGTCTGCCTTAACGAGGCCCATTTTGGCGAACTCGTAGACCGTTTCGACGGACTTTTGGATATGGAAGACCGCCTAATTGCTACGCCTCTCGACCCCGATATCACGTTCTCCGACGACCCCCTGCGCATGATGCGTTGCGTCCGCTTCGCTACCCAGTTGCGCTTCCAAATTGAGGAAGAAACGCAAGAGGCCCTTGTGCGTAATGCCAATCGAATCAAGATTATCTCGCAGGAACGCATCATCGATGAGCTGAACAAAATCATGCTCTCGCCCCGTCCTAGCATTGGTTTCGTAGAACTCTCCCGTGCCGAATTGCTCCCTATCATCTTCCCTGAACTGGCAGCGATGGAGGGCGTGGAGGTCCGTAACGGACGTGCTCACAAGGACAATTTCTACCATACTCTCGAGGTGCTCGACAATGTGGCGAGTCATTCCGACAACCTTTGGTTGCGATGGGCAGCCCTGTTGCACGATATCGGTAAACCCCGTTCCAAACGTTGGGAACCACAGGCCGGATGGACCTTCAAAAACCACAACTACATCGGACAGAAGATGGTTTCCTCCATTTTCCGTCGTATGAAACTCCCCCTCGACGAGCGTATGCACTATGTCGAGAAACTGGTGGGGCTCCACATGCGGCCCATAGCCATTGCCGACGACGAGGTTACGGACAGCGCTGTGCGTCGTCTGCTTTTTGAGGCGGGCGAGGATATCGACGACCTGATGACCCTCTGCGAAGCCGATGTCACCAGCAAGAATGCCGAACGCAAACAGCGTTTCCTCCAGAACTTCCAACTTGTTCGCGAGAAACTTGCCGATTTGCAGGCACGCGATAACTATCGCACCTGGCAAAACCCCATCACGGGTGAGGAGATTATGGAGACGTTCGGACTGTCGCCTTGTCGCGAGATTGGTCTGCTCAAACAGGCCGTGAAGGATGCCATTTGGGAGAGCCACATCCCCAACACCCACGAGGCTGCCTATGCCTACATGATGGAACGTGCTCAGGAGATGGGATTGGCTGTAAAAGTGAAATAATTGTATTTCATAGATGCTTGGCATCCAGTATGTTGGTATGTTATAATTGAATTAAAAATATAATATGAAATAATAATGAAAACAACGAAAGGAATCATTCCCGTCCTTTGTTCTGTAATGCTGTTCTGTGCTTGCAGAACGAAGCAGGAGAAGACGGAGGAAGAGACGCTGGCTGTTGTCGTAGAGCGTGTAACACCCTCCAGCGACGTTGCCCAAATTCCCTATGTAGGAGTTGTCGAGGAGGAAAGCTCCACCACTGTCAGCTTTACGGGAATGGCTGTGCTGCAGACCATGACAGTTAGCGAGGGTCAGGCTGTGAAAAAAGGTCAGTTGCTGGCTGTTATCGACGAGACACAGGCCCGCAATACGTTGGCAACAACTAAGGCTGCCCTGGATCAGGCCAAGGATGCCTATGAACGCATGAAACTCCTGCACGACAACCAATCGTTGGCTGACATGAAGTGGGTCGAGGTCGAGAGCAAGGTGCAGCAGGCTCAGTCGGCTTACGATATGGCGAAGAAGAATCTGGACGATTGTCGTATCTATGCCCCTGTCAGTGGTGTGGTAGGTACGAAGATAATGAGTGTTGGCGAGACCGTGCTGCCCACGGAACCCGTGCTCACCATCCTTTCTATAGACCGTGTGAAGGTGCGTGTTGCCATCCCTGAACGCGAGATTGCCGGCATTACGGCAGGAACAGCTACACAGATTACTGTGGATGCCTTGGGCGATGAAGTGTTCCAGGGCGGCAAAATCGAGAAGGGTGTCAGTGCCGATCCGCTGACCCATACCTACGATATTCGTATCACGGTTCCCAATCCAGGTCATAAGTTGTTACCAGGTATGGTGGCAAGGGTGAAAATGAGAAATGGAGTAATCGCGAAGCGCTTGCGTAGCGAAGAGGAGCAAGAAAATGAGAAAATGAGAAATGAGGGGGTAGTGACATTGCCCGTGAAGGCTGTGCAGCAGGCAACGGACAAAACACTCTTCGTGTGGGTCCCCAAGGATGGAAAGGCTCATCGCACACCTGTCACCATTGGACAGACCGTGGGTAACCGTGTGGTCATCGAATCTGGCCTCCAGGAAGGCGACCAAGTGATTGTTGAGGGTTATCAGAAAGTAGGAGAGGGAACACCCGTGAAATATGGAATGGAATAAGAGTTGGGCTGCTTGGCCTGTCAATAACTACCGCATAACGCTGCTGATAACGGCGTTGCTGTTGGCTTTTGGTCTCTATGGCTTGCGTGTGATGCCGAAAGACGAGTTTCCTCCGTTCACCGTGCGACAGGGTGTGGTTATTGCCGTTATGCCTGGAGCTACGAGTGAGGAAGTAGAGACCCAGGTAGCGCGTCCGTTGGAACGCTATCTGTTCACCTTTAAGGAAGTAAAGCGTTCGCAAACCACCACCAGCAGTCAGAATGGTCTGTGTTTTGTGATGGTACAGTTGCAGGACGATGCCGACCAGAAGGACGAGATATGGAGTAAGCTTAAGCACGGGCTGAACACCTTCAAGAGCCAATTGCCCGCAGGTGTGGTGGCCCTCATCGTCAACGATGATTTTGGCGATGCCTGTGCCCTGCTCATCACCTTGGAGAGCCAACAGCGCAGTTATCGTGAACTGCAGGGTTATAGTGATGAACTGGCCGACCGCTTGCGCCGTGTAAAGTCCGTAAGCAATGTGCGCCAGTATGGCGAGGTAAAGGAACAAATCACCCTCTATGTCGATCGTGAACGCTTGGCCGCATATGGCATTGGTCAGGGCGCTCTGATGCAGGCCATCAACGGTCAGGGTCTGACCACAATTGCTGGCTCTGTAACGGGTGGCGAGCAGAATATCCAACTGCATGTTTCGCCTACTGAGAACAGCGAGGAGGAACTGATGAACCAAATCATCTTCTCTTCAGATAATAAGGTAGTGCGTGTACGAGATGTGGCAACCGTTAAACGCGAATACGACACCAGCGAGAAATACATCGAAAATAACGGTAACCGCTGTGTTGTACTCTCGCTGGAAATGAATAGCGGCAACAATATCGTGGACTATGGCGAACAGGTCGACGAGGTGATAGCGACATTCAAGCAGGAATACTTGCCACAGGATGTCGAGATACGCCGAATTACCGACCTTCCGCAGGTTGTTGGCGATTCTGTCCACGATTTCCTGCGCGACCTCATCGAGTCGATGGTGGTCATCATCCTTGTCATGATGGTGCTTTTCCCTGTTCGTTCCGCCATCGTTGCAGCCATCACTATCCCCCTGAGCACCTTCACCAGTGTGGGCATCATGTATGCGCTGAACATTCCGTTGAATATCATCACGCTGGCCTGCCTGATTGTGGTGCTGGGTATGATTGTCGATAACAGTATCGTGGTCATCGATGGCTACCTGGAGTACTTGGGCAAGGGTATGAGCCGCCGTGAATCGGCAGTGAAGGCCGTCCAGCAGTATTTTGCCCCCATGTTGCTGGCCACGGTGTGCATCTGTGCCATCTTCTTCCCGTTGGTAATGACCATGCGGGCCGAGGCACACGATGTCATTAGCTATTTCCCCATCACCATTACCATCAACCTGATGGTTTCGCTGGCTGTGGCTGTTGCCGTCATCCCTGTCCTAAATGCTGCCCTGATAAAGAAAGTGGACAAGTCGGAGGAGGGAAAAATGAAGTTGACGGACCGTGTACAGGTGTTCTACGATAAGTGCCTGAAGTGGACATTCAAACACCCCTATGTGACCATGTTCGGTGCTGTAGCCCTGGTTGTTGCCACCAGTTTCATCTTCCCTCACCTGAAGATGCGCCAGTTCCCCTACGCCGATCGTAACCAGTTTGCCGTCGAGGTTTATCTGCCCGAGGGTGAAGGATTGGACCATACCCGCGAGATTGCCGACAGCATTACCCATCTGCTCCGACGCGACGAACGTGTAACCAGCGTAACTACTTTCTACGGATGTAGCAGTCCGCGTTTCCAAGTATCCTACGCTCCGCAGCTGGGTGGTAGGAACTTTGCCCAGCTCATCGTGAATACGCCTGATATTCAGAGTACATTCGATGTGCTGAACGACTATGCTCCCAAGTGGAGCAACCACTGGCCTGGTGCCTATGTGTGTTTCAAACAGATGGATTTCCTGATGGTGCCCACCTACGAATACCGCTTCTATGGTGACAATATGGACAGCATACGTGCTGCTGCAGACCTGCTGATGGCAGAGATGCGCTGTATGCCCGAATTGGAATGGGTACATACCGACTACGATCAGCCGCATCCCATTCTCGATGTCCAGCTCGATCCCGTCAGCTCGGCTCAGTTGGGTATCAACCGCACAACGGCCGAGTTGCAATTGATGTTGCAGACGGGCGAGATGCAGGTGGGCAGTATTTGGGAAGGCAACTACGAAGTGCCCATTATCGTGAAGGATCAGTCGACACAAAGCATGAAACTGAGCGATGTGGGTAACACATACCTGACGACTCCGACGGGCCAGAGCGTAGCCCTGCGCCAGGTCGCAGACGTAAAGCCCACATGGACAGAATCCAAGATTGTGCATCGCAACGGCGAACGTTGCATCAGTGTCACAGCCGAGGGCAAGCGCAATGTGCTGGCAGCTCCCGTTCAGGCGAAGATTGGTAATATCATGAAGCGTCTCGACCTGCCCCAGGGCGTTCGTGGCGAGATTGGCGGCGAGGTGGAGAAGAATGCCGAGATGCTGCCCCAGATTGCTGCCGGAATTGGCATAGCGCTGGTCATTATCTTCTTCTTCATCCTGTTCAACTTCAAGCGTTTTGGCATCACCACTATCTGCATGGTGGCCATTGCCCTCAGCATCCCTGGTGCTATGATAGGCCTGGCAATTGCCAACAAGACGCTGGGCCTGACCTCCCTGTTCGGATTCATTACCCTGATGGGTATCATCATGCGTAACGAAATCCTTATCTTTGAACATGCCGACGACCGTGTGAAGGAGGGCTGGACGGTGAAGGATGCCGCTTTCGATGCGGGTCGCCGCCGTATGGTACCCATCTTCCTCACCACCGCCACTACGGCTGTAGGTGTCATTCCTATGATTATTGCTGGCTCGTCGTTCTGGATGCCTGTGGGCATCACCATTTTTGCTGGTGGCATCGGTACCCTCATCCTCGTTGTTACCGTCCTTCCCGTCGTATACTGGAAACTTACGGATAAGCGAGAGCGAAATTGAAGATTCTTGAATGAATCAAGCGACTACGTCGATTAGAAAATTGAAGATTGAAAGACATGAAGCGTACTATATTTTTGATTATCTCATTTTCTCATTTTTTCATTTTCTTGGCAACGGCCCAGACGTTGAGTCTTGAGCGTTGTCTGGATTTGGCGCGACAGAACAACCGCACGCTGCAGAATGCGGCGCTCGACATACAGATGTCCACGGAACAGCGCAAGGAGGCTTATACCAAATACTTCCCCGATATCCAGGCCAATGTGATGGCTTTCCACGCTTTCGACGAGATGGTGAACGGCAGTGGTGTCTATCCTGCCGAGATTGCTGCCATCAGCCCGTCCTTTGCCCCGTTGGTGGGTACACCTTTTTCGTACAGCGAGTTCAATCGGGCCTATTCGGCCACCGTCACCCTCACGCAGCCGCTCTATGCCGGAGGTCGCATTGTGGCAGGAAACAAACTGGCCAAGATAGGGCAGGAGGCTGTGCAGTTGCAGTTGCGGATGCAGGAAAAGGAGGTGCTGCAGAAAGTCACGGAATGCTATTGGCGTGTGGCTGGCGTCAAGTATAACCTCGAAACCATCGCAGCAGCTGAGAAACAGTTGGCCGAGGTGCAGAAACTGGTGGAAAACTATGTGAATGCTGGTGTCACCACGCGTAACGACCTGCTGAAGGTGCAGTTGCGACAGCAGGAACTGGCCTCGAACCGCCTGAAGTTGGAGAATGCCGAGCACGTCTTGCTGCTCCTGTTGGCCCAGCAAATAGGTATGGCGGGTCAGCAGATTGACATCGATGCCACGTCGCTCGAGGCGCAGGAGCCCTCCACGGTGCTTGTTCCTACGGACGATGCAGTGAGCCGTCGCGAGGAAACGGCCCTTCTGCAGAAACAGGTCGAGGCAGGCGAATGGCAGGTGAAAATGGAGCGCGGCAAGTATATGCCCACCGTGGCCGTGGGCTTGATGGGCTACAATACGGGCTTTGGCGGACTCTCGGACAATGCAAAGAAATACATGGACACGAACATGACCAACGGCTTGGTCTTTGGCACCCTGTCTGTTCCCCTCATGTCGTGGTGGGGCGGCAGGCACGCTATCCGTCGCACGCAGCTGAAGTTGCAGCAGGCCCGCAACCAGGCCGACGATGTTCGCGAACAGTTGGCAGTGGATGTGGAATCGGCCTGGAGCAACCTCATCGAGGCTTACAAGCAGATAGAGATTGCGCAGGCTAGTGTCCGTTCGGCCGAGGAGAACCTGCGCCTGTCCACCGACCAGTACAAAGCCGGAACCGAGATGCTCAGCGACCTGCTGGATGCCGAGACCCTGAACCGTCAGGCCCACAGTCAGCTGTCCGATGCGCTGGCCACCTATCAGGTGAAACGTGCCGACTATATTCGCAAAACACAATACTAATTCAAAATACAATGCCATGAAACGTAGATTTCTGTCTCTTGCGCTCTTCCTGCTGGCAGCAGCGATGGGCCTGAAGGCTGCCGATGCCTTCACCAAGTATCTCTTCGTTTACTTCCCTTCGAACAGCGACGAGAACATCTATTACGCCCTGTCCGACAATGGGTTCGACTACACCCCGATAAACGACGGACAGCGTTTTCTGGCTGCCGATACGGTGGCTCTGAAGAAGGGCCTGCGCGACCCGCATATCCTGCGCACCGACGATGGTTGGTTTCTGATGGTGGCTACCGATATGCGCTGTGCTGAAGGGTGGGATTCGAATCGCGGCATGGTGCTGCTGAAGTCGCGCGACTTGGTGCACTGGCAACATTCTGCCATCCATTTCCCCGATAAGTACCAGGGTACGAATTTTGCCAATGTCACCCGTGTGTGGGCTCCAGAGACCATCTACGACCCCGTGGCTGGTAAGTACATGATTTACTACTCCCTGCTGACCAACGACGGCACCATTCCCTACGACAGGGTTTATTACAACTATGCCAATGCCGACTTTACGGACCTCGAGGGCGAACCCACGGTGCTGTTCGATCGTGGCAAGTCCACCATCGATATGGACATCGTGTACGACAACGGAACCTATCATGCCTTCTACAAGAACGAGGACGACGGCGGTATCAGCAAGGTTACTGCCACACAGCTGACAGCGCCCGTGGGACAGGAGGGCACCCAGTGGAGTGCGCCTTCGGGCAAACTGCAGCAGACGAATGTGGCTGTCGAGGGCGCTGGTGTTTTCCAGCTCATCGACGGCAGCACATGGGTGCTCATGTACGATTGTTACACCAGCGGCTACTATCAGTTCTGCACCAGCACGGACCTTTCGACCTTCACCTTCAAGCAGAACACCTATACCAGCGGTGTCTTCACGCCCCGTCACGGAACCGTTATCCCCGTCACGGATGCCGAGGTGGCTGGCATTCAGGCCGCCATCGATGCCGACCGCATCAACGAGGTCCTGGAAAAGCTGATTCGCGAGGTAGAAATCGCCAGCCAACTGGGTGTTGATGTATCCGAGATTAGGCACAAACTTTCAGATAGCAGCCAACAGATGACTATTGCGGAGATGAAGGAGTATTTGGTGAAGCTGAATCTCGCGGAATATGAGGTCGTCACCAAATACTATACAGAGGATGAATCCAGCCCGCTGGGCGAGTGGGAAACGTATAACTGGAGCGATAAGATGAGTGGTCAGCACTATGACGGCACGTCCAAAACCACCTACTGGGAACAAAGTTGGGGTTGGGGCGATACTTCTTGGTCCATGTACATGCGCTCGAGCGTCAGCCTGCCTGCTGGCAACTATGTGCTGAAGTGCGCAGGACGCAGCGCCTCCGAGTCCACCATTGCCACCATGTCTGTCGACGACCAGTCCGTCCGCTTCCCCACGAAGGGCGATGTGGGCTATGGCATCGACACTTCAGGCCGTGCCAACTTCTCCCCCGATGGTCAGTATGCCAACAATGGAGCCGGACGCGGCTGGGAATGGCGCTATCTGCCCTTCACACTGTCAGAACCCCGCACGGTCGATATCATGCTTTCTGGCTCTGGCTCTGGCATACACCAGTGGCTCAGCTTCACCAGCCTGTCCCTCCTGCGCATGCCAGATGAGTTAGTCGGCATCGATGAGGTGAAAATGGAAAAGGGAAAAGTGAAAAATGAATCTTACGACCTCTCTGGCCGTCGCATCTCTAACCCACGCGGCCTCTACATCGTCGGCAAGCAAAAGCACATCGCCAAGTAACCCCCCGCGAAAAAAACAGTTTACAGTTTTCCGCGGCGAGGGGTTGGGTGATTTGGAAAATATTCACTATATTTGTGGTGTGGAAAATCGGAGAAACTGTATACAATATAATTGGGAAAAGATGAAGAATACAAGATTTCTGTTCGTGGCTGTAATGGCCTTGGTGGGAGTGACGCTTGTCTCGTGTAAGACGAAGGAAAATGCCCTGGGAAAGAGTGGGGAAAAGGTGAGCCTTTTCAATGGTAAGGACCTGACGGGATGGGAACCTCGTGGCGATGGCAAATGGAGTGTGGACAAGGAGGGTAATCTGGTTATCCAGAATGGCGACAACAAGCAGTACGGCTATCTCTGTACGACTAAGGACTACAAGGATTTCGACCTTACTGTGGAGTTCAAGCAGGAGAGAAACGGCAACAGCGGACTCTTTTTCCATTCCTACATCGAGGGGTTCAACAAGGTGCATGGATGGCAGTGCGAAGTTGCCCCAAAGGGTAATGATACAGGTGGCATCTACGAGTCCTACGGACGTGGCTGGCTGCAGCAGATTCCCGACGAGAAGGAGGTGGTGCTGAAGGTGGGTGAATGGAACAAGTTGCGCCTGCGTGTTCAGGGCAATCATGTTCAGACCTGGTTGAATGGTGTTCCCATGGCTGACCTGGAGGATGAACTCATTGGCAAGGTGTCTGGGCAACTGATGCTGCAAATCCACGATGGGAACGACATCAAAGTCCTCTGGCGTAACTTCCAGCTGAAACTTTTGTAAGAACGGATGGGGCATAGGGTGAGAGCCGCATATTCACGAAAAAACCTCCCTGATGTGGGGAGGTTTTTGTGATTCGGATGGGGCTCGAACCCATGACCCGCAGCTTAGAAGGCTGCTGCTCTAATCCAACTGAGCTACCGAACCAGCCTTAAATCGGCTGCAAAGGTAGTGAAAATCGAGCGCAATACCAAATATATGAAGAGATAAATGTCGTCATGCATGAAAATAACGTGCTTGCATGATTAATTTTATGCATGGCGGCATCAGGGCCGATAAGACCAGACAGCATAGCTGTTCTCTTCATATATTAGATATTGCCGAGATGCCTCCTACCTTCGACGCAGTCAAAGGTACTATTTTCCACACAGCCGGGCAAAGTCGCAATATTGACAGCGTTTCTGGTCTTCTGTCTGTTGGGTAAACGGAATGGCAGGGTTAAAGATTTCCGTCAGCACACGGCTTAGTCCCTCCCAATAGGCCTCGGCATATTCCGATATGTTGGTAATGGCGTCTTTCCCAAACTTCAGGGTGGGGTCGTAGCCTTGGGCATCTGTAGCCGCGAGGGCATAGAAGAGGCACGGGCTGACGGGCAGTTCCTGTTTGCGACTCATGATGAGCGAATAGAGGAAGGTTTGCAGGTAGTAGCCATGGGGGCCGGACGAAGCACTGTCGAAAATGGCCTCGATGCCTGCCAGGTTACCTTTCGACTTTCCTGTCTTATAGTCGACGACGCGCAGGGTGGGGCGCCCGTCGATGGGCATGATGTCCATGCGGTCGATGCGTCCGCCCACGGACAGCCTGATTTCCCGACCAGCGGATTTGAAGGTTAGCGGGGTGTATGCGTCGATTTCCAAGTCATAGATGGTGAAGGGCGTGTGTGCCATATCCCATTGCAGTAACTGGAGCACCATGTGGGTGATGACATTGCGGATAATCATGTTTACGCCCGTGGCGCTGGGGATTTCGCCAAATGCCTCGTCGAGGTAGGGCGCGAGCAGCGCGGGTGTCTGCACAAAGGGCTCGAGGTCGGAGCACAGCACCTGTTTGCGTCCCGTCTTTTCGCGCAACTGGCGATAGAATTTTTCGCAGGTGTCGTGGAACAGGGTGCCGAAGGTGGGTGCATCGATGCCGTCCTGCGGCCGATAGGGCATGCGCAACTGGGCCACATACTGGAAATAGAATTTCAGCCGGCAGTCGATGTATTGGTTGATGGCCGTGGGCGAAAGGCTGCGCTTTTGATAGAGGATGTCCATGATGTGTTCATCCTTCTCGATGGAGATGGGCTCCTGTGGTGGCAGGGAGAAAGGTGCATCCAGTTTTGCCTGTTCGATGTTGAGGTTGGTCTCGATGACGAGCTGGCGCAGGAAACGGCTCTGTTCGCGTTGCGTGGCTCCGCTGCTGTTCTCGTTGTACACCAAGGTGATGTCCTGGGCCCGCTGCAACAGACGGTAGAAGGAATAGGCATATACGGAATCCTGACGCTCGACGGTGTCGAGTCCGAAATGGGCACGAAGTATATAAGGTATGAGGGAAACGTCGGTGGAACGTCTGGGGATGACACCTTCGCCTACAGATAGCATAATCAGGTGAGTGAAGTCCAGATTGCGCGCTTCCAGGAGACCCATTACCTGAATGCCTTCGTCCATCTCGCCATGGAAGGGGATGCTGGCCGACTGCAACGCCTGGCGGATGAGGCGGCGCAGGGTGATGAGGCTGACCTGGAGGGTGCCTTCTGTGATGAGCCATCGGAACTGTCCCAGAATCTTGTACAGTTGGAACGCACTTTCGGCATACAACTGGTCGTAGGGCGAGGGTGCCTCTGTTTCGGAGAGCGATTTGCCCAGGGCCTCCGTTGCGGCCAGCAGCCAGTCGACAAGGGCGAGTGTATCGGTTTGGTGTTGCAGGGGTAGCTGCTCCTGTGGGAAGGTGGCGAAGAAAGCATTCTTCTCGACACGCTCCTGGGCTGTCGCCAGGAAACGATTGAGGTCGGCGTTGAACCCATTCACCTGCAGGTCGATAAGGCTTGAGAAATAGCCGTAGATGGCTGTGTCCGTGAGTGGGTAGCCCATGGTGATGTTCACCTTCGTGTCATCGGGCAGGGCGTGCAGGGCAGGGCGCATCAGCGCTTCGTCGCACAGCACAACGGCTGTTCCTGTTTCCGGCCTTTCCTGCACCCACTGGGCCAGGTAGCGCACCTGGGCATTGTCGGTGCTGGCCGAAAAGATATGGATTTGCTTGTTGGGGTCGATGAGGTTGTCGTAAATATCGTCGGGCAGGGCACAGGGGAATTGTTCCAGGTTGTGACGCAGGAACTGTCCGGCCTCGTGCGTGCTGTTCTTGGCTGCATAATACACATCGTAGTCCCAATAGAAGAGCGCCTGTCCCGATTCGTTCAGGGCTTGGAACAGGCATTCCTCGACCTCGTCCAGCACATTGAAGCCCACGAAACAGAACCTCCCCCGTCCCCCTCCGAGGGAGGGGGCATGAGCCGCCATGTTTTCTACTTCAATAGGACGTGTCCCCTCCTTGGGAGGGGGTAGGGGGAGGTGCTCTGCCACTTCGCGGTAGAGCGCACCCTTATACATCAGGCCGTCGCGGCGCAGGTCTTCCTTCAGTCTGCGATACATTTCGGGCATCAGCTGCCACATCTCCATGAAGCGCTGTTTCAGTTTGGTCTGTTTCTCTGGGTCGAAGTCGGTGAAGAAGTCGTGTAGCGCCTCGATTTGTTTGTCATTGAGGTAGTCCACCCGGTCCATTGCCAACAGGTCGGCTGTGTTTGCAAACAGTTTGTTGGCATCCACCAGATGTTTGTCGATGTCGCCAAAGTCATTCATCAGTATTTCGCCCCAACTGTAGAACGTGTCCAGCGGTTCGGGATTGGGGGCCAATTCGGCATATATCCGATAGAGGCGGCACACATTCAGGATGTTGTCGCTGGGCGTGAGGGGTGAGAATTGCTGGAACAGTTCGTCGATGGTCTTGAAACGTGGTGCCCAAACGGGGCCCTGTGCAATGTGCGACAGGAATGAGTTCATGTACAACTGGGCACGCTTGCCTGGAAAGACAATCGTTACACCCGACAGGTTGTTGCCATATCGCCCAATCAGGTCCTGGGCTACATAATATAGGAACTGATGACCCCTACCCCTATCCCTCCCCGAGGGGAGGGCGTTATCATTATCCGCTTTTCTTATGTTCATATCTCTCTATAATCTACTAACCTACTAAGCCTCTAAGCCATTAACCTAATCACCCCCCGCCCTCGGGAGGGGTTGGGGGAGGGGTCGCCTCTATCTTATTACTATAGACATACCACAGCCAACCTTCGACCTGCTTGGTGGGATACATGCTCTGCAGAATCCGCATGTATTCTCTCACTTGTTCGTGGTAATCCTCGTTGGGCTTTCCGAACTTGAAGTCCACCACGATGATTCTTTCTTCGGACATCATTACACGGTCGGGGCGTTTCTTCAGCAGCTTTCCTGGGTTTTCGGGGTCGGGTATGAGGATGTTGCACTCATTGAATAGCTGGTAGCGGCCCGAGAACCAATCCTGAACCCGTGTGTTGCGAAGACCGCGAGCGGCCAGGTCGCGGACCTGCTGCAGTTGTTTGGCTGACTGCAATATCCCTTGTTGGGCAAATTGGTTGGTAATGCGTTCTATGTCCTGTGCAGTCTCTATCTGACTGAAAACATAGTGCAGCAGTTTGCCCTGTTCGATGTAGGAAAGTGTCTGGGTGTCGATGGCCTCCTCGCCTGCCTGTTTGATGAACTCCGTAGCCTGTCCGCTTTGGCGGAATTGCAGGTTGCCCTCGTAGGAGCACATGGTTACTTGCTTATAGGGCTCATTGGCTTCATGGGCCTCATGTGGCTCATGGGCCTTATAGGCCCCATAGGGTTCGTAGGTGAAAAGTTCTTCCTCGGCGGGGGCCTCACCTTTCAGTATTTTGTAGAGCAGGTCGGCAATGTTCTCGTCTTGCTTCTCGCAATCCATATTGCTCTTGCTCAATCCCCATACCAGCAGGTTTTCCTTGGCACGGGTGAAGGCGACGTACAGGGTGTTCAGTTCATCGGCCCGTCTGTTGATGTGTTCGTCCTTGTAGTTTTGCTCGAAGGCCGTTCCCTTGATTTTCTTTGACGTGAATCGGATGGGCAACGACCCCATCTCGTTGAGGGGCGCTTCATGTGGCTTGCACCAATACAGGTCGCTTGCCATATCCCTTTCGATGTCCCAGTCGGCATAGGGCATCAGCACCGTGTGGAAGGCCAACCCTTTCGACTTGTGGATGGTGTAGATGCGTATGCCATCGACCTCGCCGTTGGGGATGGGCGTTGTCTGCATCTTTTCGTTCCAATATTGAATGAAGGTAGGAATGTCTGACGGATTCTCGCGCAGATAGGCAGACAGTTCGTCGAAGAAGGTGAACAGGAATGCATCCTGCCTGTCGGCAATTTTGTCGAGGTCGAGTAAGCGGTAAATCTTTTCACATAACTCGTAGAGTGGCAGACAGCGCAGTTCGTTGAGGTTTTCCGTAAAGCTGTCGGGCAATAGCTTCAGGTAGTCTTCTTGGATGCCGGCAGGGATTATGCCTGTTTGTTTGCAGACGTGTTGGCGATATTGGTCGGCCAGATAGTATAGTGCCACAGGGTCGCGTTCGATATCGTCAACAACTTGCAGGGCACATACAATCATCTTTACGGCGATGGAAGAACCCAGCAGGAAGGCCTCATTGCTGACCAAGCGCACATGGGGCAGATGTTCGGCAAAATAGGCAATGGTGGGTTGGATATAGCGGTTCTTTCGCAGCAGAATGGTCATATCCTTGTATGCAACTCCGCCTGCCTTCAGTAGCTCTACTTGCTGACAAAGGTCGGCCAGCATGTTTTCCTCCCAGGCCGCTGCAACGGCTTTTTCCGTGCTGTGACAGATTTGTATACGCACGTACCCGCTGTCCTTATCTTTAGTGACGATTTGCCCTTTGTCGGAATAAAGGTCCGATAGGTGATGGCTCTCCTCTCCGGCGAGCTTGTCCAGCGCCTTCGCGGCTAGGGGGAACAGCCAGTTGTTGAAGTTGACGATGTTTCCCAAACTCCGGAAGTTCTTGTCCAGCGGATTGTGGATAACGGGTATGCCGTTGTGTCCGTGCAAGTCCAGTTCGTGAAGGATGTGCCAGTCGCCATTGCGCCAACGATAGATACTTTGCTTGATGTCGCCCACAATCATGCTGAACCCGCCAGAAGCCAGATTGTCGATGAGCAGGGTGCGGAAATTCTCCCATTGCAGGCGGCTGGTATCCTGGAATTCGTCAATCATGATGTTGTTGTACTGAGTGCCGATTCGCTCGAATACGAACGAGGCATCCTCGCCCTGAATCATCCGACGTAGCATGATAGGGGTGTGGGCCAGCATGAAACGGTTGCGCTCGTTCGACAAACGGCTAATCTCGTTGTCTATGGCTCCAAACAGTCCCATGGGTGTCAGGTTGGCCAGAGCCAGGTCGATGCTGCCGATGCGTCGTGCGGCCAGTTCTTGTTGCTGGTGGATGATGTTGAGCTGTGCTGCCAATTGCTGGGCAATGGGGTGGAGCGATGTGTCCTTGCGCAACGGGGCCTTCAGCATCTTAACAGAATCGGCTGTCAAATCTTGTAGTCGCTTCCCGTAACTCGCCTCCATATTACCCGCCTTCATGTAGCTAACATAGTGTTGAATGTCGGAACTGTAATTAAGGAGCTCCTCGTAGTCGCCTCCCGTGTTGTGCAAGATGTCTTCGAATTTGTCGGCTTCGCGCTGAACGGGGATGATGAGGTTCTCTCGTTCGGATTGTAACAATTTGCGAAAATGTCCGATATTTTCAATGTTAAAAGGTCGGTTCTCGTCGTTAAGTGAACGCTTCAGGTATTCCTCTTGGAAGAGCATTCGAGCCATCTTTTTCAATTCTTGCCGCACATCCCATGGCTTGTTCTCCATCATTTGCTGTTCGATGTAACTGCTGAGCCAGGGCAATACATCGCGATTGTCGTTCCGTAGGTCGTCGATCAGGTTCTCGACAGCCAACTCGATGATGGTCTTGTCGTCAATATCGACTTGCAGTCGGGCGGTTAGTCCCAGCTCGTGTGCCATGCTGCGAAGCACCCCTTGGAAGAAAGCATCGATAGTGGAAACGTAGAATCTGCTGTAGTCGTGTAAGATGGCGCTGAGAGCATAGTGGCAATGCTGACGAACTTCCTCGTCCGTCATCTTCTTCTGATGCAATTTTTCCAGCACTTTTTGGGTGTCCGCAACCTTCTCCTCGCTTTTGGGCATTCCTTTCCACATGTCGTAGAGGAACTGAAGGATGCGGTCTTTCATTTCGGCAGTTGCCTTGTTGGTGAAGGTGACTGCCAACGTGTGTCGAAATTCGTGTTCGCCTTTGGCGAGTAGCAGCGCGATGTACTGAATGGCCAGATTATAGGTTTTTCCGCTGCCTGCTGATGCTTTAAATAGTAAGAATCGAGGCTCCATAGACGCAAAGATATAAAAAAGTTGATAGATGAAAGTTGAAAGTTGAAAGTTTTTTGTACCTTTGCGACAATTTTGAACTTGGAACTTTAATCAATGGCAGGATATTTAGTAGAAGATACACGTAAGGTGACGACCCATCGCCTTATGGAAATGAAGCAGCAGGGAAAGAAAATTGCCATGCTGACGGCGTATGATTTCACCATGGCTCGTATCGTTGACGGGGCTGGTGTGGATGTGATTCTGGTCGGAGACTCGGCTTCGAACGTAATGGCAGGTAATTTGACCACGTTGCCCATTACGGTGGATCAGATGATTTATCATGCAAAGAGTGTGGTGCGTGGCGTACAGCGTGCTTTAGTGGTGTGCGACATGCCTTTTGGCTCGTATCAGGTAAATGCTACCGAAGGCGTTCAGAATGCTATCCGCATTATGAAGGAGGCGCACTGCGATGCGCTGAAACTGGAGGGTGGCGAAGAAATCATAGAAACCGTCAAGCGCATATTGGCTGCAGGAATTCCTGTATGCGGACATCTGGGTCTGACGCCCCAAAGTATCAATAAATTTGGAACGTACGCAGTGCGTGCCCGTGAGGAGGCAGAGGCAGAAAAACTGGTGCACGATGCTCATCTGTTGTCTGATGCCGGTTGCTTTGCCATTGTACTGGAGAAGATTCCTGCTGCGCTGACAGAGCGCGTGTGTCGTGAAGTGGATACCCCCATCATCGGAATTGGCGGTGGACCAGCCGACGGACAGGTGCTGGTGCTGCACGATATGTTAGGTATGAACAAAGGCTTTTCGCCCAAATTCCTGCGTCGCTATGCCGATTTGAATGCCGTAATGACGGATGCGATAGGACAGTACGTTACGGATGTTAAGTCGGGCGATTTCCCCAACGAAGAAGAGAAATACTGATTCTGTTAAAATATTTCCTTATAAAAAGCCAGATTTTCATCGTCTGGCTTTAATTCTTTTTTACAAAAAAAGTTAAGAAACCTTTTGCCGTTTCGCTCGGATTTAGTAAATTTGGGGAAAATTAAGGGTATTCTTTGCCCTTATTTTGTGTGAAAACAATAAAAACTAACAAAAATAAACATGGAAAACAGTATTCTAAAGCGAAGTAAACGGCTTGCCGCTTGCGTAGCTGACGGAGCAAGAATTACCTATGCCGTGATTCCTGTCTGTGCTGCTTTTCTCCTAGGCGGATTAACCACGTCTTGTAGCGACGATTTGTTAACAGGACAACCCTCGTATCTGGGAGAGAGCATTTATGAAGAACTGGAACATCGTGGTAATTTCACGGAGACATTGAAGTTAATCAATGCTCAGGACGAGGACTATGCTTCGGTGCTGAAGAAAACAGGTAGCAAAACGCTGTTTGCAGCCGATGATGCGGCATGGCAGCGCTTCTATGCAAACAATCCCTGGGGTGTTACATCCTTAGAGGATATGACAAATGCACAGAAGAAGCTCATCTTCAAGGCCAACATGATTAACAGTGCTTATCTGGTGGAACTGCTTGGAAACGTTCCATCTGCAAGTGCTAATGATGAACCGCAAGAGGGAGCTTGTATGCGTCGCTCAAGTTCTGTCGACCTGATGGATTCGGTGCCCGTTGTCCTTGCTTCCAGTTTCCCTGAACTGAATCCCGTACGTCTGGATACAGCCGGTAATCAGGTGGACTATTGGAAAAAGTTGCGTGGCAAGACTAAGGCTCTTGTTTTGCAGGACGATGGCGTTGCACCCATGATTCATTTCATGCCCAAGTTTATGCAGTACAACGGCATTACGAGTGACGATGTCTCATTCCTGACAAATGGCGAGATTAAGAGTAATGTAGGTGCCTTTATTAATGGCAAGGTCATTCGCGAGGACGAGGGGACGAAACCAGAACAGAGAATGCAGGACATCACTTGCCAGAATGGTTATATCCATATCCTCGAGGATGTGGCTTTGCCACTGGACAACATGGCACGTATTATCGATACTGAGCCTTCGTTCAGCATTTACAAGCGCCTGCTCAATCGTTTTAGCTATCCTGCTTATGATGCTACGGTAAGTACAGAGTATCAGCGTCAATATGGTGGCGAAGACAGTGTCTTTGTGAAGCGTTATTTCAATGACCAGGAAAGCCACGATTTTCGTAAAACTGATGGTTATTGGGCAAATAACCAACCCACGGTGACCACAACATTGCGTTTCGACCCGGGATGGAACCGATACACGTTGCCCAGTGCCAACAACACCATTACCTACCAGCACAATGCTGGTGTAATGCTTGTTCCCACCGACCAGGCAATGCTCGATTATCTGGAGACTGACGGCTCTGACCTGAAGGAACGTTTCGGAACGGCAGGTCCAGGTGCAACAGCATGGGACAATGCTCCGGACGAGGTGGTTCTGCCTTTGCTCCGAAATACACAGCTCACCAGTCTTAAGGCATCTATTCCCAGCATGTTTTCGAACATAAATAATACCGCTGGCGAATCGATGGGCATTCAGAAAACTGATGTAGACGAGGTGTTGTGGGCATGTAATGGTCTCATTTATAAGACAAACAAGGTCTTTGTGGCACCCGAATATGTCAGCGTGTACTATCCTTGTGTTATCCGCGCTAACGACGATATCAAGTGTGTTTACAGCGTTGTGGATATGGACAGTAAGAAGAGTGGTGGTGAAGGTTTCTATGCTTACCTCAATAATATGGGTGGCAAGAACAATGCCAACGGTTCGAAATACAGTTTCATTATTCCTACCGACCGTGCCCTGCAGACCTATTACGACCCAGTGTCATACAAGCGTGTAACTACAGATCAAACCTCTAATGCGGTGGCCTATAAGTTCTATCTGGATGGAAAGACCATCTCTGCATTCCCCTACCTGGTTGATTGGACCACACTCGACGAGAAAGGACGTGGTAAGATTGCAGACCGCAGCAGTAGTAACATTACGCTGACCAAGGACTTCTCGCGTAATGGTGATGTCTTCAACCATTTTGCCGATATCCTGAATAGTTCGCTGTGCACTACGCTGTTTATCCCCGGACAGAAGTTCTATACCGCAAAGAATGGTGGACCTGTTATTGTTGAGTGGAACGGCACACAGGTTACGGGCGTAGCAGGCTCATTCCAATACGAGCGAGGCTACTTTATCCCCGTGACAGAGATTTTTGACAAGAGTACCGAAGGTAATGGACGTAGTTATATCATCGATGATGAACCATTGATGAGTACATTCGTAAGTCCCTATGCTGCTATCACGGACACGTTGCGCGAAAACGAGTTCGGGTCATTTGCCAAACTGTTGTCCAACATGGATTTCGTAAAGAGAAATGATGGTGCTTCACACGCAACAATGGACAGGGCTATCACCGCTCTCAACAACTATCATTATTCTATCTATGTGCCCACGAATGCTTCCATAGACAAATACTTCTATGAAAACGTATCCCAGAGCACAAATCCCGCTGATACGCTGATGCTTCCCACCTGGGAGGAAATCGATGCTGCATCTGCTTGTCTGACGGTCATGGATCCCGAAGAAGATAAAGAGGACTACGACTATCTGACGGCACAGATACAGGTGATGAAGAATGTGATTTCCAATTTTGTCAGCTATCACATCCAGGACAACTCGGTATATGTAGAAGGAGAGAACCACAACGATGACGTATTCGAGAGTGCATGTATCGACACCCTTACCAATCGTTTCGTGAAAATCACCGTGTCTTATAGTCAAGGTGGAAACCTGACCGTAAAGGATGCCGCAGGAAACGTTCGTACAGTTGATAATAATCTCTGCAACATTCTCACACGTCAGTACTTCTTCAACGAAGCGTCGTTGCAGGATTGTTCACGTATCTACTCGTCTTCGTTCGCAGTCATCCATCAGATAGACGCACCTTTGATGCCCTTCAAGGCCGATGCAAAGACTCGTCCCAGCGGCAGTCTCTATTCTCTGAATGAATACAACAAGGTCAAGGCTATCGTGGATGCCAATCCATTGAATCCGACAAATCCTAACCCAATCAAGCGTAAGAGATGAAAACACTGAAATATACCTTATTAATAATAATGTGTCTGGCATCTACGCTTGTCAGCGCACAGATTACGCGCGTCAGTGGTACTGTTTCCGATGAATTCGGAGAACTGCCTGGCGTGTCGGTAAAGGAGATTGACCCGTCGAACCGTACAGTAAGTGCCACGGTGACGGATGGTAACGGTAACTTCACGATGACGCTGAAGGATGCGAAGAAGAACAAGCTCGTGTTCACCTGTGTCGGCATGAAGCAGCATGTCATCAAGCCCATTACAAAACAGGTTTATCATATCCCTATGGTTGCCGATGTTAAGATAATGAAAGAGGCTGTGGTTACTGGAAAGAAGATGGCAAAGACCTCGGGTCTGGCTATCCCAGAACGCGAAGTCAGCTATTCGGCACAGGGTTTGGATGCCAAGGAATTCGAAGGTTTGGGTATCACCTCTGTCGATGAGGCTCTGCAGGGACGTATCGCCGGTTTGGACATCATCGCTTCATCGGGTAACGTGGGTTCTGGCTCTCAGATGCGTCTGCGTGGTGTGTCTTCCATCTCTTCTTTAACTAGTAACGAACCGCTCATCGTTGTCAATGGTGACAAGGTAACAGACTTGGACCTCTCTGACTTTGATGTGGCTACGGCAACAGACGAAAAGTTTGCAGAACTGCTGAAGGTAAATACGGAGGATATTCTCGAAGTCAAGGTACTGAAGGATGCTTCCGCTACGGCCATTTGGGGTAAGGACGGTGCAAATGGTGTTATCGAAATTACCACCAAGCGTGGTTCGCGTGGTCCTGCTCGCATCTCTTATTCGGGCAAGATAACGGTTAACGATAAGAATCGTCCCGTGAAACTTCTGAATGGCGACCAGTACACCATGATGTTGAAGGAGGCATATTTCAATCCGAGACTTTCGGATACGGATGGAAATATCCCTGAACTCAATTACGACTATGCCGGTTTCTCCGAGGCCTATATGTACGACAACAATACCAACTGGCCTGAACTCGTTTCGCAGTATGGTACGTTGCAGAATCATTACCTCAGTGTAACGGGTGGTGACGAGAAGACCCTGTTCCGTATCAGTGGTGGTTATGACCATCAGACGGGTAACATCATCAAACAGAAGATGGATCGTTTCTCTACCCGTATGGCACTCGACTACTATGTCAACGATAGAATTAAGATTCTTTCCGACTTCTCTCTGACCTATACCGACCGTGACCTTAACTACGATGGTCTATGGGGTATAGCAATGGTGAAGATGCCAAACCTCTCTCCATATTATGAATACCAGAACGGAGTGCAGTCTGATGACTACTATTATATGTTGCAGAATGCGGCTGGTGGAACTTCGAAGCTAGACGACCAAAAAGGACTGGCGAACCCCTTAGCCAGTGCAAAACTTGCTAAATACAACCAACGCCGTTACGAACTAGCTCCGAAACTGGAATTGGAATATAAGCTTTTGGGCTTGGACGCCGAGCATCATCAGTTGAAGTACAACGGTTTGCTGTTTGTCAATGTCTCTAATGAATACGATGACAAAGACTATCCGCGTGAATTGAGTACGGCAAACTTCATCAATACTCATACGGCATATTCTTATAGTGCAAAGAGTCTTTCGTTCACTACGCGTCACTCCTTGAACTTCATTCCTCATTTCAAGAATCAGGACAACTACATGACCATGTTGGCACGCTTTGAGTTGTATAGCGGTAGCAATAGTAACCAAAGTACCGATGCCTATCGTCTGCCCAGTGGAGTATCCTCTCCTGCAGCAGGTGGTCTGATTAGTGGAATGACCTCCGGATATGGTCAGGGACGTGGCCTCATGTACATGTACACAGGTCACTATTCATACAAGAGCAAATACTCGTTGGATGGTACCCTGCGTATGGACGGTACGTCGCGTTTCGGACCCAGCAAGCGTTGGCTGGCTTCTTATTCTATTTCAGGACGTTGGAACGTTATCGACGAGAAATTCATGGAATGGGCACGCAACAAGGCCAAGATGAGCATGCTGGGTGTCAGTGCCGGTTGGGGTAGGGTAGGTAATGCCCCCAATCAGGACTATCTGTACATGAATAAATACAGTACAGGTTCTGCTTATCTGGGTTCTATCTCCATGAATTCAAGTGGTCTCAAACTGAATGCTCTCGGCCCCGAACATGTGACATCTTGGAATGTTGGATTCAATGTGGGATTCTTTGACGACCGTCTTAAGTTCCGTCTCGACCTCTATTCCCGTTTGACCACCAATATGATGATGAATGGTGCAGTACCTTCAAGCCGCGCTGCCGGTAGCTTGCTCATGAATGTTGGTGACATGAAGAACAATGGTTGGGAATTCAATATCGATGGAAACCGCTTGTTGAAGAAGGGTAAGTTCTCCCTCGATTGCTATGTCAACTTTGCCAACAACCACAACGTCATCACTAAGATGGATGCCAATGTGCTGGATAACCTGAATACCGATTTTGCCAAGGATAATGCGAAAACCTTGCAGCGTGTTCAGATTAACAATCCCTTCGGCGCTATTTATGGATTCCGTTGTCTGGGTACCTATAATTACAACTTCTCCTCGGCACAGAACATCGTGAAGGGCCGTATCCCCAAGCGTTTGCAACAGGATTATCCTGGACTTACCACGTTGCAGCAGTTCATCGATGCAGGTGTGACGTTCCCCATAGCCCTGAATGCTGATAATCAGGTTATTTACAACGAAAAGGGTGAGCCCCTGCAGATGCTGTTCTGTTACACGGAAGGTAATTCTATTGCCAAGTTCAATGGTGGTGATGCCATGTACGAGGACGTCAATCACGATGGACAGATTAACGAATTGGATATCGTTTATCTGGGTAACTCATTGCCCAGACTGACGGGTGGTTTCGGTTTCACCTTGAATTATGGACACTGGAGACTTTCCACGCAGTTCAACTATCGTGTGGATTACGATGTCTTCAATCTGGCACGTTTGAATGTAGAGTCCATGAACTCCAATAACAACCAGAGTGAGGCTGTAAACTATCGTTGGCGTAGAGAAGGAGATGGCGGCTATGGAAGCTATATCCCCCGTGCCCTGTCGAATTATTATACCAAGAACTACAACACGCTGATTAGCGACCGTTTCATTGAAGATGGTTCATTCTTGCGTCTTAACTATTTGCAGTTGAGCTATACTTTCGACAGCAAACTCATCAAGAAGTGGCATCTTAACCAATTGAAGCTGTATGCCAGTGCACGTAACCTTTTCTGCCTGACAAAGTATAGCGGTGTTGACCCCGAGGTCGCATACGGTGGTATGAGTATTTCTACGGATAATGCAAATACACCGGCTCATGCACGAGCTTATACGTTTGGTTTAAATATCGAATTCTGAAGAAAGGAGATCAAGAACATGAAGAACAATATGATAAAATCATTAATGCTGGCAGCAGTTGCCTGTCTGGGACTGTCCAGTTGTGGCGATTTCCTTGCTATCGAGCCGAAGACCTTCGTTTCGGAGGATAACTTCTGGAACGAGAAAACGGATATTGACCAAATGGTTACGGGTGTGTATGTCAAAATGCAGTCAGATGCTGTCATTCGTCGTTGTATCGTATGGGGCGAAGTCCGCAGCGATAATATCGGAGATGGTCTGAAGACCTCAGAATATACGGACTTATATCGCACCCTTAAGGAATACCTCCTATCTACCAATACCTTTACTTCCTGGTACGATTTCTATTCAGTCATCAATCAGTGTAATATTATCATTGCACGTGCTCCGGAAGTAAGTAAGATAGATCCTGTTTATACCCAAAGCGATGTAAATGCTACGATAGCAGAGATGTCATTCCTGCGCGATTTGTGTTATTTCTATTTGGTGCGTGCCTTCAAGGATGTACCCTATTATACCAATCCTGTACAGAGCGACGAGGATGCAACCCCCATTGCAGCAACGGATGGCGACGTGATTGTGCGGGCCTTGATTGCTGACCTCGAATCTGTTGTTACAAGTGCTTTGAAGGCATATCCAAAAGATACGGGACGCTACTATAACAGTACGGTGAACCGTGTTACTCAGAATGCCATTTATGCTCTGCTCGCTGATTTGTGCTTGTGGGATAATCAGTACCAGAAGTGTATAGATTACTCACAGAAGGTGATTGATGCCAAGTTAGCCGAATATAAAGAGGACTATGCGGGTAAATCTACTAGCACCAGTACGGGCAACCTGACGTTGTATAAATGGTCGGAAGATACAGGTGATGGCTATCCTCTTTATCCCTGCTATAGCGGAAACGAGTTTGGTAATGATTTCAATACCATATTCTCGTCTACAGGTAACAGTTTTGAAAGCCTCTTTGAACTGGCCTTTACCTATGATGGTAGTGACAATCGCTACGTGCGCAATACGGCATGTGCTGCCCTGTACGGCAATCATTATTTGAGTGGAGGAAATGATGGACAAGGTTATTTGGGCGTTTATGAGTCAGTTTCATCGAGCCCGAAAACAAGTCAGACCGTTTTCGATCACGACCATGATTGCCGATATTACGCCAATATCGGAGTCTCAGGTAGTGGGACTTCTACTAAGGCCTATACCAACAAATTCGTAGCTGAGGAAGTTTCGATAGAAAGTGTCACTGGTAAGGAGCTTCCTTTTGAGGCTACGGTATATTCGGTTAGTGGTGATTACGACAACCACAACTGGATTTTCTATCGTCTGACCGATGTTATGCTGATGCAGGCTGAGGCTCTGATTGAGAAGGCTCAGTACGATCGTCAAGACCCTCGTGATAACAATGGAACCCAACTGACTGACGGCAGCGGAAATAAAATTTATGACGAAGACCTCCGTAAGGCTTTCGGCCTGATTTATGCCGTTAACCGTCGCAGTTACATGACAAATTCTGCAACGACAACACCTACAGGTGTACTGAAGATATCGGATGCCCCGACCAGAATCCAGTTACGCGAACTTTGCATGAAGGAACGTCGTCGCGAATTGATGTTCGAGGGAAAGCGTTGGTTCGACCTGTTGCGCCGTTGTCATCGTGAAGGTACGCCGGATTATATCAAGAGTGCTGTACCCGCGAAATCTGGTGGTACAACTCCCGTAAACTACGAGGCCTTCTTCTGGCCCTATAATAAGACAGAACTTAAGTGTAACAGCCTGTTAGAGCAGAAAGCCTATTATGGCGACAGCGACGATGAAGGCAGTTTTAAGAGCACCAATTAATATCAGACGCGAATTATGAAAAAGATAAAGAATTTCTATATTGGGCTCGCCGCTGTTCTGGCGAGTACGGGACTGATGCTCGTTTCTTCGTGTAGTGATGATATTCCTGCGGAGAGTTATTACACCTTTACGGGTGAGATGATGAGTGACTATTTGCAGAATCATGAGGATTATAGCGAGTTTGCGACCATCGTGAAGCGTGCCACCAACAGTACCCGTGGTGTAAACATCATGGATTTATTGTCCGTTCGCGGTCAGTTCACATGCTTTGCTCCAACAAATGCTGCTGTACAAAAGTATTTGGCACAAAACGGTTATGCCAGTGTAAACGATATTCCCGTGGATATCTGTGATACGTTGGCACGTACGCATTTAATTAATGGTAAAGCCTACAATACGGTTGATTTTGCCAACTATACCTCGCTGCCCATGGTGAATATGAACGACCGTTATCTAACGGTTAAGCCAGATACCTTGGTTGATGAGGATACAAAAGATACTTTGTATGTAAACTATGTGTTTAATCGTAGTGGTGAAATTATTTATGCCCAGCGTAACGACTCTGTGGAAAATGGTATCGTTCAGCCGATTAATGCTGTGCTTTCCGTTTCAAACCAGAGTTTGCCCGACCTGATGCTGGAGAATCCGAGTGTTTCTCTGTTTGTCGAGGCTATGGAAGCTACGGGAATTGCATTCATCATGCGCAATAAGATTAAGGATGCCAGCTGGAATCCCGACTTGTATGAGGATTTACACATATACTCTGGTGCTCAAACGGATTATTGCCATATACCCAAACAAAAGAAGTATGGTTTCACCGCATTCGCCTGCCCCAACGATGTCTTGGCAGCGACATATAATATTACGGACCTGAAGACCTTCTACGAATATGCTCGTGGTATATATGGTGGTGATACCTGGGAGACCGTACAGGCCAATCCCGACAAAATGATGGAGTGGCGCAACCCCTTACGTCGCCTGATTGCCTATAACTGTTTGGATCGTTTGGGAATTTATGATAACTTGACCTCGATATGTTCTATTGATACCAAGGTCATTAATCCTACTGAGTGGTATAGCACAATGGATTCGCTGACTACGATTAAGGTGGAACGTTTGACGGTTCAACAGTACCTGAAAGGTGGAAAGAAGAATGAGCTCTACCTTAACCGAGGTGATATGCGTCGCGGCAGTTCGACATTGGGTGTTCATGTCTTCCCTGAAGTATCTGGTGATTACGAGAATCAGGCCCTGAATGGTGTCTATTATCTGACAGATGGGCTTGTACGTTATGACGAGTCAACAAAAGATGATATCTTCAATACACGTATGCGCTTGGATTTGTACACGTTCTTCCCTGAAATGTTGAACAATACCATTCGTGACGGACGTACTGCGAATAGAATTGCCGATTCTGATAATCCGGATGTTAGCGTTGCAAGTCCTAACTACTGGTTCCCCAGCGGCTATTTGGACAATGTGAAGATTAACGAGGATGGAGTATTCCTCTTCCAGAGCCAACATAACACCTATTGGAGCTACGAAGGTGATGAATTTAACCTGTATAGTGCAAACGAAAGTTACGACATTACCTTTAATCTGCCCAGTGTTCCTACGGGAACCTATCAAATTCGCCTGGGATTCTGTGCTATGGCCTCAAGAGGTATTTGTCAGTTCTATCTGGATGATATACCCAGAGGTATTCCTTTGGATATGCGTAATACCAATTTTGTGGATCGTACAGGTTGGTTCGCGTTGACAGACGGTAACAACCGAACAGCGGAGGAGACAGAAGCTGCAAAGAAAAACATGCATAATCTGGGTTGGTATCATGGCCCACGTGGTGTGTTTAATATTGTTGGCGAAGGACATCAGGATGGTGACGAAACCGTACAGAGAAGTTACTTCTGTAACAATGGTGGTGGCGGATATACGGTTCGTTGTGTAATCTGTACAGAAAACCTTGACGAAAATGTTCAACACACCATACGTATCAAGAGCGTATGGGCGGTTGGTCCTACTGTAGCCATGCTTGACTACATCGAGATTGTTCCTAAGAGCGTCTTTGGTGTGGAAGGAGAAGGCAAGGCCGAGGATGATTACTAATGAAATTGACAGTTCTTGAATGAATCAAGCGGCAAATCCGATTAGATAATTGAAAATTGACAATTATATGAAGACAAATAGATTCTATAAATCGATAGTGGCTGTGATGCTGGCTAGCACGGCTGTCTTCTGGACAGCATGTACAGATGCCTGGAACGAGCATTACGATGTAACTCAAGGTGGAATGAGTGACCAACCTACTATCTTGAAGAATATCGAAAACGATACGGAACTTAAACAATTCTATCGTGTGGTCGAGGCCATTGGGGCATCTGACTTGTTGAATTCATCCCAGCAACTTACTTTATGGGCTCCCCGTAACCTCAGTAAGATTCAGGCCGACAGTATCATTAAGGTTTATCAGGACGATGTGGCTCAGAACCTGAAATGGGAGGACAACAGGGCTGTAACCCAGTTCTTGTATAACCATCTGGCTCAGTTTACACGTACGGTTTCCTCAATGACCAATGATACCATTCGGATGATGAGCAAGAAGTATATGCATTTGCTCGGAAAGTCCTCCTCGGCGGGAACTATTGATGGCAACGCGTTCGACAGTGCTATTCTAAGCTGCAATGGCATACTTTATAAGACCGACAATATTTTTCGTTTCTTCCCGAATATCAAAGAATATTTGGAACAGCGTTCAGATTTGGATAGCCTAGTCCAGTTTATAAAGTCTTTCGACGAATATGAGTTGGACGAGCAGGCATCTGTTGCTGGCGGTGTTGTAGATGGAAAGACCGTTTATCTGGACTCCGTTACTGTCCTTTACAATAGGCTTTTGGCTTCTTATGGATATATCCAGCGCGAGGACAGTTCCTATTCATTCGTTGCTCCTACCAACGATGTGTGGAAGACGGAGCTCGAGAAGTATTCGAAATACTTTAATTATAATAGTAAGGTTGTAACGAATTCCGACTCCCTTCTGAATGTGCATGCTAAGTTATGCATTCTAATGGGACGCTTCTTCAATACGAGTGGCTCAACGCGTTACAATCGCAATCCCGAGGATTCGTTGGTAAATACGATGTATTATGAGCGTCAGCAGCATAATCCTCGTACAGATGTCTATTACAAACCTGAGCAGAATCTGCTGAAGGGGCTCGAGAAAGTAGAGTGTTCCAATGGTTATACCTATATTGATAATCATGGTGCAGTCAGTCCTCGTTCGACATTCTTTACCCGTAACGACTATCCTGCAACGGCAAATCGTTATTTCCAGGATGGTATTCCCAAGAATGAAAAGAATCAGCCTACAGTAACGGTTGTTCCGACACGCTATGTTATCTATGACGAGAATCACGAAATTGTAAAGTCATTCGACTATGCAACCATCACGGCTGAGGAAGAAACAGGCCATGCCCAATTGACCTATCAGTTGCCCAGTACGATGTCAGATGTCTACTATAACATCTATGTCGTTACGATTCCTCCTGTGTCGAAACCCTTGCCTTGTTGGTTTGGTGTGAAACATCAGGAATTGCGCTCCGATGGCACATTCACGAATCTTGCATCGTATGCCAACCCATATCCTGTTTCGGAGTCCACAGACGTAGATAACCTTGACATCATAACCAACAGCGCAGAGAGTAAATTCAATAATTCGGATTTACAGAACCTCTTTGTTTCCAGTGCCAATAAGGTGGATACCATATTGGTTCAGTCCGCTGTGAAATACACCTATTCGGGTATGGGAGCTGGCGATGGAGTAGTAAAGGTATACTTTACTTCGATGGGTCCTTCGGGCAATCAATATCGTGAAAAGATATATACCCGTACACTTCGTTTGAATGAGATTATCTTTGTGCCCTTCGAGACGGAAGAGGAGGCAAAGGCTAATGCCGGGCGTTTTGTTGGTCTGGATGGTCAGCCTCATTATCGGTTCGACGATGAATACCTGGAAGAATATGAAAAAAATAAAAATGTTGAGTAATATGAAAAGACTTAGTATATTTTGCCTTTCACTTTTGGTGGCATCGCCCCTGAGCCTTTTCGCTCAGACCGAGACTGATGAAGTTTCTGAGGATACTGTTGCCGTAAGACGGATTCCAAAGGCCAAGAAAACAGAGCCGACACGCACGATAAAGGGACGTGTCCTTAGCGAGGCTGGTCGTCAACCTTTGGCTGGTGTCTTGGTGCAGTCTGTTGCAGGGGATGGGTATTCTACCTTGACCGAAGAAGATGGAACCTTCAAAATGCAAGTTCCTCTTTATAGTAGTGCCGTATCGATTACCATTCCAGGTTATAATATGGTTCGTGTCGGCTTGAACAAGAGTGGGGAATTGCGTGACATCATCATGCAAAGCGATGCAGCACGTGCCCTGTACGGTGCCGACGACAATATCTTGAACAATGTAAAGACTTCCGCTCTCGAATACACTTCTGCCCGTAATGTTTCCACTGAAATAGGAAATCAATTGGGCGCCAATGTCCGTACCATAGCCCGCAGTGGTGTGATAGGTGTGGGCAATTATATGAATATCGGTGGTGTTAACTCCTTGCAGAGTAATACACAACCCCTGATTGTTCTGGATGGCGTTATCATCGACCAACAGTATAGCCGTCAGATGATACACACGGGCTATTACAACGATATGCTCACCAATATCAACCCCAATGATGTGGAGAGTATCGAGGTTATGAGTAATGGAACGGCTTTGTATGGTGCCCGCGGTGCCAATGGTGTTATCTTTATCAACACCAAACGCAATACCTCGCAGGCTACTCGTATCGAAGCCAGTTTGAATGTCGGTGTGGAATTGTTGCCGAAGATGTACCGGATGATGAATGGTTCTCAGTATAAGAACTATGCTTCTTCGCTGTTACAGACGGTGAAAACCACGACGAGTGATTTTAAATTCCTAAACTCCGATCCCAATTACTATTGGTACAATAAGTACAATAACAATACGAACTGGGGCGATGAAGTTTATTCCGAGGCTCTGACGCAGAACTATGCACTCAGCGTGCAGGGTGGTGGAGAGATTGCAGGTTATATGTTGTCAGTTGGCTTTACCAAAGACAACAGCGTGCTGAAACAGAATAACTTCAATCGTTTGAATATCCGTTTCAACACAGATATTTCCATTACCAAGGGATTGTCCATGAAGTTTGACGCAGCTTATACGAATCAGACCCGTAAGTTGCAGGATACGGGAGCTCCCGACTCTTATGACGAAAAGTCTATTACCAGCACGAACTTCCTGGCAATGGCCAAAAGCCCTATGCTGAGTCCTTATTCTTTCGTTGGAGATTGGGCAAACAAACGCGGTTATATCAATAATGCCCATCTCGACATTGCCGATGAAGACTATCTGGACGAGGTATCGGCATTGAGTAACGACAACTGGCGTCTGGCCAACCCCGTGGCCATCAACGAATATGCTACGGCAGAAAACAAGAACTATTTCGACAACAGTTATGTCAATCTTGCTGTAACGCCAAAGTACCAGTTCAACAAGCATCTCTATCTGAGTTCTATGTTCAGCTATACTTCGGTCAATACGAACGAAAAGTATTATGTGGCTTTGAATGGTGTGCCCAGTTATTATGTAACGTCTCTGCAGAACACGATGGAGAACGAGATCGGGTCGCAGTTCGGTAAGCAGAATACGGTGAATAGTGACACAAAACTCGATTGGCGCAATGCCTACAATGCCCATAACATCCATCTGCAGGGTGGTTTCCGCTATATTAACGAAAGCTACTCTCTAAATACGCAGCATGGTTATAATACGGGTAACGACAAGACCCCCTTCCTGAATAATACGGTAAACAAGACTGCGGATGGTGCCAACGAGAGGTGGGCAACCTTGACGTGGTATGGTCAGGCACAGTATAACTATGCCAACCGTTATTATTTGGATGCAGCCCTTGCAATGGAAACCAACTCACAGTTTGGACGTGATGTAAAGAGCGGCTTCAAGTGCGGTGGTGTTGTATGGGGTGTATTCCCCAGTGTCCAGGCCGGATGGGTTGCAACCAACGAAAAGTTCTTCGACGTAAAGGGCATCGACTATTTGAAGCTGACCGCCGGCTTCGGTGTAAGTGGTAATGATAATCTTACCTACGATGCTTCTCGTAGTTATTTTGTCAGCAGCATGTTCCTGAACAAGGTTTCTGGACTTACACTTTCGAACATCGGTAATACGGAATTACAGTGGGAGACCACGAAACGTTTCAACGCAGGCTTAGAATTCAAGGGCCTGAATAACCGTCTTGGTGTCAACTTCAATTATTTCCATTCGTGGACCGATCATCTGCTTACCTTGCAGGAACTGGGATTCTTAAGCGGACTTCAGCAGAACTGGAGCAATGGTGGTTCACTGAAGAATCAGGGCTTCGATGTTACGGCAACGGGACACCTGATTACCCGCAAGGATTGGAACTGGAGTGTCGGTGCCAGCTTGGGTCATTTCGTAAACACGCTGACATCGTTGCCCGATAACAAGGATTACTTGGATACTGATATCCTTGGTGCAACCATTCGCAGTCAGGTGGGTGGTCCCATCAATGCGTTCTACGGCTATCGCACCAACGGCGTGTATGCTACCAGTGAGGAAGCAGCAGCTGCCGGTCTGACGATTGTCGATGAATACAACCACGCTACGGCATTTGGTGCTGGTGATGTTCGCTTTGTGGATATCAGCGGTCCTGCAGGTGTCCCTGATGGAAAGATTGACAAATACGACCGTGTCATCATTGGTGATGCTACGCCCGATATCTATGGCAACATCTTTACTACGCTGTCGTGGAAGAAGTTGACACTCGATGTTGGTTTCAACTACAGTCTGGGAGGCGATGTTTACAACTACATGCGTCAGCAACTGGAGAGTGGAAGTCGCTTTATGAATCAGACTACGGCTATGCTGAACCGTTGGACTACTGAGGGTCAGGTAACAGATATTCCCAAGGCCACCTATGGTGACCCCATGGGAAATAGCCGCTTCAGCGATCGCTGGATCGAGGATGGCAGTTACTTGCGTCTGAAGACCTTGACCTTGAGTTATAAGTTGCCCATCAGCAATACCTACATCCAGGGTATTACCGTATGGGGCCAGTGTAATAACTTACTCACTTTGACGCGTTATCTGGGAACCGATCCTGAATTCTCGATGAACAACAGCGTTCTGGCACAAGGTATCGACCGTGGCCTGCTGTCACAGGGACGTAGCTTCCACATTGGCGTGAAGATTAACCTGTAATTCAATGCATAATGCATAATTCATAATAAAGAATAAGGAATTATGAAGACTATTAAATATATGAGTAATAAGTTAAGTGGACTGCTCTGTGGACTCTGTCTTCTCGGTGTCCTCTGTGTGAATACATCCTGCGAGGACATGCTTGACAAAGGTAACGATTACGTCATTTATACCGATGGCCATGTGCTCTCCGATCCTGCCGATACGGTGACTTCGGTCCTTGGAATTCTGAACAAATTGCAGGGTATCGCTGTTCGTACGAATCTGATGGGTGAGCTGCGTGCCGATTTGGTTAAGGTTCGCGACAATGCTACGGCAGATTTAAAGGGTATTGCATCATTGGACATCGACGATGACAATAAGTACAATAATCCTCGTGACTATTATGCCATCATCAACAACTGCAACTATTTCTTGGAGCGAGCCGACTCTACGGCAGGAAATATCAATCGCAATGAGAAGTATTTCCAGGCAGAAATAGCCCAGGTGCATAGCATCCGTGCATGGACCTATTTGCAGCTGGTGTTGCTTTATGGCCGTGTGCCTTTTGTTGACACCCCTATCATCACGAAACTACAGTCCGATGCCACGTATCCGATGTACGAGCTCGACGACATCTGCGATTATTTCATCAAGGACCTGAAGCCTTATTATGGTCAGGAATATCCTGAATATACGGGTATCGGTGGAGATATCGATCCAAAGATGTGCTTCTTCCCCACACAGGTGGTAATGGGTGACCTTTATCTCTGGAAAGCAGCTAAGAATCATGATAAGGAAGCCGCCAAGCAAGCCGCAAAGTGCTACTACGACTATATCGTTTGGGACTTGAACGGAAAGAAGATGATGACCGCTTCCGGTCGTGGTGTTCACTGGTCTGGGGACGACATTTATTGGAACCGTTATAATACGATTATTATTTCCATGCAGTATTCTCCATCTGGACGATGGGGTAGTGCAGGACAGGAATTTATCACGGCTATTCCTATGGACTCGGCAGCAGCCGATGGTTATTACAACGAACTCCGCAACCTCTACAATACCCAGTATGAGACCGCTCTTGTGGAGGCCAGCATCGAACCGTCTTCGGTTATTCGTGACCTGAGCCAGGCCCAGACTTATATTGATTATGGTACGAATGGAAGCGAAAAGAAGGTGATAACTGTAACTGCGGATAAGTTCACCGACGAAGAGATTGCTGACGGTCTATTGGGCGATTTGCGTTTCTATTATGCCTATAGCCAGCGTACAACAAAGTATAATTCCGAGGAAGTGGATGTGCAGTCCATCTCGAAACACAGGTATCAGCACGTAGGTATTTATCGAACCTCACAGATTTACCTGCGTATGGCCGAGGCCCTGAACTATGCTGGTTATCCTCGTTTCGCCAAGCAGATTCTGACAATGGGTCTGAGCAATCCGGTTATTCAGTATATGGTACAGCCTTATTACACCACAGCTGCCGATTCTGCCTTCATCGAATATTTCGATTTCAATGCGGCAGATTTCAGACCCTATGCTGATTCCTATTCCGAGAGCGTGAACGAATTGGGTATCCGTACGGCACCTGCCACCTTTACTGCACGTAGTAATTCCAGCGATTGTAACATGTGGGGTATCCACAGCCGTGGTTCGGGCCTGGCATTCCTCAACGAGGCGTATGCACCGTTCCATGTGGTGGACAGCGACCGTGTCGATAATCCCTATCCTCGTGCCAAGCAGATGCTGGTGGGCAAGAAACCCAACAAGAACCAGTACAATTACCCGAAGGTTCCTACGGTAGTCAAGAAACCCAGCACGTGGGATGCGTATCCTAATGTTACGGTGAGTCTGGCTACTTATCAGACCTTGAATCCCAATTCGAAGTATGATGACTATCGTTCCTACATCACCTTCGACTCTGTGGGTAAGTACAACATTTACATCAACGAGACGCTGCCAGCCTATGTGAGCGATACAACTGCCATCTATGCCGTGTACAGCGCCGACCTCAAGGCTTACAATACCCGTCTGAAGGACTTCCTTACAGACTATAATACCTGGTACGGAAATGCATACGGCGATGCATCCTTCATTCAGGCCGAGCAGGACGATGTTGACCAGTGTATTCTCGACGAGCAGGCCCTGGAGCTTGTATTCGAAGGAAATCGTTTCTACGACCTTATGCGTCGTGCCTATTGGTATAACGACAACAGCAAGTTGGCCAATGCCGTTGGAAATCGCGATGCTTCCCTTGCGACCAAGTTGCTGACTCGCACCAATTGGTTCCTCAAATGGAATAACAAGATAGGTTATTAACGAGATTAATTACGAAGTCAAAATAAAAATCCCCGCGACTTGTTGATAGTCACGGGGATTTTTTGTATCTTTGCGCACCTAAATAAGAAAGATAACAAAAAGCATATCAATATATGGCAAAGAAATTCGCAGAACGCAGCCGTCTCAACCTCTCAGAAGTCAATAAAGAGGTGCTCGACCAGTGGGATGGCGAAGATTTGTTTCATCGCAGTATTTCAGAGCGCGAGGGTTGCCCTTCGTTCGTCTTTTTCGAGGGTCCTCCATCCGCTAACGGACATCCGGGCATTCATCATGTTCTGGCCCGTTCAATCAAAGATACTTTCTGCCGCTTCAAGACCATGAAGGGCTTCCAGGTCCATCGTAAGGCCGGCTGGGATACCCATGGACTGCCCGTTGAATTGGGCGTGGAGAAGGAACTTGGCATCACGAAGGAGGATATCGGTAAGACCATCAGCATCGAGGACTATAACCTGAAGTGCCGACAGAACGTGATGATGTACACCAACGAGTGGACCGACCTCAGTCATCGTATGGGATATTGGGTGGATATGGAACATCCTTACATCACCTACGACAACAAGTACATCGAGACACTTTGGTGGCTTTTGAAGCAACTTTACAAGAAAGACCTGCTCTATAAGGGCTATACCATCCAGCCCTATTCGCCTGCTGCAGGTACCGGTTTGTCCAGTCACGAGTTGAACCAGCCCGGTTGCTACCGCGATGTGAAGGACACAACCGTTACAGCACAGTTCCGGTTGCGCACAGAGTACACAGAGAAGACAGAGAGCACAGAGATGATAAAAACCATAATGGAGAACTACAAAAAATGCTCTGAGTACTCTGCCTCCTCTGTGCCCTCTGTGTATATATTAGCATGGACAACGACGCCTTGGACTTTGCCTTCGAATACCGCTCTGTGCGTAGGACCCAAGATCGACTATGTAGCTGTGAAGGGTCAGAACCCCTATACAAAGGAGGAGGCCATCTACATACTGGCTGAGGCACGTCTCTCCGCCTATTTCCAGGCAGCAGAAGGAACGGAACTCGAAATCGTTTGGCGTGGTAAGGGTACAGACCTCGAGGGTATGGAGTACGAACAACTCTTCCCTTGGGTGAAGCCCTGTGCTTTGGAAAACGGCAAGGTCGTCGACAAGACTGCCGATGCGTTCCGTGTTATCCCTGGCGACTATGTTACCACCGAGGATGGTACGGGTATTGTACACATTGCTCCCACGTTTGGTGCGGATGACGCCAAGGTGGCCAAGGATGCTGGTATTCCTTCGCTGTTCGTTATCGACAAGGCTGGCGACACGCGTCCCATGGTGGACTTCACAGGTAAGTACTTTGTGAAGGAGGATATGGACGAGACTTTCGTTGCTACTTGTGTCAACGATAGTTATTGGCATCATGCCGGCGACTTCGTGAAGAATGCTTACGATCCTCAGTATGCCGGTCTGGACGAGAAAGCCCTTGCCAAGACCGAAGACCTGAATATCGTACTCTGCATGGAGATGAAGCAGGAGGGCAGTGCTTTCAAGATTGAGAAGCACGTCCACAACTATCCCCACTGCTGGCGTACGGATAAGCCCGTGCTATACTATCCCCTCGATTCGTGGTTCATCCGCAGCACAGCTGCCAAGGAACGCATGATGGAACTGAACAAGACCATCAACTGGAAACCCGAATCCACGGGAACCGGTCGTTTCGGCAAATGGTTGGAGAACTTGAACGACTGGAACCTCAGCCGCAGCCGCTATTGGGGTACTCCGCTGCCCATCTGGCGTAACCGCGAGACGAAGGAGGAAATCTGCATCGGTTCTGTCGAGGAACTGTACATGGAGATTGAAAAGTCCGTTGCTGCCGGCATCATGCCCAGCAACCCGCTGAAGGAGCGTGGCTTCATTCCCGGCGATATGTCGCAGGAAAACTACGACCGCATCGACCTGCATCGTCCCTATGTCGACCAGATTTGGCTTGTGGGCAAAAGCGGTGCTGTGCTGAAGCGCGAACTCGACCTCATCGATGTGTGGTTCGATTCGGGTGCCATGCCTTATGCCCAGATACATTATCCTTTTGAAATTGAAAAAGGAAAATTGAATATTGAAAATGGAAAACCAAATCTTCAATCTTCAATCTTCAATCTTCCATATCCTGCGGACTTCATTGCCGAGGGCGTGGACCAGACACGTGGCTGGTTCTTCACGCTGCATGCCATTGCTACCATGATTTTCGACTCCGTAGCCTATAAGGCCGTTATTTCCAACGGTCTCGTCTTGGACAAGAACGGGCTGAAGATGTCGAAGCGTCTGGGTAATGCCGTTGACCCCTTCCAGGCTATCGAAAACTATGGCTCCGATGCCGTTCGTTGGTACATGATTACCAACTCTCAGCCTTGGGACAACCTGAAGTTCGACGAAGAAGGCGTGAAGGAAGTTACCCGTTCATTCTTCGGCAAACTGTTCCAGACCTATTCGTTCCTGACCATGTATGCCAACGTAGATGACTGGTGCTACGAGGAACCCGATGTTCCCATGACACAGCGTCCCGAAATGGACCGTTGGATACTTTCCGAACTGAACTCCTTGATTCTCGAGGTTACCAATTGTTACGAGGACTACGAACCCACACGTGCCGGACGTCTCATCCAATCGTTTGTTGTGGACAATGTATCGAACTGGTTCGTCCGTCTCAGCCGTAAGCGTTTCTGGGGCTCGGCCATGAGCATCGACAAGTTGTCGGCCTACCAGACCCTTTATACCTGTCTGGAGACTGTGGCCAAGTTGATGGCTCCCATCGCTCCATACTATGCCGACCGCCTCTATCGCGATTTGACAGAGGCCACAGGCCGCGATACGGAGAGCGTACATCTGGCACAGTTCCCTGTTGCCGACGATAGCAAAATCGACAAGGAACAGGAAAGCCGCATGGAACTGGCCCAGCAGATTACGTCTATGGTGCTTTCGCTTCGCAAGAAGGAGCAAATCATCGTGCGCCAGCCCTTGCAGAAGATTGCAATCCCCGCACTCGACAACGACCAGCAACAGCGCATCGAAGCCATGAAGCAGCTTATCCTGGACGAGGTGAATGTCAAGGAACTCGAGTTTGTCGAGGGTAGTGGCATCCTGGTGAAGAAGGTAAAGTGCAACTTCCGCACCATGGGTAAGAAGTTTGGCAAGCTCATGAAGGACGTGAATGCCGCCGTAACGGCCCTGTCTCAGGACCAGATTGCCGAACTGGAGTCACGGGGTAGCCTGAATGTCACGCTTGCCTCCGGCGATGTAGCCCTCATCGAGGCCGAGGATGTGGAAATCTTCAGCGAGGATATTCCCGGCTGGACCGTTGCCAACGAGGGTTCACTGACTGTGGCTTTGGACATCACCGTTACCGATGAACTGAAGTACGAGGGTGTAGCCCGCGAATTGGTGAAGCGCATCCAGAACCTGCGCAAGGAAAGCGGATTCGAGATAACCGACCGCATCGATATCCAACTCGAGCACAATCCCGAGACCGACAAGGCCGTTGCCCAGTATGGCGAATACATCAGTGCCCAGGTGCTGGCGAACAGCCTGACGTTGGTCGACAAGGTAGAGTCCCCCACGGAACTCGATTTCGAAGATTATAAAATTAACATTAATATCAAACGCTAAAACTTCCTTTTAAAAGTCATGGAAGAGAAAACACGATACACAGACGAGGAACTGGAAGAGTTTCGTCAGATTATCCTGGAAAAACTGGAGTTGACAAAACGTGATTACAAGAAAGTGATGGACGAGTTGTCGAAGGGCAACGAAAATGGTGTTGATGACACCTCTCCCACCTTCCACGCGCTGGAAGAGGGTAGTGAGGCTCAGAGCAAGGCTCAGCTCATTCAGCTGGCAGCTCGTGCCCAGAAGTTTATCCAGGGTCTGCAGGCCGCTCTGATTCGTATCGACAACAAGACCTACGGTATTTGTCGCGAAACGGGCAAGCTCATTCCCAAGGAACGTCTGCGTGCCGTTCCCCACGCCACCCTCAGTATTGAGGCAAAACAGAACAGAAGGTAGCTACCCCTATCCCTTACCCTCCCCGGGGGGAGGGAGTATATAGAAAAGGAAAGAATAAAGGATGGAACTAGAGAAAGAAATGATTGAAAAGAGTGACCTTTCCTCCCCCTCGGGGGAGGTCAGGAGAGGGGTCGTGGCCCTTGTACTCATCCTGTCAGTCATTGGCATCGACCAGGCCATAAAGATTGCCGTAAAGACAGGTATGTATCTCCACCAGTCCATTCGTGTAACGGATTGGTTCTATCTGCTCTTTACGGAGAACAACGGCATGGCCTTTGGCTGGGAATTCTTCGACAAGTTCCTGCTCACTTCTTTCCGCATCATCTTCGTCCTGCTCATCGCCATCTACATGGTGCGTGCCATCCGACGCGGCATATCGTGGGGTTACCTCACCTGTCTGGCCCTTATCATAGCCGGTGCGGCAGGAAACATTGTCGACTGTGTCTTCTACGGACTCATCTTCAACAATCCGCCTGCACCGATGGTGGCCGATTTCGTCAGCTTTGGTTCGGGTTATGGCACGTTGTTCAACGGCAGGGTAGTGGACATGTTCTACTTCCCGCTTGTCGAATGGGATTGGCCCACGTGGATGCCTCTGTGTGGTGGCAACCATTTCATTTTCTTCAGCCCCATTTTTAACTTCGCCGATGCAGCCATCTCGTGTGGCATCATCGCCCTGCTCCTTTTCTACCGCAAGAATCTGACAATCTGACATAGGCCCCATCCCCAATCCCCTTCCCGGGAGGGGCGTATATACGGACATATAGAATGATAGCTTGGATTATCAATAAGTTAAGCAGGTTATTAGAAAAAGTAACCATTCCCTCCCCTCGGGGAGGGACAGGGGTAGGGGTTGCTCTTTTGCTCTTATTGTATTCCTGCAGTGTAGAACTTCCTCCCCATGTCATTGGCGAAGGCCGTATGGAGCGCATCCTCTACGACTATCATCTGGCTCAGGGAATGGCCGAGGCCCAGGGTGGCGATGTCGAAGCCAATCGTTACCTCTATGTGCAGAAAGTGTTCGAGAAACACCACATCACCGAGGCACAGTTCGATACCTCCATGGTGTGGTACTCGGGCCATGCTTCCCATCTCGATGATATGTACCGGCGTATCGATGCCCGTCTGGAACGCGAGTCACGCGAAGCCGGTCTGAACATCCCCGAGGAAGACAAGTTTGCTCGTTTCACTACTGAGGGCGACACCGCCAACATCTGGCAGGGTCACGACATTATGTTCCTGCATGGCAACCGTGAACAGAACCTCTACTCCTTGGTTATTCCTGCCGACACGTCGTATCGCGATGGCGACTACTTTATGTTCCGTTGCGGAAACCGTTTCATCGTACAGGACGGACAGCGCGAAGGCTATGTGCTCATGCAGGTGCGTTACGACAACGACTCTACAGTGGCCAACGCCATGATGGTCAGCGGCGACTACGATGCCACGGTGAACATTCCTGCCGACCGCGTATTGCGGAACCAGCGGGTAAAGTCCATCACCTGCACCTTCTATTATGCTTTCGACGAGAATCGCGACGACGCCTTCCGCATGTGGGTCATCCGCAAGCCGGTGCTCCTGCGCTATCATCGCCTGGAGGGCGACACGGCGACTGCCGTTGTGGACACTCTGGCTATGGATTCCACCCAGCATCCTGTGCAAGTCCGTGGCGAACGTGTATCGCCTTTGGAATTCCGCGAAAACCAGCAGGTCGAAAAGAAAATCGAGGTCATCCAGCGGCGCGAAGTCGTCATGCCGGCCGGAGGACCTCAACGCCGTGTTGTTAAACCGCGTCGATGAAAACCCAATTGTTTGGATATCACCACATTGTGTTTCCCGATGGCCGTCGGGAAGATATGGTTGTCGTAGAAGTCGATGAACAGGGACGCTATGTTTCCCACCGTCCCCTGCAAACCGGGACAAATGGTACTGACGCTTCGTTTATCGAGGAACCCTTCGTCCAGTGGCTTGGCGGCACTTTCCGCCTGACCTGAGCACGTTCGGACGAAAATTATTTTATCTGTATTTTTTTACCGTTCTTGATGTAGATTCCGGCCTTTACGGGGTAGCTTATGCGGCGGCCTTGCATGTCGTAGTAAAGGTCGTTGGCAGGGGCTGATTGACTCACTCCTTCTATGCCTGTGTCAACATAACTGCTGGCCATCATCGAGAGTTGACCCACGATGCAGTCGCTCCATTCCGAGGCTGCAGAATAGATGGCAATGACGTAGTTACCCTGTTCGGTTACGTCGAACTCGAAGGTCTGTAGGGTGGGGCTCTTGAAGTTATTCGAGACCACGTTGCCGATGTTTATCTTCGGTGTATAGGTCTGGCTGGCTATGCTCTTGCTGCCTGTGCGCTTCTCGATGTCCACCTCTACGGTTCCGAAATCGGGCATGTTCCAGTTGCATATCTTGTATTTCAGTTTGTAGTGCCCAGGCGCCAGGATAAGTGTTGTTCCGGCATCGCTGAGGCCGTATTTGGCCCATCCCTGCTTGGAGGCTCCGCTGATGTTGCGGAAATACAAACCATAGTCGAAACCTTTTGTGGTACCTGTGAACTGCAATACGCGGCAGCCCGATGAATAGCCGCTGCTGTATCCCGTACGTCGCTCGCTGCTGTCGTAGGTGGTCCAACCTGCGGGCAGTGCGTTGGCCTCGTTGAAATCCGACGAAATGGTGAGCGTGGAAGGTGCCTGCATGGTCAGTTCCACTGTGGCGGTGCTCTTCTCGCCATCGTTGTCCGTGGCCACCGCTTTCAGGGTGTGCACTCCGGTCTTTGTCGTGGACAGTACGGCCTTGTAGGGTTTTGCCGTGCAGGTGGCGAGCAGCGTGGTGCCGTCATAGAACTCCACCTTCTCCACGGTGCCGTTGGGGTCGTCGGCAGTGGCTGTAATCGTGATGTCGGGGAATGCGATTTCGCTCTTGGGTGCGAAGCAGATGTACTTGCCGCCCGTCGTTGGGGCTGTGATTTTGACGTTGGGACTGGTCTTGTTCAGCGAGAAACGCTTGCAGAAATTCCATATCTCCTTGCCCGTGTACACTTGCGGCTCTTTGCATATCCAGTGTCCTTTATTCGGCAGTTCCAGCAGCTTCACTTCCACGCCGTCGTTGCCCGGTCCCCAGGTGTGCATCTTTGCACCGCTGAAGCCGTTGTAGTTGTTCACAACTTTCGCCGTCGTGGGGCATCCATTGTGCTTAATCCACACATCCAGCGCCGGCTGTGCTCCGCTGAAGGCACACGTCTCGTCGCTCGTCCCATGAATGTGCAGGATGGGAATGGGGCGCACGTTGGCGTTCGCCGTAGCACCGCCCATGGGATAACCGCTGACGGGACAGAAGGCGGCAATCAGGTCGGGAATCTTGTTCATGGCGTGGTACGTCAGCATACCTCCCATCGAGAAGCCGCCCAGGTACACGCGGTTGCGGTCAATCTTGTACTGCGTGACCATCTTGTCGATAATGGCCTTGATGAAGTTGATGTCGCGGTCGCCACCCGTGTCCCATGCCTTGTCGATGCCGTTCGGGAACACCACAACGAACTTGGCCGTGTCGCAAACGGCCTCCATGCTCACGTTGTCGTTCTTGAACTCGCTGTTCTGTATCCAGTTGGCATCCTGGTTGTAGCCGTGACAGAAGATGAGCAGCGGACGGTTCTCGCCCAGGTTCTTGGGTGCATACACGTTGTACGAGCGGCTGGTTCCATTCACACTGATGTTATCGGCCTTTGCCGGCATCATTCCTACAACGAGCAGGAGGAGCAACAAACAAATCTGTCTCATATCGCTTGTAATTTTCATGGTTCATTACCTATTTCCTCACAAAGATACGATTAAGTGAGTAAAATCGCAAGTTTACTTGCAGATTTTCGAGCGTGAGTATCTAAAACCGCAGGTTAAAGATACGATTAATCGCTCCAGTCGTCGTCCCCGCTTTCGCTCCAGATGTCGTAATCGCCGTACTCTCTTACACGTGCGGAAGTGGTGCTGCCGCCACCGTATTTCATCGTTGAGTTGCCGAAAGTCCTGCTGATGGTGCTGGTGCAAATAATTTCTGATTGTTGTAACTCCATCACCCTTACGGTGGGAATCATATATGTTTTTTTCATCTTCTTATTCATTTTACATTTTACATTCATCAATTACTTGATGAGTACTTTCTTACCATTCACGATATATATTCCCTTCGGGAGCACAGAGCGCTCAGAGGAGACAGAGGACGCAGAGATGCGACGTCCACTCAGGTCGTAAACAGCCTCGCTTCTCATTGTCTCATTTTCAATCTGAGCAATTGACGTGGTCTCGTCGCCGAAGTTCAGGTTGAAGGACTTGATGCTTGCACCGCCAGCAGGTTCTCCTGCCGTCAGATTACCCTGCAACTGGAAATAGGCGCGCTGTGCACCGATGGTGGCTCCGACCAATGGATAATACAGGGTGTTGTCTGTGCCGAGGAAGAGAAGGCGTTCGTCGGCTGTGGTGAAAGAGTACTGTCCGTAGGTACCGTAGAAGGAAACCACGTCATCCACGGTTACAGGCGACGAGGTGTACTTGATGACGACGTTGGTGAATTCGGGATTCGTGATATTTTCTCCACTTGTCCACTTCACGATATAGGGCTTGCCAGCCTCGATGCTGGTAGCGGTCTTGAAGTAGAGGTTGAGTGTGCCTGTCTCGCTGTCGAAACTGGTTTGGTGTGTGCCATTCTCGTTGTCGAGGTTGCCCTCGTTGTCGTACTTTCCTTCGTTGTCAAGGGTCATCAGCGTGGCACCGGCCAATGGTGTTCCTGTGAGGGTTGGGAGGTCGAAGGGCAGACACAGCGTGTTCCAGTCACCGTCCTGGTAGAGGGTGCGGCCTTCCAGCGTCACACTGCTGAGCATGTAGCCGTTGCAGAAGCTGAGCAGTTCGCTGTTGTCGGCATCGTCAGCCAGTTCGATGGCTCTTGCCATGTAGTATTTGCCGCCATATTTCAGACCGTTTTCATATACCGTCAGGAAACTGTTGCTCGTGACTTCGCTGCCGATGTTGGCTGGCGCTGAGTTCACGGGTTGGGTGAGTACACCCTGCTTCTCGCCCAACTGGCGCGTGTAGTAACTATTGCTGATGCCAGAAACACCGTTGCGGGAGAAGGTAGCGCTGCCCTCGGCATTAACCTCTGTCTCACCACCATCGATAGCGGCTGGTGCATAGATGCTGTTGTCGATACGCAGATGCATATTCCGCCATCCTACGAATCCGCCGCACCTGTTGGCACTGCCGCCCAGGAGCTTGCCGTCGAAGACACAGCTGCGGATTTCTGTGGTGTATTCACCCGAGCCTTGCACACCGATGAAGCCGCCGTTCGTGGCATCGCCAGAAACCGAACTGGTGATGACGACGCTGGAGTGGCAGTCGTTGATGTTGGTATTGCCATTTGCCATACCTACAAGTCCGGCAGCATACTTCGCAGAGCTGAAGATGGTACCAGTTGTATTGAGGTGATGAATGGTAGCGCCATCCACTACTGCGAACGGTGCTGCGAATTGACTGCTGACAGGACTCTCCGCCTTGCCGTAGCTGACGGTGATGGTGTGGTTATCGCCGTTGAACGAACCATTGAAGCTATGAGTTTCATCACCGGCTATAGTTGTCACTTCAATATCGTCGGTCAGCTGATAATAACAAGTGTTGAAATTACCGTTGTTGATATAATCCACGAATTTGTTCCAGTCGGCTGTGCTCTTAATCAGGTAGGGGTAGTCCTCAGTTCCGTAGCCATCAAGGGCGGCTTTCTGATTATATACGAAAAATTCTTTTTTACATTCACCTGTATATACAGTACCATCCTCTGGGCTCACATATGGGGTCACTATTAACCTGTAGTGGCCTGTGGTACTAATAGTAATAGATTTATCGTCTATTGTGCCTCCTGATTTCCAAGAATCAGTCACGTATTTTTCAAGGGTTGCATCACAGTCGTTTTGTAAACTCAGTTCGTGCCCGGTGTCGTCGTAGATGGTGTATGGGATTGTAACGCTCGACTGCCCGTAGGGAATATAATGCAAGTGTTTCAGGCCTTCGATGTGGGCGAAAGTCAAAGAACCGACTCGCATAGCGGGAACAGGTTCATTGTTGTTCAGTTCCCATAGGTCGAAGGAATGACCTCCGAAGTTGTTAAGTTCATAAACAAGATCTCCGGGTGTCCTGGCACCCTTGTCCGTACCTTGTCCCAGGCCGAGTGTACGGCTATAGAAGCAGTTGTCCACATAATTCCCAAGGTTGTTGTTCATGTTACGGTAACGGATGAACGTGGCAGACCCGTCTTTGCCGATGGCCTTGCGCCCATTTGGAAGCGATTCTGAAGCGTTGTAGTAGCAATTGTAAGCCTTGCAGACCATGCCGTCCCCTGCCCAACCTACGAGACCTCCACAAGCGTATGAGTTGATGCCCATTGTGCTGCAGAAAACACCATCGAAGAGGCAGTTTTTCATTTCGATTTTTGCATAGTAACCATCTGATATGAGACCTAAGAGACCACCACTGGAGGCATCGCCATTGATGTCGAGAATCATGGTCGTGCTCACATGACAGCTCTCAATCAGGTTGTCATCACCCGAAGCCTTGCCCGCAATACCACCGGCGAATTTACCCGAGGTGTGCAAGGTGCCAGTGACGTTAAGGCGTGAAATCTTTGCATTGTGGATGTGGCGGAACGGTGCAGCATAGGAGCCGTCGCCGTTGTACTTGAATGTCAGGGTATGGCCCGCACCATCGAAATATCCACTAAAAATTTCTAGGTCATTAATGTCGCCTATCATCCTATCACCATTAGAGACGTTTACGGTGATGTCGGCTGTAAGGCGGAAATATTCACCATTATAATGGTAATGGTTTTCAACGTCGATGGCCAGATTGTTCCAGTCGTCTATACTCTGAATCAGGTAAGGGTTATCCTGTGAGTTGTAATCATTGAAGTGTCGATCAGCCCATGCAGCGACGCTGGACAGGGTGAGAACCATGCAGAGAACCGCTCTGCGAATCCATGTAATTGTTTGTCTCATAGTTTGATGTATCATTTAGTTATTCTGTTTCAACTTGTGTAATTCTGATACAAAGATACATCTTATATAAGGTAATAGGGTGTGCGAAATCGCGGAATGGTGTAAAAAATGACGCAAAAGGGTGTACAAATTGTTAGAATTTATACACCTTATTTGCCCTTTACACAATTAATTAGTAACTTTGCGACCGATTTCGGAATGCTGATTTCTGTCTATGGAGAAAATGCAGTTTTGTGCCATCTTGCTGCTGTCGTTGCTGACGCTGACGCTAATCTGCCTGCCGTCCCATCATAGGAATGGCGGTGGGGTGCTGAGTCGTTCCCGTTGGCTGATGGTCGCTGGCACGGCACTTCTCAGTGTGCAGTTCCTGTTGCAATATACGTTGGGCTTGCGTTCGCTGGGTATTACGCAGGCGGTGATGGTCAATCTGCTGCTTTTCACCCCTGCTTCGTGGCTGCTGAGTCTGGCGGTGCTCTATCTGCAGCGTCAGGGGCGTGTCCTTCGTCGTGAATGGCTGGCAGGTGCCGCTGTGTGGACTTTTGTGTTTGTCCTCCTTGCCGGTGCAGTCATTTCCGACGGCAAACTCCTGCTGAGCGATTCTCCCGAAAGGCGATACACCGAGTGGGTCGGTGCCTTGGCCTACGCCTTGATGCAGGCCTACTACACCTATCTCCAGTTGCGCGAGTTGCGCCGCATGCGTCGAACCCTCGACAGTTACTACGACCGCGAGATGGGCGTGCTGTTGCAGTGGATGGAGCGCAGCATTTGGGTGCTGGCAACGATGGCGGCACTCGTGCCGCTTGCCATCTTCGGTTCGGGATGGACCCTTGCCGTATTTGCCATCTTCCTCTTCGTCGGCATCTATTATCTGGTCATCAGCTTTGTGTGCTACAGCGTCAGCAATGCCCCCCACAAGATGCATGCGGCCGAGGAGAACGAGGATGATGTGAAGTGTGAAATGAACGATGTGAAAGGCGAGAAGGGTAGTGTGCCCAATGCCGAGTCGTCGGAGGCTATGCAACGGGTGGAGCAGGCCGTAGAACGATGGCTGGCTGCAGGCGGACACCTCCACAGCGGCATCACCATACAAACTGCGGCCAACGAGATGAACGTGCCGCGCTACCAGCTGACCATCTGGCTGAAGACCACCGAGCAGGAACTCTTCAATCCCTGGTTGACACACCTCCGCATCGAGACCGCCAAGCGCATGATGCTCGAACACCCCGAATGGAGCAACGACACCATCGCCGAGCAGTGCGGTTTCAGCAGCCGCAACTATTTCCAAACCGTCTTCCGACAGCACACCGGCATCACCCCCGCCACCTTCCTCCGTCATGGGTGTACGGAGCATCGCTAAAAGTGGAAACGCTACTTGGCCGAAAATCCCTATCGCCTTGCCATGAAACGCACCTCATCACAACGAACGCATCCCCATCACCCGCTCTGTCTGCGAAACCCTCAACGCCCTCGCTTGGGACATCACCGCTGGTCACTTACGCAATGTCCGCCCTCAAGGCAGGTTCTTATTGATAACAAACCTCCCCACTCGTGCGGAGCGGGGAGGGGAGAGGAATAAAGAGATATGTTTCATTCTTTAGCGTTCTTATAGACAGCGGGGAAACCGTAAACGGTAATGCGCAGAACCTGTTTACCCTTCATTAGATGTGTGTATTGTGGGTTGACAATCTTTGCACAGCGGTTTGTCATTACGGCTTCGCGGAGAGCTAAGCTCTTGGCCTGTGTTAACGAAAGATTCTTAAGTTTTAGCTGACCTTCGGTGGTAGAGATGTCGATGTTGTAGGTAATGGGTTCAGAGGCAATCTCCAAATTTACATCATTGATACTTCCTGTGTAAGAATCGATAATCTCTGCTGCACTGGTACCACCTGCGGTTAAACTTGTTTTGCAAGAAGACGTTGCCACAAGTGCAATGGCAGCAAGGGCAATCAGTTGAATAGTCTTTTTCATCTTATTATAATTATATGGTTATTTAAAAGTTATATGCAAGTCCAAGGCCAAGTGTTCGGTTGTGTCGCGTGTTATCCTTCAGCATATTGATGCTCGGGGATAATGTAGAACCATTCTTTAGTTTGAACTCTTGCTGATAGAGAGGAGCGGACTGAACGGAAAGTTGTGATTCATTTTTCTTTAATTTGTTGGCTCTAACTAGAAAAGCGGTGGTCGTTGTAGCACCAGCTACAATTAATGGTAAGCCAATACCGCACCCTTCGACTAAAAAGAAGTCATCATTCCCATGAGACATACGTCGTGCTCCAATTCCTAAAAGAGTAACTCCAGCTGTAACCATCGCTCCTCCAGTTGCCCATCCTGCAATCTTCAACCTCTTTGTTTTTGACTTCACTTTTTCAGAAAGAGTCTGTTTTTGCTTTTCTACCATCTTCAGCAGCATATCATCACTTACCGTCTGCTGGCCGCTGTTTTTTTGTACAATGGGAAGTGGTTGTGTGGTAGTCACATTCTCGAAGACTTTCTTTTCTCCATTTTCGTACGTAATGGAGGCTGCTTCAGCGACGCTCATAACGAGATTCGGGCCTTCTAAATCCGTCCACTTTTTGTACACAATCTCCAGCGAACTGACATTGATGATACGGCAGATAATAGCAGCACCATCACGTTTTACAATCACGTCCTGTGCCGATGCGTTGATTGAACACAGCAGCAATAGAATCATCAAAATTTTCTTCATAATTGTTTTATTTAAGGTTAAACATTAAGTGCGCTTACTATGGCATAGAAAAAGCGTGAACTAAAACTTATCTGTTCGAAGGTTGTAGGAGATACCCATGTCATAGATAAGTAAAGCCCACGCCATTGCGCGAGCATTCACTCTATCCATCTTTATGACATGTTTCTCAAACTCCTACATTCTCGAAACAAAGATTGATAGCTGAACGCTAAATCTTAACCAATATGTCGTGTATTCCGCTGAATACATCGCAAAGATAGTAATAAGTTATGAATTACGAGTTACGAATTGTACTTTTTTTAGAGACGTAGCCAATCATAAATCAAAATAAAAAGTAATGATAAGAATGACGTAGTCTATTAGGAGGGGTTTACAAAATAGATATAAAAATGTTAAAAATCTACTTTTTATATAAATTTTTTGAATTAATGTTGTTTACATATAATTAAAAGTTGTAACTTTGTCAACGAACTTAAAAGCATGGAACTATGAAAGATTTATTAAATGTATTCGCTCAACGTTTGAAGCAAGCCAGGATATTAAAAAAGATGTCTATGGATCAACTCGTGTCCAGCATTGGTAGCATAATAACCAAGCAGGCCATTTCAAAGTACGAATCCGCCAAGATGATGCCTAACAGCACCGTGTTGGTGGCATTGGCTACTGCATTAGATGTTGATGCCGATTATTTCTTCCGCCCATTTACCTTTGACCTGAATGAATTTCAAGTGTCTTTTCGCAAGAAATCTGACACCAGTGCCAAAGATGTCAATGCATTGAAGGTTCGTATTCAGGACGAAGTGGAACGATATCTTGAAGTTGAAGAAATCCTGGGCAAAGAGAATGAAGCTGTTCCACAGATGGTAGGTGAACTGTTATCTACCCCATCGCAGATGTGCAATTTGGCAAAACAGTTAAGGAAGGAGTGGGATTTAGGCAATGATGCCATCGGCAATGTGCAGGATGTTTTGGAGGCTCATGGCATCAAGGTGATCTGCACCGATGCGCCAAGTGGATTTGATGGGGTAAGCGGTATTGTCAATCAGAAAGACTATATTGTAGTACTGAATAAGAACCAGAAGCATGTGGAACGTCGTCGTTTCACTGCCCTGCATGAGTTGGGGCATTTGCTATACAATGAGCGCTTTTCTCCGGCTTTGACCTTACGTGAGAAAGAAAAGTTATGCGACGCTTTTGCCAATGAAATGCTTCTACCCTCATCTGTGTTAGAAAACACTTTCCAACAAGGGGAAAGAATTTCCGCGTTTGAAGTTCGTCAGCTGCAAGTGGTGTATGGCATTTCCTTTGATGCCATCATGCATAAGCTGAAGGAACTCGAAATCGTTAGTGAGAGCAAATACAGCTCATTCTGCATTCGTAAGAATAAGAACGAGGCCCTGAAGCGATATGTAGAGGAATCGTGCTATAAGGAAGACTTCTCTACGAAATTCGAGACGATGGTATATGCCGCCGCCGCCAAGAATTTAATCAGCACTACCAAAGCGGCAAACCTTCTGCATAGTTCAGTGAACACAGTTCGTAAACATCTGAATGTAATCTAATGAAAAAGGTAGTTGTTGTTAATGATACCAACGTCTTCATAGACCTGC